>NZ_JAFBAR010000004.1 GCF_019247635.1 Mycobacterium sp.
CGGGCCCCGACTGGGCAACCTGGTTGTCGAGGTCGCGCACCTCGACAAGGGCTTCGATGGACGCACCCTGATCAAGGATCTTTCCTTCACCCTGCCCCGCAACGGGATTGTCGGCGTCATCGGTCCCAACGGCGTCGGCAAGACCACACTGTTCAAAACCATCGTCGGGCTCGAGGAGCCGGACAGCGGCACCGTCAAGGTCGGAGAGACCGTCAAGCTGAGTTACGTAGACCAAGCCCGCGCCGGTATCGATCCGAAAAAGACAGTGTGGGAAGTGGTCTCGGATGGGCTCGACCACATCGAGGTCGGCCACACCGAGGTACCGTCGCGGGCCTACGTGTCGGCGTTCGGCTTCAAGGGTCCCGACCAGCAAAAGCCGGCCGGCGTGCTGTCTGGAGGCGAACGCAACAGGCTCAACCTGGCACTGACGCTCAAGCAGGGCGGCAACCTCATTCTGCTGGACGAGCCAACCAACGACCTGGACGTCGAAACGCTGAGCTCGCTGGAGAACGCTCTCGAGCAATTCCCCGGCTGCGCGGTGGTGATTTCGCACGATCGCTGGTTCCTGGACCGGACCTGCACGCACATCCTGGCTTGGGAAGGCGATGACGACAACGAGGCCAAATGGTTCTGGTTCGAGGGCAACTTCGGCGCATACGAAGAAAACAAGGTGGACAGGCTCGGGGCTGAGGCGGCGCGTCCGCACAGAGTGACCCACCGCAAGCTGACACGCGACTAAGGTCAGCTCTGCTACAGCCTCGCGACGATGCGGCCGGGATGGCCGCTGAGGAGTGGGGCAATCGAGCCGGTGTATTCGCGAGTTGGGAGCAATCGGTATGACGATCGATCCCGGTGCTAAGCAAGATGTCGCGTGGAAATTCACGCAGAGCAACGACATTCCCCAATGGATCTCCAAGGCCTACCTGGACAGCTATCGCGGACCGGCCGACGACGGGCCGTCCGGCTCAGCGGATCCTGCCTCGTTGGTGACGGCGCCCATGCTGGCTGCGCACTATCGGCTCGGCCAACACCGTGCCGCGGGCGACAGCTGTGTGTGCGTCTACCCGGCCGACGAAGCCGGGGGATTCGGCCCGGCGCTGCAGGTGGTCACCGACCACGGCAGCATGCTGATGGATTCGGTCACCGTCCTGCTACACCGGCTCGGGGTGTTCTACACGGCCATCATGACCCCGGTCTTCGAGGTGCACCGCAGCCCGACCGGCGAGCTGCTCAGCGTCGAACCCAAGGCCGAAGGCACATCGCCGTACGTCGGCGAGGCGTGGATCTACGTCAAGCTCGTGCCCTCCGTCGATCGCACGGCTCTGGCCGAGGTTGAACGCCTGCTGCCCAAGGTCCTGGTCGACGTCCAGCGCGTCGCCGTCGACGCGGCCGCGATGATCACCATCCTTGGCGACCTGGCCGCGCGCGTCGACGCCAACACCGAAGGACGCTTTGCCGCACCGGATCGCGAGGACGTCGCCGACCTGTTGCGCTGGCTGGACAGGGGAAATTTCCTGCTGCTGGGGTACCAGCCCTGCCGGGTGCAGGACGCTCTGGTCATCGGCGACGGGTCGAGTGGCCTCGGCGTGCTGCGCGCACGCAGCGGTTCCCGGCCACGGCTTACCGACGACGACAAACTACTGGTCTTGGCGCAAGCCGCCGTGGGCAGCTACCTGCGGTACGGCGCCTACCCGTATGCCATCGCGGTTCGCGAATATCTCGACAACAACGGCGGCAAGCAAGTTCTCGAGCATCGTTTCGTCGGGCTTTTCACCGTCGCTGCGATGAACGCCGACGTCCTGGAAATCCCGACGATCTCGCGCCGGGTCCGTGAGGCGCTGGATCTGGCTCGCAGCGACCCCAGCCACCCGGGCCAGCTACTGCTTGACGTCATCCAGACCGTTCCCCGGCCGGAACTCTTCACGCTGAGCGCCGAGCGGCTGCTGGCGATGGCGAAGGCCGTGATCGATCTCGGATCCCAGCGCCGAGCGCTGCTATTCCTGCGGGCGGATAGGCTGCAGTTCTTCGTCTCCTGCCTGGTGTATGTGCCACGCGATCGCTACACCACGCCGGTGCGCTTGAAGATCGAGGACATCCTGGTCCGCGAATTTGGTGGGACGCGACTAGAATTCACCGCGCGTGTTAGCGAATCACCTTGGGCACTAATGCATTTCATGGTACGGCTGCCCGAAGATTCCGCGCCCGGCAGCGTCGATGTCTCCGAAGCCAACCGGATCCGGATCCAAGCGCTACTGACCGAGGCGGCGCGGACATGGGGCGACCGGCTGACCGGTGCCACCTCAACCCTCTCGGAGGGTCCGGTCTCGCTGGCCGACGCCGAGCATTACGCCGGCGCGTTCTCCGAGGCCTATAAGCAGGCGGTGAACCCGGCCGACGCCATCGAGCAGATCGCCATCATCAAAGAGCTGACCCCTGATTCGGTCAAATTGGTGTTCTCCGAGCGCGATGAGCAAGGGGTAGCCCAGCTGACCTGGTTCCTGGGCGGGTGTACCGCCTCCTTGAGCGAGCTGCTGCCGATGCTGCAGAGCATGGGCGTCGTCGTGCTCGAAGAGCGACCGTTCAGCGTCACCCGGCCCGACGGCCTGCCGGTCTGGATTTACCAGTTCAAGATCTCCCCGCATCCCACCATCCCGCTGGCGTCCTCGGCCGCAGAGCGGGACGCCGGTGCGCAGCGCTTCGCCGACGCGGTCACCGCGATCTGGCACGGCCGCGTCGAGATCGACCGCCTCAACGAACTGGTCATGCGCGCCGGACTGAACTGGCAACAAGTGGTGCTGTTGCGAGCGTATGCAAAGTACTTGCGGCAGGCGGGTTTTCCCTACAGCCAATCACACATCGAATCGGTGCTCAACGAACATCCTTCGACCGCGTGCTCGCTGGTCACGTTGTTCGAGGCGCTGTTCGACCCCAATCCCGCGGGGTCGGCGACCGGCCGCGACGCGCAAGCGGCTGCCGCCGCGGTGGCCGCCGACATCGACGCACTGGTGGGCCTGGACACCGACCGCATCCTGCGCGCGTTCGCGTCGCTCGTTCAGGCCACCCTGCGCACCAATCACTTCGTGACACACCAGGATTCGGCCCGCAGTCGAAATGTGCTGTCGCTCAAGCTCAACGCGCAGCTGATCGACGAGCTGCCGCTGCCGCGTCCGAAGTTCGAGATCTTCGTGTACTCGCCCCGCGTGGAGGGCGTGCACCTGCGGTTCGGCCATGTGGCGCGCGGCGGCCTGCGTTGGTCGGACCGCCGCGACGACTTCCGCACCGAGATCCTGGGCCTGGTCAAGGCGCAGGCGGTGAAGAACGCCGTCATCGTGCCGGTCGGAGCCAAGGGCGGTTTCGTGCTCAAGCGGCCGCCGCTGTCGACCGGCGACGCGGCCGTCGACCGCGACGCCACCCGTGCCGAAGGCGTTGCGTGCTACCAACTTTTCATTTCGGGGCTGCTGGACATCACCGACAACGTCGACCACAACACCGGTAAGGTAATCCCGCCGCCGCAGGTGGTGCGGCGCGACGGCGACGACGCCTACCTCGTCGTCGCCGCCGACAAAGGCACCGCCACGTTCTCCGACATCGCCAACGATGTCGCCAAGTCCTACGGGTTCTGGCTAGGGGACGCGTTCGCCTCAGGCGGATCCGTGGGCTACGACCACAAGGCCATGGGCATCACCGCCAAAGGCGCCTGGGAAGCCGTCAAACGGCACTTCCGGGAGATGGGCGTCGATACGCAGACCGAGGACTTCACCGTCGTCGGCGTCGGCGATATGAGCGGCGACGTGTTCGGCAACGGCATGCTGCTGAGCAAGCACATCAGGCTGATCGCCGCATTCGACCACCGGCACATCTTCCTCGACCCGGACCCCGACCCCGCGTCGTCGTGGGTGGAACGTCAGCGGATGTTCGCCCTACCCCGGTCCAGTTGGGACGATTACGACAAGTCGCTGATCAGCCGCGGCGGCGGGGTGTACAGCCGCGAGCAGAAGGCCATTCCGATCAGCGCGCAAGTCCGCAGCGCGCTCGGCATCGACGGCGACGTCAGCGAGATGGCCCCGCCCAACCTCATGCGAGCCATCCTGCAGGCACCGGTGGATCTGCTCTTCAACGGTGGCATCGGCACCTACGTCAAAGCCGAATCGGAGTCCGACGCCGATGTCGGCGATCGTGCTAATGATCCGGTGCGGGTCAATGGGAACCAGGTGCGCGCCAAGGTAATCGGCGAGGGCGGCAATCTCGGCGTGACGGCATTGGGCCGCGTCGAATTCGACCTGGCGGGCGGCCGGATCAATACCGACGCGATGGACAACTCCGCCGGCGTGGACTGCTCCGACCATGAGGTCAACATCAAGATCCTGATCGACGCGCTGGTCACCGCCGGCAAGGTCAAAGTCGAGGAACGTAAAGAGCTGCTGGAGTCGATGACCGACGAGGTAGCGCAGCTGGTGCTCGCCGACAACGAGGACCAAAACGACCTGATGGGCACCAGTCGCGCCAACGCGCCAAGCCTGCTGCCGGTGCATGCGATGCAGATCGCCTACCTGGTGGCCGAGCGCGGCGTCAACCGCGAACTGGAAGCGCTGCCGTCCGAGAAGGAGATTGCGCGCCGCACCGACATGGGCCTGGGGCTCACCTCGCCCGAGCTCGCGACGTTGATGGCGCACGTCAAGCTGGCTCTCAAAGAGGAGCTGTTGACCACCGACCTTCCGGACCTCGATGTGTTCGCGTCCAGGCTGCCGCGATACTTTCCGACGCCGCTGCGCGAACGCTTCACCCCCGAGATCCGGTCGCACCAGCTGCGCCGCGAGATCGTCACCACCATGCTGGTCAACGACCTGGTGGACACCGCCGGCATCAGCTACGCGTTCCGGATCGCCGAAGACGTTGGCGTGCCTCCCATTCACGCGGTGCGCACCTATGTCGCCACGGACGCCATATTCGGTATCGGCCACGTCTGGCACCGGATCCGCGCGGCGAATCTGCCGGTTGCCCTGTCAGACCGGTTGACGCTGGATACCCGGCGGCTGATCGACCGCGCCGGACGTTGGCTGCTCAACTACCGTCCACAGCCGCTGGCCGTCGGTGCCGAAATCAACCGGTTCGCCGCCAAGGTCAAGGCGTTGACGCCGCGCATGTCGGAGTGGTTGCGCGGCGACGACAAGGCCATCGTGGAAAAGGAAGCCGCGGAATTCGCGGCGCAGGGGGCGCCCGAAGACCTGGCCTACCGGGTCGCGGCCGGGTTGTATCGCTACAGCCTGCTCGACATCATCGACATCGCCGACATCACCGAGGTCGATACCGCCGACGTCGCCGACACCTACTTCGCCCTGATGGACCGGCTGGGCACCGACAGCCTGTTGACGGCGGTGTCCGAACTGCCGCGGAATGACCGCTGGCATGCGTTGGCGCGCTTGGCGATTCGTGACGATATCTATGCGTCGTTGCGGGCGCTGTGTTTCGACGTGCTCGCGGTGGGGGAGCCGGAGGAAAGTGGCGAAGAGAAGATCGCCGAGTGGGAACACATCAGCGCCTCCCGGGTGGAGCGTGCCCGCCGGACCCTCGACGAGCTGCGGGAAAGTGGCGAGAAGGACCTCGCCACACTGTCCGTGGCGGCGCGCCAGATCCGCCGCATGACACGCACCAGTGGACGGGGATCGTCGAGTTGACCGTGGGATTCGTCGCGCCTGTTCCCGTGCGCTGGTCGGATATCGATATGTACCAGCACATCAACCACGCGACCATGGTCACCATCCTCGAAGAAGCCCGGGTCCCCTTCCTGCGTGACGCTTTTGCCTCCGACATCACCACCACCGGACTGCTGATCGCCGACGTGCGGGTCACCTACAAAGGTCAACTGCGGCTGGTCGATTCACCGTTGCAGGTGGCGATGTGGGTCAAGCGGCTCCGGGCGGTCGACTTCACGTTGGGCTACGAGGTGCGTTCGGTCGCCGCGGAGCCCGAGTCCAAACCGGCGGTCATCGCCGAGACGCAGCTCGCCGCCTTCCACATCGACGAGCAGCGGCTGGTGCGTTTGGCGCCGCATCATCGGGAGTACTTAAAACGGTGGCTAAGGGAATAGCGGCGGAAGCGGGGGGCGGAGCCGAGCGAGGGCTCTGGCTCAGCGATTCGGCGCACCGACGGGATCTGGCTACGTTCGTCGATCATGCGCGGCGGCTCGACGAGACGGCTATCATCCGGCTTCGCGTTCGATCCGCCCAATTGGTAAGCGCCTGGGTGGCAACGGGTTTCGACGTTTTGGCCAGTCGTGTGGTGGCCGGCACCGCGCGGCCCGAGGACCTGTCGGTCGGCGCTGACGCTTTGGCGCGCGGCCTGGCGGCCATGGATTCGTCGGGCTACGTCGACCCGGGCTTCGCGATGGACTCGGCGTGGCGAGGTGCGCTCCCCCCGGAGTCAGGTTTCGTCCATCTCGACGACGTGCCGGCAAAGGTCATGCTCGACCTCGCGCAGCAAGGAACACAACTGGCCAAGGAGCACAGCGGTTCCCACGGCCCGCCGGTTTCGCTGCTCGACCAGGAGGTGATCCGGGTCAGCTCGGCCGACGTCAGCGTCGGACTGCCCATGCGCTGCATATTCGCTTTGACCGCAATGGGTTTCCTACCGCAGTCCTCGGGCGCGATCCCCGCCGACGAGCCGATCCGCGTCCGGATACTGCCGGCCTGGCTGCGTGTCGACGCCAGGTTCGGGTCGGTGTACTGGCGCCGCGCCCACGCAGCGCTGGTGCTGCGGTGAGGCACCGGAGTGCTGCGTCGGGTTCCGGGACGGGATCACGGCGATTTTAAGCGGTCGCATCAGGGCCCGTAGAGCCGCCACAAGGGGAGAACGGAGTCCAGGTAATCGATAAACTTCTGCAGCCCCACTCGATATTGTCCGAACCCGTAGGGATCTTCCGCGTACTCCGGAAACGCGATGCCCAGCCCGAACAACCCGGGGGCCAGAATTCCGTTCCTCTGGTTGTAATCCAGCTGCCCCCATTGCGGCGTGTCGGGCAGCTTTCTCCGCTCGAACCCGACGGTATAGACAACGCGATCGCAAGCTTGGAGTTTCTCCTTGAAATCCGGGCCGGATACCCAGCATCTCTCCAGCCGTTCGGGATATGTTCCGTCGATATTTTCCCGGGCCCACACCGCCGCGCGTCCCTTGAGGCCGGTATCGTCGAACAAGATCCAATCGTCAAGGTAAACCGCGTATTTCAGCGGACTCCGGTAAAAGTTGATCACCCGTTCGACGGGATGGCGAAGCAAATGCGGCAAGGCGATCATCGACGAGTGTGACGAGCCGAAGACGGCAACCGTCGCACCCTCCAGCGGCTGCTGGGCCAGCTTTTCTGGATCAAGCGCCACTTCGACCGGAATCTCGTCGAGGTGCGGATGGCAGAGTTTCTTCGGGATGGCTCCGACGGCGAGGATCACATTTTCCGCGGCGACTTCCTGCTCGCTTGTCTCAATCGTCCAGTGCCGCTGCGCCAAGGACAGCGCGATTGCCGTCGTCTGAAAGGTTTGGACCCGCTCGCGCAGGTGCTCGGTGATCCAAACCAATGGTTCTGCGACGAGTGCGAGGGCACAGGTTTCCTCGGGGTCGACTTCCCGCAGCGGCATGGCAGGTGCCTCCGAGAACCGGAATGCCGGAGAGCGATTCAAGAAGCTAAGAAATGTCCCGACAATTGTGTTGCTCGACACCGGCCGCCATTTCTGCCCGATGTCGCCACCGGCAAAGTCGGGATCAATCCAAGCAATCGTTTCCGGTGCGATTCCCGCATCAAGGAGTCTTCCCACCGCGGCAACTCCCGCGGGACCCGCTCCGATCACTGTCCACGCAAAGGGTGCCATGTACCAGATATAGAGCAGCGGGCATCGAGATGCTGGCTCGCCTCTTCGCTAGACCAGCCACGCCGCGCTGTCCGGCGGCAGTTCGCCGTCGACCAGTGGCGCGCTGGCCAGGATGACTTCGCCCGCCGGCAGCTCGACCGGGCGATCGCCGGCGTTCAACACGCACACGAGGCCGCCGTCGCGACGCCGAAAGACCACCGCATCGCTGGCCGCGGACAGGAAATCGATGGCAGTCCCCGCGAATTCGCTTCTTTGCCTGCGTAATTCGAGTGCGCGGCGGAAGAACGACAACGTCGAGTCGGCGTCCGCGTCCTGATTTTCGACGGTCAGCGCCACCCAATCGGCGGGCGTCGGCAACCAGGTGTCGGCTGACGTCGAGAACCCGAACGGGGGAGCATCGCCCGACCACGGAATCGGAACTCGGCACTTGTCGCGTCCGCGTTCGGTATGTCCGGACCGCTCCCATGTCGGGTCCTGCAGCACCTCGTCGGGCAGGTCCAACACGTCGGGCAGGCCAAGTTCCTCGCCGTTGTAGATGAATACCGCGCCCGGCAGCGCGAGCATCAGCATCGCCATCGCGCGCGCCCGGCGCAGCCCGATCGTCCCGTCGCCGTACCGGGTGACCTCGCGGCCCACGTCGTGGTTGGACAGCGTCCACGTCGGGGTCGCATTCTCAAGAGCCGTGGCCGCCAAAGAATTTCGCACCGCGTCGTGAATTTCGGTGGCGTCGAAGGCGATCTGGGCCAGCCGGAAATTGAAGCCGAGATGCAGTTCGTCGGGTCGCAGATACTCGGCCCACCGGGCATTGTCGGTGACCCACACCTCGCCGACGGTCACCGCGCCGGGATAGTCGTCGATGACGGTGCGGATATCGCGGTGAATCGCGTGCACGCTCGGGTGGTTGAAGCGGGGGTCGTCGTCGGTGTGGTGTAACACCCGGCTCCCGACTTCGGGCGAGTCCGGCAGGTCTTGCGGCTTTGCCATCCCGTGTGCGACGTCGATGCGGAAACCGTCCACGCCGCGTTCCAGCCAAAACCGCAGCGTCTTTTCGAAGTCGTCGAAGACCTCCGGGTTGTCCCAGTTCAGGTCGGGCTGCTCGACGTCGAACAGGTGCAGATACCACTGGCCGCGCTTGCCGTCCGGCTCGACCACCCGGGTCCAGGCCGATCCGCCGAACACCGATTTCCAGTTGTTCGGCGGCAGCAGCCCGCCGGCACCGCGCCCGTCGCGAAAGATGTAGCGCTCGCGCGCGTCGGTGCCCGGCCCGGCGCGCAGCGCCGTCTGAAACCACGGGTGCGCCGAGCTGGTGTGGTTGGGCACCACGTCCATGGTGACCTTGATGCCCCGCTGGTGGGCCGCGCCGATCAGCCGTTCGAACGCGGCCAGCCCTCCGAACAACGGGTCGACGTCACGCGGATCGGCGACGTCGTAGCCGTGGTCGGCCATCGGCGAGACGGTGACGGGGTTGAGCCAGAGCGCGTCGACACCAAGGTCTTTCAGGTAGTCGAGCCGGGCCGTCAAGCCATCCAGATCGCCCACCCCGTCGCCGTCGCTGTCGGCGAACGATCGCGGGTACACCTGGTAGAAGACCGCACTCGACCACCATGCCTCGCTCTGAGCAGCCATTAGAACCCCGAGTTCACCAAGGAGTGGGCGGCCATCTCGAGGTAGTCGAGCAGTTCGCGGCGGTGCTCATCATCGAGAGTTTGCGGGTCAATCGAGGCAACAGCGATGTGCATGCATCGCAGCCAGGCGTCGCGCTCGATCGGGGTGATCCGGAACGGTGCGTGCCGCATCCGCAGCCGGGGGTGGCCGCGCTGGTCGGAGTAGGTCCGCGGGCCGCCCCAGTATTGCTCGAGGAACATCCGCAGCCGTTCCTCGGCGGCCGCCAGGTCGTCCGCCGGGTAGAGCTCACGCAGTATCTCGTCCTCGGGTACCTGCTGGTAGAAGCGCGCGACGATCGCGTTGAAGGTCTCGGCACCGCCGACTGCGTCGTAGAAGGTCTCTTGGCCCTGATCCATCCTCTCCATTGTGGTGTATCGGTTGGCGAGCAGGGGAAGCCGGGCCGGAAGCCTTGCCCGCTGTTCACCGGATCGACACGGCGCGCACCTGCAATAAGGGTGCGATTAGCGGCGAATCATGGTGGACTATCCGCGGAGGAGCTACATGGCGCAGGGCAAGAGACGCCGCAGCCACCGCAATTCGGGTGCCGCGGCTGGGTCGACCGGGCCCGCGACCGCGTCATGCCTGCACCGTGTTGAAGGTCATCCGCGTGTCGACACCCATCCGCCGAACCGGCACGACACCGCGTCGATCTGGAACCGCCGGCGGGTGCTGCTGCTGAACTCGACCTACGAGCCGCTGACCGCATTGCCGCTGCGGCGGGCCATCGTCATGCTGATCTGCGGCAAGGCCGACGTCGTACACCACGACCCGGCCGGGCCGGTCATTCATTCGGCGACCAGCTCCATCGTGGTGCCCTCGGTGATCCAGCTGCGCTCCTACGTGCGGGTGCCCTACCGAGCCCGCGTCCCGATGACCCGCGCCGCGCTGATGCACCGCGACCGATTCTGCTGCGCCTACTGCGGGGCGAAGGCCGACACCGTCGACCACGTGGTGCCCCGCAGTCGCGGCGGCGACCACTCCTGGGAGAACTGCGTCGCCTGCTGCTCGCCCTGCAACCATCGCAAGGGCGACAAGCTGCTCACCGAACTCGGCTGGGATCTGCGCCGGGCGCCCATGCCGCCGACCGGGCAGCATTGGCGTCTGCTGTCCACGGTCAAGGAGCTCGATCCAGCGTGGGCTCGCTACCTGGGTGAAGGCGCCGCTTAAGCCGGATTGCCCGCGGGCGGGGTGAGTTTCTTGCGCACCAAGTGCGCCGATAGCGGCTGTGGTGGGATACGGTTTGCGTCGTGAGCATCATGCAGATCCACATGCTTATGACGGGGATCCCGCTACTGCTGGTCGCCATCCTGGTGGGGCTGATCTGGTCCCGCAGGGGCCCGCACCCGGCGACCTATAAGTTGTCTGAGCCCTGGACCCATGCCCCGATCCTGTGGGCGGCCACCGACGAAGCCGTCGGCGGCGCGCACGGCCACGCAGCATCGGAGTTCACAGTCGGAGGTGGCGCCAGTGGGACGTGGTGATTTAGCGACGATCGAGCACACCCACCTACCCTCGGGTTGGGTCGTCACGACTAGCGGTCGGATTTCCGGGGTCACCGAGCCCGGCGAAGTGTCCGTGCACTACCCGTTCCCGATCAAAGACCTCGTCGCCCTGGATGACGCACTGAAGTACAGCTCGCGGGCCTCCATGACGCGGTTCGCCGTTTACCTCGGCGACCTGGGCAGCGACACCGCGGCACGCGCGCGCGAGATCCTGGCCAAGGTGCCGACACCGGACAACGCGGTGCTGCTCGCCGTCTCGCCGGACCAGTGCGCCATCGAAGTGGTCTACGGCTCACAAGTCCGCGGCCGAGGTGCCGAGTCGGCGGCGCCGCAAGGGGTGGCCGCCGCGGCGTCCTCGTTCGAGCAGGGCAATCTGATCGGCGGTCTGATAAACGCGGTCCTCGCGATGAGTGCGGAGATTTCGCCGGCCTAGTTGTCTGCTCCGTCCTCTTGCGCGCAAAGCCAACCAGCCGTTCGGTTCCTCGTTTAGCGTTACGGTGCAACCGTTTCGAAATGACCGAGAGAGGAACCTGCATGACCGCCAGCTTTCTGCCGCGCGCGGTAGCCGTGGTACGTGCCACCGCGGTGACAGTCTTCGTCGGCCTGGTCGCGTTGACCGGGGCCGGCGGTACGAGCGTGGTGCTGGCGGCGCCGGCCGCGGCGGACCCCTCCGGCATGTACGGCGACCCGGCCAAGGCTGCCCAGTACTGGGCCGCGCAGTCGTTCAACAACAACTGCGTGCTGATGTCGGTGGCCGGCGTGGTCGGCCAGATCACCGGCCAAATGCCCAGCGAACAGCAGATCATCGAACTCGCGCAGAGCACGCCCAGCGTCGCCGCAAGCGGAACGACGGTGTACACCGATACCGAAGGAGAGGGCGTCGACACCCGCGACATCGCGGTCCTGCTGACGCACTACGGCATCCAGGCCACCACCTCCGAAGACGCCAAGGGTGAGGCCGCACTGACCGCCTTGGAGAACGCGCTCGGCTCGCACCACGCCGTGATGATCCCGGTGAGCAGCGCAACAATCTGGGAGGGCCACCATGCCCAAACAGGTGACCACGAAGTGGTGGTGATCGGTGTGGACGCCGGCAACGGCGTCGCGCACCTCAACGACAGCGGCACCGATGACGGCCGTGACGAGCAGGTGCCCGTCGCCACCTTCATGTCAGCCTGGGGCGGCGGCGATTTCGAGATGACAGTCACCCAACAAACGGTGCAATAACCGCGTTGGGTCGCCGGGCCATGTGGTTGCGAAACGTCGAACGTCAGGGCGTGCCAGCAGAAGTCGTCTCCGAGATCGGCGAACGGCACGGCATCACCGCGGAGAACATCAAACTTCTCGAGGAACTCGAGGAAATCAAAGACCCGCACGGCAAGTCGTTCTTCCTGCTTGCGCCGGGCCTCAGCGGGGACGACGCGCGTCGGGCGACGGTGCTGACGTACGTCGTCAACGCCGGCACCGGCTACGACAAGGCCGGCGATCAGCCGGGGATTGCCAACGATTTCCCGGATACGCCCTACTCGGCGGCCGAGGTGCAGCGCATCATCGACAGGCAGACCGCGAACCGCTGGAGCTACGACCAGGATGTCGGATTCGTCCTGGCCCACGGCGGGCGACTCGTCACGACCCCGAACGGAATGCTCATGGGTGTCGCCGGCAATCGGATTTTGCGCATGTTCAGCGCGCAGGGTGGTACCGCGTGGGGTGACATCTTCATGGTCAACATCCGCAGCGCCGATCCCGCGGAGATGCTGCGCCTGATCGTGAAGTCCGGTCACGCCTGGTACGCCGGGCGCGACGGCAGGCCCGTGGAGACCGACCTCGCCCTGGATCGGGTTCTGCACCACGAGGAGCGCCACTCCCGGCAATGGGCCGTCAGGGGTCATGCGCGGATGGTTGCCGACTACGGGTGGGAGATGTTGCGCGAGAGGGTGTTTCGCAAGACGAACAGGCTTGAAGAGGACGCCGGCTTGTCCGATGGCGGCTATGTCTGATCCGGGGTTTGATCGGGGGTTTGATCCGGGGTTTGATCCGCGTCGAACCGCCGCGCGCGCAACGAACGCTTCACCCCCGCTTGGCCTTCGAGAACCAGTCGGCGCAATGCCGATGGCACTGCCGGATCGCGCAGAAACTCGTCGGCGGCGGCAATGCCCTCCTCGCTGATATCCGAGTATGGGTACAGGCCGATCACCACCGTTTGCGCGACTTCGCTAGATCGCCGCTCCCAAACCCCTTGTATCACTTGGAAATAACGTGCAGTGAACGGCTTGAGCAGCTCAGCTTGCCCCGGCGCGGCTATGCCGGCGATGATCGAGCGGCTGGAGATATTGGCCAAGGTGTCGTCCTCGACCACCCTGGTGAACGCTTGGTCCTTGACGTCGAATTGCGGTCGTGCCGCCGCGGCCTGGGCGCCGTGCCGCTTGCCGGCTGCGGTCGGGTCGCGTTGCACCTCGGCGTCGATCTTGGGCGTCTTCGGTCCGTCGGCGTCGATTGCCCCGGCGGTCGCCAGTGCCGTCACGATGCGCCAGCGCAGGTCGGTGTCGATCTCGATGCCCGCCAACCCCTGCGCGGCAGGGTCACCGTCCAGCACGGCCGCCAACGTCTCGACATGCCGCGGCGACAACACCGACGTGCACAGGGCGTTGACGTAGGCCAGCTGATGGTCCGAACCCGGCTGGGCGTCGCGGGCCGATTCCAGTAGCCGATCGGCGAATTGCGGCCAGCCGTGCTCGCGAGCCCAGGCTGGCTCGGCATAAGAAGCCAGTGCCGTCTGCGCCTGCATCAACAGCCGTTGCAATACCCCGACCTCCGTTTCGCCGTGCACGCCGCCCGACACCAGCGCGACGAAATCGCGGCCGCGCAGCTCGGCGTCGCGGGTCATCTCCCAGGCAGCCGACCACACCAACGAGCGCGGCAGCGGCTCGGCAATGTCGGCGATGCGCCTCAGTGCGGTCTGCAGCGACTGGGCGTCGAGCCGCAGCGAGCAGTAGGTCAGGTCGTCGTCGTTGACCAGGATCAGTTTGCCACGCGAAACACCAACCAGCGCAGGAACATCCGTGACGGACCCGTCGACGTCGAGTTCTTCGCGACGCAGGCGTACCAAGCGGCCGGACCCGTCGGAAGGATCCTCGTCGTAGATTCCGATGGCCAGCCGGTGTACGCGCGTCTCGCCCTTGCCCGGCTCGGCACCGCTCTGCGTCACGGCGAACCGGGTAAACTTGCCGTCGCCGTCCACGTCAAAATCCGGCCGAAGTGTGTTCAGCCCAGTGGTTTTCAGCCACTGCTGACCCCAATTCGACAGGTCGCGGCCGGACGCTTTCTCCAGCGCTGAGAGCAGATCGTCGAACGTCGCGTTGGCGAAGGCGTGGGCGCGGAAGTAGTCGCGCAATCCGGCCAGGAAGTGGTCCAGGCCGACATAGGCGACCAACTGCTTGAGCACCGAGGCGCCCTTGGCGTAGGTGATGCCGTCGAAGTTGACTTCGACCGCGGCCAGGTCAGGGATCTCGGCCGCGATCGGATGCGTCGACGGCAGCTGGTCCTGGCGGTAAGCCCAGGACTTTTCCACCGTCGCGAACGTCGTCCACGCCTCGGTGAATTCGGTTGCCTCGCTTTGGCACAGCACCGAGGCGAAGGTGGCGAAGGATTCGTTCAGCCACAGGTCGTCCCACCAGGTCATGGTGACCAGGTCGCCAAACCACATGTGTGCCATCTCGTGCAGCACAGTCTCGGCGCGGCGCTCGTAGGAGGCTCGGGTGACCTTGCTCCGGAAGACGTAGTCCTCCAAGAACGTCACCGCTCCGGCGTTTTCCATTGCGCCGGCGTTGAATTCGGGTACGAACAGCTGGTCGTACTTGCCGAACGCATACGGTGACCCAAAGTTCTTGTGGTAGAAGCCGAATCCCTGCTTGGTCTGGGTGAACAGCCGCTCGGCGTCCATGTGCTCGGCCAGCGAGGCACGACAGTAGATGCCCAGCGGTATCTCGCCGTGTTCATCGCTGTAGGTGTCCTCCCAGACGGCGTAGGGTCCGGCGATCAGGGCCACCAAATAGGTGCTCATCCGCGGCGTGGTGGCAAAGGTGTGCACCCCGTCGGTGATATCGGTGGTGGCGCCGTTGGAGACCACCTTCCAGTGCCCCGGCGCGGTCACCCGGACGTCGAACGTCGCTTTGAGATCGGGCTGGTCGAAGCAGGTGAACATGCGTTTGGCGTCGGCGGTCTCGAATTGGGAGTACAGGTAGGTCTCGCCGTCCACCGGGTCGACGAAGTGATGCAGACCCTCGCCGGTGTTGGAATAGCGGCAGTCGGCGTCGACGACCAGGACGTTGCGGTCGGCCAGCCCACGCAGCGGGATCCCGGTCGACTCGTCGTATTCGGACACATCGAGATCGCGGCCGTTGAGCGTGGCGCTGTGAATCCTGTCCGCGGCGAGGTCGATGACCGTGTCGGCACCGCCCAGGGCGTCGAAAGTCACCTTGGTAGTGGAGCGGAACGTCCCTTCGCTCGGGTCGCCGTTGCCGTCGGTGAGGTCGAGGCTGATCTGGTAGCTGTCGACGGTGACCAAGGTTGCGCGTTCGACGGCCTGGTCCCGGGTCAGGTTAGGAAGAGCCATCCGTCCAACCTAATGGCGATCGCGAGCGCGGCGTAGCCGGGCGAAGCGGGTCGCCATTGTCCAGCCCCGTGGCGATCGCGAGCGCGGCGTAGCCGGGCGAAGTGGGTCGCCATCGTCCAGCCCCGTGGCGATCGCGAGCGCGGCGTAGCCGGGCGAAGCGGGTCGCCATCGTCCAACTCGCGCGTGACCGGGAACATAGGCGCGGCGGCTACGGTTGTGCCCATCGGTGTTGCGACCGAATCTGACTCCGAGAGGACCCGTGAATGCCTGACAAGTCTGTGGCCGATTTCTGGTTCGATCCGCTGTGTCCGTGGTGCTGGATAACCTCGCGCTGGATTCTCGAGGTGGAAAAGGTTCGCGACATCGACGTGAACTTCCACGTCATGAGCCTTGCGGTGCTCAACGAAAACCGCGAGGACCTGCCGGAGCAATATCGCGAAAACCTCAAGCGGGCGTGGGGCCCGGTGCGAGTTGCGATCGCCGCCGAACAGGCGCACGGCTCCGAGGTGCTTGCGCCGCTGTACACCGCGATGGGCACCCGGATTCACAACGAGGGCAACAAAGACCTTGACGACGTCATCAAGCTCTCGCTGGCCGACGCCGGCCTGCCCGCAGAACTGGCCGAGGCCGCGACCAGTGACGCCTACGACGAAGCTGTGCGCAAGAGCCACCACGCCGGAATGGACGCTGTCGGCGACGACGTCGGGACGCCGACCATCCACGTCAACGGCGTGGCGTTCTTCGGCCCGGTGCTCTCGAAGATTCCGCGCGGCGAGGAGGCCGGCAAGCTCTGGGACGCCTCGGTGACCTTCGCGGCCTACCCGCACTTCTTCGAACTCAAGCGGACCCGCACCGAGCCGCCGCAGTTCGACTAGCCAGCGTCGAGTGTGAATCTCACGACGCGACACGCCGTTGACGCGTCGTGAGGTTCACTCTCGGTGGGGGTGCGGTGAAGGCGTCGGGCACAATGTCGGGCATGCGCGTCTACCTGGGGTCCGATCACGCCGGATTCGAGCTCAAGCAACACATCATCGAACACCTGACGAAAACCGGGCACGAGCCGATCGACTGCGGCGCCCTCACCTACGACGCCGAAGACGACTACCCGGCATTTTGCATTGCCGCGGCGGCGCGGACGGTGGCCGACCCCGACAGCCTGGGCATCGTGTTGGGCGGCTCGGGCAACGGCGAGCAGATCGCGGCCAATAAGGTGCCCGGGGTGCGCTGCGCGCTGGCGTGGAGCGTCGAGACCGCGACGCTGGCCCGCGAACACAACAACGCGCAACTGATCGGAATCGGCGGCCGGATGCACACGGTCGAGGAGGCGCTGTCTTTCGTCGACGCGTTCGTCAACACGCCGTTCTCGAAAGCCGAACGCCACCAACGGCGTATCGACATCCTCGCGGAGTACGAACGCACCCACGTCGCGCCGCCGGTGCCCGGCGCGCACCCGTAAGCCGTGCCCGAAGGGCACACCCTGCACCGGCTGGCCCGGTTGCACCAGCGGCGGTTTCGCCGGTGCGCCCGTGGCGGTCTCCAGTCCGCAGGGCCGATTCGCCAGTTCGGCGGCCGTCGTGGACGGCCGGGTGTTGCGGCGCACCAGCGTGTGGGGCAAGCACTTGTTTCACCACTACGACTCCGGCCCGATCGTGCACGTGCATCTCGGTCTGTACGGCACGTTCACCGAATGGGAACGTCCGGCCGGCGGTGTGCTACCCGAACCGGTGGGGCAGGTGCGGATGCGCGTGGTGGGCGCCGAATATGGCACCGACCTGCGCGGCCCGACGGTATGTGAGCTGATCGACGAGGGGCAGGTCGCCGACGTGGTGGCCAGGCTCGGGCCCGACCCATTGCGCAGGGACGCCGACCCGTCGTGGACCTGGACCCGGATCAGCAAGTCCCGCAGGCCAATTGGCGCACTGCTGATGGACCAGACCGTCATCGCCGGGGTGGGCAACGTCTACCGCAGCGAGTTGCTGTATCGCCACCGCATCGACCCCTACCGGCCCGGTCTGCAGATCAGCGAGGCGGAGTTCGACGCGGCATGGACCGATCTGGTCGCGCTGATGAAGGTCGGTCTGCGCCGCGGCAAGATCATCGTGGTGCGCCCCGAACACGACCACGGCCCGCCGTCGTACCGGCAGGGCCGGCCCCGTACCTATGTCTATCGCCGCGCCGGCGAGGCGTGCCGCGTATGCGGAACAACGATCAGCACCGCGGTGCTCGAGGGTCGAAATGTGTTCTGGTGTGGCGTTTGTCAAACATAACAATCCTGAGCATGCGTCAAATAAGCTTCACCGCAAGCTAATTGGCAGGAAACCTACAGGGTGAAACGCCGGCATTCCGGGATCTGACACAGCTTCGTCGGGTAACAGTGGGTGTATGCGAATCATTCCACGTTTAGCCGCAACGACTTTCGCGATAGCAGCC
Organism: Mycobacterium sp.; assembly: GCF_019247635.1. Taxonomy (GTDB): domain Bacteria; phylum Actinomycetota; class Actinomycetes; order Mycobacteriales; family Mycobacteriaceae; genus Mycobacterium. The sequence goes on from NZ_JAFBAR010000004.1 coordinate 18,069, forward strand.
GCCCTGGGGATTGCCGGCGTGGGTGCCGGCGACGCTCAGGCGCAACCAGGCCCGTTTGCGCAATACCACTGGTGCCCGGGTCAGTTCTGGGACCCGGGGTGGGGCTCGAACTGGGACGGCAACAACTGCCACGACGATCACCACCGCGACATTGACGGCTACAACCACAGCCGTGACTGGGGTCAGCCCGGCTGGCAGGGTGGGTCGGGACCGCCGCAGCAGCCGTGGCAGCGGTGATCGACTGACCGCAGGCCCGGTCAGTCCGTGCTGACTCCGAGCACCTCGTACACCGCGTTGCTGAGGGAGACGCTGCGCGGGTCCGCGTTGGCCTTGCTGGCATCGAACCGGTTAGCCACATAGGCATAGCCGATTCGATGCTCCAGGTCGACAAACCCGAACGAGCCACCCATGCCGCCATGGCCGAATATCCGGGGGTTGGGCCCATTGATGCACCGCTGGTTAAGCATGTAGCCCAGGCCCCAGCCGTGGTCGGCGACGCGCGGACCCAGCACCAAATCGGGCTCGAAGCCGCCCTGGCTCTCCCGGGCCAGCTCCATGTGCTCACGGCTGAGCAGTTTCTCCTGGGCCAGCGCGTTGTAAAACGTCGCCAATCCCAGCGCCGACACCTGCCCATTGGTGCCGGGGAACTCGAGTTGGCGCCACAGTTGCAGGTTTTCGGTGTCCAGGTCGTCGTCGGGGAGGAAGCCCATCGCGATCGACATCCCGGCCTTGGGGTGCTCGTCGAGGCTGGTCGGGTAGCCCGGCGCCGCCAGCTCGGCCAGCAGCTGGCGTCCCGTGGGCTTGTTCACCCGTTCGGCGCAGCGGCGCTGGTCGGCCGGGGACAAGCCGATGTGGATGTCGGCGCCGATCGGTTCGGCGATCTCCGTGCGCAGATACTGGCCGACGGTGCGACCCGTGACCCGGCGGAACACCTCGCCGAGGATGAATCCGTACGTGGTCATGTGGTAGCCCTGCGCGGTTCCCGGCTCGAACCACGGTTCGGCGATGGCCAGCTGTTCGCAGACGAAGTCCCAGTCGACGAGCTGCTTCGTGTTCAACCGCGTGCGCGGCCCGATGACGCCGGAGCGGTGGCCCATGACCATGGCCAGCGTGATGTTCTGCTTACCCGCCTGGCCGAACTCGGGCCAATAGCGGGCCACCGGCGCGTGCAGGTCCAACTCACCGCGGTCGGCCAGCTGGTGGACACAGGTGGACGTCATGCCCTTGGTGCCCGACAGCACAGTCGTCAGGGTGTTTTCCCGCCAGGGCCGGGTGCCGGCAGCGTCCGCCGAACCGCCCCAAAGGTTTACGACGAGGTCCCCGTCGACCCAAACGGCAACGGCGGCACCGGCCTCCTTACGCTCCATAAAGTTGCGCTCGAAAGCGTCTCGGACGCGGACGAAGTCGGATGCGCATGAGCCGTGGACAACAGCGCGTTCGACGTCGCTCATGGCGCCTTTCTATCGAGCGGCAACTCGCCCCCGAGCGGGCGACGGGAATCGAACCCGCGTAGCTAGTTTGGAAGACTAGGGCTCTACCATTGAGCTACGCCCGCGAGTATTAGTCGAGCGAGACTGTACGTGGTGGCAGAGATCAAATCTAATCGAAGCGACGTTGTAACCGCTCCGTGAGGTCTATGAGGTCTGTGAGGTCGCCGGACGTCATTGCGAAGGCCGAGCGGGCGCGCCGTAGGATCGCGAGGTCAGTGCGGGGTGTAGCGCAGCTTGGTAGCGCATCCGCTTTGGGAGCGGAAGGCCGCAGGTTCAAATCCTGTCACCCCGACCAATCGATCGCACGAACGAACACCAAGGAGCACACCCGTGAAGAGCACCGTCGAGCAATTGAGCCCCACGCGGGTTCGCATCAATGTGGAGGTGCCCTTCACCGAACTCGAGCCGGATTTCCAGCGGGCCTACAAGGAGCTGGCCAAACAGGTGCGGCTACCCGGCTTCCGACCCGGCAAGGCGCCGGCCAGGCTGCTGGAGGCGCGGTTCGGCCGCGAGGCGATGCTCGATCAGGTCGTCAACGACGCCCTGCCCAGCCGCTACGGGCAGGCGGTCACCGAGTCGGAGGTCCAGCCGCTCGGCCAGCCCGACATCGAGGTGACCAAGAAGGAGTACGGAGAGGACCTGGCGTTCACCGTCGAGGTCGACGTCCGTCCCAAGCTCACCCTGCCCGATCTGAGCGCGCTGACCGTGACGGTGGACCCCGTCGAGGTCAGCGACGACGACGTCGACGCCGAGCTGCAGTCGTTGCGTGCCCGATTCGGCACCCTGACCGGGGTGGACCGGCCCGTGCAAACCGGCGACTTCGTGTCGATCGACTTGTCGGCAACCGTCGACGGCGAGGACGTGCCGAACGCCGCCGCCGAGGGGCTGTCCCACGAGGTCGGCTCCGGCAGGCTGATCGCGGGCCTCGACGACGCGTTGATCGGTTTGGCCGCCGAGGAGTCGAAGACCTTCACCGCCAAGCTGGCGACCGGCGAACACGCCGGGCAGGATGCCGATGTCACGGTCACCGTGAAATCGATCAAGGAGCGCGAACTACCCGAACCCGACGACGAGTTCGCGCAGTTGGCCAGCGAATTCGACACCATCGACGAGCTGAAGGCCAGCCTCGGCGAGCAGGTGCGCCTGGCCAAGCGCGCCCAGCAGGCCGAGCAGATTCGCGCCGCGACCATCGACGCTCTGCTCAAGCAGGTCGACGTGCCGTTGCCCGAGTCGTACGTGCAAGCCCAGTACGACAGCGTTATCCACAACGCGATCAGCGGCCTCAACCACGACGAAGCCAAGTTCAACGAATTGCTCGTCCAGCAGGGGTCGTCGCGCGGGGAGTTCGACGCCGAGGCCCGCAGCGCCGCGGAGACGGACGTCAAGCGGCAACTATTGCTGGATGCTCTGGCCGAGGACCTCAACGTCCAGGTCGGCCAGGATGACCTCACGCAACGCCTGCTGGCTACGTCTCGGCAATACGGCATCGAGCCGCAACAGCTGTTCGCCTACCTGCAGGAGAACAACCAGCTGCCGTCGATGTTCGCCGATGTGCGCCGCGAGGTGGCCCTCAAGGCGGTGGCCGAGGCGGCGACGGTTACCGACTCGGACGGCAACACGATTGACACCAGTGAGTTCTTCGGTACACGCGGAGCCCAAGACGAACTCGACGAACTCGACGAGGCTGACGAACTCGACGAACTCGACGAGGCCGACGAACTCGACGAGGCCGACGAGGCCGAAGAAGACGGCAGCGAATCCGGCGAAACTGAAGCATGACGCTGTGAGCGAACGTGGCTGGCTTGGCCGTCACACTGCGCGTTCAGTTGGTTAGTGTCGGTGCATACAGAACTCGAGAAAGCAGGTAACCCAGTCGTGACTGACATGCGTTCGAACTCGCAGGGTCTCAACCTCACGGACTCGGTCTATGAGCGCTTGCTCTCCGAGCGCATCATCTTCCTGGGTTCGGAGGTCAACGACGACATCGCCAACCGGTTGTGCGCGCAGATTCTGCTGCTCGCCGCCGAGGACTCCACCAAGGACATCCACCTCTATATCAACTCGCCGGGTGGATCCATCAGCGCCGGCATGGCGATCTACGACACCATGGTCCTGGCGCCCTGCGACATCGCCACGTACGCGATGGGCATGGCCGCATCGATGGGCGAGTTCCTGTTGGCGGCGGGCACCAAGGGCAAGCGCTACGCGCTGCCGCACGCTCGTATCCTGATGCACCAGCCGCTGGGTGGGGTGACCGGTAGCGCGGCCGACATCGCCATCCAGGCCGAGCAGTTCGCCGTCATCAAGAAGGAGATGTTCCGGCTCAACGCCGAATTCACCGGCCAGCCGATCGAACGCATCGAGGCGGACTCCGATCGCGACCGCTGGTTCACTGCCCCGGAAGCTTTGGAATACGGTTTCGTCGACCACATCATCACCCGCGCCGCCCATATCAATGGAGAAGCCCAGTGAGTACTCAGAACCCTCAGATCCAGCCCCAGGCGCGCTACATCCTGCCGTCGTTCATCGAGCACTCCAGCTTCGGCGTCAAGGAGTCCAACCCGTATAACAAGCTGTTCGAAGAGCGCATCATCTTCCTCGGCGTCCAGGTTGACGACGCGTCGGCGAACGACATCATGGCGCAGCTGCTGGTGCTGGAGTCCCTCGATCCCGACCGCGACATCACCATGTACATCAACTCTCCCGGTGGCGGGTTCACCTCGCTGATGGCGATCTACGACACCATGCAGTACGTGCGGGCCGACATCCAGACCGTGTGCCTGGGTCAGGCGGCTTCGGCGGCGGCGGTGCTGCTGGCCGCCGGCACGCCGGGCAAGCGGATGGCACTGCCCAACGCCCGCGTGCTGATCCACCAGCCGTCGCTGTCCGGCGTGATCCAGGGGCAGTTCTCCGACCTGGAGATCCAGGCCGCCGAGATCGAGCGGATGCGTACGTTGATGGAGACCACGCTGGCCCGCCACACCGGCAAGGACCCCGAGGTGATCCGCAAGGACACCGACCGGGACAAGATCCTGACCGCAGAGGACGCCAAGGACTACGGGATCATCGACACCGTTCTCGAGTACCGCAAGCTCTCCGCGCAGACGGCCTGACCTTCCCCGAACGTGCACCGGCTGCGGGCCCGCCCGGTGTCTCGCGGCGCGTACACACTGGGCAACGGCAATCGCTGACGCGATCCGGACGGCCACTGTAGGCTGATTGGTCGGGGGACTGGCCGGGCATCTTGCGGCGGGGGCCCCGGAAATCACAGCCCCACAGCCTCGGTCAGGTAGCGACCGCGACACGCCCAAGACACGCCGTGCGCGTCTCAGCCCGTGACCGGTGCCGTCGGGCGATATGTTTCATTCGAACGAAACGGGCATGAACACCGATGAATACCAACCACGCGATTCGGCGTTAATTGTCGCGTGGTGCCCGAGCAAGCGGGTACCGTCGGGGATTACATGCGGGACGGCAAGACGAACGGCGAACAGGAAGTAGGCCCGAAAGCATCATGGCGCGCATCGGAGACGGCGGTGACCTGCTGAAATGCTCGTTCTGTGGGAAGAGCCAGAAGCAGGTCAAGAAACTCATTGCGGGCCCCGGGGTGTACATCTGCGATGAGTGCATAGACCTTTGCAACGAGATCATCGAAGAAGAGCTTGCCGATGCCGATGACGTCAAGCTCGACGAATTGCCCAAGCCCGTCGAAATCCGGGATTTCCTGGAGGGCTACGTCATCGGGCAGGACACCGCCAAGCGGACGCTGGCCGTCGCCGTCTACAACCACTACAAGCGGATCCAGGCCGGCGAGAAAACCCGCGACTCGAGGACCGAGCCCGTCGAGCTGACCAAGTCCAACATCCTGATGCTTGGACCCACCGGATGCGGCAAGACCTACCTGGCGCAGACGTTGGCCAAGATGCTCAACGTGCCGTTCGCCATCGCCGACGCCACCGCGCTCACCGAGGCCGGCTACGTCGGCGAGGACGTCGAGAACATCTTGCTCAAGCTCATCCAGGCCGCCGACTACGACGTCAAGCGCGCGGAGACCGGAATCATCTACATCGACGAGGTCGACAAGATCGCGCGCAAGAGCGAGAACCCGTCGATCACCCGAGACGTCTCCGGCGAGGGTGTGCAGCAGGCGCTGCTGAAAATCCTGGAGGGCACCCAGGCGTCGGTTCCGCCGCAGGGTGGCCGCAAGCACCCGCACCAGGAGTTCATCCAGATCGACACCACCAACGTCTTGTTCATCGTCGCCGGTGCGTTCGCGGGACTGGAGAAAATCATCTACGAGCGGGTCGGCAAGCGTGGTCTGGGCTTCGGTGCCGAGGTTCGCTCCAAGGCCGAGATCGACACCACCGATCACTTCGCCGAAGTGATGCCCGAGGACCTGATCAAGTTCGGCCTGATCCCCGAGTTCATCGGTCGGCTGCCGGTGGTTGCCTCGGTCACCAACCTGGACAAGGAGTCCCTGGTCAAGATCCTGTCCGAGCCGAAGAACGCCTTGGTCAAGCAGTACACCCGGCTCTTCGATATGGACGGTGTGGAGCTGGAGTTCACCGACGACGCGCTGGAAGCGATCGCCGACCAGGCGATTCATCGCGGCACCGGCGCCCGTGGTTTGCGGGCCATCATGGAAGAAGTCCTGCTGCCGGTGATGTATGACATCCCAAGCCGCGACGACGTCGCCAAAGTGGTGGTGACCAAGGAGACGGTGCAGGACAACGTTTTGCCGACGATCGTGCCGCGCAAGCCCTCGCGCAGCGAGCGCCGCGACAAGAGCGCCTAGCCTACGACCCCTACGAGCGTGACCTAAGCGGCGATCAGGGTCGTCGGGACGGGCGTCACCTCCAAAAACTGTGTTACGTATGGCGGGCACGAAAATCGCCTTCTCCTGAACGGAGAGTGACCAAAACCACACTATTGTCCACCCGTCGACCTGTTGCCTGACCCACCCCCTGGCTGACATGGTGTTTTAGCTGGCTGTGACCGCAAGACAGCCGCGTGTCAGGCGCCGGAGACGGCCGACTGAGCCGCCGAACGGTGCCATAATTGATACCGCCAGTGACATCAAACTTCAACGCAAGAGAGGCGCTCCGAGGGCGCGTAATCTGAAGCTGCATCGGAGTCCCTAGCCAGGTCATACATGGAAGGCGGAGACGTGGATCCGAATGGCAACGGAGCCGGGTCAGAGTCTCATAGCTCCGCGCCTGCTCGACGCCAGCGTCTGGAAAATGTGGTCATCCGTTTCGCCGGGGACTCCGGCGACGGCATGCAGCTGACCGGAGACCGATTCACTTCGGAGGCAGCGCTTTTCGGTAACGACCTGGCCACTCAGCCGAACTATCCGGCCGAGATCCGCGCGCCTGCGGGCACCTTGCCCGGGGTCTCTTCCTTCCAGATTCAAATCGCCGACTACGACATTCTGACCGCAGGCGATCGCCCCGACGTCCTCGTCGCGATGAACCCCGCGGCCCTCAAGTCCAATCTCGGTGATCTGCCGCGCGGCGGAATGGTGATCGCCAACTCCGACGAGTTCACCAAACGCAACCTGACGAAAGTGGGTTACGTAACCAACCCGCTGGAGAGCGACGAACTCGAGGAATACGTCGTGCACGCCGTGCCGATGACCACGCTGACGCTCGGGGCGGTCGAGGCGATAAGTGCGTCGAAAAAGGACGGGCAGCGCGCCAAGAACATGTTCGCGCTCGGCTTGTTGTCGTGGATGTACGGGCGGCCGATCCGGACTAGCGAAACCTTCATCAGGGAGAAGTTCGTCCGCAAGCCCGACGTCGCCGAAGCCAACGTGCTGGCCCTCAAGGCGGGGTGGAATTACGGCGAAACCACCGAGGCCTTCGGGACAACCTACGAGGTATCGCGGGCGACGTTGCCGGCCGGCGAGTATCGCCAGATCTCGGGCAACACCGCGCTCGCCTACGGCATCGTTGCGGCCGGTCAGTTGGCCGACATTCCGGTCGTGCTCGGCAGTTATCCGATCACGCCGGCCTCAGACATCCTGCACGAGCTGTCCAAGCACAAGAACTTCAACGTCACAACCTTCCAAGCCGAAGACGAGATCGGCGGCATCTGCGCCGCGCTGGGCGCCTCCTACGGCGGCGCGCTGGGCGTGACCAGCACGTCCGGGCCGGGCATTTCGCTGAAGTCGGAGGCGCTGGGCCTCGGGGTGATGACCGAGCTGCCGTTGCTGGTGATCGACGTGCAGCGGGGCGGCCCATCGACCGGCCTGCCCACCAAGACCGAGCAGGCCGACCTGCTGCAGGCACTGTACGGCCGCAACGGGGAATCACCGGTGGCGGTGCTGGCGCCGCGGTCTCCCTCCGATTGCTTCGAAACCGCCCTCGAGGCGGTGCGCATTGCGGTGTCGTATCACACCCCGGTGATCGTGCTCTCCGACGGCTCCATTGCTAACGGCTCGGAGCCGTGGCGTATCCCGGACGTCAGTACGCTGCCGCCGATCAAGCACACCTTCGCGAAATCGGACGAGCCATTCCAGCCCTATGCCCGCGACCCCGAGACGCTGGCGCGCCAGTTCGCCGTTCCGGGGACACCCGGGCTGGAGCACCGCATCGGTGGGCTGGAGGCGGCCAACGGCTCCGGCGACATCTCCTACGAGCCCGTCAACCACGACCTCATGGTTCGGTTGCGCCAGGCCAAGATTGACGGAATTCGTGTGCCCGATCTCGAGGTCGACGACCCGACCGGAGACGCCGAGCTGCTGTTGATCGGCTGGGGCAGTTCCTACGGTCCGATCGGGGAGGCATGCCGGCGTGCGCGGCGCAAGGGCGTCAAGGTCGCGCACGCCCATCTCCGGTATCTCAGTCCGTTCCCGGCCAACCTGGGCGATGTACTACGCCGTTACCCGCAGGTGGTGTGCCCGGAGATGAACCTCGGGCAGCTGGCACTTTTGCTGCGCGGCAAATACCTAGTCGACGTGCAGTCGGTCAGCAAGGTGCAGGGGCTCGCCTTCCTGGCCGACGAGGTGGGTCGCGTGATCCGCGCCGCGTTGGGTGGAACACTGGCCGAGATTGAGCAGGACAAGACGATGGTCGCCAGAATGGCGGCCGCCACGGTTGCAGCGGGAGTTGACGTATGACCCGTCCGGTGAGGATGCAGTGGGGGCACCGCCCGCATGCGGAGCGAAGCGATGAGGAGGGGCGGCGCTCGTGACTAACCTGATCAGCGAACTGGCGGGCAAGGATTTGGGCGTGACACCGGCGTTGTCAAAGAACACCGGCGTGCCCACAGTGTCTCCTGGGGACCAGCCGCAGAAGGGCAAGGACTTCACCAGTGACCAGGAAGTGCGCTGGTGCCCGGGTTGCGGTGACTACGTCATCCTGAACACCATCCGCAACTTTCTGCCCGAGCTCGGCCTGCGTCGCGAAAACATCGTGTTCATCAGCGGCATCGGTTGCTCAAGCCGGTTCCCCTACTACCTGGAGACCTACGGGTTTCATTCGATCCACGGCCGAGCGCCGGCGATCGCGACCGGCCTTGCGCTGGCCCGCGAGGACCTGTCGGTCTGGGTGGTCACCGGCGACGGCGACGCGTTGTCGATCGGCGGCAACCACCTGATCCACGCGCTGCGACGCAACGTCAACATCACGATCCTGCTGTTCAACAACCGGATCTACGGGCTGACCAAGGGACAGTATTCGCCGACGTCTGAGGTCGGCAAGATCACCAAATCAACCCCGATGGGGTCGCTGGATCACCCGTTCAACCCGGTGTCGCTGGCGCTGGGCGCCGAGGCGAGTTTCGTCGGCCGGGCACTGGACTCGGATCGCGCCGGGCTGACGGAGGTGCTACAGGCCGCCGCCCAGCATCGCGGCGCCGCGGTAGTCGAGATTCTGCAGGACTGCCCGATCTTCAATGACGGTTCGTTCGACGCGCTGCGCAAAGAAGGCGCCGAGGAACGGGTCATCAAGGTTCGGCACGGTGAGCCAATTGTGTTCGGCGCCAACGGCGAATACTGCGTGGTGAGGTCCGGCTTCGGGATGGACGTGGCCAAGACCGCCGACGTCTCTGTCGACGAGATCATCGTGCACGACGCGCACGCCGACGACGCCGCCTACGCCTTCGCGCTGTCCCGGTTGTCCGATCAGAACCTCGACCACACCGTGCTGGGCATATTCCGCCACGTCAGTCGGCCCACGTACGACGACGCGGCGCGTTCGCAGGTCGCCGCCGCCCAGAGTGCGTCCCCGTCGGACAGCACCGCGCTGCAGTCGTTGTTGCGCGGGCGCGACACCTGGACCGTCGATTGACGTGGCCGAGCTGACGCCCGACGCGGGATCGCTCGCGGGGATTGTCGTCGCGGGTGGCGAATCCCGACGCATGGGTCGCGACAAAGCCACCCTGCCTTTTACGGCCCCCAACGGGGGTCGCACCACGATGGTCGAGCACGTGGTCGACGTAATCCGAGAGCGCTGCGAGCCGGTTTTCGTGATGGCCGCGCCCGGACAACCGATGCCCACGCAGCACGCCCGCATCGTGCGCGACGAGATGCGGGGCCTGGGTCCGCTGCCCGCGACCGGACGTGGATTGCGTGCGGCCGCGGCGGCCGGGGCGCGGCTGGCATTCGTCTGCGCGGTCGACATGCCTTATCTGACAGTCGATTTGATCGACGATCTCGCCCGCCTGGCCGTCGAGACCGGCGCCGAAGTGGTATTGCCGTGGGACGGTCGCACGCACTACCTGGCCGCGGTGTACCGGACCGATCTGGCCGACCGGGTCGATGCTCTGGTCACCGCCGGTAAGCGCAAAATGAGCGACTTGATCGACGCCTCTGATTCGCAGCAGATCGTGGTGTCGGATTCCCGCCTGCTGACCAATCTCAATTCAGCCGCGGACCTTCTGGCGCACTGATATTTGTCGCGTGTTCTATTTCGTTGAGTGAGCAACTTGCGGCGCAGCTGCGCCGAGAATGCCATTTATTGCCAGGCCCCAGCTTAATTAGTTTGTTATTGGCGTCATTGTTCTCCCAACACGCCCGGCGTCCAGTTGTTAGCATTCCCGCCGCGCCGCCGTATTACGTTGGGGCAGAGTCGATTTAGGCAAATCCGGCTCACCTTAAAGCCGCTCCGGGAAATGAGCCTTTTTGCCACGCCATGACGGCGAAGTAGCGGTGGCGGCGGGCGGCTGTCCCGATTTTCGTGACGCGGCCCGGCCGGCCTGCGCGGACGCCTGTCGAGCCACGAATAGTCCGGAAATAGGTTGCAGCACAGTGCATTTACCTGTGTGGGCGGGGTCCGTGTGACAGCGGGTGCGGGGTAACGCCTCCGGCGGCAAAGTCAGTGAATGAGCTTGCGCCACAGTCTATTACGAGCGCGCGCTACCAACACGGATGTGCTGGCAAACTCCGGGTGGGCGGCCGGGTCGTTCGGCCTTCTTTGGCCGCCGGATTGCCGGCGTCCGCTGCCCGCCCGGGCGCTCCAATTGGTGTCGGGGGTCACAATATTGGCGTGATTCGGGTCACGAGAGCGCGCCCGTAGCGAATGCCCTATCCGGTCTAAAACGCACCATTGACCTGCAATAACAATTGCGCGATCGCGGTAGGGTCTGGCCGTTATAGGTCCGAGATATGTGTTCCTTCGAGATGACTTATCCAAGCCGTTACCGTACGTTCCTCTTAGCCCGAGGATGGGCCGCAGGAATATAACCGAAATAATTGAATACACGGACCCGCGTGTGAGCGGAGCTGGGAATTGCAACAGCCGCCCCCTGTCGTCGGCTAGCAGCCCGCCGGACTGACCCCGGATAGATCGAGCGCTCCGCTGTCGTGCCTGAACGAGACGGCACGCCCCAATTCAGCAATTCCGCACGGAATACGCATCCCAGCCCGCGACTCGTGGGCTGGGGTTGGCGCGCGCCCCGCGAAAGGAAAACCCTTGAAGAACGTCCGTAAGACACTCGTCGTCGCCGCGCTCACAGGGACGCTCGTGAGCTTGCCCTCGGCGGGTATCGCCAATGCGGATACCCCCCTGGACCCCAATGCGGCCCCCGCTGCCGGCGTGATGGACCCGAATGTTCCGCCTGCCCCCGACGCCGCGGCACCCCCCGGGGACCCGGCCCCGAACCTCCTCGCCCCCCCGGCCTCCGACGTCGTGCCGCCGCCGCCCGCGCCCGCGCCTGCGCCCGTGGGTTTCGATCCCAACGTGCCGCCGCCACCGGCCGACATTGCGCCGGCTGACCCGCCGGCTGACGTTCCGCCGCCGCCACCGCCGGCACCGCTTGGCTTCGACCCGAACGTGCCGCCGCCGCCTGGGCCGGATGAGCCTCCCGCGCCGCCGGCTCCCAAGGCGTACAGCGTCAACTGGGACGCGATCGCGCAATGCGAGTCGGGTGGCAACTGGGGGATCAGCACCGGCAACGGCTTCTCTGGTGGTCTGCAGTTCACCTCCGGGACCTGGCACGCGAACGGTGGCGCGGGCTCGCCGGCCGGTGCCAGCCGCGAGGAGCAGATCCGGGTGGCCGAGAACGTCCTGCATTCTCAGGGCATCGGCGCCTGGCCGGTCTGCGGTCGTCGCGGCTGATCCAGTGCGCACACGAATGCCGGGCCTTCGGGCCCGGCATTCTGTCGTTTGAGCCACGAGTACCGTCGGGTCGGTGACCCGAGGTTCGGACTCCGCGCGTGAATTCGACATCGTCTTGTATGGGGCCACCGGCTTTGTCGGGAAGTTGACCGCCCAATACCTGGCCGGGGCCGGGGGCGACGCGCGGATAGCGCTGGCCGGCAGGTCGACCGACCGGCTGTTGGCCGTCCGCAACACCTTGGCGGAATCCGCCCAGTCCTGGCCGGTGCTGGCCGCGGACGCGAGTTCGCCGTCGACGCTCGAGGACATGGCGGCGCGCACCCGGGTCGTCGTGACCACGGTCGGACCCTATCTGCGCTACGGGCTGCCGCTGGTGGCCGCCTGCGCGGCCGCCGGCACCGATTACGCCGACCTGACCGGCGAACCGCCGTTCATCCGCGAAAGCATCGACCTGTACCACAAGCAGGCCGCCGACACCGGCGCCCGCATCGTGCACGCCTGTGGATTCGATTCGATCCCCTCGGATCTGACGGTGTATGCGCTCTACCAGGCGGCGCAGCGGGACGGCGCGGGCGAGCTCGTCGACACCGACTTCGTGGTGCGCTCCTTCGTCGGCGGGGCATCCGGCGGCACCATCGCCTCGATGCTGGAGCTTCTGCGCGCGGTCTCCAGCGACCCGGACTTACGCCGCCAGTTCGCCGACCCCTACACGCTGAGCACCGACCGCGGCGCCGAACCCGACCTCGGTCGGCAGCCCGATATGCGCTGGCGGCGCGGTTCCCGGCTGGCGCCGGAACTGAGCGGTCTGTGGACGGGCGCATTTGTCATGGCGGCGGCCAACACCCGGATCGTGCGCCGCAGCAATGCATTGCTGGACTGGGCCTACGGCAGGCGGTTCCGCTACAGCGAACACATGAGCCTGGGGTCCTCGCCGGTGGCCCCGGTGGCCTCGGCCCTCTTTAGTGGCGCCGCAGTAGCGATGACCGCCGTGGGCAGCCGCTACTTTCGGCTGTTGCCGCGCGGGGTGATGGAGCGGATTGCCCCCAAATCCGGCACCGGTCCGAGCGAAAAAACCCGGGAGCGCGGCTACTACCGCACCGAGACCTACACCACCACGACGACCGGGGCCCGCTATGTGGCGCGGATGGAGCAGCGCGGCGACCCGGGCTACAAGGCGACTTCGGTGCTTCTGGGAGAGTCCGGGCTGGCGTTGGCGCTCGACCGCGATCGGCTCTCCGACCTTCGAGGCGTCCTCACACCCGCCGCCGCGATGGGCGACGCGTTGCTGGCGCGGTTCCCGGCGGCCGGGGTGTCGCTGGAGACCGAACGGTTGAGTTAACGCGGTCTGCGTGTCGCCGGTATCAGCCGGTGCGCCGCCCCCCGCCGATGCCAGTGGCATCTGGCAATCCCGACCTGATCTACCCGGGCCAGCTGCTCAGGATTCCCTGGCCGCGGTCTCTGAGCTGCGCAGCTAGTGAACTTCGGGCGCTTACCCGCCCGTAAGGTGCGGTTTCTAGAATTGACCGGTGACCGCAAGTCATAACTCTGCCGCCGACCTGCCTAAGTCGTGGGACCCGTCCGCGATGGAGGGCGTGCTTTACCAGCGGTGGCTGGATGCGGGCTACTTCACCGCAGACCCGGCCAGCGCCAAACCGGCCTATTCGATCGTGCTGCCGCCGCCGAACGTGACCGGCAGCCTGCACATGGGCCACGCGCTGGAACACACGATGATGGACGCCCTGACCCGTCGCAAGCGGATGCAGGGCTACGAGGTGCTCTGGCAGCCGGGCATGGACCACGCCGGTATTGCCACGCAGAGCGTGGTGGAAAAGCAACTCGCGGTCGACGGCAAGACCAAGGAGGACTTCGGCCGCGAGCTGTTTGTCGACAAGGTGTGGGACTGGAAGCGCGAGTCCGGCGGCGCCATCGGCGGCCAGATGCGCCGGCTCGGCGACGGGGTGGACTGGAGCCGTGACCGGTTCACCATGGACGAGGGTCTCTCCCGGGCGGTGCGCACGATCTTCAAGAGGCTCTACGACGCCGGGCTCATCTATCAGGCCGAGCGGCTGGTCAACTGGTCGCCCGTGCTCGAGACCGCGATCTCGGACCTCGAGGTCAACTACCAGGACGTCGAAGGCGAGCTGGTGTCATTCCGGTATGGCTCGCTGGACGATTCGCAGCCCCACATTGTGGTCGCCACCACCCGGGTCGAGACGATGCTGGGAGATACCGCGATCGCGGTGCACCCCGACGACAAGCGCTACCGTCACCTGGTCGGCACCAGCCTGCAGCACCCGTTCGTGGACCGGTCCATGATCGTCGTCGCCGACGAGCACGTGGACCCCGAATTCGGCACCGGCGCAGTCAAAGTCACGCCCGCTCACGACCCCAACGACTTCGAGATCGGCGTGCGACACCAACTGCCGATGCCGTCGATCCTGGACACCAAAGGCCGGATCGTGGACACCGGAACACAATTCGACGGCATGGACCGCTTCGAGGCGCGCGTCGCGGTGCGCGAGGCCCTGGCGGCCCAGGGCCGGGTGGTCGAAGAGAAACGCCCGTATCTGCACAGCGTCGGGCACTCGGAGCGCAGCGGCGAGCCGATCGAGCCGCGGCTGTCGCTGCAGTGGTGGGTTCGGGTGGAGTCGCTGGCCAAGGCCGCCGGTGACGCGGTGCGTAACGGGGACACCGTGATTCATCCTGCCAGCCTGGAACCGCGATGGTTCGCCTGGGTGGACGACATGCATGATTGGTGCATTTCACGGCAGCTGTGGTGGGGGCACCGGATCCCGATCTGGTACGGGCCCAACGGCGAGCAGGTGTGCGTCGGCCCCGACGACACACCTCCGGAGGGCTGGGAGCAGGACCCCGACGTGCTGGACACCTGGTTCTCCTCGGCGCTGTGGCCGTTCTCCACGCTGGGTTGGCCGGAGAAAACCGCGGAATTGGAAAAGTTCTACCCGACAAGCGTTTTGGTGACCGGCTACGACATTTTGTTCTTTTGGGTGGCGCGGATGATGATGTTCGGCACCTTCGTCGGCGGAGACGACACCATCACTCAGGGCGGCCGCCGGGGCCCGCAGGTGCCGTTCACCGATGTGTTTCTGCACGGGCTGATCCGCGACGAGTTCGGCCGAAAGATGGGCAAGTCCAAGGGCAACGTCATTGACCCGCTGGAGTGGCTGGAGATGTTCGGGGCCGACGCGCTGCGCTTCACCCTGGCCCGCGGCGCCAGTCCGGGCGGCGATCTGTCGGTCGGTGAGGACCATGTCCGGGCGTCGCGCAACTTTGGCACCAAGCTGTTCAACGCCACCCGGTACGCACTGATAAACGGCGCCACTACGCAATCCGCGGCGCCGCTGCCCGCGCTTGACGCGCTGACCGACGCCGATCGGTGGATCTTGGGGCGGCTGGAAGAGGTTCGCGCCGAGGTTGATTCGGCGCTCGACAGCTACGACTTCAGCCGGGCCTGCGAAGCTCTGTATCACTTCGCTTGGGACGAATTCTGCGACTGGTATGTCGAGTTGGCCAAGACGCAGCTGGCCGACGGGGTTGTGCACACCACCGCCGTGCTCGCCGCGGTATTGGACACGCTGCTGCGGCTGCTGCATCCGGTGATTCCGTTCATCACCGAGGCGCTCTGGCAGGCGCTGACCGGCTCGGAGGCAGACCCGGCTTCGATCGTCATCGCAGAGTGGCCGAAGCCGTCCGGGATATGCCTGGACCCGGTTGCCGCACAACGGATCAGCGACATGCAGAAACTGGTGACCGAGGTGCGCCGGTTCCGCAGCGACCAGGGTTTGGCCGACCGGCAGAAGGTGTCGGCCCGGTTGGCCGGCATCGCCGACGCGGATCTGGACACTCAGGTGGCCGCCGTGGCGTCGCTGGCGTGGCTCACCGAGCCCGGCGATCGCTTCAGTGCGTCGGCCTCGGTCGAGGTCCGCTTGAGCGCGGGAACCGTCGTCGTCGAACTAGACACCTCGGGCACCATCGACGTGGCCGCCGAGCGTCGCCGCCTCGAAAAGGATCTCGCCGCAGCGCAAAAGGAGCTGGCATCGACGGCCGCCAAATTGGGGAACGCGGACTTCCTGGCCAAGGCGCCGCAACAGGTCGTCGGCAAGATCCGCGACCGCCAGCGGCTGGCACAGGAGGAAAACGACCGGATCACGGCCAGACTGGCTGCGCTGCAGTGACATTCGAGAGTTTCGAGCTGCCCGGTCCCGCCGACCTCGCTCCCACACCGGACGAGATCGCGTCCTTGTTGCAGGTCGAGCACCTGCTGGACCAGCGCTGGCCGGAGACCCGTATCGAGCCCAGCCTGACCCGGATCAGCGCGCTGATGGATCTGCTCGGCTCGCCGCAGCTCGGCTACCCCTCGATTCACGTCGCCGGCACCAACGGCAAGACCTCGGTGACCCGGATCGTCGACGCCCTGGTCACCGCGCTGCAGCAGCGCACCGGCCGAACCACCAGCCCCCACCTGCAATCGGCGGTGGAACGCATCGCGATCGACGGCAAGCCCATCAGCCCAGCGCAATACGTCGCCACCTATCGGGAGATCGAGCCGTTCGTGCACATGGTCGACCAGCAGTCACAGGTGGTCGGCGGTCCGGCGATGAGCAAGTTCGAAGTCGTCACCGCAATGGCGTTTGCCGCCTTCGCGGACGCACCCGTCGACGTCGCGGTGGTCGAGGTGGGCATGGGCGGGCGTTGGGACGCCACCAACGTGATCGCGGCCCCGGTGGCCGTCATCGCCCCCATCAGCGTGGACCACGTCGACTATCTCGGTGACGACCTCGCCGGGATCGCCGGGGAGAAGGCGGGCATCATCGCGCGGGCTCCCGAGGGTGCCCCGGACACCGTCGCAGTCATCGGGCGTCAGGTACCGGAGGTGATGGAGGTGCTACTGGCCCAGTCGGTGCGCGCAGACGCCGCGGTGGCCCGGGAGGATTCCGAGTTCGCCGTGCTGGGCCGCCAGGTCGCGGTCGGCGGCCAGGTGTTGGCGCTGCAGGGCCTGGGCGGGGTCTACCCGGAGCTGTTCCTGCCGCTACACGGTGAGCACCAGGCCCACAACGCGGTGCTGGCGCTCGCCGCGGTCGAGGCCTTCTTCGGCGCCGGTGCGCAGCGTCAGCTCGACATCGAAGCGGTGCGGGCCGGTTTTGCCGCCGTCACCAGTCCCGGTCGACTGGAGCGGATGCGCAGCGCGCCAACGGTTTTCATCGATGCGGCGCACAACCCGGCCGGCGCTGCCGCGCTGGCGCAGACGCTGGCAGAAGAGTTCGATTTCCGCTTTCTGGTCGGGGTGCTCAGCGTGCTCGCTGACAAAGACGTCGACGGGATCCTCGCCGCGCTGGAGCCGGCGTTCGACTCCGTCGTGGTGACCCACAACGGGTCACCACGGGCGTTGGACGTCGAGGTTCTGGAGCTGGCCGCGCGGGAGAGGTTCGGACCCGATCGGGTGACGACGGCCGAAAACCTGCGCGACGCCATCGACGTCGCGACCGCACTCGTCGACGACGCGGCGTCGGGGGGTGAGGCGTTCTCGGGCACCGGGATCGTCGTGACCGGTTCGGTCGTCACCGCGGGGGCCGCGCGGACCCTGTTTGGCCGTGATCCGCAATGACGGGACAGATTCCGGCCGGCCCGGCCCAACCGCCTGACCCAGCCGACCCGGCCGACCCGGCCGACCCGGCCGACCCGGCCGACCCCGCCGACCCCTGGAAGAGCTTCGGTGCGGTGATGGCCGCGACGCTGTTCCTGGAGGCGGTCGTGGTGCTGCTGGCCATACCCGTGGTGGGCTCGGTCGGTGGCGGCCTGACCGGGCTGTCGCTGGGTTATCTGATTGGGCTGGCCGTGCTGCTGATATTGCTCGCCGGGCTGCAGCGCCGGCCATGGGCGATCTGGATAAACCTGGGCGCGCAGGTCGTGCTGCTGGCGGGCTTCGTGGTGTACCCCGGTGTCGGGGTGATCGGGCTGCTGTTCACCGGGTTGTGGCTGCTGATCGCGTACCTCCGCGCCGAGGTGCGCCGTCGACAGCAAAGCGGCGGGGCGAGCGGACAGGAACGGGCTGACTGAGACCGTCGGATACGCTGTGCGCCGTGACCGAACGGACCCTCGTTTTGATCAAGCCGGACGGCGTCGAAAGGCGCCTGATCGGTGAGATCATCAGCCGCATCGAGGCAAAGGGCCTCACCATCTCGGCACTGCAGCTCAGGAACGTTAGCGATGAGCTGGCCAGCCGGCATTACGCTGAGCACGACGGCAAACCGTTCTTCGGGTCGTTGCTGGAATTCATCACCTCCGGACCGGTGGTCGCTGCGATCGTGGAAGGCCCGCGCGCCATTGCCGCGTTTCGGCAGCTCGCCGGTGGCACCGACCCGGTGGAAAAGGCGACGCCGGGCACGATCCGGGGGGATTACGGGCTGGAAACGCAGTTCAACCTGGTGCACGGGTCCGATTCGAGCGAGTCGGCCCGGCGCGAGATCGCGCTTTGGTTTCCCGATGCGTAGCCGCTGAGGGAGTACGCAGCTCAGGGAGATTGACCCGGATTTTGCACGCGCAGCGATGTGGGATACTGGTCGTCGGGTGAACGGCGCCAGACCGGCTTCGCACATCCGAATGAAGACTTAGGCAAGTGCGACCATCGATATCTGCGGATGCGGCGCCGCATGTCGAGCCGACATTCAGCACGGCGCCGAGTGGGTTCTATCTGGGCCGCTCGGCGCGAGACCATCACAAGTCCGGGAGAAGTGACCCGGACACATAGCGAAGCCCTTGCGTGGCCGCGTCGACTGACGCGCCCGGGGGCTTGAGGAGAATACGTGGTAGACGGTGACCCGACTTCAGAAACTTCAAATGAGCCGACGCAGCCAGGGGAGTTGCCGGACCGCCTGAGGGTCCACACGCTGGCTCGAGCGCTGGGAACCACCAGCAAACGGGTGCTCGACGCGCTCGTCAGCATCGACGGACGGATGCGCAACGTCCAGTCCAGCGTGGACTACGAGGATGCGATCCGGGTCCGCGAGCTGGTCTGGCGTGCTGAGACTCCCAAGCCCGAGGAGCTGCCGGACCGCCTCAGGGTGCACACGCTGGCTCGAGCGCTGGGAACTACCAGTAAGCGGGTGCTCGAAGCGCTCGTCAGCATCGACGGGCGGGTGCGCAACGTGCAGTCCGGGGTGGACGCCGAGGATGCGATCCGGGTCCGCGATCTGCTCTGGAAAGCCGGGGACGCGCAGACCCAGCAAGCCGCGGCCGAGGCCGGCGAACCGGTCCGGCCGCCCTACATGCCACTGTTTGTGGCCCCGCAGCCCGTGGAGACCAAGGGCGGCGGCGCCGCCGAGGCCGCCGCCTCCGAGGCGAAAGCCGACGCCGACGCCACCGATGAAGAGGACCAGGCCGACCGCCCGGCCAACAAGCGGCGGCGCCGGGGCCGCCGGGGTCGCGGCCGGGGTCGCGGCGAGCAGGGCGGATCCGACAGCCAGGGTGAGGACGGCGAATCCGCCGACGCCGAGGACGCTGACGGCCAGGATTCCGAAGACTCCGACGACACCGACAACGGCGACGACGAAAACGGCTCGTCGGAGGCGGCCAACCGGCGACGCCGCCGGCGTCGGCGCCGCAAATCGGGGTCGGGTGACGACAACGAGGACGGGCCCGCGCCCGACGATCCGCCGAATACCGTCGTGCACGAGCGCGCGCCACGCGCGGGCGGCAAGTCCGGCGGCGCCGACAACGGTGGCTCCAGCGGCGCGGCCAATACCGAGATCAAGGGCATCGACGGCTCGACCCGGCTGGAGGCCAAACGGCAACGCCGCCGCGACGGGCGGGATGCCGGACGGCGCCGCCCACCGGTGCTCACCGAGGCCGAGTTCCTGGCCCGCCGCGAGGCCGTCGAGCGGGTCATGGTGGTGCGCGACCGGGTCCGCGCCGAGCCGCCGCACCCGGGCGCGCGGTACACCCAGATCGCGGTGCTCGAGGACGGCATCGTCGTCGAGCACTTCGTGACGTCGGCGGCGTCGGCGTCCCTGGTGGGCAACATCTACCTGGGCATCGTGCAGAACGTGCTGCCGTCGATGGAGGCCGCCTTCGTCGACATCGGCCGTGGTCGCAACGGCGTGCTGTACGCCGGCGAGGTCAACTGGGAGGCCGCGGGTCTGGGTGGCGCCGACCGCAAGATCGAGCAGGCCCTCAAGCCCGGCGACTACGTCGTGGTGCAGGTCAGCAAGGACCCGGTGGGCCACAAGGGTGCGCGGCTGACCACTCAGGTCTCGCTGGCCGGCCGCTACCTGGTCTACGTACCGGGGGCGTCGTCGACCGGGATCAGCCGCAAGCTGCCCGACACCGAGCGCCAGCGGCTCAAGGAGATCCTGCGCGAGGTGGTGCCGTCGGACGCCGGGGTGATCATCCGCACCGCGTCGGAGGGCGTCAAAGAGGAGGACATCCGCGCCGATGTCAACCGGCTGCAGGAGCGGTGGGGCCAGATCGACGCCAAAGCCACCGAGACCAAGCAGAAGGCCGCCGGTGCCGCGGTCGCCCTCTACGAGGAACCCGACGTGTTGGTCAAGGTCATTCGTGACCTGTTCAACGAAGACTTCGCCGGCCTCGTCGTGTCCGGTGAGGAAGCGTGGAGCACGATCAACGAGTACGTGAATTCCGTTGCCCCCGACCTAGTTTCGAAGGTGACCAAATACGAGCCCGCCACCGGGGCCGACGGGCAGACCGGGCCGGATGTGTTCGCGGTGCATCGCATCGACGAGCAGCTGGCCAAGGCGATGGACCGCAAGGTGTGGTTGCCGTCCGGCGGTACGTTGGTCATCGACCGCACCGAGGCGATGACCGTGATCGACGTCAACACGGGCAAGTTCACCGGGTCCGGCGGCAACCTCGAGCAGACCGTGACCAAGAACAATCTCGAAGCGGCCGAGGAGATCGTGCGCCAGCTGCGACTGCGTGACGTCGGCGGCATCGTGGTGATCGACTTCATCGACATGGTGCTGGAGTCCAACCGCGATCTGGTACTGCGACGACTGACCGAGGCGTTGGCCCGCGACCGCACCCGCCACCAGGTTTCCGAGGTGACCTCGCTGGGCCTGGTCCAGCTGACCCGCAAGCGGCTGGGTACCGGGCTGATCGAGGCGTTCTCGACCTCGTGTCCCAACTGCGGCGGCCGCGGCATCCTGCTGCACGCTGACCCCGTCGATTCGGCCCCGGCCAATGGGCGTAAGTCCGAGTCCGGCGGACGGCGGGGCAGGCGATCGAAGAAGAACCGCTCCGAAGAGCAGCCCGTGGCCAAAGTGCCCGCGCACGCCCCCGGCGAGCATCCGATGTTCAAGGCGATGGCGGCGTCGACCGGCGGCGGCCGGGACGACGACGGGTCCGGCGAGTCGGGTGAGGAAGTCACCGCAGAGGTTGACGAGAAGGCCCAGCAGGTTGCTGCCGATCTCGAAGAAACCGAAGACTTTGAGGACACCGAGGACACCGAGGACACGGACGACGGCGACGACACGGACGACGAGTCGGACGAGACGGACGAGGACGACGAGCTCGACGACGATGACGACGAACTCGACGACGCGGACGAGCTCGACGACAGTGACGACGATCTCGACGAGGACGACGACGAGGATCTCGACGACGACAGTGACGATGACGGCGACGACGAGGAAGATTCCGACGATGCGCCGGTCGGTTTGGCGTCGCAACCGCGCCGGCGGCGGGCCGCGGGTAGGCCGGCCGGTCCACCCATTCACGTCGACTGAGGCGGGCAGGCGGTATTCGACCGCGCGACACGTCAACGGTCTGCATCCGGCTTGCCGGGCGGTTTGACCCTGTAGCCGCTGGTCACGTACCCTTGGACAGTTGTCGTCAGGCTGGGCCATCCGAGTTCGGCCGGCGAGCGGGAGCTATGGGCCCGCGCCAAAGACCCACCACGCGCACGGCAGCTGGCACGCGCGCAGAAGACGTTAGCAAGAGGCAGGAGCAACGATGGCGACCTACGCAATCGTCAAGACCGGCGGCAAGCAGTACAAAGTCGCCGTCGGAGACGTGGTCAAGGTCGAGAAGCTCGACTCCGAGCCCGGCGCCAATGTGTTGTTACCGGTGGCCCTGGTCGTCGACGGCGCGACCGTTACCTCCGACGCGGACGCGCTGGCCAAGGTCGCCGTGACCGGCGAGGTGCTCGAGCACACCAAGGGTCCCAAGATCCGCATCCACAAGTTCAAGAACAAGACCGGCTACCACAAGCGGCAGGGACACCGTCAGCAGCTGACGGTTCTCAAGGTCACCGGGATCAAGTAGCGAGGCGACAGACATGGCACACAAGAAGGGCGCTTCTAGCTCGCGCAACGGCCGCGATTCAGCCGCCCAGCGGCTGGGTGTCAAGCGGTTTGGCGGCCAGCTCGTCAAGGCCGGCGAGATTCTGGTCCGCCAGCGCGGCACTAA
The DNA here is from genome assembly GCF_019247635.1 of Mycobacterium sp. GTDB lineage: Bacteria > Actinomycetota > Actinomycetes > Mycobacteriales > Mycobacteriaceae > Mycobacterium. Next base: position 40,561 of record NZ_JAFBAR010000004.1, read on the forward strand.
GTTCCACCCGGGCGTCAACGTCGGGCGCGGCGGGGATGACACGCTGTTCGCCACCGCGTCTGGCGCGGTCCAGTTCGGTGTCAAGCGCGGCCGCAAGACCGTCAACATCGTCGCTGCCGGGGGAACCGCCGACTGAGGTCTCGAGCGTGAAACCATGGCGAATATTCGGTGAAAATGTCGCCGTAGCTTCACGCTCGGCGAATGAGGGGAAGCCCGAGAACAGAGATGCCTCGGTTTGTCGATCGGGTCGTCATCCACACGCGGGCCGGTTCCGGCGGTAACGGCTGCGCCTCGGTCCACCGCGAGAAATTCAAACCGCTGGGCGGTCCGGACGGCGGCAACGGCGGGCGGGGCGGCAGCATTGTCTTCGTGGTCGATCCCGCGGTGCATACCTTGCTGGACTTCCATTTCCGTCCGCATATCACCGCGCCTTCGGGCAAACAGGGGATGGGCAACAACCGCGACGGTGCCGCCGGCGCGGACCTGGAAGTCAAGGTGCCTGACGGCACCGTCGTACTCGATGAAAACGGCCGTCTGCTAGCCGATCTGGTGGGATTCGGCACCCGTTTTGAAGCCGCCGCCGGTGGCCGCGGCGGCCTGGGCAACGCCGCGCTCGCGTCGCGGGCCCGCAAGGCCCCCGGCTTCGCGCTGCTTGGCGAGCCTGGACAAGCCCGCGACCTCACGCTGGAGCTCAAGACCGTCGCCGACGTCGGCCTGGTCGGATTCCCGTCGGCGGGTAAGTCCTCGCTGGTGTCGGTGATTTCGGCGGCCAAACCCAAAATCGCCGAATACCCTTTCACCACACTGGTTCCCAATCTGGGCGTGGTCTCGGCGGCCGAGCACACGTTCACTGTCGCCGATGTGCCCGGCTTGATCCCGGGCGCGTCCGAGGGCCGCGGCCTGGGCCTGGACTTCCTGCGGCACATCGAGCGATGCGCGGTGCTGGTGCATGTCGTCGACTGCGCCACTGCCGAACCGGGCCGCGACCCGATCTCCGACATCGATGCGCTGGAAGCCGAACTCGCCGCGTACACACCCACGCTGGCAGGGGATGCGACGCTGGAGGACCTCGCCGAGCGGCCGCGTGCGGTGGTGCTCAACAAGATTGACGTGCCGGAGGCACGCGAGCTTGCCGAGTTCGTCCGCGACGAGGTCGCACAGCGCGGCTGGCCGGTGTTCATGGTGTCGACAGTCACCCGGGAGGGGCTGCAGCCGTTGGTTTTTGGGCTGTGGCAGATGATTTCGGAGTACAACGCGGGCCGCCCCGCACCGGTGGCGCGCCGGCCGGTGATCCGTCCGGTGCCCGTCGACGACAGTGGCTTCACCGTGGTCCCGGACGGTCACGGCGGCTTCGTGGTCACCGGCACGCGGCCGACGCGCTGGGTCGGCCAGACGGACTTCAACAACGACGAGGCCGTCGGATATCTGGCCGACCGCCTCGCGCGCCTCGGGGTGGAGGATGAACTGCTGCGGCTCGGTGCCGAGCCCGGGTGCGCGGTCACCATCGGCGAGATGACCTTCGACTGGGAGCCGCAGACGCCAGCGGGCGAGCAGGTCGCGCTGTCGGGTCGGGGGACAGATGCGCGGCTGGAACGTAATGACCGCACCGGCGCCGCCGAGCGCAAGGCCGCGCGACGTCAGCGCCGCGAGCCGGCTCGCGGCGGCGAGCGCTTGCGGGACGAGAGCCCTGGCCCGTCGGCCGGTGCCGGGTCATGACCAGCCCGCACCGGGAAGCGGTTCGGAGCGCGCGCAGCCTCGTCGTCAAGGTCGGGAGCAACGCGGTGACCACGCCGGAGGGAGTGTTCGACGCGGGACGGCTGGCCGGACTCGCAGACGCGATCGAGGCGCGGATGAAGGCGGGCACCGACGTCGTCATCGTGTCGTCGGGTGCCATCGCCGCCGGGATCGAGCCGCTCGGATTATCGCGCCGCCCAAAGGATTTGGCGACCAAGCAGGCGGCAGCGAGCGTCGGTCAGGTCGCACTGGTGAATTCGTGGAGCGCGGCGTTCGCCCGGTATGGCCGCACGGTGGGGCAGGTGTTGTTGACCGCCCACGACATTTCCATGCGGGCCCAGCACACGAACGCCCAGCGCACCCTGGACCGGCTGCGGGCGCTGCACGCGGTGGCCATCGTCAACGAAAACGACACCGTGGCCACCGACGAGATCCGGTTCGGTGACAACGACAGGCTTTCGGCGCTGGTGGCGCACCTGGTCGGCGCGGAGGCGTTGGTGCTGCTCTCCGACATCGACGGGCTCTACGACGCGGATCCGCGAAAGTTCGCCGGTGCCCGTTTCATACCCGAGGTGTCCGGGCCGGCGAACCTGGATGGTGTGGTCGCGGGCCCGGGCAGCCACCTCGGAACCGGGGGAATGGCGTCGAAGATGTCGTCGGCGCTGCTGGCCGCCGACGCCGGGGTTCCGGTGCTGTTGGCGGCCGCGACCGACGCGGCGACCGCTCTCACCGACGCCTCGGTGGGCACGGTGTTCGCGGCGAGCTCCGCCAGAATGTCGGCACGCCGGTTCTGGGTGCGGTATGCCGCCGAGTCCACCGGCTCGTTGACGCTGGACGCGGGCGCGGTGCGGGCCGTGGTCTCCCAACGCCGCTCGCTGCTGTCCGCGGGCATCACTGCGGTGTCGGGACGGTTCTACGCCGGCGACGTCGTGGAGTTGCGCGGGCCGGACGCGACGTTGGTCGCTCGGGGTGTGGTGGCCTATGACGCAGCCGAACTCGGCACCATGATGGGTCGGTCGACCTCTGAGCTGCCCGGCGAACTGCGTCGTCCCGCGGTGCACGCCGACGACCTGGTCGCGGTCTGGTCAGCCTAACTACAACGGCGACGCTCGTTCGAGATACAAAGCGCCCCAGACTATCTCGGCTAGCGTGCTGGCCAGCTCGGCATCGTACTCCGGCGGATTAGGCGGCAGCTCCTGCTGACAGGCCCGCTCGACCATCCAGGTCAGCGCACTGGCGGTGGTGCCGGGGGGCAGCTCCTCGCGGACCGAGCCGACGGCCTGACCGTCGGTGATGATCTGGCTCAGTCGCCCGGAGATTGCGGACAGCAGCTCGCGATAGGTCTGCGCGGTCGGCGGATCGTAGGCGGCCATCTCGTTGAGGGCGACAAGGACGGGTTGGTGGCGCCGGTAGCTGGCGATGATGGCCGCCATCGCGGCGCGCACGTCGTCGGGGTTGTGTCGCCAGGCCACCCCCCACCACCGTTCGGCACCCGTGGTGAGGTCCTCGAACACCTGGTTGGCGAGGCGGCGTAGGAGGTGGCCCTTGTCCTCGAAGTAGATGTAGAAGCTGGCCCGCGAGATACCGGCTTCGGTCGACAACCGATCCACGCTGAGCTCGGTGAAGCTGGCGCCATCGCGCATCAGCCGCTCGGTGGCCTCGAGCAATCGGCGTTCTATCTGGCCGCGCCGGTGTTCGCGCCCTACTTCCCGGCCGCCCTGCGGCTTGCGGGTCACCGATGGCATTCGCCGAGCATAGCCGTCGTTGGATGGCTTGACTAGACAATATGTCTAGACATATGGTCAAGTTTGTGACCGTGGTCATAGCTTTCCCCTTGCGACGGAGGACCGCCAGATGACAACCGCCTCTCCCGCCAGCCGCACCTACGACGCGATCGACCTGTCGTCGCGCGCATTCTGGTCGACGACGGCGGTGGAACGGGAGCGGTCGTTCGCCGTGTTGCGCGCCGAGCGCCCGGTGAGCTGGCATCCGCCGGTGGAAGACGCCCTGATGCCCGATCCCGACGACCCCGGCTATTGGGCGGTGACCCGGCGCGCCGACATCGCCGCGGTCAGCCGCAACAACGAAGTGTTCCTGTCCGGCCAAGGGGTGATGTTCGAGAACATCCCCGAGGAATTGCTCGAGGCGTCGCAGTCCTTCCTGGCGATGGATCCGCCGCGGCACACCTTGTTGCGCAAGCTGGTCAGCGCCGCGTTCACCCCACGCCAAGTCCGTCGCATCGAAGACAGCATCAACGCGAACGCCAAAACCATCGTCGACGAACTCATAGCGGCAGGCAGCGGCGCGGATTTCGTCGAACATTGCGCCAAGCAGCTGCCGATTCGCACGCTCTCGGACATGGTGGGCATTCCGGAATCCGAACGCGAACGCGTGGCGCACGCCGCCGACTCCACGGTGTCCTGGGCGGACCTGGAGTCCATGGCGGGGCGCAATCCGCTGGAGGTGCTGGTGGAGAACCAGTTGTATCTGCATCAGGTGGCGAACGCATTGGCCGCCGAGCGGCGCGAGAACCCCGGTGACGACCTGTTCAGCGGCCTGGTGAACGCCGAGGTCGACGGCGACCGGCTCACCGATGCGGACGTGGCCGCGTTCTTCGTGTTGCTCTCGGTGGCCGGAAACGACACCACCCGGCAGACCGTCAGCCACGCGCTGAAGGCGCTCACCGACTTCCCCGAACAGCGGGCCTGGCTGCTGGAAGATTTCGACAACCGGATCGGCACCGCGGTCGAGGAGTTTATTCGCTGGTCCACTCCGGTGATGACCTTCCGCCGCACGGCCGCAACCGATTTCGAGCTCGGCGGCCAGCGGATCCGCGCCGGCGAGAAGGTGGTCATGTTCTACTCGTCGGGCAACAGCGACCCGGAGGCATTCGACCGTCCCGACCGATTCGACCTGAGCCGCAGTCCCAACCCGCATCTCGGGTTTGGCGGTGGGGGAGCACACTTCTGCCTGGGGGCGGCCGTCGCCCGTGCGCAACTGCGCGCCATCTTCGGCGAGCTGCTGCGGCAGCTTCCGGATATCCGGGCCGGCGAACCGTCCTATGTGGCGGGCAACTTCGTGCACGCGATCCGCAGCATGCCCTGCACATTCTGACACCGGCGCGGGGAAGCATTTTCCAACTACGCTGACGGCCCGGGGTTGTCGCCGCGCCTATTGCCGAGCGCCGCTTCCAAGGATTTATTGAGAATCCGTCAAGTCGCACATTGGAGGCTGATGCCGCACGACCGCGACAGGTAACCATTTTCCCGCACGGCTGCACCAATGGTGACAGCCTGCGGGTGAATGAAGCTGTGCTTCAAGGTGATTGCACCTTTCGCGGCGTGTGGTTTGTCGCTGTCCTCGGTGAGGGCCGCGACTGGCCACGATCAACAAACCGAAAGGAAACCTCCGATGAAAAAGACGATGATGATGATGCTGGCGGCGCTCCCGGTTGCCGGTGTGTTGGCGATCCCGGTCGCTCACGCCGACGACTCCTGGATCGCGCTGGCCTATTCCCCGAGCAAAGGCACGACGACCATCGTGTCGGGGCGGCCCAGCCAGGCCGACGCCGAAAGCGATGCGGTGAGTCACTGCAACTCGCATGCCGGCGTGACCGACTGCGTGATGGCGGCCAGCAGCACGAACTGTGTCAGCATTGCCACCGACCCGAATCCGTCGAACAACGCGGTCTACGCCGGCGGCCACGGATCGACCCTTGCCGCCGCCGACGCCGACGCCATGAGTCACGCGCGCTCGGGTTGGACGATCGAATCCCACAAGTGCAACAGCTAACTAGGACAACGACCTTCGCTTCGCGACGCCCAGCGGCACCAGCTCGTCGGCGAGCAGAGCCAGCAGCTCCGAACAGCCGCCGTCAACTTTGACGGCGGCAAGGTCGTCACCTCGCGTTTGGCCCCGGTTGACGATGGCAACCGGGATGCCGAGCGCGGCCGCGCGACGCACGAACCGGTAGCCGGAGAACACCGCCAGCGACGAGCCGGCCACCAATAGTGCCTCGGATTGGTCGACCAGCGAATAAGCCTGGCTAACAACCTCTTTCGGCACACTCTCGCCGAAGTAGACGATATCGGGCTTGAGCATGCCACCGCACCGCGGGCAGTCGAGATAGCGAAACGACGCGGTGTCGGCGACGACAGCATCAGCGTCGGGGGCCACCGCCGGCCCGCCCACGGCCTCGACGTGCTCGATGAATCCCGGGTTGAGCGCCTCGAGATGTCCGGCCAGCGCGGCACGGCTCAGGGTGTGGCCGCAGTTCAGGCACACCACTTGCGCGTACGTGCCGTGCAGATTGATGACGTTGGCGCTGCCGGCCTTGGTGTGCAACAGGTCGACGTTCTGGGTGATCACGCCCAGCACCACGCCGGCGCGCTCCAGCGAGGCCAATGCGTGGTGCCCGGCGTTGGGCTGGGTGTCATCCATGTGCCGCCAGCCGACGTGGTTGCGTGCCCAATACCGTTGCCGGAACGCTGGATCGGAGGTGAACTGGCGGATTGTCATGGGGTTGCTCGGCGGCGAATCGGGACCCCGGTAGTCGGGGATGCCCGAATCGGTGGAGATCCCCGCACCCGTCAGCACCGCGACTCGGCGGCCGGTCAGCTCCGCGACCAGTTCGGGTGCTTCGGGACGGACGGCGGTCACGCCTTCGAGGTTACGGGCGCTTTCAGACAGTCCGCCGCGACGGTGAGTTCGGCGGACATGTTCTGCTCCATCATTTTCAGCGCCGCAGCACCCAGCTCGGCGTCGATGTGGGCGACGGCATCCCTGGGAATCACGACCTGGAAGTGGCGCACATAGGCGTCGAGCGCGCTGTAGAGGATGCATTGCTCGGTCACCTGACCGACCAGGATCAGTCGCTTGGTGCCGAGTCGATTGAGCAGATAGGCCGCCGGTGTCGAGTAGAACGCGCTATGCCGGACCTTGGTCATCATGCGACTGCCCTCAGGGGGCGCGATCGGCTCCACCAGGTCGGGTCGTGCGCCCTCGCACGCCGAGCGCACGATGTCGGAGAATTCGGCCGCGAAGTCGCCGTAGTTGTCGTTGACATACACCACGTCGACGTCCTCGGATTGGTGTGCGCGGCGGACCAAATCGGTCAGCGGGTCGATGATTTGCTCGACGTTGGGTATCAATGCTTCGGCGTCGGGATGCTGGTAGCTGTTCAGCATGTCGACTACCAACAGGGTGGTGTCGGTCATGCTCAGTTAATACCCGGCGATCCGGCGTTGACACCGGCCAGGCGAGAATGGGGGGCGATGAGTTTCTATAGCGCCTACAGGCACGGCTTTGCCCGCGTCGCCGCGTGCACGCATCACACCGCGATCGGCGACCCGGCGGCCAATGCCGCCTCTGTGTTGCGGCTGGCGGGCGAGTGCCACGACGACGGGGTGGCGCTGGCGGTCTTCCCCGAGCTGACGCTGTCGGGGTATTCGATCGAGGACATTCTGCTGCAGGATGCCCTGCTGGATGCCGTCGAGGAAGCGCTGTTTGACGTCGTGGCGGCCTCCGCCGATCTGCTGCCCGTGCTGGTAATCGGTGCGCCGCTGCGGCACCGGCATTGCATCTACAACACCGCGATCGTCGTTCATCGCGGCGTGGTGCTCGGTGTGGCGCCCAAGTCGTACCTGCCGACCTACCGGGAGTTCTACGAGCGTCGCCAACTCGCGGCGGGGGACAACGAGCGCGGCACCATCCGCATTGGCGACATCGAGGCCCCGTTCGGCGCGGACCTGCTGTTCGCGGCGTCGGATCTGCCCGGCCTGGTGCTGCACGTCGAGATCTGCGAGGACATGTTCGTCCCTGTGCCGCCGAGCGCCGAGGCGGCTTTGGCGGGCGCGACGGTGCTGGCCAACCTATCCGGCAGCCCGATCACGATCGGGCGCGCGGAGGACCGCGCCCTGCTGGCCCGCTCCGGATCCGCACGGTGTCTGGCGGCCTACGTCTACGCCGTCGCGGGCGAGGGCGAGTCGACGACCGATTTAGCCTGGGACGGCCAGACGATGATCTGGGAGAACGGGGTCCTGCTGGCGCAGTCCGAGCGCTTCCCCAAAGGAGAGCGGCGCAGCGTCGCTGACGTCGACATCGAATTGCTGCGCTCCGAGCGGCTGCGGATGGGCACCTTCGACGACAACCGACGGCACCACCAGACGTCGGCGGACTCGTTCCGGCGCATCGAGTTCCGGCTCGACCCGCCGACCGGGGACATCGGACTGCTCCGCGCGGTCGAGCGGTTCCCCTTCGTTCCGGCCGATCCGCAACGGCTGCAACAGGATTGCTACGAGGCATACAACATCCAGGTCTCCGGGCTCGAGCAACGGTTGCGTGCCCTGGACTACCCGAAGGTCGTCATCGGTGTGTCGGGCGGTCTGGACTCCACCCATGCGCTGATCGTCGCGGCGCGTGCGATGGATCGGGAAGGCCGGCCGCGCAGTGACATTCTGGCGTTCACGCTGCCTGGCTTCGCCACCGGTGAGCGCACCAAGAACAACGCCGTCAAGCTGGCGGACGCGCTGGGCGTGACCTTCGAAGAGATCGACATCACCGGCAGCGCGAAGCTGATGCTGCAGGAGATGGACCATCCGTTCGCCCGGGGCGAGAAGCTTTACGACGTCACCTTCGAAAACGTTCAGGCCGGCCTGCGCACCGACTATCTGTTCCGGTTGGCAAACCAGCGCGGCGGCCTTGTGCTGGGCACCGGCGACCTTTCCGAGTTGGGGCTGGGCTGGTCGACATACGGTGTCGGCGACCAGATGTCGCACTACAACGTCAACGGCGGCGTGCCCAAGACGTTGATTCAGCACCTTATCCGCTGGGTCATCTCGTCGGAGCAATTCGACTCGCGGGTGTGCGAGGTGCTGCAGTCGGTGCTCGACACCGAGATCACCCCTGAGCTCATTCCGAGTGGTGAGGAAGAGGAGCTGCAGAGTAGTGAGTCGAAGGTCGGGCCCTTTGCCCTGCAAGACTTTTCACTGTTTCATGTGCTGCGCTTCGGGTTTCGCCCCTCCAAGATCGCGTTTTTGGCATGGCATGCGTGGAGCGATCCCGAGAACGGCAACTGGCCGCCCGGTTTCCCCGAGGACAAACGACCGTCGTACTCGCTGAAGGAGATTCGACACTGGCTGCAGATCTTCGTGCAGCGGTTCTACTCGTTTAGTCAGTTCAAGCGTTCGGCGTTACCCAACGGCCCCAAGGTTTCGCATGGCGGTGCGCTGTCGCCGCGTGGGGATTGGCGTGCCCCGTCGGACATGTCGGCGCGTATCTGGCTCGACGAGATCGAGCGCGAGGTTCCCGAAAGCTAGTTCGCAGTCCGCGCGGCGGTCGCTGGCCGCGAGCGTAGCGCCACTGCGGAAAAATCCGCTTGGATTCGCTACCGCGTTACGCTCGCGGACGTGCGCGCGGTCGGCATCCGAAGCCAGGCGGCGGCCACGTCAGGGGTGGTCATGGTGATCGAATGCCCCCGGCAGGCCGCGGTCGCGGACCCGGGCGTGATGCAGCTTGCCCAGGCACGCGTTCGCGACGATCGTTACCTCGGCGAATGGACGGCGCTGCTGGCCACGCGAATCGAGGCGCTGCGCTGACCGCTCAACGCTCTCAGGTATCGAAGTACATCATCCCGGTACCGCTGGGGCTGTAGGAGAGGTAGATCGGTATACCGGTGCTACCGGTGGGGTCACCGAACCCCGTGAAGGGAAAAACGCCGGTATTGAAACTATCCGCGTTTGACACAATTATTGGGTCGTTCGCAGCGGTCACCGTCTCCGAGTACAGCAGTGTCTGATCGGTGCCGTTGGTGTAGACGTTAATGGTATCTCCCACCGGAAAATTGCCGCCGACCTGACTGCCCGGGATATAGGTTTGCGGGACGCCGCCGTATGCACCACCGGAATCGATGTACGCGCCCGTACTAGTTCCCGAAGATATGACAGTCCCGTTAGGGCCAGTGATCGTCACCCCCAACGGGGTGGTCGGACACGGCGCTCCGGAAACCGAAGCGTAGGACGGTAACGGGTTGGTGGCAGCGAACTCCAGCACGCCCCCCGGGTTGTTAATGAGCACACCTTGACCGAGGTTGCCCGGCAGCGCTTGCAAAGGGCTGGTGGAGAGCGGGCCGGGGCCCTCCCCATACGGGAAGCCAGGATTCGCCCCAATACCCATGACGGGAAGTCCTTCCATGGGCGAATAATTAGTTGTAACACCATTATTCGTCACCGAATACGAGGTGATGACACCAACGGTGGTCGGCGCGGTGCTGATTCCATTCCCGAAATTCACCGTTGTTGTATACGTGTTGTAGGTCTCGGTCACGAAAAGCACGCTGTTGCCGTACTCGACCACCTGACCCGTCGCGGTGGGCGCACCGAGCCACTGTGGATTGACATCTTGGGGTGGGACCAAAAGACCTGTGGACCCGGTGTCAACCCACACCAGCCCACTGGGGCCACCGCCTACGGAGATGATTGCTATCTCGCGGTCGCCGATCTCATACAGCGGCGCGGTGGGTGCACCACCACTGACGCCGGTGACCCCGTGCGCGCCCAACATGCCGCCGGCGCCCCCGAGGCCCCCTGCACCACCCGCGACCCCGCCGGTGCCGCCCGTGCCGCCATTGCCGGCCAGCGACCCGCCGCGGCCGCCGAGACCGCCGGCCGCAAGTGCCCCACCGGTCCCGCCCATCCCGCCGTTGCCCAGCAGGCCGGCGTAACCGCCGGGACCACCACTAGCGAGAGACCCGCCGATCCCGCCGACGCCGCCGTCGCCCCACAGCCACCCACCACGGCCACCGGCACCGCCGGACGCGCCGTACCCACCGGCCCCGCCCGTCCCGCCGCTGCCCAGTAGGCCGGCGTCCCCGCCGGCACCGCCGGGCGCTCCTGCGACGACGCCGTTCCCACCCATCCCGCCGTTGCCGTACAAGATCCCACCCGGCCCGCCGGGAGTCCCGACCCCTTGCGCGTCGGTGCCACCATTGGTGCCGTTGCCGATCAGCGGGCGCCCCAGCAGCGCGGTGGTGGGTGCATTGACCACGTCGAGCAGTAACCGCTCCACGATCCCCAGCGGTCTGGCGCTGGCGGCCTCAGCCCCGGCGTACGAGGCCGAGCCCGCATTGATGAGCTGGACGAACTGCAGGTGAAATGCCGCCGCCTTAGCGCTGAGCGCCTGATAGGACTGCGCATACGCGCCCAACAGCGTCGCGACGGCGTCGGACACCTCATCGGCGCCCGCGGCCAGCACCCCGGACGTCGGTGCCGCCGCCGCTGCGTTGGCCGCGTCCAGTGCCGAACCAATATTCGCCAGATTTGTCGCCGCGTCCGTCACCATTTCCGGCGCCGCAATCACATACGACATCAGCCCTCCAACCGATACGGCAACCGACCGATCGCCACCGAATCAGTCAGTAGGCGCGAATCGTATCGCTCTCACGCCGTTAAGCGCGCGGACAAGTTCACACTGTCAACCCGGGCGCGCCGCTCGTCCCGCTCATGCCGCCGAACAGGATCCCCCCGAGGCCGCCGAGTCCACCCGCGCCCGGGATGGCGCCGTTGCCGCCGTTGCCGCCGTCGCCGCCTATGCCGTAGAGGGCAGCGCCGAAGCCGCCGGGCCCCCCGACCCCGCCCCCGCCGATGCTGGCCCCGCCGGGCCCGCCGTTGCCGCCGGCGCCGAAGAGGTAGCCGCCGATCCCGCCGTGGCCGCCGTACCCGCCCTGTGCCGCACCGAACACACCCGCCCCGCCGTTCCCGCCGACGCCGAAGAGGATGCCACCCTCGCCGCCGAAGCCGCCGTAGCCGCCGAAGCCACCGGCGCTGGCCCCGCCTGTCCCGCCGTCGCCGCCGATGCCAACGAGGTAACCGTCGTTGAGCGTGGGATTCAGCAGAAGTCCGAGTAGGTTGACGGTCGAGCCACCCTCACCGCCGGTGCCGCCGGCGATGCCACCGATGCCGCCAACGCCGCCGCTAGCGCCGATGCCGACCAGATCGAGGATGGCGCCGGTGCCGCCAGCTCCGCCGAAACCCCCGAAGTCGCCGGCTCCGCCGGCGCCGCCGATACCGCCGACGCCGTAGAGCAAGCCAGCGGCCGTGCCGCCCACGCCGCCCGTGCCGCCGGTGCCGCTGGTACTGACGCCGCCGGCCCCGCCGTTGCCGCCGTGACCGAAAAGGAGCGCGGCGGCGCCGCCGGCGCCGCCGTTACCGGCCCCGGCTCCAATGTCCGCCCCACCAACCCCGCCGGCGCCGCCGGCACCGAAGAACAGTCCGGCGTCCCCGCCGTCACCGCCGTTTTGGCCGGGTGCGCCGGACCCTCCGGCGCCGCCGTTGCCGATTAATATCCCGCCGGGTGCGCCGTTTTGCCCGGTTCCCGGCGTCCCGTTGGCGCCGTTACCGAGCAGTGGGCGTCCCGCCAGCGCCTCGGTTGGCGCATTGATCACCCCCAACACGTCTTGCGTCAGGGTGCGCAACGGCTGCAGGAGGGGGTGCGGAAAGGCCCGCAACGGCGAGGCACTAGCCGCGTCGGTGTCGGTATACGCGGCCCCCGTGCCGTTCAACGCCTGCACAAACTGGGCATGAAACATCGCCGCCTGCGCACTGAGTGCCTGAAAGTCCTTGGCGTGGCTCGAAAACACCGACGCAATCGCCGCCGACACCTCATCACCGGCAGCTACCATCACCCCGGTTGTCGGGACCGCCGCCGCCGCGTTGGCCTCGCCGATCACTGCCCCTATACCGGCCAAGTCCGAAGCCGCCGACGCCACCATCTGCGGTACGGCGATCACGAACGACATGTAGTAGCACCCTCCACCGAGGTCGCAGCCCTTGTAGGGGATCTTGTCTTCGTCAGCCTAGTTCCCGCGGAGTAGCGCGGCGCGATCACCGCGAGCGTAACGCCACGGCGATTTTCCGGCGGCGAATTCGCCGCACCGTTACGCTCGCGGGCGCATGGATTCCGGCGCGGTAAGGCGGCTATCGGACTGCGCTGTTCGCCGGCGCGAACGCGGCGAAATAACTTGCCCAATACGGTTCTCACGCTCCGCTCCGGCCCCGCGCATCGCGACCGCGCTCGAGCCCAACAGGTCACCCAGTTCGGCCGGCAGATAACCCTGTGCCGTCAGTCGCGCCATGAACTCAGTCGGCCACAGCGGCGATCACGTCTGAGGTCGGCGCGCAGTCCCCGGCGCCGGGCACCAATGTGGCGAGCGCACCCGCGGCGCAGGCCCGCCGCAACGCGCGCAGTCGGTGCTCCGGTGATCCCGGGTTGGGCGGCCAATTCGCGGCCAGGACTCCGGCGAACACATCGCCGGCACCGGTGGTGTCCACCGCCGTCACCGCCGGCGCGGGCACCTGGAACTCCCCGTCCGTGCCGACGTACCGGGCGCCGTCGGCGCCCTGGGTGACCACGAGGTGGGTTGGCCGCCAATGCCATTCGGCCGCCTCCTGTTCGTTCGCGATCACCACGTCGGTAGCCGCGGCCAGTTCGGCCAGGGCGTCTCCGTCCCGGCCCGCCGGTGAGGCATTGACGATGACGACCGCTCCGGCCGACCGGGCTTGCCGTGCCGCGGCTACCGCTGCCGCAACCGGAATCTCCAACTGGGTCAACAACACATCGCAATCGGTGACCACCGACGGGGACAGCGTCAGGCACGCATTCGCACCCGGCGCAACCACGATGGTGTTCTCGGCGGCGGCGTCGACCACGATGATCGCCGTCCCGCTCGGCCCGGGCCGTTCGATCATGCCGTCCAGCCCAACCCCATTGGCCCGCAGGTGTGCCCGCAGCTGTGCGGCGGCGGGATCGTCGCCGACGGCGCCGACGAAGCGAACCCGCGCACCGGCGCGCGCCGCGGCGACCGCTTGATTGCCGCCCTTGCCGCCGGGCGCCCTGGTCAACGAGGATGCCAGTACCGTTTCGCCGGGGCGCGGCAGGCGAGCCACGTCCAGTGTCAGATCGAGGTTTACGCTGCCGACCACGCAGACTCGCGTTGCCATTCCGTCGACGTTAGTCGCTTCGGTCCGGGTGAGAAATCTGGGGACGGGCCGACCGGCCCTGACGCTTCGGGGGATGTCTGCGGTTATGTCGGTGCGCAGCATCACTATTCGATGAAACCCTGGATACGGGCCGGCCTCAGTTTCGGCTAAACGCCGATATGTTCGCGGCTGCGGGCTAGTCTGCAGCGTGACCGGGAGCACACGGCAACAGGCAACAGCACGGAGCAAGCCGGTAGCAGAAGGAAGCCGATTGACATCGGGTGAGCCAATAGAGTCGGTGCCGGGAAACGAAACCGCCCCGGCCAGAAGGCGTGTGCGGCGTCCTTTGCTGTGGACGCGATTCCGATTCGGGATCCAGTCCAAGATCCTGGTGGCGATGCTGTTGTCAAGCATCCTGGGCGTCGGGGTCATCGCGCTGATCGGCGCGGTATCCGGCCGCAGCGCGTTGCGGGAAGTCGAGTCCGAGCGACTGGTCGAGTTGCGCGAATCGCAGAAGCGGCAGGTCGAGGCGCTGTTCAAGGAGGTAAGCAGCGCGCTGATCGTCTACAGCGGCGGATTCAGTATCGTCCAGGCGACCGAGGCGTTCACCACGGGCTTCAACGAATTAAACAATGCCACGATCACTCCGGCCCAGCAGCAGTCGGTTGTCAATTATTACCAAAACCAGATGCTTAAGCCCGTCAAACGGGCAACAGGTGAGGATATCGACCTCGACGCGGTGCTGCCAACTTCCAACGCGCAGAGGTATCTTCAGGCGTACTACACCGCCGCCTCCACACCCGACTCCGTGCCCGTGCTGGACGCCGGTGACGGCAGCGCCTGGACGGCCGCCAACGCGCGGTTCAACTTTTATATGCGTGGCATCGTCACCCGCTTTGACTACCGGGACGCGCTCCTGCTGGACTTGCAGGGCAATGTCGTCTACTCCGTGGATAAGGGCCCTGACCTCGGGACAAATGTCCTCACCGGCCCGTATCGCGAGTCAAAGCTGCGAGACGCGTACCAAAAAGCGTTGCGCTCCAACGATGTCGACTTCGTCTGGGTCACCGATTTCCAGCCGTACCAGCCGCTACTCGAAGCCCCCACCGCGTGGGTGGTGTCGCCAGTCGGGATGAACGGCAAGATTACCGGTGTCATGGCGCTCCCGGTGCCGATCGCGAAGATCAACAAGATCATGACCGCGAACAGGCACTGGGAGGACGCCGGGATGGGCCCGTCGACTGAGACCTATCTCGCGGGCCCCGACGACCTGATGCGTTCGGATTCAAGGGACTTCCTGGAAGACCCGCAGGAATACCGGCGCACGGCGATAACCGCCGGCACGCCGCCCGACGTCGTCGACCGGGCGATCCGGTTGGGCGGCACGACGTTGGTGCAGCCGGTTCCGAGTTCCGGTCTTCGTGCCGCCCAACGTGGCGAGACCGGGGTGGTCACCGGCATCGATTACATGGGCAACAGGGAATTGGAAGCCTACGCCCCGTTGAATATCGAGCACTCCGACTTGCACTGGTCGATCCTGGCGACGCGAGACGACTCCGATGCTTTTGCGCGCCTGGGCAAGTTCAGCAAAACGCTCTCAATCGCCGTCACGGCTATGGTTTTCGTCATATGTGTGGCCTCGATGCTGATCGCCCAGGCGGCGGTGCGACCGGTCCGGCGCCTCGAGGAAGGCACGCGAAAGATCAGTTCGGGCGACTACGACATCAACATCCCGGTGACAGCGCGAGACGAAATCGGTGACCTTACTGCGGCTTTCAATGAGATGAGCCGCAATCTGGCGATCAAGGAAGAGTTGCTCAACGAGCAGCGCAGCGAAAACAATCGGATGCTGCTGGCGCTCATGCCGGAATCTGTTGTCCAGCGGTACCGCGAGGGCGAGTCGACCATCGCGCAGAAGCACCAGGACGTCGCCATTGTCTTCGCCGATATCGTTGGGCTCGACGAGATTTCCAACGATCTATCGGGCGCCGAATTGGTCGGGATCGTCGACGAACTGTTCCGTCAGTTCGATGCGGCCGCCGAAGCCCTGGGCGTCGAACGGATCCGCACGTTCCACAACGGCTACCTCGCCAGCTGCGGGGTGATCACCCCGCGTCTGGACAGCATCCACCGCAGCGTCGAGTTTGCCGTTGAGATGCAGCGGATCATCGAGCGTTTCAATGGTCAAACCGGTCGTGATCTGGGTCTGCGGGTCGGCATCAACACCGGCAACGTCATCAGCGGGTTGGTCGGGCAGTCCAGTCTGGTCTATGACATGTGGGGCGGCGCGGTGAGTATGGCCTACCAAATGCACAGGGGGGCGGCGCAACCCGGCATCTACGTGGCCACACCGGTATACGAGGCGATGCGCGACGTCCGGCAGTTCACCCAGTCGGGCACGATTTCGGTCGGTGGGACCGAGCAGACGATCTACCGGTTGTCGGAGCGATGATGAACGCGTTCCACGCGTCGTGGTTCTACTGGACGGTCGCGATCGCCATCGGACTTCCCTGCGCGCTGATCGTTCTCACCGAGTTGCAAAACTCACTCACCCGCAGGAACAGCGGGCTGGCCAGGCAAGTAAGCCTGCTGCGCAATTTCCTGCTGCCGCTTGGCGCGCTGTTGCTGCTGCTTGTCAAGGCCTCACAGATCCCCGCCGGGCTGGGCCCGGTGCGAATCCTCACCACCGCCTTCGGCTTCCTGGTCCTGGTGCTGTTGCTGTCCGGGCTCAACGCTACGGTTTTCGAGGGCGCGCCCGAAAACAGTTGGCGCAAACGGGTACCGGCGATCTTCCTCGACGTCGGCCGCTTCGGGCTCATCGGTGTGGGTCTGGCGCTGATCCTGTCTTACATCTGGGGCGTGCGGGTGGGTGGCCTGTTCACCGCGCTGGGTGTCACGTCGGTGGTCATCGGCCTGATGCTGCAGAACTCCGTAGGACAGATCGTGTCGGGCTTGTTCATGCTGTTCGAGCAACCCTTCCGGATCAACGACTGGCTGGACACGCAGACGGCGCGTGGGCGGGTCGTCGAGGTCAACTGGCGCGCGGTCCACATACAGACCGGCAGCGGGCTGCGGATCATGCCGAACTCGATGCTGGCCACCACGTCATTCACCAACATGAGCCGACCCGCAGGTACGCACAAGTGCTCGATGACGACCACGTTTTCCACGGCCGATTCGCCCGACAAAGTGTGCGCGACGCTGACGCGGGTGGCGGGCGCGCTGCCGTTGCTCCAGGCGGGCACAACGCCCACCTCGGTCGCGCTGGGCGGCGGCGAGTACCGCACCAATGTCAGGCTGTACTCACCCGCCGACGACGGAGCCACCCAGTCGACTTTCGTGCGTTGGCTCTGGTACGCCTCTCGGCGGGAGGGGCTCCATCTGGACGGCGCCACCGACGACTTCTCGACGCCCGAACGGGTCAAGGAGGCGTTGCGCACTGTGGTGGCGCCGGAGTTGCGGCTGACCCTGCCTGATCAGCAGATGCTGGCTCCGTACGCCAAGGTCGTGCGATACGGCGCTGACGAAATCGTGCAGTACGCGGGGACGGTACCCAAGATGATGATGTTCCTGGTCACCGGAAGCGTGCGGCTGACCGTGATCGACGAGAACGGTGTCGTCATTCCGGTCTCCACCCTGGACCAGGGCTCGTTTCTCGGTATCACCGCGCTGACCCGGCAACCGAATCTCGCCGGTGCCTACGCGCTCGAGGAGGTGACCGCCTTGGAGATCCAGCGCGAACACCTAGAGCAGATCGTGATGAGCAAATCGATGCTGCTGCAGGACCTGGGCCGGCTCATCGAAGAGCGGCAGAGCGAGGCGCGGCGGATGATGCGGCGCGAGCGCGTCAGCTGAACCGGTGCCGGCGGCGCCGGGCCGCGGGCATGTCAGGTACGCGCAAGCGCCGAAGTTTCGGCCGAAACACTTCGCCGAACTCCTGGTCGGGATAGCGTTTGCCACAGAGGTCCGCGAAGTGGGCGGCGGGCCTCGTCCTGCCACACCAAACATGGGAGATGTGTTGAAATGTTTCCTTTTGCCGGCGCCGTCCGGTTGATCTGCGTTAGCGCGGCGATGGTCGTCGGGGCTACGGCTGTTGCCCTCCCGGCCTGGGCGGATCCGAACAAGCTGATGGGCATGCTGCCGGCGGGTTTCTCGTCCAGTAATTGCCAGGAGGCGACGCCGAAGCCGCCCGCATTGGAAAAAGTGACGTGCGATCAAAGCAGCGAGCCTGGTGGTCCGACCGCCGCCGTATTCGGGTTGTTCGGCAACGCCAATGACGTGGCCTCGGGTTTCCAAACCGTGGCGGAAAAAGTGACGATTTCGCCGTCGTGCCCGGGAAACCAGTCGTCCCCTGGCACATGGACTTTCGCCAGTAACGGTCAAACCGGTGGCCAGGTGGAGTGCGGGACCATCGGCGACGACTCCGGTAAAAGCGCGGTGGTTGTCTGGTCGGACAATGCCAAGTTGAGGGTCGGCGTCGTTCGGGGCCCCGACATCGCCAGCCTCTATCAGTGGTGGGGTAAGAAGTCCGGGTAGCGGCGCCGCAATCGACACCAGCAAGACGGGCGGGCCCGGCAATCGCGTCAGCGCTGGTGGGCGTGATCTCCACCGTATGACAAGGCCCGATACCCTGGGGTGATGAGTGTGCAAGCGCCCTCGTCTCCTGACCTGCGTCAAGCGGTGCACGACGCCGCGCGGCGCGCGCGAGTGGCCGCCCGCGTGCTGGCCTGCACGGCCACGGCGGTCAAGGACCGCGCGCTGCACGCCGCGGCCGACGAGATATTGGCCCACGCCGATGAGATCCTGGCCGCCAACGCGGACGACCTCGACGCGGCTCGAGTCGCCAACACCCCCGCCGCCATGCTCGACCGGCTGGCCCTGAATAAGCAGCGCATCGACGGCATCGCCGCCGGTCTGCGGCAGGTCGCCGGCCTGCCCGATCCGATCGGCGAAGTACTGCGCGGCTATACCCTGCCCAACGGGCTGCAGCTGCGCCAACAGCGCGTCCCGCTCGGGGTGGTCGGCATGATCTACGAGGGCCGCCCCAACGTCACCGTGGATGCATTCGGGCTGACGCTCAAGTCCGGCAACGCCACGCTGTTGCGCGGCAGTTCGTCGGCGGCGAACTCCAATGCAGCGCTCGTCATGGTGCTGCGTGGCGCGCTGGTTGGCCAGGAGCTGCCCGCCGACGCGGTCCAATTGCTGTCGGCCGCCGACCGCTCCACGGTGACCCACCTCATTCAGGCTCGCGGTCTGGTGGACGTGGCGATCCCGCGCGGGGGAGCGGGCCTGATCGAGGCGGTGGTGCGCGACGCGCAGGTGCCGACCATCGAGACGGGCGTCGGCAACTGTCACGTGTACGTGCACGAAGCCGCCGACCTGGAGGTCGCCGAACGGATCCTGCTGAACTCCAAGACCCGCCGCCCCAGCGTCTGCAATGCCGCCGAGACGCTGCTGGTCGATGCGGCGATCGCCGGCGCGGCGATGCCCAGGCTGCTTAACGGGTTGCAGGAGGCCGGTGTCACCCCTCACCTCGACCCCGCTGAGGACGACCTGCGCCGCGAATATCTAAGCATGGACATCGCGGTGGCGGTGGTCGACGGGCTGGACGCCGCGATCGCCCACATCAACGAGTTCGGCACCGGGCACACCGAGGCGATCATCACAACCAATCTTGCTGCGGCCCAACGATTTACCGAACAAGTCGATGCGGCCGCGGTGATGGTGAACGCGTCGACCGCGTTCACCGACGGCGAGCAGTTCGGCTTCGGCGCCGAGATCGGCATCTCCACCCAGAAGCTGCACGCCCGCGGCCCGATGGGATTGCCGGAATTGACCTCAACCAAGTGGATCGTCTGGGGCTCATCCGTTGCCGGCCACACCCGCCCCGCTTGACTTTTCTCTTTCGAAGGAGTCGCACCTATGAGCGTGCCCGCGCGGCCCGTGCCGTTGTTCGCCGACATCGGCGACGTCTCGCGGCGGCTGGCCGAAACCGGCTACCTGCCCGACACCGCCACTGCGACGGCGGTGTTCCTCGCCGATCGCCTCGGCAAGCCGCTGCTGGTGGAGGGCCCGGCCGGCGTCGGCAAGACCGAACTGGCCCGCGCCGTCGCCCAGGCCACCGGGTCCGGCCTGGTCCGGCTGCAGTGCTACGAGGGCGTCGACGAGGCCCGTGCGCTCTACGAGTGGAACCACGCCAAGCAGATTCTGCGTATTCAGGCCGGATCCGGGGACGGGGACCACTGGGAGACCACCAAGGACGACGTGTTCAGCGAGGAGTTCCTGCTGCAGCGCCCGTTGCTGACCGCGATCCGGCGCACCGAGCCGACGGTGTTGCTGATCGACGAGACTGACAAGGCCGACATCGAGATCGAGGGTCTGCTGCTGGAGGTGCTGTCCGACTTCGCGGTCACCGTTCCCGAGCTGGGCACGATCACCGCCACCCGGACGCCGCTGGTGGTGCTGACGTCCAACGCCACCCGCGAGCTGTCCGAGGCGCTCAAACGCCGCTGCTTGTTCCTGCACATCGATTTCCCCACCCCCGAATTGGAGCGACGCATCCTGTTGTCCCGGGTCCCCGAGCTGCCCCAGCACCTCGCCGAGGAGTTGGTGCGCATCATCGGGGTGTTGCGCGGGATGCAACTGAAGAAGGTGCCGTCGATCGCCGAGACCATCGACTGGGGCCGTACGCTGCTGGCCCTCGGCCTGGACACGATCGACGACGCCGTCATCTCCCAGACGCTGGGGGTGGTGCTCAAGCACCAATCCGACCAGCAACGCGCGGCCGGCGAACTCAGGCTCAACTGATGGCCGCTCGCCGCATCCGCCCCGCCCATCCGCTCGCTCCGCACGGGTTGCCCGGCCACCTGGTCGGCTTCGTGGAAGCGCTTCGCGGGAGCGGGATCTCGGTGGGGCCGTCCGAAACGGTGGACGCCGGGCGGGTGATGGCCGCGCTGGGCCTGGAGGATCGCGAAGTGCTGCGTGAGGGCATCGCGTGCGCGGTGCTGCGCCGCCCCGACCACCGCGAGACCTATGACGCGATGTTCGACCTGTGGTTCCCCGCGGCCCTGGGCGCGCGCGCAGTGGTCACCGAAGACGAGGACGCAGACGCGTCCGGCGCCCTGCCGGACGACGACGTCGAGGCGATGCGGCAGATGCTGCTGGATCTGCTCACCGACAACCCGGACTTGGCCGACATGGACGAGCGGCTGGTCGCGATGATCGCCAGGATCGTCGAGGCCTACGGCAAATACAGCTCCAGTCGCGGCCCGTCGTTCTCGTCGTATCAGGCACTCAAGGCGATGGCGCTGGACGAACTCGAGGGCAAGCTGCTGGCGGGGCTGCTCGCCCCGTACGGAGACGAGCCCTCGCCCACCCAGGAGCAGATCGCCAAAGCCCTAGCCGCGCAACGTATCTCACAGCTGCGCAAGATGGTGGACGCCGAGACAAAACGCCGCACCGCCGAGCAACTCGGCCGCGACCACGTGCAGATGTACGGCATCCCACAGCTTTCCGAGAACGTCGAGTTCCTGCGGGCGTCCGGTGATCAGCTGCGTCAGATGCGCCGGGTGGTGGCCCCACTGGCCCGCACGCTGGCGACCCGGCTGGCGGCCCGCCGCCGCCGTGCCCGCGCGGGCTCGATCGATCTGCGCAAGACGCTGCGCAAGTCGATGTCCACCGGGGGTGTGCCGATCGACGTGGTGCTGCGCAAGCCCCGCCCGGCACGCCCCGAACTGGTGGTGCTGTGCGACGTGTCCGGCTCGGTTGCTGGCTTCAGCCACTTCACCCTGCTGCTGGTTCACGCTCTGCGCCAACAGTTTTCTCGGGTCCGCGTCTTTGCCTTCATAGACACCACCGACGAGGTGACCCACATGTTCGGGCCGGAGGCCGACCTGGCTGTGGCGATCCAGCGCATCACCCGCGAGGCGGGCGTCTACAGCCGCGACGGCCATTCCGACTACGGCAACGCGTTCGTCTCCTTCGTGCAGGGACACCCGAATGTGTTGTCGCCGCGCAGTTCGCTGCTGGTGCTCGGCGACGGGCGCACCAACTACCGCAATCCGGCCACCGACGTGCTGACCGACATGGTCACCGCCGCCCGGCACGCGCATTGGCTCAACCCCGAGCCCAAACACCTTTGGGGAAGCGGTGATTCGGCCGTGCCGCGCTATGAAGAAGTGATCACCATGCATGAATGCCGGTCGGCCAAGCAGCTCGCCGCGGTGATCGACCAGCTGCTGCCCGTGTGAGTTACTGCTGCTGCGTATCGAAAAACATTGTGCCGGTGAACTGTCCGACCGTTGGAGTGCCAGAGGCGTACCCGGGTCCACTCGGGCTGTATGACAAGTAGACCGGCGTCTGTGTGAAGACATAGTTTCCGGTGATGAAGCTGTCGCCCGCCGCCAAAACCTGCATGGAATTACCGGGAACTATTTCTGTGTAGACCGGCGTCAAGCCGCTGGCGGAAGGCCCCGGCGCGTTGAGCACGAGGGTCGTACCCGCAGGCAGGTAGTCCCCGGGTTGGAGGGTCGCCTGAAGGTTTGCCGGCAGCAGGTTTTCCGGGATGTCTCCGCCGTTGCCGCCGGTATCGACATTCGCACCGACGACGTTTTCCAACGGGTTGTAATTGACCGATAGCTCGAAGTTGTCGGTGATCGGCGCCCCGGAAACCCCCGCGTACGGGGTCAGCGGGTTCGGGCCGAACTGCACGTATCCCTTCGGTTCGTTGATCAGCAGCCCCTCACCGAGCGCGCCGGGCAACTGCTGCACGGCACTGGTCTGGTAATAGGGCAGGCTCGTGGTGTTGGCGCCTACGCCGAGCACGGCTTCGTCGGGCGTCTGGAAAACCGGTGGCCCGCTGCCGTCGCTGTGGGTTTCGGCCGTGATGACGCCGATGGTCATCGGTTTGGTGATCACGCCGTTCCCGAAATTCAGCTGGGCCGTATACGTGGTGTAGTAATCGACCGTTGAATCGTACTGCGATCCGAACGCGTACTGTCCCGACCCGGTGGAGGGGCCCAACGTCGCCACGTCGAGCCACTGTGCCGGGATCAGCGTCGAGGTGGACCCCGTGTCCACCAGCATCTCCACCGGTTGTCCGCCGTTGACCGACACCTCAATATAGGGGCGGCCCCCATCGCCGCTGATGATGGTCGCGGTGGGTTCCGGGCCGGCGGCGCCGTTGGCGCCGACGTGCCCCCCGAACGTGCCGGCGGGTCCGCCCTGGCCGCCGGCGCCCAGGGCTCCGCCTTGACCGCCGGTGCCGCCGTCGCCGATCAGCAACCCGCCGCGGCCGCCGAGACCGCCGGCGGCGACCTCACCACCTTGCCCGCCGGTGCCCCCACTGCCGAGGAACACGGCGTTGCCGCCGGCGCCGCCGACGGCGGTAGGCCCGCCGGGGCCGCCGGTTCCGCCGTTGCCCCACAGCAATCCGCCGCTGCCGCCCACTCCGCCGGCCGCGCCCCACCCGCCTTCTCCGCCGGTGCCGCCGGTGCCGATTAGGCCCGCCGCCCCGCCGGCACCGCCGGCCGCGCCGGTGGCCGTGCTGTCTCCGCCGGTGCCACCGTTGCCAGCCAAAATCCCGCCGGCACCGCCGGCCGTCCCGACGCCCTCCGCGTTCGTCGTGCCGTCGGCACCGTTGCCGATCAGCGGACGGCCCAGCAGCGCGTTGGTGGGCGCATTGATGGCACCGAACACGTCCTGCTCCAGGGTCTGCAACGGCCCCGCGTTGGCGGCCTCGGCGGAGGCATAACTGCCTGCAGTTGCGTTGAGGCTCTGAACCAACTCGGCGTGAAACGCCGTCGCCTGGGTGCTCAGCGCCTGATAGGCCGACCCGTAGTGAGAAAACGCCGCGGCGATGGCCGCCGAGACCTCGTCGGCGCCGGCCGCGAGCAACCCGGTCGTGGGTGCCGTCGCCTCGGCCTGTGCCGCGCCGATGGCTGTGCCCACGGCCGCCAAATTCGCAGCCGCATCGGTCACAACTTCCGGCACCGCGATCACAAACGACATGTCCCCCACCTTCGGTAACAAGCAAACCCGGCCGTCGCCCCCGAGTGCGACACGTGGACATTAATGGTGCGCGGGCGCGAATGTCGGGATTTCACTGAAAGTTTCGTGTCGTGTCCCGCGTCCACTGCCCAGCGTCACCGCCGGGGCGGACCGTCCTAGTGCGTCTTGCGAAAGACCAGCCAGCGCAGTTCGATGGGGCTCTGATCACGCTTGACGGGAAACACGTCGATCCCGCTGACCCAATCCGCGTACCAGCTGGTGGGCGGCCAGGCTCCTGCGGGCAGGTGGGCCTGCTCGTAGTCGTAGACGGAGTCGTCAGAAACGAGGTCGAGCGGCAGTCCTGCTGCCGCAGTTGACATCTCATGCCGGGTAAAGATACTCGTATATTGTTGCTGGCCGAACTCGCGGGCGGCCTCGTCGGGTGCATAACCACCGCACGGCAGAAACGCGTTGAACACCAGACGTGCACCGGGAGCCAGGCACCGCGCGGCGAGTTGAAACACTCCGCGCAACTGCTGCGTGGTCCGGAAATCCGACACCACCTCGGAGAGCACGATGAGCTGATAGTCCCGGCGCAGGTCATCCGTCGTCGCAAAGACGTCACGCGTAATGACTTGGACGTCAAGCGATTCCCGTTCGGCGTCGGCACGGATCATGTCGGCGAACTTCGGGGTCATCTCGACCACGTCGACCGGATGCCCGCGCCGGGCCAACACCAGGGCGTTACGACCGGTTCCCGCCCCGATTTCGAGGACCCGACAAGTCGACGGGTCGGTCGCCTCGTTGGCTAGCGTCCATACGCGCGCATCGGGTTCGGTGCCGAACAGCGGCGGCTCACGGGTTTCGAACCAATTCTCGTAGGCCTCGGACACGGTGAACCAGCGGGCGTTGACCTGGTAGTGCAAGGTCGAGCCGATGGGCGCGGTGTAGGAAATCACGATGGTCGAACGCGGGGACGCCGCGTAGGCCTGTGCCAGTTGGCCTTCGAGCACCGTCCTGACGTGGGCCAGTTCGTCGTCGGAAAACTTGCGTCCCACCGCCGCAAAGAGGGTGTCGCACATTGCCACGTATTCGTCGATCATCGCCGGCACGGCGGGCAGCGAGATCTCACCGGAGACCACCGAACGGCTGTAGAACCGCCGGGTCATGGAATCTGTGAGCGTCTCCGCTGTTTCGGCCGGTGCCGGCGGCAAATCGTCCACAAGAGACCTTGTACACGACGTGACCGCCGTCACGCCAGCGGGCCGCCGGGGAGCCGCGGTCACGTTAGCGTGACGCTGGCGAGACAGGGCTCCAGTAAGCTGGCCAACCATGCAAAAGCGGCTGCGCAGGCTGGGCGTAATGGGTGGGACGTTCGATCCCATCCACTACGGCCACCTGGTTGCTGCCAGCGAAGTGGCGGACCTGTTCAAGCTCGACGAAGTCGTCTTCGTGCCCAGCGGTCAATCGTGGCAAAAGAGCCGACACGTCTCCGCCGCCGAGGACCGGTACCTGATGACGGTGATCGCCACCGCGTCAAACCCACGCTTCTCGGTCAGCCGGGTGGACGTCGACCGCGGCGGTCCCACCTACACCAAGGACACGCTGCGGGATCTGCACGCGCTGAACCCGGGCTCAGAGCTGTACTTCATCACCGGCGCCGACGCGCTGGCCTCCATCCTGTCGTGGCAAAGCTGGGCGGAGCTCTTCGAGCTGGCGCGGTTCGTCGGGGTCAGCAGGCCCGGGTACGAGCTGCGCGACGAGCACATCACCGGCGTCGTGGACGAGCTGCCCGAGGAAGCGTTGACCCTGGTCGAGATCCCCGCGTTGGCGATTTCGTCCACCGATTGCCGTCGGCGCGCCGAACAGCGCCGCCCGCTGTGGTATTTGATGCCCGACGGCGTCGTGCAGTACGTCTCCAAGCGGCGCCTGTACCGGACACCCGAGGCGCCGCGTCCGGCCCCGCAGAACGCGGAGAACAACGCGTGACCGCGACTCAGGAAGCTATCGACATGGCGAGCGTGGCCGCGGCCGCCGCCGCCGCCAAGCTGGCCGACGACGTTATCGTCATCGACGTGTCGGGGCAGCTGGTCATCACCGACTGCTTCGTTATCGCCTCGGCGTCCAACGAGCGTCAGGTCAACGCCATCGTCGACGAGGTCGAGGAGAAGATGCGCGAGGCGGGCTACAAGCCCGCACGCCGTGAGGGTGCGCGGGAAGGACGTTGGACGCTGCTCGACTACCGCGACATCGTCGTGCACATCCAGCATCAGGACGACCGCAACTTCTATGCCCTGGACCGCTTGTGGAGCGATTGCCCGGTGTTATCCGTAGATGCGTCAGAGAAACGCGGACACTCATGACCATCCGCCGTCTGGTGATGCTGCGGCACGGACAGACCGACTTCAACCTCGGCAGCCGGATGCAGGGACAGCTGGACACCGAGCTGAGCGAACTGGGCCGCGCGCAGGCGGTCGCCGCCGCCGAGGTGCTGGGCAAGCTGCAGCCGCTGCTGATCGTGTCGTCGGATCTGCGGCGCGCCTATGACACGGCGGTCAAACTGGGGGAGACGACCGGGCTGCAGGTGTTCGTGGACAACCGGTTACGCGAGACGCACCTCGGTGACTGGCAGGGCATGACGCATGCCGAGATCGACGCGGAGGCCCCGGGCGCGCGGCTGGCCTGGCGCGAGGATGCGACGTGGGCCCCGCACGGCGGGGAGAGCCGGGTCGACGTCGCCGCCCGCAGTGTGCCGCTGGTCGCCGAGCTGGTGTCCCGTGAGCCCGAATGGGGTGGTGCCGGCGAGCCGGACCGGCCGGTGGTGCTGGTGGCGCACGGCGGCCTGATCGCCGCGTTATCGGCCGCGTTGCTAAGGCTGCCGGTGGACAACTGGCCGATTCTGGGTGGCATGGGCAATTGCAGCTGGGTGCAGTTGAGCGGTCATTCGGACGAAGGCGCGAGCTTTGCTGCCGTCCGGTGGCGGCTGGACGTGTGGAACGCTTCGGCACAGGTGTCCAACGATGTCCTCTGAAAAGCGGGAGTCCTCTGAAAAGCGACCGACGCTCCTGGTCTTCGCGGACTCGCTAGCCTACTACGGGCCCACCGGTGGGCTGCCCGCCGACGATCCGCGCATCTGGCCCAACATCGTTGCTGCCCAGCTGGATTGGGATCTGGAGTTGATCGGCCGCATCGGCTGGACCTGCCGGGACGTCTGGTGGGCGGCCACCCAGGACCCGCGGGCCTGGGCGGTGCTACCGCGCGCGGGCGCGGTGATCTTCGCCACCAGCGGCATGGATTCGCTGCCGTCTGTGTGGCCGACCGCGCTGCGAGAGTTGATCCGCTACGTGCGCCCGCCGTGGCTGCGGCGGTGGGTGCGTGACGGCTACGGTTGGCTGCAGCCACGGCTTTCACCGGTAGCCAGGTCCGCACTGCCGCCGCATCTGACCGTCGACTATCTCGAACAGACTCGTGGCGCAATCGATTTCAATCGGCCGGGCATACCCATCGTCGCGTCGCTGCCGTCGGTGCACATCGCCCAGACCTATGGCAAGGCACACCACGGCAGGGCGGGGACGGCGGCGGCGATCACCGATTGGGCTCAGCGGCAGAACATTCCGTTGGTTGATCTCAAAGCGGCTGTCGGCGAACAGGTTATGAGCGGGAAGGGCAATCCCGACGGTATCCACTGGAATTTCGAGGCACACCAGGCGGTTGCGGAACTGATGCTCAAAGCGCTGGCCGAATCGGGTGTGTCGAACGAGAAAACTGACGGCTGAGCCATGTCCGTCGTGGTGGTGACCGATGCGTCGTCGCGCCTTCCGGCAGACCTGCGGCAAAGTTGGGCGATACGCGAGGTTCCGCTGCACATCCTGCTGGACGGTGCCGATCTGCGCGACGGTGTGGACGAGATTCCCGACGACATCTACAAACGCCATGCCACCACCGCCGCGGCCACGCCGGCGGAGTTACACGACGCCTATCAGCGGGCGCTTACCGACGGTGGCGGTGACGGTGTTGTGGCCGTGCACATTTCGTCGGGCTTGTCGGGAACCTACGGCCTGGCACAACGAGCCGCGGCTGAAGTCGGCCCGGCCGTCCGGGTTGTCGACTCCAAGTCGGCGGCCATGGGCACCGGCTTTGTCGCGCTGGCCGCCGCGCGCGCCGCGGCCGCGGGGGGTGCGGTGGACGCCGTCGAGAGCGCCGCGAGGTGCGCGGTGGGCCGCGGTCACGCCTTCATCGTGGTGCACAGGTTGGACAACCTGCGCCGCAGTGGCCGCATCGGCGGCGCCCAGGCCTGGCTGGGCACCGCGCTGGCGCTCAAGCCGTTGTTGCGCATCGACGACGGCAAACTCGTTCTGGCGCAACGTGTTCGCACGGTGGGCAACGCGACCGCGGCGATGATCGACCGGGTCTGCGAGGTCGTCGGCGAGGGAGCGGCCGCGCTGGCGGTGCACCACGTCGCCAACCCGGACGGCGCTGGCGAGGTGGCCGCGGCACTGGCCCAACGGCTACCAGCGTGCCAGCCGGCGATCGTCACCGACCTGGGGCCGGTGCTCGCGCTGCACGTCGGCGCCGGGGCCGTCGCGGTGTGTCTGGACGTCGCGCCTCGGGCGTGACTGTGGTCATGCTCGGCCGCGAAAGCGACTGTGGCGTCACGCTCGCGGGGCAGCGGACGCCGGCGCGACCGCCGGTGCCGCTTGCGCCGGCGCCAGTTTGGGACGACCGTTGTCGCCGCGGGGGTGCACAACTTGCGGCCACCAGAACCAGCGGCCCAACAACGTGGCAATCGACGGCATCAGCAGCGTGCGCACGATCAGCGTGTCCAGCAGCAGACCAATGCACACGGTGGAGCCGAACTGGCCCAACACCGTCAGCTCACTGCCCAGCATGGACGCCATGGTGAAGGCGAACACCAGACCTGCGGCCGTCACCACCCCGCCGGTGCCGGCCATCGATCGGATGGTGCCCGTCTTGAGCCCGGCATGGATCTCTTCCCTGAACCTGGAGACCAGCAGCAGGTTGTAGTCAGATCCCACGGCCAACAGGATGATGACGGACAACGCCATCACGATCCAGTGGATCCTGAAGTGGAACATGTCCTGCCAAATGAGTACGGACAGCCCAAAGGATGCCGCGATGGAGCTGGCCGCGGTACCGACGATCACCAGGGCCGCGACCGCGCTCCGGGTCAGCAGCAGCATGATCATGAAGATCAGCGTCAACGACGCGATCACCGCGATCATGAGGTCGTATTTTTCGCCGTCGGCCATGTCCTTGAAGGTCGCGGCGGTCCCCCCCAGATACACCTTGGCGTCCGCCAGGGAGGACTGCTTCAGACCCTCCTGCGCGGCCGTCCGTTCGGCGTCAACCCGCGAAATCCCTTCCGGCGTCATCGGATCACCCTGATGGGTGATGAAGAAACGCGCCGACTTGCCGTCCGGCGACAAGAACATCCTCAGCCCCGTTTGGAAGTCTGGATTCTGAAATGCCTCCGGCGGCAGGTAGAACATGTCGTCGTTCTGCGACTGGTCGAAGCTCTGCCCCATGACGATCGCGGTGTTGCTCAAGGCATCCATCTGGTCGAGCATCGCCGAGAAGGTGGCCTGCATCGTCAGCGTCAGGCCCTTGGTGGTCTTCATCGTCTCGATCATCGGCGGGATCAACACCAGCATCTCGTGGGTCGCATTGGCGGTGCGTTTGATGTCGCCGGACAGGACATGGAACTTCTCGGCCAGCTGGTCGAACCCGTCGATCGTGTCGAAAATGGATCGCAGCGAGAAACAGATGGGGATGTCGTAGCAGTGCTTTTCCCAATAGAAATAGGACCTGATCGGCCGCCACATATCTTCGAAATCCGCGATGTGGTCTCGCAATTGGTCGGTGATCTCCGATGTCTCCGCCGTGGTCCGCGCGCTGTCGTCAGCAGCGTTGGCAAGATTCTGCGTCACCGCGTACATGCGCTGCATGGTGTCGATCATGAACTGCATCTCGTCGGCCATCTTGGTGATGTCGGCCATCCGGTCTTTTAAAAACTTCATGTTCTGCATGGTCGTCTGGCTCTGCATGCTGTTCTGAAAAGGTATGGAGCTGTGCTGAATTGGGATACCCAACGGCCGGGTGATGTCCTGGATCATGGCGATACCCACAACGCGGATGACGTTCTTGGCGACCTTGTCCAACACCAACATGTCGGCCGTATTTCGCATGTCGTGGTCGGCCTCGATCATCAGCATGTCCGGATTCATCCGGGCCTGGGAGAAATGCCGGTCCGCGGCGGCTTGCCCCTGGTTCGACGGCGCCGAGGTGGGCAGGTAGTAGCGGTCATTGTAACTGGTGTGGTAACTGGGCAGCGCCACCATGCCGATGAGGACCACCGCGGCGCTGATCGCCAGAATCGGTGCGGGCCAACGCACTACCGCAGTGCCGACCCGCCCCCATAGGCGACCCCGTTTGGCCGCCCGCTTGGATTCGAACAGGCCGACCTTACTGCCCAGGAAGACGATCGCGGGGCCCAGCGTCAGCCCGGCCAGCACGACGACCAGCATGCCGATGGCGACGGGTGCGCCCATGGTGTTGAACCACGGCAGTCGCGCAAAGCTCAGGCAGTAGGTCGCGCCGGCGATGGTCAGACCCGAGCCCAGCACCACTGGCGCCACCCCGCGAAAAGTGGTGTAGTAGGCGGTTTCTCGGTCCTCCCCGGACAGTCGCGCTTCCTGATATCGGCCGACAAGGAAGATGCCGTAGTCGGTGCCTGCCGCGATCGCCAGCATGGTGAGGATGTTCGCGGCGAACGTGGTGAGCCCGAATGCGTTGTTATACGCCAAGACCGCGACGACTCCACGCGCGCACGCCAACGCGATGAGGGTCATGAACAACTGGATCAGTGTCGTGGAGATGGAGCGGTAGACCAGGAACAGCATGATCGCGATCGCCGCGAGCGTGAACAGTGTGATCTTGGCCAGGCTCGCGTTGCCGATCACGTGCATGTCGTCGCTGAGCGCGGCCGGACCGGTGACGTAGACCTTGAGCCCGGCCGGCGGGGGGTTCCTATCGATGACCTTGCGGACCGCCTCGACCGAATCGTTCGCCTGGGTGGTGCCCTGATTACCGGCCAGGTTCAACATCACGTAGGCGCCCTTGCCGTCGGCGCTCTGGGCGCCCGCCGCGGTCAACCGGTCACCCCAGAAGTCCTGGATGTGCTGGATGTGGTTATGGTCCTGCTGCAGTTGGCGAATCAGGTTGTCGTAGTAGTGATGCGCCTCGTTACCCAGGGCGGCCTGGCTTTCCAGCACGATCATGATCGTGCTGTTGGAATCGAATTCCTTGAAGTTGTGCCCGAGCTGCATCATCGCCTTCATCGACGGTGCGTCCAGCGGGGCCATCGGCGCCGAGTGCGCCTCGCCGACCACCTCCAGCCGAGGCACGGCGACATTCACCACGACCGTGATCAGCACCCAGCCCAGGATGATCGGCACCGCGAAGAGGCGGATCATGTGCGGGATGAAGGGCCGATGTGGGTGGCGAGTGCGCACCGGCGACGTCGGGTCCGAAGCGTCCTGGACTTTGACCGGGCCGGTAGCCGCGTCGGTTGCGTCGTCGAGGTCGCTCATGCGGACTTCACCAGGCAGAAGGTCTGCGGGTTGACGCCGTCGGACTGTCGCTCCTCGCGGACTACACCGTCCACGGTGATCCGACAGCTGATCTGACTACCGTCGCCCTGCACCATGATGTTGGCACTCACCGAGGGCAGCGTTGTGGAAACCGTCTGCGACCAGGGCAGCGGGACCGCGTTGATCTGGTGCGTGTTGGCGTCCGCGTCCCAGTAGTTGATATTCGCCGTGGACCCGGGAGGTCCGTACACGTCGTAGACGACGACCTTGGGGTTGAACTGCACGATCTTGATGCCGGCGCCGGCGTTGGCGTTGAGATCCTGTGCGCCGAAGATCTTGTGCAGTCTCGACACGACCAGTGCCGACACGGCGAGCACAACGATCAAGACCAGCGGTATCCACGCCCGTTTGAGCCCGCGGGTGACGCGACCCGAAATGCTCATCTCACCGCCTCCCGCGAATACCACGAATATCCAGGCACCGATCTGGGGTTGCAACGTCCAATCGGAGAGCTTGCTTCCTTCGCCACTGCGCTGAATCGACAGAAATATTTGGTCGGCTAAATATATTAATCCTTAGTGCACGCACCCGTTCCTCGGGTCCGGCAAGGCGGCGCGAGACATGGGGGTCTAGGGCGTGGAGTGGGTAAAGCGGCCGGTGACCGGTGGCAGATCGGCCAACGTGACGATGCCGGGCCGGGCGGCCACTACCGCCGGCACCGCGTTGGTGACCGGCATCGCGGTGTAGATCATGCCCAGCCCCATGAACCCGGGCTCGGTCCAGTCCTTGGGCGGCAGACAGTGCAGCACGGTGCGCATGTTGGGCAGACCGAACACCTGGATCACGTGGCCGTGTTCGAGTGGCTTGGGTGGGACGACGTGGTTACCCATGGTCCAGTTGAAGCCGACGCTGACCACGTTGCGATCGCCGACCCAACCGCGGTGATAGCCGAGAACGCCGCCGACGGTGCCGGCGGGAATCTTCATGAAGCCAAGGTCGGAATCGCCGGTGGCGGGGGTGAACGTGACGTCGAACGTCAGCCTGTCCAGGTGCGCCCCGATCGCGTCGGCCATCATCGCCGCCGACTCGGCGAAGACTTCACTTTCCCGCCGGACGCTTTCGGCCAGCCCCGGGGTGTCGGGGTCTCGGGAAAAGCCCATCGCCGTCTGGGTTTCGGCCGACTCGTAGGTCGAGCAGTCCACCGATTCGGTGATGCGGATCTCGTCGACCTTTTCGCAGGAGGCGCTGAGCACCATGCCGACCATGTTCGTCATGCCCGGGTGTGCGCCGCTGCCGAAGATCGTCGAGCCGCCACGCTCGCAGGCGTCCAGAATGCGCTGGCGGTCCTGCGGCGTCTGCTTGCCCCCGGTGATCCAGGCGGCGCTCGAGCACACGTTGATTCCCGACTCCAGCAGCCGCACCAACTCATCGACGTTGGGCCACAACGGGTTATAGCAACACGCGTCGGGCCGCAGCGCGAGCAGCGCATCGATGTCGTTGGTGGCCTGGACGCCGGTGGACTCAGGCCAACCCGCGAGTTCCGCGGCGTCGACACCGACCTTGTCCTGGCCGTGGGCGTACACCCCAACCAGTTCCATGTCGGGCCGGCCAATGATGGCGTGCAGCGATCGCCGCCCGATGTTTCCGGTGGTCCACTGGATCACCCGCAATGACCGGTTTGCGCTGTCGGCGCGCTCAGACTGCTTGGCCATGTGTTAGAGGTGCACCAAGTCGTAGTCGCTGAGATGGTCGATCAGCACCCCGAGGTGATCCTGCGCGGAGCCCAGCGTGTGTTCGATCGCGGTTAGGCGGGCCGCGTAGTGGCCGACCGGGTATTCGGCGGTCATCCCGATGCCGCCGTGCAGTTGGATCGCCTCCTGCCCGATGTGCCGGGCCGCCCGCCCGATCTGCAGCTTGGCCCGCGACGCGATCACCGGATCGAGGTTGCCGTCGGCGATCGATATCGCGGCGTAGAGGTTCATGCTGCGGGCCAATTCCAGCGAGATGTACATGTCGGCGGCGCGCTGAGTGAGCGCCTGGAATTTGTTGAGGGTGACGCCAAACTGCTTGCGCGTCTTGAGGTAATCGGTGGTCAGCCGCAGCGCTTCCTCCATCGCGCCAACCGCTTCGGAGCACAGCGCCGACTGGATCCGGACTATGGCGGAGCCGATGGCCTCGGAAGCATCAGTCGCAGCGTCGCCAAGCGGTTCGGCGGGCGCGTTGTCCAGGTCGATCTGGGCGCCGCGCTGACCGTCGAACGTCGCGTACGGCTGCCGTGTGACGGCATCGGCGTCGACCAGAAACAACCCGTTGCCGCCGTCCTGCAAGGCCGCGGTGACCACCAACGTCTGGGCGCCGTCACCGGCGAGCACCGGGTTCTTCCGCCCGCTCAGGGTCCACGAATTCCCTTGCTGCACAGCCTGAGTGGTGAGTTCGGTGAACGGCGTGCGCCGACCGGGCTCCTGGTGGGCGAACGCCAGCAGCCGTTGGCCGGCCGCCACCTCGTCGAGCAGCTCTTTCTGCGCGTCGCTGCCGTGTTCGGCGATCAGTCCGCCCGGTGCCAGCGCGGCATGGATGACCGGCTCGGGCGCCAGCCGGCGCCCAATTTCGGTGAGTACCACCATGATCTCGATCTGACCAGATTCCTCCGGGTCGAACCCGAGTCCAAGGATCCCGATGTCGGCCAGCTGGCTCCAGACCTCGCGGTTCCAGCCGAGGTCGCTGTCGATCGCCTTGTTGCGGGACTCCGCGTCATAGCTGCGGGATAGCAGGTCGCGGGTGGTGTCGCGGAGCAGGCCCTGCTCATCGCTCAACTGAAAGTCCATGATTGCCTCACAATCCGAGAATGGTGGACGCAATGATGTTGCGCTGCACCTCGTTGGTGCCGCCGTAGATCGATGTCTTGCGGTAGTTGAGATAGAGGGGGGCGCTGTATTGCGCCCACTCCGGTGACGCGATCCCGTCGCCGCCCACCGGCAGTGCGTCGGGGCCGGCGACCTCGACGAGCAGCTCGGTGGCGAGCTGCTGCAGTTGGCTGCCGCGCAGCTTGAGCACCGACGACGCCGGGTTGGGCTTTCCCTTCGACGAACCCGAAACCACCCGTGCCTGCGTGAGTTCCAGTGCCAGTATGTCGTTCTCGGCCTCGGCCAGCCGCGCCGCGAACAGCGGATCGTCGAGCACTCCGGTCTGCGCCGCATGTCGCTTCACCTGGGAGAGACGCACTTTGGTGCGGCCCACCTGGGCGATGCCCGTGCGTTCGTTGCCCAGCAGGAATTTGGCGTAGGTCCAACCTTGATTCTCTTGTCCGACAAGCTGGTTGGCGGGCACCCGAACGTCGGAGAAGAACACCTCGTTCACCTCGCGGCCCCCGTCGATGGTTTTGATCGGTCGTAGCGTGATGCCCGGCGTCTCCATGTCCATGAGCAGAAACGAGATTCCGGCCTGGCGCTTGGGCGCCTGCGGATCGGTGCGCACCAGGCAGAAGATCCAGTCCGCGTACTGGCCGAGGGTTGTCCAGGTTTTCTGGCCGTTGACGACGTAGCTGTCGCCGTCGCGGATCGCGGTGGTGCGTATCGAGGCGAGGTCGGAGCCGGCTTCGGGCTCCGAGAAGCCCTGGCACCACCAGATGTCCATGCTCGCCGTCGGCGGCAGGAACCGCTCCTTGATCTCCTGCGACCCGAACTCGGCGATCACCGGGCCGACCATCTTGGTGTTGAAGTTCAGCGGCTCGACGACGGATGCCAGTTGCATCTCGTCGGTCCAGATCTGGAACTGGGTGGGTGTCCAGTCCTTGCCGCCCCACTCGACGGGCCAGTTGGGCACCGCGAGCCCGTGCTCATGCAGGATTTTGTGGCTGGTGACGATGTGGTCGCGGGTGAGCGACCTGCCCTGGCGCACCCGCGCACGGATCTCTTCCGGAATCTTCGTGGTCAACAACGCGCGAAGCTCGTCTCGGAAGGCGGCTTCGTCGGCTGTGAGCGCCAGCTTCATTGCGGCCTCCTGATGTCCCTGGTCGTGCGCGACGGTTCCATCTTGACCCATCCGACGGAGTCGTTGTGCACAGCCTCGGGTTAATCCACAACCCGGTGCGATCCGGCCTTCGGTCGCGGCCATCGTGGCGGTCGTCGCACCTACGGTCGGCGCATGCGAACAGAACTTCCCGTCCAGCGACTACACCGACGGCTCGGCGGTGACCCGGACCCTGACTCGCCGGAGCAGCCGGAGGGAGACGACCACGACGACCCGAACTCGTTGCTGCCGACCTGGCTGCCCGACGAGTCACCCGGTAGGGGGTGGCTTGCCAGGGTGCGCGCCGACCCCGGCCGCGCCGGTGCCATCGCGCTGGCCGTGGTCGCCGCCCTGGCGGTGCTGATCACCATCTTTACCTTGGTGCGCGATCACCCAGCGCCGGTGATGTCGGCCAAACTGCCTCCGGTAGAACGGGTTTCGGGGACTTCATCCGCCGGTCCGCGCTCCTCGGCGAGCGCGGGGCCCGCGCAGCCGGTGGTGGTCAGCGTGGTCGGCCTGGTGCACACGCCGGGGCTGGTCACCCTGGCGCCCGGCGCACGGATCGCCGATGCCCTGCACGCCGCCGGCGGGGCCATCGAAGGTGCCGACACTATCGGTTTGAACATGGCCCGCCCGGTGGCCGACGGCGAGCAGATCGTGGTCGGTCTTGCTCCGCCCCCAGGCCAGCCGACGACGCTGGGCAGCTCGGTGGGCCCGGGCACGCCGCCGGCGGCCGGACCGGCGGGCACCAGCACGTCCCCGGGCAAGCCCAAGGCTGCTGAGGTCCTCGACCTCAACAGCGCGACCGTCGAGCAACTGGACGGACTGCCCGGGGTGGGGCCGGTCACCGCTGCGGCGATCGTGGCGTGGCGGCAGCACAACGGCAAGTTCACCAGCGTCGACCAGCTCGCCGATGTCGACGGTATAGGCCCGGCGCGGCTGGAGAAGCTGCGCGCCCTCGTCCGTGTCTGATAGCGGTGAGCCAACCCGGCTCCGATTCGACGGCGCACCTCCAGCTGTTAGACCTGCGCCTGGTTCCGGCGGCTTTGACCAGCTGGCTCGTGACGGCCGCCGGGATGGTGTGGCCGGTCGGCAGGGCTCTCGCTTGGTGCTGCGTAGCTTTGGCCGTGGGCGGCGTGCTGTGGCGAGTGGGTCGCGGAAGCGGCACGCCCGGGGTGCAAGCGATCTGCTCCGGCCTGTTGGCCGTCGGCGTGGTGGGTGCGGGCTTCGGGTTTGCGATCGCGTTGCGCACCGACGCGGTCGGTCGCCACCCCATCACCGCGGTGTTCGGGACCGCGGCGCCGGTGACGGTCACCCCCACCGAGAGCGCGCTGTCGCTGGGGCGGGGCCGGCTGATGTTCCGCGCCACCCTGCAGCGCTTGGGCGACGACGAGATCGGCGGCCGGGTAGTGGTTTTCGCGCGAGCGTCCGATTCTGGGCAGGACTTCGGTTCGGTGATGGTCGGCCAGCCGGTGCGGTTCACCGCACGCATCACCCGTCCGACGCGCCACGACCTGACGGTCGCGGTGCTCAACGCCACGGGGCGCCCGACCATGGGCCGGGCCGGCCCGGTGCAGCGGGCGGCTCACACCGTCCGCGTCCGGTTCGCCGCCGCTACCCACCGGGCTTTACGCACGGATCAGGCCGCGATGTTGCCCGCCCTGGTACTCGGTGACACCTCGGCCGTGACCGCCACGACCACCGGAGAATTTCGCGCGGCGGGCATGACGCATCTGACAGCGGTGTCGGGCGCCAACGTCACGATCGTGTGTGGGGCGGTGCTGTTTTCGGCCCGGTTGATCGGGCCGCGCTGGGCCGTTGCGCTCGCCGCCTTGGCGTTGGTGGCGTTCGTCATCGTCGTGCAACCGACGGCCAGTGTGTTGCGGGCGGCCGTGATGGGCGCGATCGCGCTGGCCGGGATGCTGTCTTCGCGTCGGCGGCAAGCGATTCCGGCGCTATCCGCCACGGTGCTGGTGTTGATCGTGCTAGCTCCGCAGTTGGCCGTCGACATCGGCTTCGCGTTGTCCGTGTTGGCGACGGCCGCGCTGGTCGTGATCGCGCCGGTCTGGTCGCGCCGGCTGGTCGTGCGTGGCTGGCCCAAGCCGCTCGCGGATGCGGTCGCGGTGGCGTGGGCCGCGCACGTGGTGACGGCCCCGCTGGTTGCGGCCATTTCGGGCCGCTTCAGCCTGGTGGCCGTGGCCGCCAACCTCGCGGTGGCTCCTCTGATCGCACCGATCACCGTGCTGGGCAGCGCGGCCGCGGTGCTGTGCGCGTTCTTGCCCGGCGCCGCGCAACTGCTGATCCGGTTCACCGGGCCCGAAGTGTGGTGGGTGCTGAGCGTGGCGCACCAAGCGGCCGGCGTCCCCGCGGCGACCGTTCCCGTTCCCTCGGGCGTGCCCGGCGTGCTGCTGGTCGGCGGCGTCACGGCGCTGGTCGTCGTGCTGTGGCGGTGGCGCTGGTTCCGCATGCCGGCTGGCTGGGGGGCGGCGTTGGCCGGCGTCGGTCTGCTGGCCTGGTGGGTGTCCGGTCTCGTCGGCGCCTCGTGACACCATCGGGGGGTGAGCGAGGTTTCGCCGTTGCATCTGGTGTTGGGGGACGAGGAGCTGCTGGTCGAGCGGGCGGTGGCCGACCTGCTGAAATCGGCCCGCCAGCGCGCCGGCTCGGGCGCCGACGATGTCCCCGTCAATCGCATGCGAGCCGGCGATGTCACCACCTTTGAGCTGGCCGAACTGCTGAGTCCGTCGCTGTTCGCCGACGAGCGGATCGTCGTGCTCGAGGCCGCCGATGAGGCGGGCAAGGACGCGGCGGCGCTGATTGCTACGGCGGCCGCCGACATCCCGTCGGGCACGGCGCTGGTGGTGGTGCACTCCGGCGGCGGGCGGGCCAAAGCACTGGCCAACGAGCTGCGCTCGCTGGGCGCCGTCGTGCACCCGTGCGCGCGGATCGCCAAGGCCGGCGAGCGCGCCGACTTCGTCCGCGGGGAGTTCCGCGCGTTGCGGGTCAAGGTGGACCAGGAGACCGTGACCGCCCTGATCGACGCGGTGGGTTCCGACATCCGCGAACTCGCTGCGGCGTGTTCACAGCTGGTCGCCGACACCGGCGGTCAGGTCGAGGCCGCCGCGGTGCGGCGCTATCACAGCGGCAAGGCCGAGGTGAAGGGCTTCGATATCGCCGACAAGGCGGTAACGGGCGACGTCGCGGGGGCCGCGGAGGCGTTGCGGTGGGCCATGATGCGCGGCGAGCCGCTCGTGGTGCTGGCCGATGCGCTGGCCGAAGCCGTGCACGCCATCGGTCGGGTCGGGCCGCTGTCGGGGGACCCCTATCGTCTGGCCGGGCAGTTGGGGATGCCGCCATGGCGCGTGCAGAAAGCCCAGAAACAGGCCCGGCGGTGGACGCGGGACACGGTGGCCACCGCCATGCGGGTGGTGGCAACGCTGAACGCGAACGTCAAAGGGGCCGTCGCCGACGCCGATTACGCGCTGGAATCAGCGGTCAGGAAGATCGCCGAGCTGGCGGAACGGGGCCGTTAGCCTCAGAGTTTGTTGAGCGCCCGGGCCAGGGCCGACTTCTTGTTCGCCGCCTGGTTCTTGTGGATCACGCCCTTGCTGGCCGCCTTGTCCAGCTTGCGGTTGGTCGAAACCAGCAGCTCCGCGGCCTTCTCCTTGTCGCCGGAGTGGGCGGCCTCGCGGAACGCGCGCACGGCGGTGCGCAGCGAGGACTTCACCGACTTGTTGCGCAGCCGGGCGCGCTCGTTGGTGAGGTTGCGCTTCTGCTGCGACTTGATGTTGGCCACGCGTTTGGTTCCCCGTCTAGTTACTGAGTTGGTCCGGATATGCCAGGGGGCTTGCCGCCTGTAGCGAGTGTCCAGGTTAGCAGTCGGTTACGTTTTCCCCCAAAAGGGCAACTCTCGGTCTGCTGTGCCGTCAACTTTGAGAGAGCATGTCAGACGTGAGCCTTGCAAACTCGGTCGAAGAAGCCAAGCGGCGGTCGCGTTCGCGCTCCGAGCGCATCTTCGAGGGATACCGCACCTCGGACAGCTATTCCATGGCGTTCGACGAGATGTTCGACGCGCATGGCAACGTCCGCGGTCCTTACCGGGGCATCTATGCCGAACTCGCGCCCTCCGACGCGTCAGAGCTCAAGGGCCGCGCCGAGGCGCTGGGGCGCGCGTTCATCGACCAGGGCATCACCTTTTCGCTGTCGGGGCAGGAGCGTCCGTTTCCGCTTGACCTGGTGCCGCGGGTGATCTCGGCCCCCGAGTGGAGCCGACTGGAGCGCGGCATCACCCAGCGCGTCAAGGCGCTCGAGATGTACCTCGACGACATCTACGGTGATCAGGAGATCCTGCGCGACGGCGTGATCCCGCGCCGGCTGGTGACCTCCTGCGAGCACTTCCACCGCGAGGCGATGGGGATCGTGCCGCCCAAC
This sequence comes from Mycobacterium sp., assembly GCF_019247635.1. GTDB lineage: Bacteria > Actinomycetota > Actinomycetes > Mycobacteriales > Mycobacteriaceae > Mycobacterium. The sequence goes on from NZ_JAFBAR010000004.1 coordinate 80,300, forward strand.
GGGGTGCGCATCCACGTGGCCGGGATTGACCTGATTCGCGACGATCGGGGCGACTTTCGGGTCCTCGAGGACAATCTGCGCTCGCCGTCGGGCGTCTCCTACGTCATGGAGAACCGGCGCACGATGGCGCGGGTCTTCCCCAACCTGTTCGCCACCCACCGGGTGCGCACGGTCGACGACTACTCCTCGCACCTGCTGCGCGCGCTGCGCAACTCGGCCGCCACCAACGAGGCGGACCCGACGGTGGTGGTGCTGACCCCGGGCGTCTACAACGCGGCCTATTTCGAGCATTCGTTGCTGGCCCGGCAGATGGGCGTGGAGCTGGTGGAGGGCCGCGACCTGTTCTGCCGCGACAACCAGGTGTACATGCGCACCACCGAGGGTGAGCGCCAGGTCGACGTCATTTATCGGCGCATCGACGACACTTTCCTGGACCCGCTGCAGTTTCGGGCCGACTCGGTGCTCGGCGTGGCGGGTCTGGTCAACGCCGCGCGCGCCGGCAACGTCGTCATCTCCAGCTCGATCGGCAACGGCGTGGGCGACGACAAGCTCGTCTACACCTACGTGCCGACCATCATCGAGTACTACCTCCGCGAGAAACCGCTGCTCGCTAACGTGGACACCTTCCGGTGCTGGCTGGACGACGAGCGCGAGGAGGTGCTGGACCGGATCCGCGAGTTGGTGATCAAGCCGGTCGAGGGCTCCGGCGGCTACGGCATCGTGTTCGGCCCCGAGGCCTCCGAGAAGGAACTCGCGGCGATCAGCGAAAAGATCCGCGACGACCCACGCAGCTGGATCGCCCAGCCCATGATGGAGCTGTCCACCGTGCCGACCCGGATCGACAAGTCGCTCTCGCCCCGCTACGTCGACCTGCGCCCGTTCGCGGTCAACGACGGCAACGACGTGTGGGTGCTGCCGGGGGGGCTAACCCGGGTGGCGCTGGTCGAGGGCTCCCGGGTGGTCAATTCCAGTCAGGGCGGCGGCTCCAAGGACACCTGGGTGCTGGCATCGCGCACCTCGGTCGCCGCCCGCGAGCTGGGTGCGGCGGAGGTAGTGCGTTCGCTGCCTAAGCGCAAGCCCCCCGGTGACGCGGCGGTCGACGGTTCGCGGCCGACGCAGCAACAGCCGCAGCTGGGGCAGCACACCCAGGAACAAGAACAGCAACAGCAACAGCAGAAGGCCATCGACTGATGCTTGCCCGTAACGCCGAAGCGCTGTACTGGATCGGTCGCTACGTCGAGCGCGCCGACGACACCGCGCGGATCCTGGACGTCGCCGTGCACCAACTGCTCGAAGAGTCCAGCGTCGATCCCGACCAAGCCTCCCGCCTCCTGTTGCGGGTGCTGGGCATCGAGCCCCCCGACCATGAGCTTGATGTGTGGTCGCTCACCGACCTGGTGGCCTTCAGCACCAACACCGAGGGCGGCTCGTCGATCGTCGACGCGATCTCGGCAGCGCGGGAAAACGCAAGGTCGGCCCGCGAAGTCACCTCCAGCGAGACCTGGGAGTGCATCAACACCACCTACCACGCACTGCCGGAGCGCGAGCGCGCCGCCAAACGCCTTGGGCCCCATGAATTTTTGTCGTTCATCGAGGGCCGGGCGGCGATGTTCGCCGGCCTGGCCGACTCGACGCTCTCCCGCGACGACGGATACCGGTTCATGGTGCTGGGCCGTGCGATCGAGCGGGTCGACATGACGGTGCGATTGCTGTTGTCCAGAGTGGGCGACAGCGCGTCGTCACCCGCCTGGGTGACGCTTCTGCGCTCGGCCGGCGCGCACGACACGTATCTGCGCACCTACCGCGGAACCATGGACGCGGGCCGGGTAGTCGAGTTCATGCTGTTGGACCGGCTTTTCCCGCGCTCGGTTTTCTATTCGCTGAGGCTGGCCGAACACAACCTCGAGGAATTACTGCACAATCCGCAGAGCCGGATCGGGGCCACCACCGAGGCGCAACGGTTGCTGGGCCAGGCCCGCAGCGAGCTCGAATTCGTCCAACCCGGTGTGCTGCTCGAGTCGCTGGAGAACCGGCTGGCGGGCCTGCAGCAAACCTGCAGCGATGTCGGAGAAGCGTTGGCGCTGCAGTACTTCCACGCCACCCCCTGGGTGGCGTGGACGGATGCGGGGGAGCGCGGCGAACTGGTCACGCGACAGGCGGAATCCTGATGTGGCGGCTGCGCGTGGTGCACACCACCGGATACGCCTACGAGTGCCCGGTGACAGCCTCCTACAACGAGGCCCGGCTCACGCCACGGTCTGATCCGCGACAGAACGTCGTCCTGAACCGGGTGGAGACCATTCCGGCCACCCGGTCCTACCGCTATGACGACTACTGGGGCACCGCGGTGACGGCCTTCGACCTGCACGCCCCGCATACCGACCTCACCGTCACGTCCGCGTCGGTCGTCGAGACGGAGCGACCAGAGCCGCCCGCAACCAAGGTCACCTGGACGGATTTGCAGTCGGCGGCGGTCATCGACCGGTTCGACGAGGTGCTGCGCCCGACGCGTTACACCCCGACCAGCAAACGCGTTTCGGCGGTCGGCGAGCGGATCATGAAGTACAACGAACCCGGCGATGCCGTCGTGGCCGCGGCGCGGTGGGCACGCAGCGAGCTCGACTACATCCCGGGCACCACCGGTGTGCACTCCTCCGGGTTGGACGCTCTCGAGTCCGGCAGGGGTGTTTGCCAGGACTTTGCGCACCTGACGCTGATCCTGTTGCGCAACATGGGAATTCCCGGCCGCTACGTGTCAGGGTATCTGCACCCCAAACGCGAGGCCGCCGTCGGAAAGACCGTCGACGGCCGCAGCCACGCGTGGATCCAGGCCTGGACCGGCAGCTGGTGGAACTACGACCCCACCAACGACACCGAGATCACCGAGCAATACGTCAGCGTGGGTGTCGGTCGCGACTACAACGACGTGTCCCCGCTAAAAGGCATCTACTCCGGGCAGGGTTCGACCGACCTGGACGTCGTCGTGGAGATCACCCGCCTGGCTTAGGGAGCCCGGCGCGCGCCGATCGTCACCGTGCCTTTTGGGTGGCGGCTTTCCCGCCGAGCAACTTCGCCGTAGCCTGGTGTGAACCGGCTCACAATCGACTGGGAGTGCTGATGCGGATCGCGGACGTCTTGCGGAACAAGGGCGCGGCGGTGGTGACGATCAACCCAGACGCGACGGTCCGGGAACTGCTCGCCGGCCTCGCCGAGCAAAACATTGGCGCGATGGTGGTGGTCGGCGCCGAGGGCGTCGTCGGCATCGTGTCCGAACGCGACGTCGTGCGACAGCTGCACCGGCACGGCGCCAGTGTGCTGACGCGCCCGGTCTCCAAGATCATGACCGCCACGGTCGCCACCTGCGGCAAGGGGGACACGGTCGACGAGGTCAGCGTGCTGATGACCAAGAACCGGGTGCGCCACGTGCCGGTGCTCGACGGGAAGAAGCTGATCGGGATCGTCAGCATCGGCGATGTGGTGAAGACCCGCATGGAAGAACTCGAGGCCGAGCAGCAGCAGCTGCACTCCTACATCACTCAGGGGTAATGCCGCGGGGCTGTTCCCCGGACTGCGTTGGCTCTGCGGTGAGGGTGGGGTCTTCTCGCTCTTCTTCGCCCTGGACGCAGAGCCAACGGCGCCGGGCGGGCCGTCAGCGCCAGGAGTACTCGGAGCGCAGCCGCGCGGCCACCACGTCGAAGACGTCGCGCGCCAGAATCGCGCCCTCGCGCCGGATGCCCTCCTCGGGCACATGAAGCACCCGGTCCAATCGCACCCAGCTTGCCCTGCCCTCGTAATCCCAATCTCCAGTGCCGATCCCGACCCAGTCGCGATCGGCGGCGTGCCGCTCCTGGCTGGACACCATGAGGCCGAGCAGCACGTTGCGGTCACGACCGACCACCAGGACCGGCCGATCCTTGCCGCGGGTGGGATCCTCCTCGTAGACCACCCAGGTCCACACGATCTCGCCGGGATCGGCCCGGCCGTCGAGATTCGGCGCGTAGACGACCTTCCGGGCCCGTTGCGCGGTGGGGAAGCTGGTGTTGGTCACCGGCCGGCCCTGGGAGACCTCAGCCACGTCGGGCGCCGGCAACCCCATGGCCATGATGTTCGCGGTGATCTTCACCGCTTGCTGGACGGTCCGCAGGGTGTCCTGGGTGTTCTGCAGCCGCCGGACCACCTTCGGAGCCTCGTTGAACACCAAGTTCTCCGCAAAGCGCTGGATCGTCTTCCACTGTGACTTGCCGGGCGACTTCCTGTCCGGTGCCATCTTCGCAGCATAGACGCGACCGGCAGGGCGCGACGGGGTCTGTGATTGGGCCGACTTGGCGTGCACGGATACGCTGGATGCTCGTAATCCGCCGCTCCAGGAGATTCCCATCAGCAGTTTCGCCGACAAGACGTTCACGCCGCCGGCACAGATTCGGAACTTCTGCATCATCGCTCACATCGACCACGGCAAGTCGACGCTGGCCGACCGAATGCTGCAGCTGACCGGGGTGGTCGACGAGCGCTCGATGCGGGCCCAGTACCTGGACCGGATGGATATCGAGCGGGAGCGTGGCATCACGATCAAGGCGCAGAACGTGCGGTTGCCTTGGCAGGCGAATGGCCAGGATCACGTCCTGCATCTGATCGACACGCCGGGCCATGTCGACTTCACCTACGAGGTATCGCGGGCGCTCGAGGCGTGCGAGGGCGCGGTCCTGCTGGTTGACGCCGCCCAGGGCATCGAGGCGCAGACGCTGGCCAATCTGTATCTCGCGCTGGATCGCGACCTGACCGTCATCCCGGTGCTCAACAAGATCGACCTGCCCGCCGCCGACCCCGATCGCTACGCCGGTGAGATAGCCCACATCATGGGCTGCGAGCCCGGCGACGTACTACGGGTGTCCGGCAAGACCGGGGACGGTGTGGCCGAATTGCTCGACGAGGTGGTCCGTCAGGTGCCGCCCCCGCAGGGCGACGCCGACGCGCCCACCCGCGCCATGATCTTCGACTCCGTCTACGACATCTACCGCGGCGTGGTCACCTACGTCCGCGTCGTCGACGGCAAGATCAGCCCGCGAGAGCGCATTGCCATGATGTCCACCGGCGCCACCCACGAACTGCTCGAGGTGGGCATCGTCTCGCCCGAGCCCAAGCCCAGCGCGGGCCTCGGCGTGGGCGAGGTCGGATACCTGATCACCGGGGTCAAGGACGTCCGCCAGTCCAAGGTCGGTGACACCGTGACGACGGCGCGCAATGGCGCCAAAGAAGCGTTGACCGGCTACCGCGAACCCAAGCCGATGGTCTATTCGGGACTGTATCCCGTGGACGGCTCCGACTACCCGAACCTGCGCGACGCCCTGGACAAGCTGCAGCTCAACGACGCGGCGCTGACGTACGAGCCGGAGACGTCGGTAGCCCTGGGCTTCGGTTTCCGGTGTGGCTTTTTGGGCCTGCTGCACATGGAGATCAGCCGCGAGCGTCTGGAGCGCGAGTTCGACCTGGACCTGATCTCGACGTCGCCGAACGTCGTGTATCGGGTCATCAAAGAGGATGACAGCGAGATTCGGGTGACCAACCCCTCGGACTGGCCGGCGGGCAAGATCGGCGCGGTCTACGAGCCGGTCGTGAAGACCACCATCATCGCGCCCAGCGAGTTCATCGGCACGATCATGGAGCTGTGCCAGGCCCGCCGCGGCGAAATGGGTAGCATGGATTATCTGTCACCCGAGCGTGTGGAACTGCGCTACACCATGCCGTTGGGCGAGATCATCTTCGACTTCTTCGACTCGCTGAAGTCGCGCACCCGCGGCTACGCCAGCCTGGACTACGAGGAGGCCGGCGAGCAGGAGGCCCAACTGGTCAAGGTCGACATCTTGTTGCAGGGCGAGCCCGTCGACGCGTTCAGCGCGATCGTGCACAAGAATTCCGCCTCTGCCTACGGCAACAAGATGACCACCAAGCTCAAGGAGCTGATCCCGCGTCAGCAGTTCGAGGTGCCGGTCCAGGCCGCCATCGGATCCAAAATCATTGCGCGCGAGAACATTCGCGCGATCCGCAAAGACGTGCTGTCGAAGTGCTATGGCGGCGACATCACCCGTAAGCGCAAGCTGCTGGAAAAGCAGAAGGAAGGCAAGAAGCGGATGAAGACCATCGGACGGGTCGAAGTGCCGCAGGAAGCCTTCGTCGCGGCCTTGTCCACCGATGCCGCGGGGGACAAGGGCAAGAAGTAGCAGCGCCCCTGAGCTGACCCGTGCTGACCCGTGCTACATGGGCGCGTTAGCGGGCTGGAACATGCCCGAGCTGTCGGCTTCCTCCTCGGCGCGGATCACGTGCACCACCGCATTGATCAGCGCCAGGTGGGTGAACGCTTGCGGGAAGTTGCCCAGATGTCGACCGGTTCGCGGCTCGATCTCCTCGGCGTACAGATGCAGCGGGCTGGCATACGACAGCAGCCGTTCGCACAGCCGTTTGGCGCGACGCACCTCGCCGATCTCCACCAGCGCCGACACCAGCCAGAAGGAGCAAATGGTGAACGTGCCCTCCTCACCGGACAGCCCGTCGTCGGTCTCCTCCACCCGGTAGCGCAGCACCAGGCCTTCCTCGGTGAGTTCGTCGGCGATGGCCAGCACGGTGTTGCGCACCCGCGGGTCGTCGGGCGGCAGGAACCGGGTCAGCACCACCAGCAGCAGCGAGGCGTCCAGGGCGTCGCTGCCGTAGCGCTGGGTCAACACGCCGCGCGAATCCACCCCGTGCTGCAGGATGTCGGCCTTGATCTCCTCCGCAACCTGACGCCACTGCTGGGCGTAGCTCGTCTCACCCTGCCGCTCGGCCAGCTTGGACCCTCGGTCCAGCGCCACCCAGCACATCACCTTCGACGACGTGAAGTGCTGCGGCTCGCCGCGCACCTCCCAGATGCCGCGGTCGGGCTCGCGCCAGTGCTTGATGGCCTCTTCCACTTGCTTCTTCAACACCGGCCACAGCGTCTCGGGGATCTGCTCACGCGACTTGGCGTGCAGGTAGAACGAGTCCAGGATCGAGCCCCAGATGTCGTGCTGGCGCTGGTCGTACGCGCCGTTGCCGATCCGCACCGGCCGCGCGTGGTCGTAGCCGGTCAGATGATGCAGTTCCTCTTCGACCAGGCTGCGTTCGCCCCCCACGCCATACATCACCTGCAACGGATGACGTTCGTTGCTGTTCGCGCCGGACACGTCGGCGATGAACGCGAAGAAGTCGTCGGCCTCGCGATCCAGCCCCAGCGTGTAGAGCCCCCACAACGCGAACGTCGAGTCGCGCACCCACGCGTAGCGGTAATCCCAGTTGCGGTGCCCCTGCGGCGTCTCGGGCAGCGACGTGGTGCTGGCCGCGAGCAGTGCGCCGGTGGGGGAATACGTCAGGCCCTTCAGCGTCAGCGCGCTGCGCTGCAGGTAGGCCCGCCACGGGTGGTCGGGGAAGTTGCCGATGTTGATCCACTGCCGCCAGCATTCGGTGGTTTTCCACATCTTGTCGGCGGCCTCTTCGTACGTCTGTGGCGCCGGGTGCTTGGTCCAGCTCAGCGCGACGAACACGTCGTCGCCCTCTTTCATCCGGGTGCGTGCCCGGGCCTCGCGGCCCTCCAGCCCGATGCGCAGGTTGCTGGTCAGCTGCAGCGCGGGGTGGGCGTCTGGATGTTTGCTGGCCCGCGCGATGGCCTCGCCGTAGGCGTTGGCCGAGTATTCCCAGGTCGCGCCGACACGGTGATAGTCGAACGCCGGTTCGCAGCTCATCATCAGCTCGACGGTGCCGCTGACGCAACGAACCGTGCGCAACAGGATGTGCTCGGCGTCCCAGTCCATCGGGGTCCGGCGGTGGGTGCGTGAGCGTCGCTCAATGTCGTGCCATGGCCCCATCACCAGCGCGTCGCGCACGATCAGCCAACCGGTGTGGGTCTGCCAGGTGGTTTCCATGATCAGGCTGCCGGGAAGATAGCGCCGGGCCGACGGGACCGAGACGCCGTACGGGCCGAGCCGGAAATGCCCGGCGCTGCGGTCCAGGATCGCGCCGAACACACTCGCCGAGTCCGGGCGGGGAACGCACAACCACTCCACCGAACCTGCCGGCGAGATCAGGCAGGTGGTCTCCCAGTCGGACAGGAATGCGTAATCGGCAATCGGCGGAAAAGAATTGCGCAGTACGCCACCTGAGACAAATGGTGCGGGCGCGCTGAAATCGACCCCCGGGCGCGGAGCCGCTTCAAAAGCCTCCGTGTCGCCTCCTTCGCGCGGGGAGGCGGCCTGATCACCGGATTGGCCGGGTTGAGCGTGCAGAACCATCCCGACATCATCATCTGTGGACCTGCCCGGCGTCCACTTACTCTGCTTCCCGCTGCTGTTGTGTGCTTCCCGCTTTCTTGCGCGGTGTTACCCGCGCCGGCGGGCATATTTGGGCGTGTGTTCGGGCAGCGGGCCGATCGCGATCAGGTACCCGATCAACCTGCGCAGTGCGGGTACCCGACCGGCCATCCGCACAGCTTTCGGCGGTGCTTGGTCGCCCGCCCTGCCTGGTGAACCGACCGCCGCGGCGATCACCCGGGCGTGGATCGTCCGTTGTGCCGCCTGCACCAGCGCCGTCGGTATCCAGCGGCGCGCCTGTACGCGGGCCAGCTGGAGGCTGGAGACCCGTCCCTTGTGCAGCGGACCGGCGAGGATGCGCGCGGTTGCCACGGCGTCGGCCACGGCCAGGTTGATGCCGACGCCGCCGACCGGCGACATCGCGTGTGCCGCGTCGCCGATGCACAGCACTCCGTTGGAGTACCAGCGGCGGAGCCGATTAAGCTGCACGTCAAGCAGTTTCACGTCGTCGAACGACGACAGGGCCTCGACGCGGTCGGCTAGCCAGGGCACCATGCTCACCAACACGCGGTGCAGCGCCTCGATGCCTTCCGCCCGAACCTGTGCGTCGGATCCCTTGGGGATGACGTAAGCGATCTGGTAGTAGTCGCCGCGGTCGATCAGGATCACGCCGTGCCCGGCCTGGAACGTGCCGGCAAGACCGGGCGGATCGTCGGGCCGGCGCGGGAGCCGGAACCACCACACGTCCATCGGCGCGCCGAAGCTTCGCGCTACCAGGCCGACGGCCGAGCGCACCCGCGAGGTACGTCCGTCGCACGCGACGGTCAGTTCGGCGCGTATTTGTCGGGCTTCGCCGCTCGGGTCGCGGTAGGTGACGCCGACGACGCGGTCGCCCGCACGCACCACTCCGGTCACCTCGGTGCTGCGCAACAACCGGAACGTGGGTTCGGCCTCGGCGGCGCTGGCCAACAGTTCCAGCAAATCCCACTGCGGCACCAAGGCGATGTGCTGGTGTGCCCCGGGCAGGTGGCTCAGATCGACATCGATGGGTTGTCCCTGCAATTGCATCCGCATGGTGTCGATCAGCCGATGCGGCATTTGGCCAAACCGCTGCGCCAAACCGAGTTCGTCGAGCAGGCGCAGGGTGCTGGCGTGCACGGTGTCCCCGCGAAAGTCCCGCAGAAAATCGGCGTGCTTTTCCATCACGGTGACTTTTACGCCGGCGCGGGCCAACAGCAGGCCTAGCATCATTCCGGCCGGTCCGCCGCCGGCGATCAAGCAGGTCGTGGCTTCGGATTCGGCAGATGGGGGCATTCGCCGATCTTGGCACATTCGCTTCGGATCCACCTGCGACCCGATACCGATAGGGTGGGCCCGGTGGGCAGGTTCCTGAACTGGTGGGACGGCATCGAGCTGTGGTTATCGGGCCTCGCTTTCGTGCTCCAAGCTTTGCTGGTGATGCCGGTCGTGTTGCTGCTCGCGTATGTCACCGCCGTGGTGCTGGACGGCTTGCTCGGCAGGGGGGTCAAGCTGATGCGGCGGGCTCGGCAGACCGATGGGACGCCGGGCTAGGCCGGCGAGATGCCGTGCAGATGGCGCTAAATGCCTAGGTCGCACGTCACGCTGGTACTCGTGACGCTCGTCGTTTTGGTGATCGTCACGTGGTTGCTGACGCGCTGAGCCGAATCCGTTGTTCTGTTAGGCTCTGCGCCATGCACGCAGCATCGGCAACCCTCGAGTGCCTCGAGTGCCTCGAGTGTTGTGCCTACGCGCGCTGTTGTCGCTGACTCCCAAACCCGTGCGCGGTCTGGTGTAGGAGTTCGTGAATTCCCGCCGAGTTCCAGTCGCCCTTCCGCACGGGACCGAAATCCGTAAGTCCCGCACCGGAAAGGCCCCCATGATCAAGGACATCGGGAGCGCATTGCCCCTGCGCCGCTCGACAGTCCTGACCGCGATCGTCCTGATCGCCGCCGTCGTGGCGGCTTGTCACGGCGGTCCCAGCGACGTAGTGGGCGGCGGTGGGCTGGGCAACGCGCGCAGCAGCATCACCCTGGTCGCCTATTCGGTCCCAGAACCTGGGTGGAGCAAGGTGATTCCCGCGTTCAACGCGTCCGACGAGGGCAAGGGCATACAGGTGATTACCTCCTACGGGGCCTCCGGTGACCAGTCACGCGGTGTTGTCGACGGTAAGCCGGCTGATGTCGTGAACTTCTCCGTTGAACCGGACATCACCCGATTGGTCAAGGCCGGCAAGGTTTCCAAGGAGTGGAACACCGACGCCACCAGAGGCATCCCCTTCGGATCGGTGGTGACACTGGTTGTGCGCACGGGTAACCCGAAGAACATCAGGGATTGGGATGACCTGCTGCGGCCGGGAATTGAGGTCATCACGCCCAGCCCGCTCAGCTCGGGTTCGGCCAAGTGGAACCTGCTGGCCCCTTACGCCGTCAAGAGCCAGGGCGGCAACAACAGCCAGGCCGGCGTCGACTTCGTCAACAAACTGGTACGCGAACACGTCAAGTTGCGCCCCGGATCGGGGCGCGAGGCTACCGACGTTTTCGTGCAAGGCAGCGGCGACGTGTTGATCAGCTACGAGAACGAGGCCATCGCCACTGAGCGCGCAGGCAAGCCGGTCGAGCATGTCACCCCCCCGCAGACGTTCAAGATCGAAAATCCGGTCGCGGTGGTGACAACCAGCCCGCATCTCGATGCCGCAACCGCATTCAAGAATTTCCTGTACACCGCCGTTGCGCAGAGGGTGTGGGCACAGGCTGGTTTCCGGGCGGTCGATCCTGCTATCGCGGCCGAATTTCGTGATCAGTTTCCAGTGCCGCTGAAACTGTGGACGATTGCCGACCTGGGCGGATGGGCCGCGGTGGATCCGCAGCTGTTCGACAAGAACAGTGGCAGCATCACCAAGATCTACACGCAGGCCACGGGATGACCGCCGTGAATCCCGAGGCCGTCCGGCCCGAGCTGGTGGATCTCGGCGAAGATCCGGGCGATGCGCCCGCGAACGCGCGTCAACCCAGGCGGCTGCGCTCGACGACGTCACTTCGCGTGGGTGTGGCCACGCTGTGGCTGTCGGTGATCGTGCTGCTGCCGCTGGCGGCAATCGCGTGGCAGGCGATCGGTGGCGGCTGGGATAGCTTCTGGTTGACGGTCACGTCGCACGCGGCGGTGGAGTCGCTGCGGGTCACGCTGACCATTTCGGCCGGCGTCACCGCGCTCAACCTGGTGTTCGGCCTGTTGATCGCCTGGGTTCTGGTGCGCGACAACTTCTTTGGTAAGCGACTCGTCGATGCGATCATCGATCTGCCGTTCGCCCTGCCGACCATCGTCGCCAGCTTGGTGATGCTTGCCCTGTATGGCAACAAGAGTCCGGTCGGTCTTCATCTGCAGCACACGGGCTGGGGCGTGGGGGTGGCGCTGGCCTTCGTCACGCTGCCGTTCGTGGTGCGCTCGGTGCAACCCGTGTTGTTGGAAATCGATCGGGAGACCGAAGAAGCGGCGGCGTCGCTGGGCGCCGGTGGTCTGAAAATCTTTACCTCCGTCGTACTGCCGTCGCTGCTGCCGTCGTTGTTATCGGGTGCGGGCCTGGCGTTTTCGCGCGCCATCGGGGAGTTCGGTTCCGTGGTGCTGATCGGTGGCGCGGTGCCGGGCAAGACCGAAGTCTCTTCGCAGTGGATCCGGACACTGATCGAGAACGACGACCGGACCGGTGCCGCCGCGATATCCATTGTGTTGTTAGCGATTTCGTTCGTGGTGTTGTTGATCTTGCGCATCGTCGGCGCGGGGGCGGCCCGACGCGAGGAGAGTTCGCCGTGACCCCATCACGATGGGTTCGCTACCTCACGCGATACGTCGCTTTGGGCTACATCTTTGTGCTGCTGATCGTCCCGGTGGCACTGATCCTGTGGCGGACGTTCCAACCCGGATTCGGCCAGTTCTTCGACTGGGTCAGCACGCCCGCCGCCCAATCGGCGCTGGACCTGTCGCTGCTCGTGGTGGGCATCGTCGTGCCGCTGAACGTGCTCTTCGGCATCCCGACGGCATTAGTGCTGGCGCGCAATCGATTTCGTGGAAAGGGCGCGCTGCAGGCCGTCATTGACCTGCCTTTCGCGGTCTCGCCCGTTGTGGTGGGCGTGGCGCTGATCGTGCTGTGGGGATCGGCCGGTGCGCTGGGCTTCGTCGAGAGGGACCTCGGGTTCAAGATCATCTTCGGACTGCCTGGCATCGTGCTCGCCAGCATTTTCGTCACGCTGCCGTTCGTGGTACGCGAAGTAGAACCGGTGCTGCACGAGCTGGGGACCGACCAAGAAGAGGCGGCCGCGACGCTGGGTTCCGATTGGTGGCAGACGTTTTGGCGAATCACACTGCCGTCCATCCGGTGGGGCTTGACCTACGGCATTGTCCTGACGGTCGCACGTACTCTCGGTGAATACGGCGCGGTCATCATGGTGTCGTCCAATTTGCCGGGGAAGTCGCAAACGCTGACACTGCTGGTATCGGACCGCTACAACCGCGGGGCTGAGTATGGCGCCTATGCGCTGTCAACGCTGCTGATGGCCGTCGCGGTGGCGGTCCTGATCGTCCAAGTGGTTCTGGATGCCCGCCGAGCACGCGCGACTAATTAGGCCTGACAAGGAGATTCGGAGATGAGTGGCGACAAGGTCGAACACGCAATAGTCGTGCGCGACGCCTACAAGAGCTATGGCGATTTCGTCGCCTTGGACCATGTGGACTTTGTGGTGCCCACCGGTTCGCTGACGGCGCTGCTGGGGCCCAGCGGGTCGGGTAAATCGACCCTGTTGCGCACCATCGCCGGCCTCGACCAACCCGACAGCGGCACCGTCACGATCAACGGCCGCGAGGTGACCCGGGTGCCACCGCAGCGGCGGGGGATCGGATTCGTCTTCCAGCACTACGCCGCGTTCAAGCACCTGACGGTGCGGGACAACGTGGCGTACGGGCTGAAGATCCGCAAGCGGCCCAAGGCGGAGATCAAGAGCAAGGTCGACAACCTGCTGGAGGTGGTGGGGCTCAGCGGGTTTCAGGGCCGCTACCCCAATCAGCTCTCCGGCGGCCAGCGCCAGCGCATGGCGCTAGCTCGGGCGTTGGCGATCGACCCGCAGGTGCTGCTGCTCGACGAGCCGTTCGGGGCCCTGGACGCCAAGGTGCGTGAGGATCTGCGGGCGTGGTTGCGCCGGCTGCACGACGAGGTGCACGTCACCACGGTGCTGGTCACCCACGACCAGGCCGAGGCGCTCGATGTCGCCGACCGCATCGCCGTGCTCAACAAGGGGCGCATCGAGCAGGTCGGGTCTCCGTCCCAGGTGTACGACGCCCCAACCAACCCGTTCGTCATGTCCTTCCTGGGCGCGGTCTCCACGTTGAACGGCGCCTTGGTGCGTCCGCACGACATCCGGGTGGGCCGCAATCCGGAAATGGCCATCGCCGGCGGCGACGGCAGCGCCGATTCCATCGGGGTGGTGCGCGCCACCGTCGACCGGGTGGTGCTGCTGGGTTTTGAAGTGCGCGTGGAATTGACCAGTGCGGCTAACGAATCCCCCTTCACCGCCCAGATCACCCGCGGCGACGCCGAGGCGCTGGCCTTGAAAGAGGGTGACACCGTTTACGTGCGCGCCACCCGCGTGCCGCCGGTCGCCGAGAACATCGTGGTGAGCTCGCTGACATCGAGCTAGCTGTCTAGCCTACGGATGATCATCCTCATCGCCACCAAATAGGCGTTCGGGGTGGTGGTAGGTGTTGGTTCGTGGCTGTCTTCGTGAACGGCCACGGACGAGATGAGGTGGGGGAATCCAGGCGGTTCGGCCGTTGGGGAGTTTGGTTGTCTTCCAGCCTTTTCCGACTAGCTTGTGGTTGGGTGCGCAGGCGAGGGTGAGTTTGTCGACGTCGGTGCGACCGCCGGCGGCCCAGTCGTCGGTGTGGTGGACTTCGCATCTGTCGGCGGGGACGTCGCAGCCGGGGTGCGTGCAGCCGCGGTCTTTGGCGTAGAGGACCAGCCGCTGATCCGGTGAGGCGATGCGGCGGGTGCGGCCCAGATAGAGCGGGCGGGTGGTGTGCTCGTCGAAGACGGCCAGGTAATGAAAGGCGTGCCGGCCCATGCGGATCAGATCCCGCATGGGAACCCGTGTTCCGCTGGCGGTGACCGCATAGCCGGCGGCGGCGGTGAGTTCCTGCAGCGTGGTCGACACGATGACGGTCACGGGTAGTCCGTTGTGCAGGCCGAACTTGGGATCACCCAGCTGGCCGCGGACCAGGGCGTTGATCGCGTCGTGTTGGCGTTGCGCGGGTGTGCGCCGGTCGGTGCTGGCGGCTTCGTCGGTCGGTTCGCCTGCGACACAGGGTGTTTCATCGTCGGGGTTGCCCATCCCGGGGGCCGCGAACTTGGCCAGCCACGCATCGAGGTTGGCGCGCAGCTCCGGGGAGGCGACGAGCTTTCCCACGCTCATGCCGTCGGCGCGCTGGGCGCACCAGGTGAAGCCGCGTTGACGGGCGCGGTCCGCGTCGTCGAATTTGCCATCCGGGTTGAGGTAGAGCGCGCAGCGGTTGGCGACCTTGTCCAGTTGGTCGGGACGCAACTGCGTGGCTTGGTGAGCCAAAAATCGTTCGGCGTGCTCGACTGCCACGGCGGGGATGTGGTGCGGCAGATCGCGGCAGAAGGTTTGAATCACCCGCAGGTGTTGGGCGTCGAGCAGCCCTTGGCGCCAGACCTGGGCGGTGGCGGGAAGCTTCGGTGGCAGCTGCTGGCCGGTCGGGGTGAGGCGCGCGGAGAGTTGTTCGGCGTTGCGCAGCCGACGGCGGGCTTCGGCGTAGCTGATGCGCAGCCAGTCGGCGACCGCTCGGTGCACCGGGCCGCCCATGTCGGCGGGGTCTTCTTTGGCCAGGCCGGCGATCACGTCGTGGCACATCACCGTCTGGCGTCGCTGCGCGGTTTCCAGCCGTTCCAGCGCGCGTAGCCGCACGACGGGGGAGAGCTTGTCGAGGCCGAGTTCACCGAGCGCTGCCACGGCGGTATCCAACGCGTCGAAGGCGGCCGCTACCCGCTCCGGAGCCGTGATCGCAAGCATGTTCGAATGATATTGCGGCCACCGACGCGTTGCCACGAAGGAAACCGCGAAAAAACCCACGCCTGTGGACCAACGCCCAGCTGTGGACAATCCCGCCGTCAGGCCGCGCCGCGCTCGACTCCGCCCCGCAAGGCCTGATCGAAGCGATCCAACACCGTCTCGGCCACCAGCTGATGCGCGCCCAGGGGCGCTGCCATCTGAATGCCGATATGCCGCGCGAACCGCTCCACCCGATCCGGCAGCCGCCCCGGTGCCAGGAACCAAGGCGCGATGACCATCCGTCGCGCACCTTGGCGACGCAACCGGCCGACGCCCTCGGCCAGCGACCGCTCGGGCCGGGTGGCGAACGCGGTTGCCACCCCCGCCCAGCAGGTGCCGGAGGCCAGTTTGGGCGCCACCCGGGCGGTGCGCGCGTTGGCCGCCGGGCTCGAGGAGCCGATCGCCACAACGAGCACGCCGAGTTCCTCATCGAGCCGCGATACCCCGAGCTCCGCAACACGATGCCGCAACACCGACACCAGTCGATCGTCCTCGCCGAGTACTCGGGCTTGCCGGATGCGCTGCCGCACTAGGGGGCCAGCGGCGTCGCCGGCGCCAACGCCCGCGATCTGTTCAGGGACGTCGACACGCGCGTGGTACGCGTCGGCAAGCAGCAAGGGGGTGACCACCGCAGGGCCGTCAAGCCGGCTGAGCACATCGGTCAGGCTCGGAGAATTATGGTCCAAGAACGCCGGCCGAACCTCGAGGCCCGGCCGCATCCGCGTCACCTGGGTCGCGACGGCACGCGCGTTGGCCGCCGAGCGTGGATCGGCACTCCCGTGCGCAGCCAGCACGAGGGTGGTCACGACGCGTGCAACCCGCATTCGGTTTTGGCACGCCCTTGCCAGCGTCCGCTGCGCGGGTCGGCGCCGTCGACGGGCTTTGCCGTGCACGGAGCGCAGCCGATCGACGGATACCCTTCGTAGACAAGGGGATTGACCAGTACGTCATGTTCGGCGATGTAGTTCTGCATGTCCTCGTCGGACCATGCCGCTAGCGGGTTGATCTTCACCAGCTTGAACGCCTCGTCGAAGCTGATCAGCGCGGCGTTGGCACGGGTTGGTGCCTCGACTCGGCGCAGCCCGGTCACCCACGCGGAGTAGCCGCCCAGCGTCTTGCCCAGGGGCACGACCTTGCGTAGCCGACAGCACTCGCCGGGGTCGCGCGCGAACAGATCCTTGCCCCGCAGCTCGTCCTGCTCGGAAACCGTGTGCTCCGGTGTGAGATTGAGAACCCGCACGTCATAAACGGACTCGATCGCGTCCCGCGTGCCGATGGTTTCCACGAAGTGATAGCCGGTGTCCAGGAAGATCACCGGGACACCCGGCCGCACCCTGGCGGCCAGATCCACCAGCACGGCGTCCTGCATGTTGGAAGCCACCACGTAGTTGCACGTTGCCCAACCGCGCGGCCCGTTGATCCCACCAAAGTTGTTCTCAGTCCACTGCAGCAGTTCGGTGGCGCTGGCGCCCTCGAGCTCCGCGGCGCCGCGCGCCGCCAGTTCCCGCAGCTCGGTCTCGGTCGGCCTGGTCTCCGCGCTCATCGCAAATCATCCTCTTCCGCCCGAACGACCCACTGCGCAAAGCGTTCTCCGTCGCTGCGGTGTTTGAGGAAGTTGCGCGCGACGCGCTCGATGTAGTCGCCCAGCTCGTCGCTGGTGACCTTGTGCTGGCGCAATTTCCGGCCGAAACCGCTGTCGACGCCGAGGCTGCCACCCAGATGCACCTGGAAGCCCTCCACCGGGGCGCCGTGACCGTCGTCGATCATCTGGCCCTTGAACCCGATGTCGGCGACTTGGATGCGTGCGCAGGAGTTCGGGCAGCCGTTGATGTTGACGGTGATCGGCACGTCGAGCTCGGAGTTGATGTCGTCGAGACGGCGCTCCAGCTCGGGCACCAAAGACTGTGCCCGCACCCGGGTTTCGGCGAACGACAACTTGCAGAACTCAATCCCGCTGCATGCCATCAGGTTTCGGCGCCAATGTGACGGCCGAGACTGCAAGCCCAGCGCTTCCAGGCCGGTGACCAAACCGTCGAGCTTGTCGTCGGGGACGTCGAGAATGACCAGCTTCTGGTACGGGGTGAACCGGATCCGGTCCGATCCCGCGCGCTCGGCCAGGTCGGCCACCCCGGAAAGGATGGTGCCGGATACGCGACCGGCGATCGGCGCAACGCCGACGGCGTTCAGGCCGTTCTTCAGCCGCTGCACGCCGACGTGGTCGATCGGATGCTTGACCGGCTCGGGGGCTGGCCCGTCGATCAGCGGGCGCTTCAGGTACTCGGTTTCGAGAACTTCGCGAAACTTCTCGACACCCCAGTCCTTGATCAGGAACTTCAGCCGAGCCTTGGCCCGCAACCGGCGGTACCCGTAGTCACGGAACACCGACGTGACCGCCGCCCACACCTCGGGCACCTCTTCCAGCGGAACCCAGGCCCCCACGCGCTGGCCCAGCATCGGGTTGGTGGACAACCCGCCGCCGACCCACAGGTCCAGGCCCGGGCCGTGCTCGGGATGGTTGACTCCGATGAACGCGATGTCGTTGACCTCGTGCACGACGTCCTGCAGGCCCGAGATTGCGGTCTTGTACTTGCGGGGCAAGTCAGCGAAGTCCGGCTTGCCGATGTAGCGGCGGACGATCTCCTCGATCGCCCAGGTCGGGTCGAGCACCTCGTCGAGTGACTCACCGGCGAGCGGCGAGCCCATAATCACGCGCGGGCAGTCGCCGCACGCCTCGGCGGTCTGCAGTCCGACGGCATCCAGTCGCCGCCAGATCTCGGGGACGTTCTCCACCTCGATCCAGTGGTACTGCAGGTTCTCGCGGTCGGAGATGTCGGCGGTGTCACGGGCGAATTCGGTCGAAATCTGGCCCAGTGTGCGCAGCGCTGCCGCCGAAATCGCCCCGCCGTCGCAGCGCACCCGCAGCATGAAGTACCTGGCTTCGAGCATCTCGATGTTCTCGTCGCCGGTCCAGGAGCCGTCGTAGCCCTGCTCGCGTTGGGTATAGAGGCCCCACCAGCGGAAGCGGCCCCGCAGATCGGACTTGTCGATGCTGTCGAACCCGTTCTTGGCATAGGTGTTTTCGATCCGTTCCCGCACGTCGAGTGGGGCGCCGGCCTGCTTCATCTCCTCATTGGGGTTCAGCGGCTCGCGGTCTCCCAGTGCCCACTGGCCCTCATTTCGGGTCTTCGCGGGTCGGGCTGTGGTCATTCGGCGGATTCTCCTTCGCGGGCATGTCCGACCTAGGAACGCGCAAGACACCGGTTCTCTTCCGGCGGCGCAGATCCGGCGGCCAGGGGGAGGTGCAGGCGGGCTGGGTCTACGACATCAAGTCAGACAGCAAGAGCTGCAAATACGCTTGAGGTCGATATGCCGCCGTGCCACCAGGGCAATACGTGGCCTGGGATGAGCGGCGGTCATGCGGGCCATTCTGCCATGGATATCGTGCAGCCACGCGACCAGGTCAAATTTCCTCTCACGGTGATTAAAACTGTCGGTAATTCCGGATGGTCAGGCAAACAAAGCCCAGAGCCACTGCGGCGGGGCATGGGATGATTTGGCATGCCCCAAGCACCGGTCGAGTTGCCCCACCTGCGGCCCACTCCAGGACAGCCGTTCGGGGTTTATCTGCACGTCCCCTTCTGCATAACTCGTTGTGGCTACTGCGATTTCAACACCTATACCCCGGCCGAGTTGGGCGGCGTCAACCCGGACGCCTGGCTGCAGTCGCTGGGGGTCGAACTCGAGCTGGCGGCCGCGCGCCTAGCTGCACCGCCGGTGAATACGGTGTTCGTCGGTGGCGGCACGCCGTCTTTACTGGGCGGCGCTCGCATGGCCACCCTGCTCGACATGGTCCGCCAGAACTTCGAACTGGCCCCGGACGCCGAGATCACCACCGAGGCCAACCCCGAGTCGGCCTGGCCGGACTTCTTCGGCGCCATCCGCGAGGCTGGCTACACGCGGGTGTCGCTCGGCATGCAATCGGTGTCGCCGCGCGTGCTGGGAATCCTGGACCGGGTGCACACGCCAAACCGGTCGGCGGCCGCGGCCCGCGAGGCGTTGGACGCGGGCTTCGAGCATGTCAGCCTCGACCTCATCTACGGGACGCCGGGCGAGTCCGACGACGAACTGCTGCGCTCCGTCGACACGGCCGTGCAGACGGGAGTCGATCATGTGTCCGCGTACGCCCTGGTTGTCGAGGAGGGCACCGCGTTGGGGCGCCGGGTCCGGCGCGGTGAGTTGGCCGCACCCGACGACGACGTGCTGGCCCACCGCTACGAGTTGGTTGACGCTCGACTGTCCGCGGCGGGCTTGACCTGGTACGAGGTGTCCAACTGGTCGCGCCCGGGCGGGCAGTGCCGGCACAACCTCGGCTACTGGGACGGCGGCCAGTGGTGGGGTGCCGGGCCCGGCGCGCACGGCTACGTCGGTGCGACGCGATGGTGGAATACCAAGCACCCCAACGCTTATGCCGAAATGCTGTCCGATGGCGAACTGCCGGTGGCGGGATTCGAGCAGCTAGACAGCGAGGCGCGGCATACCGAAGACGTGCTATTGAAAATCCGTCTGCGCCAAGGGCTTCCGCTTGACCGACTGAGCACCGACGAACGCGAGCGGGCTCAGACAGTGGTGGCTGACGGCCTTCTGCTATCCGACGGCGACTGCTTGGTCCTCACGCCGCGCGGGCGGCTGCTCGCGGACGCGGTGGTGCGCACGCTGCTGGGGTAGTACTCAGGTGAACCAGTGTCCGACGATGCGATTGATCTCGATGTAGAGCGGGATTCCGATGGTGACGTTATAGGAAAACGTCAAGCCCAGTGATGCGGCTAACGGCAGCGTCGGGCTGGCCTCCGGGATGGCCAGCCGCTGGACCGCCGGGACCGTGATGTAGGACGCCGCGCCGCATAACACCGCGAACAGCACATAGGTGCCGGGCTGGAAGTGGGTGTCGGTGAGGTAGGCGTAGGTGTAGGCGGCCAAGATCCCCAGCGTCGCAAACACGTTGGGTGCCATCAGACCGAAGAAAATGAAACCGGTGCCCGCCGATCGCAGGTCTCGTAGCTTGCGGGAGGCCGTCATGCCCATCTCGAGCAGGAACAGGCACAGCACGCCCTGGAACGCCGCAACGAAGAACTCGTTCTGGTCGTGAACGACCTTCTGTCCCTGCAGCGCACTGACGAAGCCGATGATTATGCCGCCGATGAGGAGAATGAGTCCGGGATTGAGGAACACTTCCTGCAGGAGCGCGCGGGAGAACATGGGCATCCGCTTGGCCTTCCCGCGCGGTGGGCTTTGATCCGGCTCCCAGTTCGGATGCTCTAGCTTTTCCATCGAGAATTCCAGCTCTTGCTCGATACCGCGTTCGTCCTCGGTCTTGAGGCTCTGGCCGTGCTGGGGCTGTGCGGCGGTGCCGGGGCCGACCCCGACCCTGACGGGTGGGGTGTACCCGGGCTCATCGGGCATGTATCCCGATTCGTTGAGACCTCGGTCTCGCAGTCGCGCCACCAGGTACAGCGCCACCAGGCAGCCCGGAATCTCCATGACGGCCAGCAAGACCGGCATGTAGGCGTTGAAGGCAATGCCCACGCCGGCCAGGACGGCTACGCAGGTGGCGTAGGTTCCCGCCGAGTCCGACCCAAAATAACCGGCGACCGTCGCCCGGTCGACTCGCCGCAGGACGGTCATGTACTTCAGCAGCAGGTAGGCCAAACATCCGATTGCGAAGTTCAAGGCGAAGCCCAGCACGATAAATCCGGCCAGGTTGTCGATGTCGGCCGGTTCGATTTTGGCGAGTTCTTCGCCCCCCTGCCAGCCGATGGCCACCAGCAGGTACATGGTGAGGCCCTGATAAATCACATAGGGGAATTCGAACCGCACCTTGAGGATCGGAATCAGGAAACCGAAATAGAAGAACAACAACAGCGGCTTGAAGAGATTGTGGGTGAAGTTCTGCCAGAACTCATAAAGCATTTCGTGCCTCCCGTTGACTTAGTCCGGCGGCGCGGGAAGCAGCAACCGACGTGCGGTGTCCACAAACACCATTAGAACCTTGAAGACTCACGTCACCAGAGTCAACCGCGTGATGCCGTCTTTACGAACAATTAACGACGACCGTTGGCGTCGCTCTGCTCTGGGACGGGACCCTTGGCGGATCGTGACGGCCCGATTGCTAGGTGAACCAGTGTCCGACGATGCGATTGAGCTCGATGTAGAGCGGGATTCCGATGGTGACGTTGTAGGAAAACGTCAAACCCAGCGATGCGGCCAGCGGCAGGGTCGGGCTGGCCTCGGGGATGGCCAGCCGCTGAACCGCCGGGACGGCGATGTAGGACGCCGCGCCGCACAGCACCGCGAACAACACATAGGTTCCAGGCTTGAACTCGGTGTGGGTGAGGTAGGCGTAGCTGTGGGCGACCAAGATCCCCAGCGGCGCAAAGACATTCGGCGCCAACAAACCGAAGAAAATAAAGCCGGTGCCTGCCGATCGCAGGTCTTTTAGCTTGCGGGAGGCCGTCATGCCCATCTCCAGCAGGAACAGACACAGCACGCCCTGGAAAGCCAACACGAAGAATTTGTCGTCGTCTGCAACGACCTTCTGTCCCTGGAGCCCGCTTATGAGGCCGATCATGATGCCGCCGAAGAGCAGGACTAACCCGGGGTTCAGGAACACTTCCTGCAGGAGCTCACGGGAGAACATGGGCATCCTTTTAGCCTTGCCGATCGCTGGGCTGCGGTCTGGCTCCCAGTTCGGATGCTCCAGCTTTTCCATGGAGAATTCGAGCTCTTGCTCGATACCGCGTTCGCCCTCCGCCTCCAGGCTCTGGCCGTGCGGGGGCCGCGCGGCGGTGCCGGGGCCGACCCCGAGCCTGACCGGTGGGGTGTAGCCCGGCTCGTCGGGCATGTATCCCGATTCGTTGAGACCTCGGTGCCGCAGTCGTGCCACCAGGTACAGGGCCACCAGACAGCCCGGAACCTCCATGACGGCCAGCATGACCGGCATGTAGGCGTTGAACGCCATGCCCACTGCGGTCAGCACGGCTACGCAGGTGGCGAACGTTCCCGCAGAGTCCGATCCGTAATAGCCGGCGACCGTCGCCTTGTCGACCCTTCGCATCGAACTCATGCGGCCCAGCATCACGTAGGCCAAATATCCGATCACGAAGTTCAACAAGAAGCCCACCATCACGAAACCGGCGATGGTGCCGATCTCGTCGGGCTTGACCTTCGCGAGTTCCTCGCCCCCATGCCAGCCGATGGCCAGCAGCAGATACATGGTGAGGCCCTGATAGATCACATAGGGGAATTCGAACCGCACCTTGAGGATTGGAATCAGGAACCCGAAGTAGAAGAAGAGCAGCAGGGGCTTGAAGAGATTGTGAGTGAAATTCTGCCAAAACTCGTGCAGCATTGGTGCCTCTCTTATTGATGCGGGGATCAGGGGAAGCACCGTCCGCAACTGGGCAACCGCGAACTCCCGAGACCGTGCAAAAATTTAGCCCCCACGCTGACGGTCCGCCACTCGGACACGGCGAGAAAAGCCCAGATTTGACCTACGCGTGCCGGAATGGCCGGTATTGCTAAAGCCCGTGGTCAGAGTGGCGCTGGTCGGGCGAGGTAACCCGTGGCCCACGTGAGCCCGCTGTGACTATGTTGTGGATTCGTTGTGTGGAACGGCGCGGCAGCACGTCTCGAAGAAGCCGCGGCAGACGCGGGCCGACGCCGCGGCGCCGACGTGTCAACCGCGAGTTGCGCCGAAGGCGGGCAGTACCTGGCATTTTCCCCCGAAGTCGGCCGGCCGGAATATCGCATGCACGCCCCGGCTAGGGGTTAATCGAGACCTCACCACCCAAGCTGGTGGACTTCTCATCCGCTCAGGAACGGGGTTGCGAACGCATCGAGGAACCTCCCGGTCGACGATGGTCGGCGGCCAACGCTGTTAGCTGCGACGAGCAAAAACGGCCGTCGTTAAAGTTTTGTTAAGGTTGCGCGCGCGATGCCCGTTGGCCGGTTGGGCGCTGGTTCTTGGGGCGGCCCGGTGCGCGGTTTCATAGGTTAGGCTACATTTACTAACCGTGACTGAGGTCAGCGTCGAAACCAGCCCCGCAGGCATCCCGTCACAGTGCATTCCGTGTTCCGCAGACATCAATCCGGCTGATCTTGCGGCCGAGCTGGTCGCCGTGCTGCCCGAGCGTGTCGGCGAGGAATATCTGCTCTACGAGCGCGACGACCAATGGGTACTCGCCACCGGCGTGCTGGCCATGGTGGAGCTGGACAGCGACGAATTGCGGGTAACCCGCGACGGCGTGACTCGGCGAGAGCAGTGGTCGGGGCGGCCCGGACCGGTTCTGGGTGAAGCCATCGACCGGCTGCTGCTGGAAACCGACCAGGCCTTCGGCTGGATAGCCTTCGAATTCGGCGTATACCGCTACGGGCTGCAAGGCCGCCTGGCGCCGCGCACTCCATTGGCTCGGGTGTTTTGGCCACGCACCCGCATCGTGGTGACGCGCGGCGCCGTCCGTGTCAGCGGCGCCGACGCCGGCCATCTCCAGGCGGTGGAGCGCCTGCTGCGCGACGGTCTACGCGAACCACCGCGCGCCTCGGGGATCGACGTGATGGCCGACCCGTCCGGTTATCGCGCCCGGGTGGCAGAGGCTGTTCGCGAGATCGCCAACGGCCGCTACAACAAGGTGATCCTGTCCCGTTGCGTCGAAGTGCCTTTCGCGCTGGACTTTCCGTCCACCTATCGGCTGGGCCGCCGGCACAATACCCCCGTCAGGTCGTTCTTGTTGCGGCTGGGAGGTATTCGCGCAGTGGGCTACAGCCCGGAGCTGGTGGCGGCCGTGCACGGCGATGGCGGGGTAATCACCGAGCCGCTGGCCGGAACCCGTGCACTGGGTCGAGGTCCGGCGCGCGATCAACAGGCCCGCGATGATCTCGAATCGAATTCCAAAGAGATTGCCGAGCATGCGATTTCGGTACGGAGCTCGCTGCAGGAGATCTCTGAGGTCGCCGAACCGGGCAGCGCGGCGATCACCGACTTCATGACGGTGCGCGAGCGTGGGAGTGTGCAGCACCTCGGCTCGACGATCAGTGCGCGGCTGGATCCGTCGAGTGACCGGATGGACGCGCTGGAGGCGCTGTTCCCGGCAGTCACCGCGTCGGGCATCCCGAAAGCCGCCGGTGTCGACGCCATCCTGCGCCTCGACGAGAGTCCGCGCGGACTGTATTCAGGTGCGGTGGTGATGTTTTCAGCGGACGGCGGCATGGATGCCGCGCTGACGCTGCGGTCGGCCTACGAATGCGACGGGAGGGTCTGGCTGCGGGCCGGTGCCGGCATCATCGAAGCATCAAGGCCCGAGCGCGAATTCGAGGAGACCTGCGAGAAGCTGTCCACGCTCGCGCCGTATCTGGTTGCGCGCCAGTAGCGTAACGAGCGGTCGAACTATGGCGGAAATCCCCCTGATTCGCCGAGCCACGCGCGGCACAACACCGCATTGGCGATGACACAAGTCGGCGATGCCGTACTTCCTGGTCGAGCTGGTTGCATCGGGGCGGGTAACGCTGCGAGCTAAATGTGCTTCATAGGTTAAATACAGCCGCTTCTTAGGGTTCGCCGGAACGCTGAGCTTAGCAATGCAACGGTGGGTGGTCGCTCAGCCAATCCGACGCGAGAGAGGGGTGGACATTGAAACGACCATCCGCCCTACTTGCCCGCTGTGAGGAGACGCAGCGATGCTGAACCCGGTTCGAGCTGACGCGAGCCGACAAGCACTGTCTCTCGACCACTCTGTGACGGTAAGCACCATTCTCATTGGCGGTCAATATGCCCGCGGGCAGGCGCCCGCCGAACCAAGCACGACGGATCAACTAAGCATCGGCGCACGTTGGTTAATCTTAGCGATCTCGCTATTTGTGACAGCAAGTTCGTTTCTCTTTATTAGCGGCGCCGCGTTCCTGATTCCCGCGCTAGAAGCCCAGCCCGGGGTGTCATTGGCGGAGGCCAGTCTGCTGTCGTCGATGCCGAGCTGGGGCATGGTCGTCACCCTGGTCATCTGGGGTTGTGTGCTGGACCGTGTCGGCGAGCGGATTGTGTTGACCCTCGGTTCGGCACTCACTGCGGCCGCGGCCTTTGCCGCCACGTCGGTTCATTCGATGCAATGGCTAGGCATTTACTTGTTTCTTGGTGGCATGGCGGCCGCTAGCTGTAATGCCGCGGGAGGCCGGTTGGTGTCCGCCTGGTTCCCACCCCACCAGCGGGGACTTGCCATGGGTGTCCGTCAGACCGCACAGCCAGTGGGAATCACATTGGCCGCGTTAGTGATTCCTGAGTTGACTGAGCACGGATTTCGTGCGGGCGTGATGTTCGCAGCCGTGATGTGCGCCTCGGCTGCGGTGGTTAGTTTCATTGGCGTCCTCGATCCGCCACGGAAAACCCGGGCATCGGCCACTGACGGAGAACTGGCTAGCCCGTACCGCGGTTCGTGGCTGCTGTGGCGGATCCACGGTGTCGCGAGCCTGCTGATGATGCCGCAGACCGTCACCGTCACCTTCATGCTGATCTGGCTAGTCCATCACCACCACTGGTCTGTCGCGGCAGCCGGCGCCCTGGTGACCCTCTCGCAGGTGCTCGGGGCGTTGGGTCGCATCGCGGTTGGCCGCTGGTCGGATCGTGTCGGCTCGCGAATGCAACCGGTCCGCGTCATCGCCGCTGCAGCCGCCGTAGGCTTTGTCGTGTTAGCTCTAAGCGATGGTGTGAATTCGCGATTTGACGCTTTGCTCATGGTCACGATTTCGGTGATCGCGATGCTCGACAACGGATTAGAGGCAACCGCGATCACAGAAATCGCCGGACCGTTCTGGAGTGGGCGCGCCCTGGGCATACAGAACACCAGCCAGCGGATCATGGCGGCTGCGGGGCCCCCGCTATTCGGCGCGCTGATCAGTGCCGCCGAATATCCGGCTGCTTGGATATTGTGCGGATTGTTTCCCCTGGCGGCGCTGCCGTTGGTGCCGATCGGTATGGGCGCCACGGGCCATGAACAGCAGCGTGTCCGGGCCCCGCTAGCCGAGCGTGCTGCCAGTTAGCTGGTGGCCATGCCTTGCCTGTCTCTGTTTGGCCTCGGCGGGCCACCCCACACGAGGGCGTCGGTGGCGAGCAAACCGAGGCGACTAAGGTCGGGGTCAAGATTCGACAAGCTCGGTGTCCGCGGCGCTCAACCTCCTGGAACTCGACTCGCCGCGGACGAAGGATTACCACACCCGCCGGATTCACGCCGATCGACAGGCCATTCGACGATGAACGACAACACAAAACAAACGTTGAGCAAAGTGCCGGCGGTCACCCTCGGTTTCTGGGTGATCAAAGTTCTGGCGACGACGCTCGGCGAGACCGGCGGCGATACCGTCACAATGACGTTGAAGTGGGGCTATCTGGCTGGTGCGGCGCTGTTCGGTGGCACGCTTGTGGCGCTTGTCGCCGCGCAGATTTTCGCAAAACGTTTCCACTCGATCCTTTATTGGTTGACGATCGTCGCTTCCACCACGTTCGGCACGACGTTGGCCGACTTCGCCGACCGATCGCTCGGTATCGGCTACACAGGTGGATCACTTCTGTTGCTGTGTTGTCTCGGGGCCACGATGGGGCTGTGGTACTGGTCGCAGGGAACCGTGTCGGTAAATACCGTCGCGACATCCAAAGTCGAGGCATTCTATTGGGCCACGATTACCTTCTCGCAGACCCTAGGTACAGCCTTGGGGGATTGGCTCGCCGATACGGGAGGGCTTGGTTACGAAGGCGGTGCGCTGGTCTTCGTGGCGGGGTTGGCCGCGGTTATTAGCCTCTATTACTGGACGCGCGTGTCGAGTGTGGTGCTTTTCTGGGCGGCCTTCATTCTGACCCGACCGCTCGGCGCAACCGTGGGCGATTTCCTTGATAAGCCTGTCGACAATGGCGGCATGAATCTGAGCCGCCCGTGGGCTTCGGCGGTGATCGCGGCTCTAATTGTCGTGCTACTGATCGTTCTGCCCCAGCGCGCCGGACGGCATCCCGGCCAGGAGGAAATGCCATCGGAATTCGGAGCGCAACCAGGCGGCATCGACGATTCACAGATCGCTCATGACCTCGCCGACGAGAACGCTTCGACAGGACAGACGAAGGCCCCGCGCGACGGTGATTCCGGGAGCGGCTCAGAGCCAGATGCGGGATGATGCACGGCGTCGAGTCGAGAGTGGCTGTTACATCAGGTTTATCACTCCGCAACTGGTCGCCGTCCCGAGCATGCCACGCAATCCCAGAGGAAATGTGAGTAACGGCGTCAGCTTGCTGAGCCGACGACCACCGAACGTCGATCGTCCGCTTGCGCATGGCGAGACGGGCATATCGACGGCCAGTAGCATTCACTGACGGACTAACGAGGCAGACTTCGGGCAGGCAAGAATGTCAATGACTGGCGCGGCCGTATTTGCGGCTGTGTTTTTGGCTTGCTTCGTAGAAGCGGTTGAGGCCTGGACCATCGTGTTGGCCGCGGGTATCAGCCGTGGCTGGCGTGGGGCGATCAACGGCGCTGCGTCCGGCGTCGCCGTCTTAGCGCTGGTCATCGCAGTGTTGGGGCCGGCTTTAACGGTGATACCGATGGGCGCGCTGCGTCTGACCGTAGGCGGATTGTTGCTGATTTTCGGACTGCAGTGGCTACGTAAGGCCATCCTGCGCAATGCTGGCCTCAAAGCGATGCATGACGAAAATGCAATCTTTGCCGCAGAACTCGCGGCTAGCCCGTCGGCGCCGCATCGCCGGGCTGGTGTGGTCGGCGACGGGTACGCCTTCACCCTGTCGTTCAAGGGCGTCGTGCTTGAAGGGCTAGAGGTCGCGTTCATCGCGCTCACCGTCGGGACGAATCAACGCAACATACCGCTAGCGGTGACGGCTGCACTTGCCGCGGTGTTGGTCGTCTCCGCCGCCGGGATTGTGGTGCGCGCTCCGTTGGCACGGATTCCCGAAAATGCGATGAAGTTCATCGTTGGGGTCATGTTGACCTCGTTCGGCATGTTGTGGGCTGTCGAAGGCGCCGGCGCGAAGTGGCCGGGGGCGGAAATTGCTCTGCTGGCAATCGTGCCCGTCGTCGGGCTGTACGCTTTGATACTCGCTGGCCTGCTGGGGCGGATCAACGCGAAGACCAGAACACCCGTTACCGTCCCGCAGGCGGCACCGTCGTGAGGTGGCGCATCGCGGCGTTCACTCGATTTTGCTACGACTTCGTCATCGGCGATGACTGGACCGTTGCCGCGGGCGTCGTGATCGCACTTGGGATCACCTACGGCTTGCGCAACACCACCGCGCCGACCTGGTCGGTCCTACCCGCCGCCGTCATAATCTTGCTGCCCGCGAGCCTATGGCGAGTCGCGCGCCGCGATAGGCCCAAACCAAAGCCGTCGTCGCCTAACCTAACCTCAACAGATTGATCCACGGGCGTTGCGTGGTCACAACTGTCACATGTGCCTCTGCACGGTCGACATAGCCGATGTGCCCGACTCTGCGCGACAGTTTGGTGGCGCCGTGCCGCGAATGAATGTTGTCGCGCGGCGGGCACGGCGAATGTCCCTGTTTACCTCCGACGCAGGCCAGTGTTGCGGATGTGAGTAGAGGTTGTCCGTGGCCATGAAAAAGTAGCCGTTGACACACCCATAACCCTCTGCCCGGGCTGGTGGGCGGGAAACCCCACGGCTTTTCATGTGGCGCTCTCGCTTCAACCAGAACGTCACAGACACGTCCGCAACCCGGCGTGGATCAGCCAGGTATGCCTCGATTAATGGCCCGCAACACCTGATCCGGCCGATGACCGGGCCAAAAGGCATGCATCGCCCAGGTGGCGCCAGCAGCTGCCAATCCCTGGAGATCGTCGCCTGGTCGAACTGCCACGGCGATGTCGAAACCCTCACGTCCGCCCCGCAACCGCGCAACGGCTGCCGCGATTCGCGCAACGGCCGCGGCATCGGCTCCGAGTGGGAAGATGCCGTCATAACGGGCGGCCCGCTGGATCGGTCCGCCCGTCGTACATGCGGTGCCAAACCACAGAGGAATCCGGGGCTGCTGGACAGGGCCGGGAATCGCCTCCACGCCCTCGGCTACCACGGACCCACGGTGGTTGACCGGTTCACCCGACCATAACGACGTCAGCACGACAGTGCCCTCATCTAAAACTCTGCTCAGCCGGTGTGCGTCGGCGTCTTCACCGAAAGCCGAGTACTCCCGCGCGGCATCGCCGCCGGCACCCAAGCCCACGATCAGTCGCCCCTCGCTCAGCCGATCCAAGGTCACGCTCTCTCGAGCTAGCTTAAGCACGCGCCGGCGCGGTAGCGGAGTCACCATGGGGCCCAACCGGATACGGTCCGTCACCACCGCCACTGCGGCGAGAACCACCCACGGATCAGCGATCTCCCAACGACCTTCAACGGGACTCAGAACATGGTCCCAGACAAACAGCCCGTCCCACCCGGAGTGCTCAGCCGCCACAGCAATGTCCGCGATCGCATATGGATCAGACAACGCACCGAACAACGGCACGTAGATCGCGTGACGCACTCACCAACCGTAACGCCGCCCGCCACAGCACACCGGTCGCCGTCGGTTCTGAACTGATGCCGGAGCCAAAAGTGGTGGCGACACAAGGGCCAGATGACTTGACGAACCCATGAAGGACACCCGGCGGCGCTAATGGATCAGTGCTCAACCGCATGACATCCCATGAGGGCTACAGGTGACCCCACCAACCAACGGCCTATCCCGAAATTGTCTCGGGCTTCAGGTCGTTGCGGTTGAGGCGTGCGCAGAGGCGAGCGGGTCGGGCTGCTGTGGTTGGCGTGCGCGGGAGGTTTTAGCGGCGGCGATGCATAACCCGGCGATGGCGGCACAGCCGATGGCGTACCAGAGGCTGCCGGTGGGATCGCCGCTGGGTGTCACCCCGTGAACCGCGTGCAGGTAGCCCGGTAGTGATGTCATCCAGAGGACGGTCATGACTGCGAGGTAGGCAGAGGCGTAGCCCAGGATGGCGCCGTTGTAGTAGCGCACACCATGCGGGTCGTCATGGCGCAACCGTCGCCACTGGTTGACCAGGACCCACACGGCGACAGCGCTGATCGCGCTCAGTTCGGCGATGTAGATGACGCCCGCGACGGTGGTGCTGTGCCACAGTGCGCCGCCGATCGTGGCGGGCAGCGGAAGCACCGCAGTGCCGATCGAGGCCAGGACACCGACGACTACCGTGCGCCACAGCAGCTGCAACCCGGAAAAGGTTCTGCCGTTCTCGATGTGGCGGCCGACGAAGAGCTGGACGAAAAACGCCAGCGACATCGGCCACAGTGTGGCGAACACGACGACGCTAGGCAAAGGTACGGAGTCAAAGAACGGTTGGTTCATCGGATGGTGCAGGGTCCATTCCCACCACCGCAGCTGGGGGCCGAGTTGGTCGAAGATCTCGTAGAACACGTGGTGTGCGAACCCAACGCTGGCCGCCCCGATCAGCACTCCGTAACGGCGGAAAACCCCGAGCATGCGCACGATTTCGTAGGCCACGGTGGCCATCATGGGGTAGATGGCGATGATGTAGAGCGGCAGGCGACCCCACAAGAAGTCCACGGTGAACACGTTGTGGGCAAACATGGTGTCGACATGGCCGCTGATCCCGAACGCCGCGGGAAAATATAGCGGCGGCTCGATGATGAAAAGGTAGGCGATAGCACCGAACCACAGCACGAGGTTGGTCGGGTCCCTGTGTCGGCGCAGTCGCACGATTGCGTAGACCAGCGTTAGCACCGCCCCAGCAATCACGGTGATTTCCAGCACCGGCAGTGTCCAGTTTTGCAGCGAAAAGGGGTTGCGCATCTCGACCAGCCCGCCCGCGGTTTGACACGAAAAGCCCAGCCGTGCAGCAAGGTCGGCAAACGTCGGGGTGCACAGATCGGTCATGGCGGTCCTCACGCGCCCTGTGCGACGGTCGCGCTGTACCACCGGGTGACGTCATACCCGGCGTCATAACGCTGGAACCATTTTTCGGCCAGGGCAGGCAGTTTCTCGCGGGCGGGATCATGTCCGGGGATCTGGCTGCGCACGATGCCCGACAGGGCAACGAGTTGCTCGCGCAGTGGCAGATGCTTGAACGCATTGCCGAACGGGCCGTCGTCGGGGACATCGACGAACGGGAGTCGTTGCAGGAGCGCTTTTTTGCGGCGCTGCATGCCAAACATCGACAGGGCGTCGACCTTGCGTTCGGCGATCGGGATGTGCTTGTTGAACCCTTCGCAAGCGATCCGCAGCACGGACCAGACGTGTTTGAAGATCGACGGCGCCACCCGCATCCGATACCACGGGTCGTCGACGACCGCGTCGTAGATCATCAACGCCGAGCTGCGATGCTCGACTTCCTCGACGAAGTGCCACAAGAACAACGACGCCACCCGGTCATCGCCGGCAGCGAACAGCGTGTTGTCGTGGTCGAGCATCAGCTTGAACGCGGGGGTGAATGTCGCCTCCAAATCGGCGGTGTAAGCCAACCGGTAACGCAACGGCGTGTTCGTGGTCAGGTCGTCAAACACCGCAATCACGTCATCGAGGGTCTCTTTGAGCCCCGGATAGCTTTTGATCAACCCTTTCACGTGTTGGCGGTGAGCCATCGAATGCTGACCCTCCTGCCGCACAAACGCCTGTGCTTCCTCGGCGATCTTCGGGTCGCTGATCAGCGGCATCGCCTCGGGAATCATCTGCCCGATCATTTTTTCGAAGGCGACCGCCAGGAACGAGACCGCGTTGGCCATGCTGGAAAACGTGGGGTTCTGCTCGTTCCAAAGGAACGGAACTTCGCGGTCGGCGAACGCGAACCGCATCTTGCGCACAATCAGATCCGTCATCGGAAGGCTCTCCAGTTCTAGCGACTTCTGGCTGGCGTCCTGCCCTCCGCGGGGGACAGGACGTCACCATACGCGGACGCTCGTATATGTATGGTTACCCCAGTGGGCACCCTTCGTCAACGGTGCAGCGCGTACCGCTTTGGGGGCAGGCGCCCGCGCGAAGTCGATATCCTGCGGTAATGACGGTGGGCGAGGTACACGATCGTGGCACGTAGGCGCGGCTGGGACGGCCGTCCGCCAGCCAGCGATGAGGAGGCCTCACAGCGCATCGTGGCCACCGCGGTCAAGATGATTGCCGACAGCGGTTCCGATGTCAGCCTCGCGGAGGTCGCTGAATCTTTGGGAGTGATCCGACAGACGGTATATCGCTACTTTCCCAGCGCTGAATCACTGATGCACGCCGCCGCCATCGCTTCCGTCGACAGCTTCCTCGACCGGCTTACCGAGGCCGTGCGCGGCATCAGCGATCCTGCCGATGCGATGACCGAAGGCGTGCTGTATACCCTCGAAGAGGTCGCGCGCACACCGCATTTGGGACTCCTGCTGTCCGAGCCCTATCACCACGCCCACACCCCGAGTCTGGCCTCCGATGAAGCCCAGGCATTCGGGATGCGGATGATCACCCGCTTCGATGTCGATTGGCAGAAATACGGCTACGATCAGGCGGCCCTGCGCGAACTCGTGGAATTCAGCCTGCGCACCATGCTGTCGTTCTTCGTCGCGCCCAACGACCACAGGCGGAGCCGAGAAGACCTGCGGCGCTTCATTACACGATGGTTGGGCAGCGCGATATTGGCCCAGCAACGCACCACCGCCGCCGCCACCGCTGAGCAGTAGGTTATCTCCCGTGTTTCGCTGGCTTACACCTTGCCTTTGAGAAGCTCGCCGACAACCAGGCGGGTGTAGTACAAAGCGGTCTTGCCGATCGTCCTCGCGTCGAGCGTGCTGAAGATAGCGTCGCCGATACCGAAGGGCAGCATGGCGGGAATCGGCCCGCGCGCGTACTCCAGCATGAACGCCGCGTTGGGGATGGCGTAGCCCTTGGCTCGGCCTCCGGCCAGATACGCCACGTCACCAGGCTGGTACACGCTTCGCTCGAATTGGCCCTCTTCGTAGCACCACACCTCGCCGTCGATGATGAAGTCCCACACCGCGCTGGCGTAGCGGCCGGAGTGGCCTTCCGTGCCGATCGGGGTGCCAAAGAAGATGAGGTACTCCGACAGCGACGCGTGCAGAAGTTTCATTTGCCCCATGGCGCCGCCCGCGTTGTTGAACACCCACGGGACGTCGTCACGGATGTGCCCTCGATACTCGCCTTTGAGCTCAGCAAGGATCTGGGCAAAAGCCGCCTCTTTGGTATCCAGCCCGACAGCGCTCTTGGCGATGGCGTGCAAGTTGTCGACATCAAATATCGCTCCCATACCACGCGACGCTAGCTCGTCATACGTCAATCCCGCCAACCGTCCCGGTCTCACGCTCAAGGGTTCGCGCCGACCTGGCGCACGATCGCCCTTTTATCGATCTTGCCGACCGGCGTGGTGGGCAGCGAGGCCATTTCCACGAGCATGTCTGGCCGGGCGTGCGTGGCCACACCCCGCTCGTCGAGGTAGGCGTTCAGCCGGGCAAGGGTCACCGGGGGGCCGGCGAAAACCACTGCCGCGCAGATCTTTTCACCCAGGTCAGGATCGGGCACCGGCACGGCCGCGGCCGACCAGATCGCCGGATGGCTCAATAGCTGCTCTTCGAGGTCCTGGGCTGAGATCGTCTCACCGCAACGGCAGATGACATCCTTGACCCGCCCGGTCACCACGAGATATCCGTCGGCGCGCAAGCGGACCAGGTCACCGCTGCGGTAGAAGCCGTCGGGATCGAAGCAGCGTTCGTTGTCACGCTCGGCGCGAAAGTAGCCGTTGCAGGTGTAGGGCCCGCGCACCAGGAGCTCGCCTTCCTCGCCGGCCGCCACCGACCTGCCCGCGGCGTCGACGATGCGCAGTTCGTCGGCCTGGCAGAGCGGCCTGCCCTGGGTGTGTTCGACGACTTCGGGTGGGTCGTCGAGACGGGTGAAGTTCAGTAATCCCTCCGCCATCCCGAACACCTGCTGTAAGCCGGGAGTGAGCGTGTTGCGCACCCTGCGGGCATCCTCGGGCTCCAGTTTGGACCCGCCAACCTGTAAGAGCCGCAACGACGTTGGTTTCACCGGTTCCCAGTCGCACGCCCGCGCCCAGAGTTTGGCCAACGCCGGAACCAGGGCGGTGACGGTGACGCGGTGCCGATCGATCGCCGCGAAGGCGGCTTCCGGGCTGGGATCGGCGCCGAACACCGTGCTGGCGCCGACTGTCATGGCGCCCAGCAGGCCCGGACAGGCCAACGGGAAGTTGTGCGCCGCGGGCAACACCGCGAGATACACATCGCCAGCGGTCAGCCCGCACAACTGCGCGCTGGCGGAGGCGTTGTAGACGTAGTCGTCGTGGGTGCGGGGAATCAGCTTGGGAGTGCCGGTGGTCCCGCCGGACACCAGGAGCAGCGCCGGTGCCCCGGTGTCGGGCGTGACGCCGGGCGGGGCCCCGGTGGGCAGCTCTGACCACGCGAGGAAGGGGCCGGGGTCGCCGTCGACGACGACGTGACGGAGTCCGGGGCGAGCCGCGACCAATTCCTCGGCCATCGAGCGGTAGTCGAAACCGTTCGCTGTGTCGGCGGTGACCAACCCAACGGCACCGGCGACCTCGGTGAAGTGCCGTAGTTCGGCCAACCGATGCCCGGGCAGACACAGCACGGGGAAGGCCCCGGCGCGCAGCAGCCCGAACAACGCGACGGCGAACCGGCAGGAATTGGGCAGCTGCAACAGCACCCGGTCGGTGGATCCGATCCCCAGCCCGGCGAACCCCCCAGCCGCGCGGTCGACGAGTTCGTCGAGTTCGGCGTAGGTGTGGCTGGTCCGGCCGTCCGCGACAGCAACGCGGTCGGGCCATGTGGTCGCGGCATGGCGAAGCAGTGAATCGACCGTGCGCCCCGTCCAGTAACCGGCCGCTCGGTAGGCCGCCGCCCGTTCGGGCGGGAAGGCGACGAATCCGTTGATAGGCACCTGACAGCTCCCCGGGGGCGAGCGTGTCCTGCCCCTCGGACATAAGGTAGCGTACTCAAAGTTAGGACAGCCTGAGCTAAGCTCGCGGCGACTTGAGGAGGGGTTGTGGGCGGCGCGTCATTCAATCGACACCCCCACGATCGCGCCCTTCTGGCAGGAGCGGCATGACCGGCACCCTCGCGATCATCGGAGCCGGCGCGAAGGCGGTGGCAGTGGCCGCCAAGGCGGCTGTGCTGGGCGAGATGGGCATCGAGGTGCCCGATGTCGTCGCGATCGAATGCTCGGGTGTGGCGGCCAACTGGCGGGCCGGCGGCGGCTGGACCGACGGTCGGCAGCGGTTGGGCACCAGCCCGGAAAAGGATGTCGGCTTTCCGTACCGGTCGACGTTGGTGCCGGGACGCGACGCCGAGGTCGACGAGCGGATGATGCGGTTCAGCTGGCAGTCATATCTGGTTGCCACGGACCAATTCGTGGGCTGGGTCGACCGGGGCAGGCCGTCGCCCACGCACGAGACGTGGTCGCAGTATCTGCGTTGGGTCGCCGATGTGGTTGACCTGAAAGTCGTTCGCGGAGAGGTGGTTCGGATCTCGCTCGGCGAGTCGCATTGGGTGCTGCACACCCGCGACTCGCGGCTGCCCGCCGAAACGGTGATGGTGACCGGTCCTGGTCAGCCGGAGCGGTCGATGCTGTCGGGCGACCCGCGGGTGTTGTCCATCGCGCAGTTCTGGCAGCGCGCCGCCGGGCACGACCGGATCGTTGCCGAAAACGTTGCGGTCATCGGCGGTGGTGAGACGGCCGCGTCGATGCTTAACGAGCTTTTCCACCACCGGGTTTCGGCGATCACGGCCATCTCGCCGCAGGCGACCCTGTTCACCCGCGGCGAGGGTTTTTTCGAAAACTCGCTGTTTTCCGACCCGACCGGGTGGCGCTGCCTGAACCTGGCCGAGCGGCGCGATTGCATTGCCCGCACCGACCGCGGGGTTTTTTCCGCGCGGGTACAGGAGTCACTGCTGGCCGACGAGCGGATCAAGCATCTGCGCGGCCGGGTCGCGCGGGTGGTCAACCGCGACAACCGAATCTGGGTCACCTTGTCCACCGATCGCTCTGGTGAACCGCTGGAGACGTTGCACGCTTTCGACCTTGTCATCGACGGATCCGGCGCCGACCCGCTGTGGTTCCAACCACTGCTGCACCCGGCTGCCCTGGATCTGTTGGAGCTGGGGCTGGGCGGGCCGCTCACCGGTGAGCGACTGGAGGAGTCGATCGGCCACGACCTGGCGGTTGTCGGTCTCACGCCGAAGCTGTTCTTGCCCAACCTTTCCGGCCTCAACGAGGGCCCGGGTTTTCCGAACCTGAGCTGTCTGGGCCTGATGTCGGACCGGGTGCTCGGCGCCGAGCTGGTTGTATCCGGTCCGTCAACCGGGAGAAGCGGTGAGTATCAATCCGTTTGACGACGACAACGGCTCCTTCCTGGTCTTGGTCAACGACGAGCAACAGCACAGCCTCTGGCCGGCGTTTGCCGCCGTGCCCGCGGGCTGGCACGTGGTGGTCGGGGCGGAAACCCGCGCGAATTGCCTTGCTTACGTTCAGCAGAACTGGACCGACATGCGCCCCAAAAGCCTCCGAGGGGCTTAGTTCAGGTCCCCAGTTGGGCCAGCACGTCGTTGATGGACGCTCCGCCCAACAGATCCGCGACCTCCAGCTCATGACCGAACTCGATCTTGATGCGTCGGCGTAACTCCAAGGCCTGCAGCGAATCCAATCCAATCGCCACCAACGGGATGTCCGCATCGATCGTTTCGACGCGGTCGACCCCGATGGCTTGGGCGAGCAGCTTCATCAGCCGTTGCTCGATAGCGTGTTCCGCGCCGGGGGCTGGTGTTTCGGGGATCATCGCGTCGGGCGCACTGAGCTGCGACACCAGCGAGTCGCGGCCGCAGGTTTCCAGCACCGACCGGGCGCGGCCCAAATCGAACGCCACGACGCCGGCAGTAGCGGGAAGCGAGCCCAATCCCAGCGCGAGCGCATCACCGGCAGACATGGGCAGCAAGCCCGTCACCGCCAGCTGCGCGGTACCCGCGGCATCGGGATCAAAGGTGACGGTCCACTGTCCCCACTGCACGGAGACACAGTCCAGCCCCTCGGCCCGGAGGCGTTGTGCCATGGCGTCGAGCATGCGATTGGCCGCGGCGTAGACAATCAGGCCGCGACCGCCGACGGTCGCCGCGATCGACGAGCACAGCACGACATGGCAGTTGTTGGTCCGCGGAAAGGCTCCTAGCACCCGCCAGATACCGACCACCTTGGCGCGCAACGCCTGATCGACTCTATCGACGGTCAGGTCTGCCAGCTCACTGCCCGAATACTGTACGGCGGCATGGATTATCAGGTCCGCGGGTGCGTCCTGGTGTCGCTGCGCCAACAGTGACACCGCCCCGTGGTCTCCCACGTCGCACTGGGCGACGGCGATTTGCGTCGTTGTGGCCGAACGGATCTGGCGGAGCCGGTCCGCGACCGTAATCTCACCCGATCGGCTGACCAGCGTGATGCGCCGGGCGCCGCGGCGCGCGAAGTGCTCGCAGAATTCGAGCCCCACATTGCCCGTACCGCCGATGATGAGCACGTGCTCCGGCACGCCAGCGTCCGGCTGCGTGCCCTTGACTTCGACGACGCGCTTGGCATAGAGCCCGCCGCCGCGCAGCGCGAGCTCGGACTCCTCGGCGGTGTGCAGCGCGGTGAGGATCGAGATTGCCGTTTCTGGGCCGCATGGTGCCGCCGGACCGGCCGGCAGATCGAGATGACGGAATCGCATGCCGGGGTGCTCGGCGCCGATGCAGCGGAAGCCGGCGCTAGCCGCCGCGTGCACCAAATCCGGCGGCGCGTCCTCGGCAATCACCGCTTCACCACCGGTCGTCACCAGCCAGCAGTCGCTGACCGGCCCGGGCCCCGGCCACCACGCGTGCTCGCCGAAGAACGTCGCGACCTCAGCCGCGGCGGCGGAGTCGTCCGGTTGCGCGGACGGCGGCACCAGTATCACGAACGTGTCGGGATCGGCTGCAGCGTCGGGAATTTGGGGATCGGCCAGCCGGACCGTGGCGCCGATGTTCCCAGCGGCCGCGCCCAGTGCGCTGACCAAGTCTGCGCAGGCTCCGGTGTGATCGATGATCCCGATCTCGCGCGGAGACACGAGCGAGCGGTGCGGCAACCGCACCCACTCCTCGGCCAGCAGGCGCGGCCGGGCCGCCGTCGCCGGCGTCACGGACGGCGTCGCGCGGGCCGGCTGCGGCAAGTCTTCCTCGTAGGGCAGCCACAGCTTGGTTTCGTTCATCAGGGTATTGGGGAAGTCGCGCAACGGCAGTGGACTGAGGCCGTCGGCCTCGGTGCGCAGGCAGTCCCACGGGTAGTTCAGATCGTGTAGCGCCAGTTGCGCTAGATTGCGGGTGAATTCGCTCAGGTCGGTCGCCGTCCGCTCGGACGTGCCGACCACCACCGTGGTGCGCTCCTCGTCGTGGTCCGACAGGGCGGCGAGGTTCTCGTGAATCGCCAACTGCAGCGTCGGATGTTCGGCCAGCTCCACGAAGGTGTCGACGCCGAGCGGCCTCGCGGCCGCGATCGCCTTGTCGAATCGAACGGTATTGCGCAGGTTCCAGAACCAGTACTCGTCGACCGGCAGTTCCTGCGTGATCGGACGGCCGAGAGTGGCGCCGAGGCACGCGATGTCGGTGTCCAGGAACTTCGGATTCTGCAGCTCGCGTTGCGTGGCGACCCGGACCTTGGTGGCGAGTTCGTTGATCAGGCTGGTGTGCGCGGGATATTGGACGCGAATGATGCGAGCGAAGGCACCGCGCTCGGTGAGCCTGTCCACGATGCCCTGCACCGTTTCGCGCTCACCCGAGATCCCCGTCATAGTGGGCGAATTGACCACCGACAGCTGGGCCCATCCCGAACTGCATGCCAACAGGTCCTCACAGGTGTCGCGGTCGGCGGCCACGAC
The DNA here is from genome assembly GCF_019247635.1 of Mycobacterium sp. Classification (GTDB taxonomy): domain Bacteria; phylum Actinomycetota; class Actinomycetes; order Mycobacteriales; family Mycobacteriaceae; genus Mycobacterium. Next base: position 119,720 of record NZ_JAFBAR010000004.1, read on the forward strand.
CGCCATGGCATAGTCGCCGGAACCCAACCCGTCGGCGGCACCCGCGCGGATTCCGACAACGCGGACCGCGTCGGCCAACGTGATCGTGCCGGAGATGTAGGCCGCCGCGATCTCACCCTGGCTGTGCCCGATGGTGACCGCCGGTGTGATGCCGAACGACCGCCACAGCGCCGCCAGCGCGGCCATCTGGGTGAACAACGCGGGCTGCACGGTGCGCGCATCGTCGTGGGCCGGAAGATGCTCGTCGAGAAGGTAATTCAGCGGCGACGTGCCGAACTGCGTGTCGAAGGCCTCCGCGCAGCGCTCCGCCTCGGCCTTGAACGCGGGGACCGCCTGGTAGAACAGCAGGCCCATCCCCGGGCGCTGGCCGCCCTGACCGGGAAAGACGTAGGCGATCCGGCGGGGGACGGCGGGCGTACTCGTGGCGATCACCGAAGGATGTTCTGCGCCATCGACAATCGCCTGCAGGCAGCCGAGCAACTCGCTGCGATCAGTCACCATCGCCACGGCGCGGTGCCGGCGAGCTACCCTGGTGCGAAACAGCATTCCCGCGATCGTGTCCGGCGTCGCCTCTAAATGACTTGCCGCATAGGAGGACACGGCCGCAGCCTCGGCGCGCAGCAGGTCGGGGGTGTCGGAAGTCAACAGTACGGGGACGGTGCCATTCGGGAACCGGTAGGTGATACCCGACACGTGGTTACTCCCCGGCGCTCGCGGGCATGGCGATGATCGCGTGGGCGTTGGCGCCCCCCGCGCCGAACGACGACGTCGCGCCGTAGCGGACGCCGTCCTTGGGCTCCCATTCGTGCAACTTGGTGGCCAGTCGCAGGCCGGTCAGATCCCAGTCCAGCTTCCTGGTGGGGTTGTCCGCGAACAGGGTTGGCGGGATGTAACCGTGTTGACCCGCGAGCAGCAGCTTGATCACACCCAGGATCCCGGCGGCGGCTTGGGCGTGTCCGGCGTTCGACTTGACCGAGCCGAGCAGCGCTTCACTTCCGGCCGCGCCGTAGGTTTTGAACAGCGCCAGCAATTCCACGGGGTCGCCGGCAAGGGTCGCGGTCCCGTGCCCCTCGATCATCCCCACGTCGGCCGGGTCGATACCCGCCGCGTCGAGTGTCTTCTGCACCACCTGCTCCTGGGCGCGTACCCGGGGAACGAGGATGGGCTTGCCCTTCCCGTTGTGGTTGGTGCGCACCGCCAGGATGCGGCCGTAGACGCGGTGTCCGAGTTGCCGTGCTCGTGATTTCCGTTCGACGAGAACCATTCCCGCGCCCTCGCCCCAGACCGTGCCGCTGGCGTCGTCGGCGTATGCGCGGCAATGCCCGTCGTCGGACAGCGCATGGAGTTTGGCGAACTCGTAGAAAGCCGTCGGCGTGCCCAGCACACAGACGGCGCCGGCCAACGCCCATTCACATTCGTCCATCTGCACCGAGTTGGCGGCCAACTGCAGCGCGGTCAGCGATGAGCCGCAGGCCGAATCGACACACATCGACGGGCCGGTCAGCCCCAGGCAGTGTGAGATCCTGCCGGCGCCGCCGAGTTGTCCCATGCCTACGGTCCGGTGCCCGCTGTAGGCGTCGGCGAGCGCCGTGCGCGGGCCATACTCCGTCATCGACATTCCGACGAAGCAGCCACCGAATTCGCCCTCGACGGACGCGGGGTTGACCCCCGAGTTTTCCAGCGCCTTCCACGCGACCCGCATCGCAACGCGCTGCTGAGGGTGCATCACCAGGGCTTCGCGATGGGTGATGCCGAAGAAGGGCGGGTCGAAAGTCATTGCGCTGTCCATGAATCCGCCCGCGTCGCAGACGTGTCCCCAACCTTCGAGCCGGGAAATCGAGAGCAGGTCGTCCACTGGCCAGCCGCGGTCGCGTGGGAAGGGGCTGATCAGCTCCCGGGACTCGGCCAGGGCCGTCCACAGGGCGTCGGGGCTTCCGATTCCGCCCGGCGCCTCGACCGCCATCCCGGCGATGACGACCGGGTCGTTCGACGTCACGCCGTCCGCTCGCGCTGCGCGGACGACGCCACTACCTCCGCGATGGCCTCGAGTTGTTGGTTCAGGTAGAAGTGGCCGCCGTCGAACATCGTGACCTTGAGGGAGTCGGTGTGCTTGCCCCACCCGTAGAGGTCGCCGAGCGTGACGTACGGATCCTGGTCGCCGCCCATCGCGTGAATCGGGGCCGCCACCTTGACATCCTCGGTGCAGGAGTAGGCGTCGAAGGCCTTGAAGTCGGCCCTGACCACCGGCAGCGTCAGCCTCATCAGGTCGCGGTTGGTGAATACGTCCGTCTCGGTTCCCTCCAGGCGCGCGAGGTGATTGAGCAGTGCCTCGTCGTCGTCGGTGGGATGGGAGGGTTTGGCTGCGGCCAGGCACGGGGCAACGGCGGCGGAGACGTTGAGCTGACGCAGCTCGATTCCGGCTGCCTCGGCGAGCCTGGCGAACTCGAATGCGACCATCGCGCCCATGCTGTGACCGAACATCACGATCGGCTCCGCGCGGTGGTGCTCCGACATCGGGAATTCAGCGAATGCCCCCGCGGCGATCTCCGACAGGCTGTCCAGCAACGCCATCGCCGCGCGGTCTTGGCGGCCCGGGTACTGGAAAACGATGACGTTGAATGTCTTGCTGAGGACTTTCGAGAATTCGCGGTACGCCGAAGCACCCGCCCCGGCATGCGGAAAAACCAGCAGCGGGAGACTGTCGGGCAAATCCGGTTTGTGGAACTGCCTGATCCACCCCAGGTCGCGCGGCATGCGCTCCACCTTTCGGCTACCTCTCGCTCGGGTCGCCGCGACAGCCGCGAGAGCCGCGCAACTTAGCGAAGGCTAACATAATCTGCTGGACCCGGGGATCGGTACCCGTAGCAGCTTCACCCAGCGAGGACTCGGAGGAATTCATCCCATGCGCGTCGTGTCGTTCGGCTTCCAGACCTGGGGGTTCAAGACCCTGCAGGCGCTGATCGAGTTGGACCACGATGTCGTGCTCGCGGTCACCCATCCGGTCAGCGAACAGTCCTACAAGGCGATCTGGTCGGCGCCCGTGGAGCGGCTGGCGAGCGAACATGGCATTCCGGTGCATCTCACGGACCGGGTCGACGCCGAGACCATCGACCTGGTCAAGCGCGCCGAGCCCGACGTCATCGTCGTCAACAGCTGGTACACCTGGATGCCGCCGGAGCTGTACAACCTGCCGCCGCACGGCACGCTGAACCTGCACGACTCCCTGCTGCCGAAGTTCACCGGGTTTTCCCCCGTCTTGTGGGCCCTGATCAGCGGCGAGACCGAGTTCGGGCTGACCATCCATCGGATGGACGACGGCCTGGACACCGGGGACATTCTGATCCAGCGTTCGCTGCCCATCGGTCCCACGGACACCGGCACCGAGCTGGTGCTGCGGGGGATGGAGCTGATTCCGGACGCGCTGCGGGATGCGTTGAGCGCGTTGGAGTCTGGGGCAGCGATCTGGCGGCCGCAGAACAAGGCCGAGCGCACCTACTTCCACAAGCGTTCGCAGCGCGACAGTTTGATCGACTGGAGCTGGCCCGCCGAGGACCTCGAGCGTTTCGTGCGCGCGCTGTCCGATCCGTATCCGCGGCCTTTCACGTGCTATCGGGGCGAACGGATCGAGGTGCTCGAGGCGCGGGTTTCCGAGGCCCGGTACGGCGGTACGCCCGGACGGGTCATCGTGCAGGAAGGTGGCGGCGCGGTGGTGTGCGGTCCCGAAGCGTTTCGCGGCGGCAACCGGGGTTTGGTGATCACCCGGCTGCGGGCCGCCGACGGGGCCGAGCGCGACGGGGACGAGTTCTTTGCCCACGGCGGCTACCTGGAGAGCAACGGAGCGCGGTGAGCATGGCAGACGATGTCAGGACGTTGCAGGAACGGCGCCGTGAATTGCTGCGTCGACGGATCGCTGAAAGCGGCCTGGCCGCAGGGCAATCTGGTGAAAGGCGGAGTCTGCGTGCGGGTGAACGGTACCCGCTGTCGGCGGGCCAGCGCCGAATGTGGTTTCTGCAGACGATGGACTCGACCGACACCACGCTGAACATCTGCGTCGCCTACCAACTCACGGGAGCCCTGGACGAGGCCCGGTTGCGTGCGGCCTTCCATGACGTCGTTGCGCGCCACGCGATTCTACGCACTACCTACGGGGTGGACACCGAGGGCGAACCATACCAGGTGTGCTACGATCCGGTCGAGATCGATTGGTGCGTAGTCGATTTAGCCGACAGCCAAATCGAGGACGTGGCGCGGCACGAGTTCGGCAGAACATTCGATCTCGAAGCCGACCTGCCGCTGCGGGGAAGGCTGATACGCACCGGCGCAGGCGAATTCGTGCTGTTGCTCGTGGTGCACCACATCTGTTGGGACGACGACTCGTGGGCCGTGTTCGCCGACGAGCTCAGCGCCGCGTACAACGGTCGCCGACCGAGCGGTGCGCCGCCGCAGTATGTCGCCGTCGAGGTCCTGGAAACATTGGGTGCCCCAGCCGAACCCACCATGTCCGACGTCGGCTACTGGGCGGAGACGTTGCGGCCGTCGCCAGAACCATTGCAGCTTCCCGGATCGGCCGCAGCACGCCCCTCCCGGGCGGCGCAACGCCGGACCCGGACGCTGCCGGCCGAGCTGGTCGCCCGAGTCGAGGAGTGTGCACGCGAGCACTCCGCCTCGCCGTTCATGGTTTTGCTGGCTGCCTTCGGTGTGCTCGTGCGCCGCTATACCGGCGCAACGGATTTCCTGATCTCGGTTCCGGTCACCGGGCGCCGGGCCGCCGCCGAGGGTGCCATCGGGTATTTCGGCAACACACTGCTGGTGCGGATGACCGCGGGCTCGCACGACACGTTCGACTCGTTCGTCGACGCGGTGCGTGAAACCTGTTTGGCCGGCTTTGCCCACCAGTCCGTCGGCATCGATCGGGTGGTGCGTGAAGTGAACCCGGAGCGTATGGGCCATGACGGCATGGCCCAGCTTGTCCGGCTTGGCTTCAGCATGCGCAAGAGCGCGGGCGGATTCGCATTGGACGGCGTCACGGTGCGACAACTCGGGTTGGGCGCGGTCACCGCGCACCTGCCGCTCTCCCTTGCGGTCGTGCTCGATCCGGACGGTGCGTTCGTCGAGTTCGAGTTCCAAACCGACGTGCTGGACGGTGCGCTGGTTGACCAGATGCTGGCGCACTACGTGCAGTTGTTGGACCACGCGCTGGCGCAGCCGCAACGGCGTCTCACCAGTCTGGACCTGCTGGGCCCGGGCGAGCGAGATGCCGTATTGGCGCAATCGCATGGTGAACTCGTCCCGACGTCGGCCACCACGATGGTCGCGGTGCTCGAAGCGGCGGCTGGCCGCACTCCGGATGCGGTCGCGCTGGTTTCCGAGCAGGCCGAGCTGACCTACGCCGAGTTGCATCGCCGCGCTAATCGGTTGGCGCGCTGGCTGATCGGGCGGGGGTTCGGCCCCGACGACATCGTCGGCCTGCGCATGACTACGTCGGTCGAGTTTCTCGTCGCGATGCTCGGCGTGCTGAAGGCCGGCGCGGCCTACCTGCCGATCGACCCGGCCTACCCGGAGGAGCGCATCGAATACCTCGTCACCGACGCCCGCCCGCAAGCGGTTTTCGGTCTGCAGGATCTCGAGGCCGCAGAACGCGACGCCGCATCGTTGTCGGACACCCAGATCGGCGACTGCGACCGCCGAAGCCCTTTGCTTCCCGAGCATCTGGCGTATGTCATCTACACGTCGGGCTCCACCGGCCAGCCCAAGGGCGTGGCCGTCGCGCACCACGCGATCGCCGAGCACATCGACGGTTTTATCGCCGAGTGGAGCATGACCGCGCAGGACCGGTTGTTGCAATCGTCGTCGGTGAGCTTCGATGCATCTCTGCTGGACATCTTCGTCACGCTGTCGCTCGGCGCGCGGTTGATCGTTCCCAAACCGGATGCGTTCAGCGATATTCCGTATGTCGCCGATCTGATCAGCCGGCACGGAGTGACCGTGCTGCACATGGTGCCCTCCATGCTCAGCACCCTGCTGCTGCTCCCACAGGTCAGCCAATGGCGGCAGTTGCGCCACGTGCCGGTCGGCGGGGAAGCGCTGCGCGGCGAAGTGGCCGACGAGTTCGCGGGCTACTTCGACGCCGAGTTGCGCAATCACTACGGCCCGACCGAGGCCGTGGTGTGCTCGACGCATATGCCGGTGGCCGGGTCACACGGGGCGCGGGTGGTGCCCATCGGCGTGCCGAACCGCAACGTCTACGCGTACGTGCTTGACGAGGAGTTGCAACCGGTGCCCGCGGAGGTCATCGGTGAGCTGTATCTCGGCGGTGCCCAACTCGCGCGCGGCTACCTCGGCCGTCCCGCACTGACCGCGCTGCGCTTCGTCGCCGACCCATTCAACCCCGGTGCGCGGCTGTACCGAACGGGAGACCTGGTCCGCCGCAACGTCTCCGGTGCGCTGGAGTTCGTCGGACGGGCCGACGAGCAGGTCAAAGTCCGCGGCTTCCGCATCGAACTCGGCGAGGTCGAGTCCGTGATCGCGACGCATCCAGCGGTGCGGCACTGCCTCGTCGTCACCGAAGAGACCGGGGCCGGACCCGCGCTCGCCGCATATCTGGTGCCGGTGGCTGACTTCGAGACCGTGGATCTCGACGAGGTCCGCGCGCACGCCGCGTCTGCGCTGCCGGAATACATGGTGCCCAGCGCGTTTGCGGTGATCCCCGAGATCCCGCTGACCGTGAGCGGCAAATTGGACAAGCGGGCGTTGCCCGCACCGACTCCCGTCGCGGTGCGCGGCTACCGCGAGCCGACGACGACGGCCGAACGCCGGATGTGTGCGATCTTCGCCGCGCTCTTCGGCTGGGAGCGAGTCGGCGCCGAGGACTCGTTCTTCGGGCTCGGTGGTCATTCGCTGTTGGCGGCCCGGTTGATTGCGCAGATTCGCGCCGAGTTCGGGGTGGAACTGACCGTGCGTGCGGTGTTCGATACCCCGACGCCGGCCGGCTTGGCGGCGCGGGTGGTCGATCCTCGTCCCGGGACGACTACCGGGATGCGTCCGCAAGTTCTGGAAGCGGTTCGCCCGCAACGACCACCGCTGTCCTTCTCCCAGCTCGCCATGTGGTTCCAGTACCGGCTGCGGGGCGCCAACGACGTCTTCAACATGGCTCTTGCGCTGCGCTTCACCGGTGCGCTGGATACCGCCGCACTCACCGTGGCGCTCAACGATGTTGTGACCCGCCACGAGGTCTTGCGAACGAATTTCGTTGACCACGAAGGCGTTCCGTACCAGCATGTGCATCCCACCCGGGAAATGGAACTGGCGGTGCGGAACGTCGGTGCGGAGCGCCTGGACGAGACGGTCGCCGAGCTGCGCCGCCACGTGTTCACGCTGGAGTCCGAGTCGCTGATCAGGCCGACGCTGCTGAGGGTCGGCCACGACGCGCATGTGCTGCTGCTGCTTGTCCACCACATCGTCACCGATCACACGTCACTCGGACTCCTCTTTGAAGACCTGATCGTCGCCTACCGGGCCAGGGTGGACGACACGGCCCCGCATTGGGCCACCGAGCCACTGCAGTTCGCGGAATACGCGGTGTGGCAACGGAGTACCTTTGATGCGCCGAGTGAATGGGGGCAGGCGGAGCTGGCCCATTGGTCCGCTGCGCTGGCCGGGTTGCCGCAGGACATTTCGGTAGTGCCCGACCACACCCGGCCGCTGGTCCTGGGCCGACGCGGCGAGGTGGTGAACTTCACGGTGCCCGCGGCTCGCCGGGCGGCCCTCACGCAACTTGCCGAGCGGCATGGCGCCACCGAATTCGTCGTGTATCAGGCGGCTTTCGCGGTCCTGCTGCACAAGTTGGGTGGCGGCACCGATATCGCGATCGGCAGCCCGGTGGCCTCCCGGGTGGACGTGACCACTGCGGAGCTGGCCGGCCCGTGCGCCAACGTGGTGGTGTTGCGTACCGACCTCTCCGGTGATCCGAGCCTGCACAGCGCGGTGGCGCGCAGCCGCGACACGGTCCTCGATGCGTTGGCCCACCAGGAACTGCCCATCGAACGCTTGGTAGAGGCGCTCAACCCGCCGCGCTCGCCGTCCCGCAACCATCCGCTGTTCCAGAATTCGATCCATTTCCGCGGCGAGGATTGGGCGCTGCTGCCACGCGATCTGACCAAAAGCGGTGAGACCACGGTGGTTCCGCTGCCCATGGACTTCGAGATCTCACTGCTGGACCTGAACATCGGCGTGAACGTGACGCCGGACTCCGAACTCGACGTGCGGGTCGTCGCCAACGCCGATCTTTACGAACCGGCGACCGTCGCGCTGATCGCCGAGGCTCTCAACGCCGTACTCGAAGCGTTTGCGACGCAACCGGACTCACCACTGTCCACACTCAAGTTGCTGGCCGACGCCGACGTGGAAAAGCTGTTCACCCCGCCGACACCGGTCGATGTTGCGACGTCGCCACCCACCACCGGCGGGTCCGCGGAAACCGAACAGGCGTTGGTCGCCCTGCTGGAGGAGTTGCTCGACATCACCGGCGTCGATCGCGAGGACAACTTCTTCGCCCTGGGCGGCGACAGCATCATCTCCGTGCAATGGTCGGCGCGGGCCGCCGCGCAGGGTCTCGCGTTGACCCCGGCCATGGTGTTCGAACACCTGACCATCGCCGAGTTGGCCGCGGCCGTCGATCAGGCTGCAACCCAGGTTGATTCGCCGCCGCAGCCTTCATCCGAGCCGATGAGTGCGTCGGGACTGGACGCCGACGCGCTAGCGCAGCTCACCGCCTCGTGGCTCGACAATTCGTGAGCGCATCGGTCGAGGGCACCAGTGAGCGGACCCGTGAGGCACCGGTGACCACAGCTGCGCCACAGATCGACGACGTGCTAGCCCTGAGCCCGTTGCAGGAAGGCCTGTTTGCGCTGTACCGCCTGGCCGAGGACAGCGTCGACCTCTACACCATGCAGTTGCGGGTCGACATTGACGGGCCGGTGGACATCGAACTGCTGCGCCGCAGCGCCGCCGCCATGCTGGACCGGCACCCGAATCTGCGCGCCGCCTTCTGGGATCGTGATGTCCCGAAGCCGGTGCAGATCGTGCCCGCGCGCGCGGAGCTGCCATGGATCGAACGCACCGCAATCCCAGCAGAATTCGACGCCATCGCGCGTTCCGAGCGGCGTCGTCCGTTTGACCTGAGCCGCGGCCCGGCGCTGCGCGTGGTGTTGCTGTCGGTGCCCGGTGAAACCAGGCGCCGGATGATCTTCACCGCGCACCACATTCTGATGGACGGCTGGGCCCTCGGCGTTTTCTTCACCGAGATGCTCGCGGTGTATCGGGCCGGCGGTTCGCCTGACGGGTTGCCGACCCCACGGCCGTACCGCGACTACATCGCCTGGCTCGCTCGGCAGGACACCGCGACGGCCCTTGCCAAGTGGACCGACTACCTGCGCGGTGTGTCGGGGCCGCTCATGCTCGGGGAGGGCGCGGTCACCGCGCGTGCCGGCGTGCCGCAGAAGACCGAGCTGGTGTTGCCGGCCGCGGACACCGTGCGGCTGCGGAAATGGGCGGGGCGCAACGGTCTAACGCTGAACACCGCGGTGCTGTTCGCGTGGGCCGTCGTGCTGAGCAGGCTCACCGACCGGCGCGATGCCGTGTTCGGCGCCGTCGTCTCCGGTCGTCCCGAGCAGCTGGCCGGGGTGGAGAGCATGGTCGGGCTGTTCATCAACAGCGTGCCGGTCGTGCACGAGGTGAGTGGCGCCGCCTCGGTGGTGGAACAATGCGCGCGGTTGCAGCGCGAGTCATCCGCGATGCGTGACATCGGGTATCTCAGTCTGTCGGAGATCCAGCGTACGCATGGCGGCGGAACCTTGTTCGACTGCATGTTCGTGTTCGAGAACGCCCCCGTCGAGGACGCCATCCGCACCATGACCACCCCGGACGGCGCCAGCTTCACCCCCGTCGAGATGGAAAGCCTGACGCACTACCCACTGACGGTGGTCTCCCACTTGCGGGACGACGCGCTGGTGGTGCTTGCCGAGGCGATTCCTGAGGCGCTGCCGTATCTTCGGCCCGCGGAGATCTGCGAACGCCTGGTCGGTGTGCTACTACAACTCCCCGATATCGGCGACCAAACCCCCGATGCCTTGGACGTTCTCACCGTGGCCGAACGCGCCGAATACGCCACCTTGGCCGCACGGCCTGTGCCCACCGCCGGTGGCACGGTCTGGGAGATGTTCGAGCGGCAGGCCCGCGCCACGCCGGACGCCGTCGCGCTGAAGACCAGCGCCGGTGAGCGTCACACCTACGCCGAACTGCACGCCGGCGCGACCCGGTTGGCGGGGGCGCTGGCCACCCGCGGTGTAGGCCCGGAAATGGTTGTGGCGCTGGTGTTACCGCGATCGACGGGATCGATCGTTGCCATCCTGGCCGTGCTCGCCGCCGGGGGCGCGTACCTGCCGGTCGACGTCATGCTGCCCGAGGCGCGCATCGAATCCCTTTTCCACCAGGCCAACCCGGTGCTCGCCCTCACCACAACCGGCTATTCGACGCTGGTCGCGGGGGGCACACCCGCGCTGGTCATCGACGATCCCACCGTGGCCCAGCGTATTTCGCGGCTCCCGGCCATCGCGCCCAACGTCGATCGTCATCCCGAGCACAGCGCCTATGTCATCTTCACCTCTGGCTCCACCGGTGAACCGAAGGGCGTTATCGGCAGGAACGCCGCGCTGCTGGGCTATTTCGCCGATCACCGTGAGCGTGTCTATCGGGAAGCCGCTGCGCGCCTGGGTCGCCCGATGACCATCGCGCACGCCTGGTCGTTGAGCTTCGATGCGTCCTGGCAGCCGATGGTTGGGTTGCTCGACGGCCATGCACTGCACCTTTTCGACGCCCAGGAGATGCGCGACGCGGATCGGTTGCTGACCGCTCTGGCAGCCCACCAGGTCGACATGATCGACACCACGCCGTCGATGTTCGGGCAACTGCGTGCCGCCGAACTGTTAGACCACGGCCTGACGGCGCTTGCCTTGGGCGGCGAAGCAATCGATGCCGCGCTATGGGAACATCTGCGCGCGCTGTCACCCACCGCGGTTTACAACTGTTACGGGCCAACGGAAGTGACGGTCGAGGCGGTGGTGGCTCGGATTGACGAGTACCCGGTGCCGACGATCGGAACGGTCAACGCCGGAAGCTTTGGCTATGTGCTGGATTCGGCCTTGCGGCTGGTGCCCAACGGTGTGGTGGGTGAGCTGTATCTGTCCGGCGCGCAGCTGGCCCGCGGTTATATCGGCAAGCCTGCCTTGACGGCGGGACGCTTCGTCGCGGACCCGTTTCGGCCCGGGCAACGCATGTACCGCACCGGCGATCTGGTGCGTCGTTTGCCGCACGGCGGGTACGCCTACCTGGGCCGCGATGACGCCCAGGTGAAGATTCGCGGGTACCGCGTGGAGATCGGTGAGATCGAGGCGGCCCTGCGTGGCCGGCCCGAGGTCGCCGACGCTGCCGTTTCGGTGGTGCGCCGGGACGGTGCCGCCATTCTGGTGGGTTTCGTTGTGTGGCAGGAGGATACGGATGGAGACTTAGCGCGGCTGCGCGCCGCGCTTACCGAGCGGTTGCCTTCCTACATGGTTCCGGCCCGCATCGTGTGGCTGCCGCAATTGCCGGTGAACGCCAACGGCAAGCTGGACGCCCACGCGCTGGGCCGGTTGGCCGAGGATGCGCTGTCCAGCGTCACCGCAGGCGCGGCGGAGTCGCCGTCGACCGAAACCGAACGGGCGCTATGCGAACTATTCGAAGAACAGTTCAACGGCGTCGTACCGCACATCGACGACGACTTTTTCTCGTTCGGCTTGGACAGCATCGTGGCGATCTCGTTGGTGCACAAGGCCCGACGGCGCGGCCTCGCCTTGAGTCCGCGAATGGTATTCACCGCGCCGACAATTCGCCAATTGGCGGTGGCCCTGGACTTGAGTCCCGCGGCGGATGGCCCGGATGCCGCCGTCGCGGGTGCCGAATACGGCGAGGTGCTGCCGCTCCCGATGGTCTCCTGGCTGTACGAGCATGGCAATTTCCGACGCTTCACCCATACCGTCTTGCTTCGCCTCCCGCCCGGTGTCGACGGCTCGACCATCGAGTTGATGCTGCAGCTGCTGTTGGACGGCCACGACACCTTGCGGTCGATCCTGACCGAGACATCCGCGGGTTCGCGCCTGGTCACCCGCGAACCGGGGGTGGTCGCGGCCGCTGACCTGTTGAGCCGCATACAGCTGACGGAAGGCGCCAACACAGAACTGATCTCGGCCATCGAGCGGTCCGCGCGCGGTGTGATGGACGAGATCGATCCGCACCTCGGTGCGATGGTGCGCGCCGTATGGTTCACCGGGGCCGAAGCGGGCGACGTGCTGCTGCTCACCGCGCACCATCTGGCGGTGGACGTGGTGTCGTGGCACATCATGCTGGGCGACCTCGTCGAGGCGTGGCGCAGTATCGGCGCTGGCGCGGCACCAACGCTGCTGCCGGAGTTCACCTCCTACCGCCGCTGGTGCGAGCTGATGTGGCAACGCGCCGCCGCTCCGGAAGTGCTGGCGCAGCGGGAATACTGGCTCGCTCAGGTCAGCGGATCCGATCCGGTGCTAGGGCGGCGGGCCGTGGATTCGACCCGCGATACCTGGTCCACGCTACGAGTGACCCGGGTGCTGACGCCGGTGGGGGTGACGCAGCGGGTGCTAGCAGGGGTCAGGCGCGATGAAGGTGTGCGCGAATTCCTGCTGGCCGCAACGACGATGACGATCGCGAGTTGGCGTCGTGATCGCGACCAAGCTCCGGCGTCGGGCACGGTGATCGCCCTGGAGGGGCACGGGCGCGCCGATGCCGTGCTGGATACCGACACCACGAACACCGTCGGATGGTTTACCAACGCGTTCCCGGTCCGCCTCGGAGCCGGCGCAGCGGCCGTCGATATCGATCAGGCCGAGCGGGACCCGACGACGGCCCGGGCCCTGGTCGAGTCGGTTGTCTGTCATCTTGGTGCGGTCCCGAACGACGGCCTGGACTATGGCCTGCTTCGTTACGTCGACGTCGATCCCGAATTGCAGCGGGCCGCCGAACCGCAGATCCAGTTCAGCTATCTGGGTCGGTTGGACCTCGGCGGCGTCACCGATCGGCCGTGGTCGCTGCTCACGGGTCCCTACCTCGATGCCCTCCCGGATGATCCGGAGCCCAAGCTACCGCTTCGATTTGCGGTGAATCTCAGCGTGTTTGTCGCCACCACGCCCGAGGGCACGCAATTGATCAGCAACTGGCGCTGGAGTGACGCGCTGTTCACACCCTGCGATATCGAAAGATTGACGCAGTTGTGGCAGCGCGGCATCGCCGCGCTCGCGGTCGGCTTGGACCACGACCCAGCCCACGATGCAGGCCAGGACCCAGCCTGAGGGCCGGACCAGATCGAGACCAGGAAAGGAAACTCATGGGTGTCAGCAGGGACCAGATCAGGGCCACGATCGCGGCCCAACTCGGCTGCCCGGCTGCCGATGTCGCAGACCATGACGATTTGATCCAGTTGGGACTCAACTCGATCCGCATGATGACGTTGGCTGGCGGCTGGCGCAAACGCGGGGTCGACATCACGTTCGCGCAACTCGCCGCTAGTCCGACGGTTGAGTCGTGGTATGGACTGCTGGGCTCCAGCGGGGCGCGGTCCGTAGCGGCCGACAGTGCCATTGCCGAGGTTGCCATTGAACGGGAGGCCGACGACGCGCCGTTCCCACTGGCGCCCATGCAGCACGCGTACTGGATCGGCCGCTCCGACGAGCAGGAACTTGGCGGCGTGGCGGCCCATCTCTATGTCGAATTCGACGGCGGAGCAATAGATCCCGTTCGTATGGAGCGCGCGGTGGCCGGCCTAGTCGAGGCGCACCCGATGCTGCGGACCCGATTCCTGCCCGACGGCACGCAGCAAACGATGCCGCGCCCGGGCAGGCCGGTCTTTGAAGTCGTCGACCTACGCGGGCATGGTACGGACGCGCTCGAATCCGCGCTGCTGGAGTTACGTGAGCGTAAAACCCACCAGCGGTTGGCAATTAACGACGGCCAGGTCATCGACGTCACGTTGACCCTGTGCGGCGAGGATCGCAGCAGGCTGCATCTGGACATCGACATGCTGGCCGGCGACGCGATGAGCTATCGGGTGCTGGTTTCCGATCTGGCCGAGTTGTATCGTGGCGCGACGCTGCCGTCACCGGGCTACAGCTACCGCCGCTATTGCACCGAGCGCCGGCCCGACCCCACTGCGCGTGAACGAGACCGCGATTGGTGGCAGCGGCGGTTGCCGGAGCTGGCCGGTGCACCCGAACTGCCGATCGTCCCAGTGGCCGAGCGCGCGGACCCACATCGCACCGTCCGGTACCACCACTGGTTGACGCCCGCGGCCAAGCGAAGGCTCGTGGCCGGGGCGCACGCGCGCGGGGTTACACCGGCGATGGGGTTGGCCGCGATCTTTTCCGACACCATCGGCGGCTGGTCGGCCCAGGGCAGCTTTCTGTTGAATGTTCCTTTGTTCCAACGTGAAAATGTGCATCCCGAGATCGACCGGGTGGTCGGTGACTTCACCTCGTCGATCATGTTGCAGGTCGACGTCACCCAGAACGTGTCGGTGGTTGAGCGCGCCCACGCGATTCAGCACAGAGTGTACGAAAGTGGTTCACACGCAGCATATTCCGGGCTGGATGTGCTGCGCGATCTGGGCAGGTACCGCGGCGAGCCCGTGCTGGCGCCGGTCGTTTTCACCAGCGCACTGGATCTCGGTGAGCTCTTCGCGACTCATGTCATCGAGACACTCGGGGAGCCGGTGTGGATCATCTCACAGGGGCCGCAGGTGCTGCTGGATGCTCAGGTCACCGAGGTGCGGGGTGGGTTGCTGCTCAACTGGGACGTCCGCGAGGCGGCATTTCCGGATGGTCTGATCGACGCCATGTTCGCCAGGTTTACCGAGGCGGTCCTTCGGCTCACGGAGGGCGACGCGGGTTGGGACGCCAAGGCGCCGGTACGGCTGCCCAGCACGCAGGCGAAGGTGCGGGCCACAATCAATGCCACCGACGGTCCAGTCAGCGGAAGGTGTTTGCATCAGGGCTTTTTCGAGCACGCCGCGGCGGCACCGGATGCGGCGGCCGTGGTGTGGGGGCTGGGTGCCGCCCAAGGTGCGTGGAACTATCGCGAACTGGCCGACCGGGCGCTTGCGGTGGCGGGGGCGCTGGGCGCTGCTGGAGTGCGACCCGGTGCCGCCGTCGCCGTCCAGTTGCCCAAGGGGCGAGATCAGATTGTGGCGGTGCTCGGTGTGCTCGCGGCCGGGTGCACCTACGTGCCAATCGGATTCGACCAGCCGGAAGTGCGCCGCACCAAGATTCTGCAGACCGCCGACGTGGTTGCTGGACTGACGTTCGGGGGTGCCGACATGGGGACGAACATCCCGTGCCTGTCCATCGATGCCGCGCAGAGACATCC
This sequence comes from Mycobacterium sp., assembly GCF_019247635.1. GTDB lineage: Bacteria > Actinomycetota > Actinomycetes > Mycobacteriales > Mycobacteriaceae > Mycobacterium. The sequence goes on from NZ_JAFBAR010000004.1 coordinate 135,203, forward strand.
GGAGCCGTTGGGGGAGCCCGTCTTTCCTGACACCGGCGCGATCGCCTACGTGATCTTCACGTCCGGCTCGACGGGTCTGCCCAAGGGGGTAGACGTGCCGCACAGCGGCGCGATGAACACGATCGACGCCGTCAACCAGTGGTTTGAGATCGGCAGCGCGGATCGAGTGCTCGCACTGTCCGCGCTCGAGTTCGACGCATCGGTGTACGACATGTTCGGCATGTTCTCGGTGGGCGGCTCGGTGGTCGCCGTCGATTCCGAAGAACGGGCCGCGGCCACGACCTGGGTGGAACTGGTTCGCCAGCACCGAGTTTCGATCCTCAACTGCGTGCCGAGCATGCTCGATATGATCTTGGAGCTCGCCGGGGACCGGCTGGGCGATTCGTTACGGGCCGTCACCCTCGGCGGTGACTGGGTGGGTGCCGACCTGGCGCGCAGACTCGCCAAGCAGGTTCCGGGCTGCCGGTTCTCCGGTCTTGGCGGTGCGACCGAGACGTCTATCCACCACACCATCTGTGAAGTGGTCGGTGCACCACCGGCGCACTGGTCGACGGTCCCGTTCGGCGTTCCGTTACGCAACGTGCGTTGTCGCGTCGTCGCTCCATCCGGGCGCGATTGCCCCGACTGGGTATCCGGCGAACTCTGGGTCGGTGGGGCCAATGTCGCGGCGGGCTACCGCAACGACCCGCAACGGACCGTGCAGCGTTTCGTCGAGTACGAGGGCATTCGCTGGTACAAAACCGGTGATATGGCCAGGTATTGGCCCGACGGCACTATCGAGTTCCTGGGCCGGGCCGACAATCAGGTGCAAATACGCGGATACCGGGTCGAGCTCGGCGAGGTCGAGAGCGCCCTGCGCGCCCTGCCCGGGGTCCGGCATGCCGTCGCCGCGGTGGTCGGCGCGGACGCACCAAAGCTCGTCGCGGCCATCGCGGGCGACTCGGGCGAAATCGTCGACGTCGGCGCCGCGGTAGCCGATCTGTTGCCGGGCTACATGGTTCCCACCCGGACCGTATTTCTCGACCGGATTCCGTTGACCCCCAACGGCAAACTGGACCGCCGCGCCGTGGCCGCTCTGTTGCAACCGGAAGGGACGGCCGACGACGGCGCACCGCGCAATGACGTGGAGACCGCGATCGCCGGAATCGTCGCCGAGGTGCTGGGCGTGCATTCCGTTGGCGTGCACGACGACTTCTTCGCGCTCGGCGGTGATTCGGTGCTGGCCACCACAGTCATTGCGCGGGTGCGGGATTGGCTGGACATCGACCATGCGGTGGTCGCGGATCTGTTCGCCACCCGAACCGTCGCCGGTCTCGCCGAGCGGCTGAACCAGCGGGAGGTCGCGCGGGGCACCCCAGCACGACTCATCACGATCGCACGGCACTATCTCGACGTCGCCGCGTTGACCGACGAGGAAGTTCTCGCCGAGAGCTAACGCGGGCCTTTTTCTAATCCCGCACATAGCTTCGACACAGGCTGGCCCCCGAATGTCAACGTAGCGTCGCCGTAACGCAACCGGGCGGAGATACGAAACACCAGCCACAACGTGCACACTGGTAACACAGGATGCCACTCGAAGGGGGAGGACCCGAGCATGAAGACCTTCAAATCGATCGCGGTCGGGGCCGCGGCGGTGGCCGCCATCGGTGCGGCAGCGGCGGGCGTGACGTCCATCGCATCCGCCGTGCCCGTTTCGGCGCAGGTGCAGCCGGTTGTCTTCGGCGCGCCGCTGCCCCAGGACCCGGTGCCCGCCGCCAACGTCCCCACCGCGGGTCAGCTGACGACCCTGCTCAACAGCCTGGCGGACCCGAGCGTGCCATTCGCCAACAAGAGCAACCTGATTGAGGGCGGCATCAGTGGCACCGAAGCCCACATGGCCGACCACGAGTTCAAGAAGGCGGCCAAGAACGGCGACCTGCCGTTGGCGTTCAACGTGACCAATATCCAACCGAGCGCAAACGGCGGGGCCACCGCTGACGTTGCGGTATCCGGCCCGAAGCTCAACCCCCCGGTCACGCAGAGCGTCACCTTCGTCAACCAGGGCAGTTGGATCCTGTCACGTGCCTCGGCGCTGGAGCTGCTGCAGGCAGCCGGCGGCCACTGAGCCACGGGTGCGGGCGCCAAAGCGTCCAGGTTTTTCCCAGGTAGCTTCGTTGCAAACGTGACCTTCCCGAGACGGAAACGGCGGTTACGACGGGCACACTGACACCGTCTATGTCGTGAAAAGCACGGAACGGGAACGGCACTGAGTCCCGTACGTGGGCATCGAAGGGGGAACCGTGAAATCCGTAGTTATCGCTGCGGCGGCGTTGGCCGTCGTCGGGGGGTCGGCCGCAGGCGTGCCTTCCGACGCGGCGTCATCCGCGCCGTGGGGTGGTCAGGCTCAGGTGCGACTGGCCGCCATCACCGACGCCGGCGCACCGTTGCCGCAGGATCCGCCGCCGGCGCCAAACCTGCCGACCGCGGACCAGCTTTCCGGTCTCTGCAACCAGGCCACCGATCCCGGCGTGTCGTATACGACCAAGACCAACCTGGTCGAAAACGGCATCACCCCGGACGAGGGCCACGTGGCCGACCACGACCTGCGAAAGGCATACCGGGAGGGCAAGTTTCCCGAGCAGTTCAACGTGACGAATATCGCGCCGGCCGGTCCGAATGCGGTTGCGGACGTGGCCATTTCGGGTCCGAAGTTCGCCGGGCCGGTGACCAAGCAACTCATGTTCGTCAACCAAGGTGGCAACTGGATACTGTCGCACGACTCCGCGCTGGCTCTGCTTCAGGCGGCGACGAGCTAACCGTCGACAGCGCTCAGGTCCAAACTGCCGATGCGCTGCGGGTCGGCGAGCACGTCGATCGCGGCGATCCGCCCGTCGCGTACCAGGAAACCCATCACCGCTGACGGCTGGCCGGCGACGAAGATGACGGCGCCGGCGGCGCCGTTGACGGTGGCGGCGCGCACCTCGCGTTCCGGTCCGGCGTAGCTGCGGGCCAGCTTGGCCACCGAGGACGCGCCCTCGGCCCGGAATCCGGCGGCACGCCCGGCCTTCGTCGCACCGAAGTCGCCGCGCAACACGACGTCGGGATCCAGCACCGAAACCAGCCGGTCGAAGTCGCCGCTGCGTCCCGCCGCGAAGAAGGCAGCGACCGCGTCGTGCTGCGCGGCCAGCTCACCGTCGGGAACTGGGCCCGCCTGCCGGATGCGCCGACGGGCGCGGCTGGCGAGTTTGCGGGTAGCCTCCGCCGAACGGTCCAGGATGGGGGCGATCTGGTCGAACGGAACGGCGAACGCGTCGTGCAGCACAAAGGCGAGCCGCTCCGCGGGCGGCAACGTATCGAGCACCACGAACAGCGCCAGGCCCACCGCGTCCGCCAGCATCGCGCGATGTTCGGGGTCGAATTCGCCGACGGCGTCCACGATCGGGTCCGGCAGCTGCTCGACAACGTCCTCGCGGCGATCACGCAGGGTGTTCAGGCAGATCCGTGCCACCACCGTCGTCAGCCACGCGTCGAGGTTCTCGATCGGCTGGTCGGTGCGGCTCAGTCGCAGCCACGCTTCCTGCACCGCGTCCTCGGCATCGTCGATCGAGCCCAGCATTCGGTAGGCCACCGCGCGCAGTTGGGGTCGGGCGGCCTCGAACCCGGCCGTCAGCGCCTCGCTCATGCGGAATCGGGCAGCGCGCACACCCTCCCCGCGGAGAAGCCCGAGGAGCCGATGTCCAGCGCCAGGTTGAACCGGGCCCGCAGGTTGCCCAGCGTGATGATGTGGGTCAGGGCGACGAGTTGGGCGGTGTCGAAATGGGCGCGCAGGGCGTCGAAAAGTTGGTCGCCCACCTCGACCGGCGTTCGGCTGACGGCGGTGGCGTAGTCCAGGATCAACTTTTCGACGTCGGAGAAGCACGAGGCGTTTCGATAGTCGGCCATCGCCAGCAGTTCCTCATCAGTGAACCCCAATCCCCGCGCGATCTGGGAACCGAGATCAATGCAGTATTCGCAGCGCACCGTCGTCGCCGACTTCAGTTCGGCCAGCGCGCGGTGCCGGGCACTCAGGACATCCAGCTTGGACTCCGCCTGTTCCAGCCTGCCGTAGGCGTTCAGCAGCCTGGGAATGTAGGCATACATCCGGAGCGGTTCGAGCATTTCGGCCGTCTCCAACCCGGCCATCTTGGCCAGCTTGCGTCTGGTGAAGAAGAAGGCGATCCTGGCGCCCAGGCCGGCGTCGCTGTCGGAAACTCCCTTGAGGCGGGACATGGCTCGCTCCTGCGGCTCGTGGTCTTTACTACTTGACACGCGGGCGCGCCAAAACGTGACCGTAGCTAGCTCTTCGCCGCGCTGGCGATCGCCACCGGGCCTGATGGTGGCGAACCGCTGCGCCCGGCTTCGCCGCGCTGGCGATCGCCACTAGGTGACCTGGCCCAGCGGCATATCCATGTCGAACACCCGCGCATGCAGCACGACGCGATTTCGCAGCGCCGCGCGCACCGCCCGGTGCAGGCCGTCTTCCAGATACGTGATGCCACGCCATTTCACCGCGTGGGGGAAAAGGTCGCCGTAGAAGGTGGAATCCTCCGACAGCAGGCGGTCCAGCGCCAGCACCGTCGTGGTTGTGACCAACTCGTCGAGGCGAATCTGCTGCGGGGGTATGCGGGACCAGTCCTTATAGGTCAACCCATGTTCGGGGTACGGCTTGCCTTCCCGCACACCCTTGAAAATCATGGTGGAAAGGCTATCTCGGATCGGTATCTGCGGCTGTCCTCAGCTCCCACCGGTGAGGTCGGAACCCAACCAATCTGTGTCCAGACCCTAAAATGAACGTGATCAGGGAGGTGGGTTCCGATGAGCAATGCCGACGAACGTCGTTTCGAGGTGTTGCGCGCCATCGTCGCCGACTTCGTCGCCACCAAGGAGCCCATCGGTTCGAAGTCCCTAGTGGAGCGGCACAACCTGGGCGTATCCAGCGCCACCGTCCGCAACGATATGGCGGTGCTGGAGGCCGAGGGGTACATCGCCCAGCCGCACACCAGCTCAGGGCGGGTGCCCACGGAAAAGGGCTACCGCGAGTTCGTAGACCGGCTCGACGACGTCAAGCCGCTGTCATCGGCCGAACGCCGCGCGATCCAGGGCTTCCTGGAATCCGGTGTGGACCTCGACGATGTGCTGCGTCGCGCGGTGCGGTTGCTGGCCCAGCTGACCCGCCAGGTGGCCGTGGTGCAGTACCCGACCTTGTCGACGTCGACCGTGCGGCATCTGGAAGTGATCGCGCTGACGCCGGCCCGCTTGCTGATGGTGGTCATCACCGAGTCCGGTCGGGTGGACCAGCGCATCGTCGAACTCGGCGACGTCATCGACGATCACCAGCTGTCCCAGCTGCGCGAAGCCCTCGGCCAGGCGCTGGAAGGCAAGAAGCTCTCGGCCGCCTCGGTGGCGGTGGCCGACCTCGCCGGACAGCTGCGCGGCGCCGGAAGGTTGGGCGACGCGGTCGGCCGCTCGGCGACGGTGTTGCTGGAGTCGCTGGTGGAGCACACCGAAGAACGTTTGCTGCTGGGCGGCACGGCCAACCTGACCCGCAATGCCGCGGACTTCGGTGGTTCGTTGCGGTCCGTCCTCGAAGCGCTCGAGGAGCAGGTGGTGGTGTTGCGGCTGCTGGCCGCCCAGCAGGAAGCCGGCAAAGTGACGGTACGCATTGGGCACGAGACGGAGGCCGAGCAGATGGTCGGCACCTCGATGGTGTCCACTGCTTACGGCACCAGCGACGCCGTCTACGGCGGGATGGGTGTGCTGGGACCGACCCGGATGGACTATCCGGGAACCATGGCGAGTGTCGCGGCGGTTGCCATGTATATCGGCGAAGTTCTGGGTGCTCGATGACCGCGCACCCGCTGCACAGTTCGTTCACGGCCTGAGAAGGCGCAAGGAAGGTTAGTCGTGGCACGCGATTACTACGGGATGCTCGGTGTGAGCAGGAACGCCAGCGATGCGGAGATCAAGCGCGCGTATCGCAAGCTGGCGCGCGAACTGCATCCTGACATCAATCCCGATGAGGCGGCGCAGGCGAAATTCAAGGAGATCAGCGCCGCCTACGAGGTGCTCAGCGACCCGGAGAAGCGCCGCGTCGTCGACCTGGGCGGCGATCCTTTGGAGAGCGCAGGCGCATCGGCCGGTGGCTTCGCCGGCTTCGGTGGTTTGGGCGACGTCTTCGAGGCCTTCTTCGGGGGCGGCTTCGGCGGGGGTTCGACGTCCCGCGGCCCCATCGGCCGGGTCCGTCCGGGATCGGACTCGCTGCTGCGCCTGCGGCTCGATCTCGAAGAATGCGCCGCCGGGGTCACCAGGCAGGTCACCGTCGATACCGCGGTGCTGTGCGACCGGTGTCAGGGCAAGGGCACCAACGGGGATTCCGCGCCGATACCGTGCGACACCTGCGCCGGTCGCGGGGAGGTGCAGACCGTCCAGCGCTCGCTGCTGGGGCAGATGATGACCTCGCGGCCGTGTCCCACCTGTCGTGGCGTCGGGGTGGTGATCCCCGATCCGTGCCACCAGTGCATGGGCGACGGCCGGGTGCGGGCCCGTCGGGACATCAGCGTCAAGATCCCCGCCGGTGTCGGCGACGGGATGCGGGTCCGGCTCGCCGCCCAGGGCGAGGTCGGGCCCGGGGGCGGGCCGGCCGGCGATCTGTACGTCGAGGTCCACGAGCAGGCCCATGACATCTTCGTCCGCGACGGCGACGACCTGCACTGCACGGTTTCACTGCCGATGGTGGACGCGGCGCTCGGCACCACGGTCACCGTGGAGGCGATCATGGACGGGCTCAGCGAGATCACCATTCCGCCTGGCACGCAACCTAATTCGGTAATCACACTGCGCGGCCACGGGATGCCGCAGCTGCGGTCCGCCACCCGGGGCAACTTGCACGTTCATGTCGAGGTGGTGGTTCCCACCCGCCTGGATCACCACGACAGCGATCTGCTGCGCGAGCTGAAGAATCGACGCACCCGCGACGTGGCCGAGGTTCGCTCCACACACAGCGGCACCAACGGAGGTCTCTTCAGCCGGCTGCGCGAGACCTTCACCGGGCGCTAACCCCAGGCCCGCCATGGTGGCGACGCTGTTCTACGTCGACGCGCTGCCCGATGCCGGCGACGTGGCGGTGGTGGCCGGCGACGAAGGCTTTCACGCGGCCTCGGTGCGCCGGATCCGTCCCGGCGAGGAGCTGGTGCTCGGCGACGGCGCGGGTGGGTTGGCGCACTGCCGCGTCGAGCAGGCCGGCCGCGAGGGGCTACGGGCCCGGGTGCTGGGTCGCTGGAGCGTCTCGGCGCCGCGCCCGGCGGTGACCGTCGTACAGGCGTTGCCCAAGTCCGACCGCTCCGAGTTGGCGATCGAACTGGCCACCGAGGCCGGCGCCGACGCCTTCGTGGCCTGGCAGGCGGCGCGCTGCGTGGCCAGCTGGGACGGCGAGCGGGCGGGTAATGGCCTGCGGCGCTGGCGTGCGGTCGCCCGGTCGGCCGCGCGGCAATCGCGTCGCGCATACATTCCGCCCGTCGACGGCGTGCTGGCGACCGCGGCGCTGACCCGGCGGATCCGTAATGAGGTGGCCGCCGGAACGGCCGTGCTGGTCTTGCATGAGTCGGCGACCTTGGGGCTCGCGGAAGTCACTCTGGCGCAAGCCGATTCGCTGATGCTCGTGGTGGGTCCGGAGGGCGGCATCGCAGCGGAGGAACTCGACGTGCTGACCGACGCGGGCGCGGTTGCCGTCCGGCTCGGGCCGACAGTACTGCGCACGTCGACCGCGGCCGCCGTGGCATTGGGCGCGCTGGGCGTGCTCACCAAGCGGTGGGACCTAGACGCAGGCAGGCCAGAGCATCGACTGTGAATTTGACGACGAGACATGCCGGTGAAGCGTCGTCAGATGCACAGTGGGTGCTCGGTCGGGTGTCGAATCGTTGGGACGCGGTCCTGCCCCGGCGGTAGACTGAGCCCTCTAGTCCCACTGGCCAGAAAGCAGGCACCCGAAGGTCTTGGAAACCACGTGACGCCCCGCGAAACCCGCGCCGCCGACGCGGCTGGAGCCCGGCAGGCTGACGCTCAGGTTCGCAGCAGCATCGATGTTCCGCCCGACTTCGTGGTGGGCCTGCTGGGTTCGGCCGACGAAAATCTGCGGGCTCTGGAACGCGTCCTCGATGCGGACCTGCATGTGCGCGGCAACACCGTCACCATTGCGGGAGAGCCCGCCGACGTCGCGCTGGCCGAGCGGGCGATCTCCGAGCTGATCGCGATCGTCGCGAGCCGCCAGCCGCTGACCCCCGAGGTGGTGCGGCACAGCGTCGCCATGTTGCTGGGTACCGGCAACGAGTCGCCGGCCGAGGTGCTGACCCTGGACATCCTGTCCCGGCGCGGCAGGACGATCCGGCCCAAGACGCTCAACCAGAAGCGTTACGTCGATGCGATTGACGCCCACACCATCGTGTTCGGGATCGGCCCGGCCGGCACCGGCAAGACCTACCTGGCCATGGCCAAGGCGGTCAATGCTTTACAGACCAAACAGGTGACCCGCATCATCCTGACCCGTCCCGCGGTGGAAGCCGGTGAGCGCCTTGGCTTCCTGCCGGGAACACTGAGCGAGAAGATCGACCCTTACCTACGGCCGCTGTATGACGCCCTGTACGACATGATGGATCCCGAGCTGATCACGAAGCTGATGTCGGCCGGGGTCATCGAGGTCGCTCCGCTGGCTTATATGCGGGGGAGGTCGCTTAACTCGGCGTTCATTGTGCTCGACGAGGCGCAGAACACCACCCCCGAGCAGATGAAGATGTTCCTCACGCGCCTGGGTTTTGGATCGAAGATGGTCGTCACGGGCGACGTGACCCAGATCGACCTGCCGGGCGGAGCTCGATCGGGCTTGCGAGCCGCGGTCGACATCCTCGAGGACATCGAAGACATTCACATCGCGGAGCTGACCAGCGCCGATGTGGTCCGGCACCGGCTGGTCTCCGAGATCGTCGACGCATACGCACGCTACGAAGAGCCCGGGTCCGCGATGAATCGGGCGACCCGGCGCGCGTCGGGCTCGCGCAGTCGTCGATGATGGATGATTTTGTGAGCGTCTGATGAGCATCGAAGTGTCTAATGAGTCGGGCGTCGACGTCGCCGAAACCGAACTGGTCAGCGTCGCACGGTTTGTCATCGCCAAGATGAATGTCAACCCCAGCGCCGAGCTGTCGATGGTGCTGTTGGACACCGCCGCGATGGCCGACCTGCACATGCGCTGGATGGACCTGCCCGGGCCCACCGACGTGATGAGCTTCCCGATGGACGAGCTCGAGCCGGGTGGTCGCCCCGATGCGCCCGAGCCGGGCCCGTCCATGCTGGGCGATATCGTGCTGTGCCCCGAGTTCGCCGCCGAGCAGGCGGCCGCGGCAGGCCACAGCCTGGGACACGAGTTGGCTTTGTTGACGATTCACGGTGTGCTGCATCTGCTCGGCTATGACCACGGCGAGCCGGACGAGGAACGCGAGATGTTTGCCCTGCAGGATCGGCTGCTCGAAGAGTGGGTCGCCGAGCAGGTCGAGGCCTACCAGCAGGACCGTCAAGAGGAGCGGGACCGCCGACTGCTCGACAAGTCAAGGTACTTCGATACCTGAACCGCTGTGCCCTGACCTGCGGTGATGAGTCAACTGCCATGCGCATTGGTGCCAACCGCCAAATACGCGGGAAGCAGCCCGGCCGGTAGGCGGGCCGGTGACAAAGGGCAGCGGGGCGACGGGCGCCTCGACGATGGTGCGCCAGGCGACTACCCGCGGGCCTTGGATACGCGGCCGCCGCAAGGAATGGACGACACGCAGTTTTCGCCGCGCTGCTCCGGGTACCCGCGCCTCAGCGCCGCAATTTCGCGGGCAGCCAAGGAGATATCGAAATGACCAATCAGAATGACGAACAGTCCAAA
>NZ_JAFBAR010000073.1 GCF_019247635.1 Mycobacterium sp.
CGAACCGGAGCGTTTCCCGCCGGCAACCACCTCGCGGGCCTTCGCGAGCTTGTGGTCGAGCTTCTCTTGTCCCCCCAGCAGGTTGGCCGCCGGGACCCGCACCCCCTCGAAGCGCAACTCGGCAGTGTGTGACGCACGGCAACCCAACTTGTCGAGCTTGCGCACCAGTTCCAGCCCGGGCGCGCCGCCGGGCACGACGAACAGCGCCTGGCCGCGGTGGCCGAGTTCCTCGTCGACCACGGCGTTGACCACATGCACGTTGGCGATGCCGCCGTTGCCGATCCACATCTTGTGGCCATCGATGATCCAGTCGTCACCGTCGCGACGGGCGCGAGTCCGCAGATTGCGAACGTCGCTGCCACCTTCGGGCTCGGAGATCGCCAGCGCTGCGAGCTTGAGATCGCCTGGCGTTCCGAAGCATTCAGGCGCCCATTGCAAAATCTGCTCGGGGGACGCGGCCTGACCGATCGCCGATAGCGCGAGTGCCGGCATCACGATCGCCAGGCCGATGCCGGCACAGCCCCAAAACAGCTCCTCCATGAACATGGGCAGCGACAGGCCGGTCGGATCACCGATCAAATCGCGGTAGAACAGCGGGCTATAGAAGCCACGCTGGGCCGCCTCCTCCAGCACCGGCCACGGAAACTCCTGCCGTTGGTCATAGTCGAGCGCGACTGGGCGGACTACCTCTTGGGCGAACTCGTGCGTCCGCTTTGCCAGGTCGTGCTGGGCCGCCGTTGGGGTGAGGTCAAACGTCATGGATGCGCCTTTACCCCGTCGGCGGCGGCAGCAAACTGGGACTAGGCGGCCGTCCGCGGGCCCACGTGCGCGGTCGGCAGGTGCAACACCACCGCGGTCACGCCGGCCCTGCCGGTGACAACGCCGTGCTCGCGGCGCGCGAGCAGGGCCGCGTTGTCGGGTAGCTGTCTCGAGTTGATCTCGCCCGCGGCAATGCGCCGCAGGACTTCGTGGGCGCGGGCGAGTTGCTCACGCTTGCGGTATTGGCCACCCGGGAGCTTGACTCCGGCCCATACGCCGTACTCCTCGTGATGCTTGATGGCGCGTTGAGCGCACAGCCGCTGCTGGGCCAGTGGGCAGCGACGCAGGCACTGGATCCGCGCCTCGGTGGCCGAGCGTTCGTAGGCACGCGCCTTGGCCGCGCCGTCGCCGCTGTCATCGTCGGGGTAACCGAACCAGAGTTCCGGGTTGGTTGCACAGGGGTGTCCCATCAGTTGATCTCCTTGTCCGCTACAAAACGTAGGCGAAAGCGTATACACAGACGGCCGTGCGCTGCAAGAGAAACGTGATAAAAACGGATATCCACAGGCTTGACGGGATGCCTGTGTACTATCCGCCGTATGGCCGGAGTGTGCGGTGAGCCGTGAATCGGCCGGCGCGGCCATCCGCGCACTGCGCGAGTCCCGCGACTGGTCACTGGCGGACCTCGCGGCCGCGACCGGCGTCAGCATCATGGGTCTCAGCTATCTGGAACGTGGGGCCCGAAAACCGCACAAAGGCACAGTTCAGAAGGTTGAGAATGGGCTTGGTCTGCCACCGGGCACCTACTCGCGGCTCCTGGTGGCCGGCGACCCCGACGCCGAAATCGCCCGGCTGCTCGCCGCGCCGCCGGCCGAACCGACAGCGGCGCGGCGCCCGGGAGCGGTGATTGTCGACCGGCACGACGACACCGACGTCCTCGAGGGATACGCGGAGGCTCAACTCGATGCCATCAAATCCGTCATCGATCGGCTGCCCGCGACGACATCAAACGAATATGAGACGTATATTCTCTCTGTGGTCGCGCAATGCGTGAAGGCTGAGATGCTGGCCGCCAGCTCATGGCGGGTAGCGGTCAATGCGGGCGCCGGGTCCACCGGTCGGCTGATGGAGCATCTGCAGGAGCTCGAGGCGACGCGGCGTGGCCTCCTGAACCGGATGCCGGCCAGTTTGAGCGCACGGTTCGATCGGGCCTGCGCGCAGTCTTCCCTGCCGGATGCGGTCATCGCGGCGCTGATCGGCGTCGGCAGCGACGACGTGTGGGACATGCGTAACAGGGGGGCTATCCCGCCGAGCGCGCTTCCGCGGGTGCGGGCCTTCGCTGAGGCCGCCGCGGCGGCAGACGACGATCAGGAAAACGGATGAGCCGAAGCGACGTCGAAGCGTTGAACCGCGCCCACCAAATGTTCGTCGGCAGCAGTCGACATCCTGCGCTGGACGCGGGCACCGCGGGCTACGGGAGACTGCTACAGAGTGCCGTGGCCCTGAATGGTCTTGCGGGGCAAGGCCGTTACCCCCTGGCGGCGCAGCATAGCCGGGTAGCTCTGCTGTCGGCGGCACGTACCGATGCGGCGGCGGAGGCCGTCATCGTCGCGGCGCAACGGGATCGGGCCGAAGCCCGCCAGCTGACCGGAGGCGTGCTCGATGCGGCGCGTGCCGATGCGGTGGTTACTTCGACGACGCCGATGGCCCAGCGTGAGGCCATCCGCCGTCGCATCGCGCGGCTGCGTGCGCAACGGGCGCACGTCGTCTCCGCACGCCGGCGGGCGCGACAGCACCTGTCGGCATTGCGCGCGCTGCGCTACCGGGCGTCGCATGCGCGCACGAGGCGGCTGCGGCTGCCGTCGGCGGCCGGACGGGCTGGAGTCGCGGTGCGGGCCGCGTTGTCGCGACTGGGCCGTCCCTATGTTTGGGGGGCGACCGGACCCGACCGCTTCGACTGTTCGGGGCTGGTCCAATGGGCCTACGCGCAGGCCGGGATTCACCTCGACCGCACCACGTATCAGCAAATCAATGAGGGGATCGCGGTGCCGCGTTCCCACGTGCGGCCCGGCGATCTCGTCTTCCCACACGCCGGACACGTGCAAATGGCGATCGGCAACAACCTGGTCGTCGAAGCCCCCTACTCGGGCGCCTCGGTCCGGATCAGCCCGCTGGGCACCAACGTGCAGATCCGCCGCCCACTCTGGGGAGGATGAACCCATGTCCGAGCAAGCCGGATCATCGGTATCTGCCATCCAGGAACGGCAGGCTGCGCTGGCGATGCGACACAGCGTGGTTGCCGACGCGGACCGTGTGCTGGCCGACACGCTCGCCAGCGCGCATGCCGTGCTGCGCGACAGCCTGGACAGGCTGGCCGCGGTCGCGGACGAAATCGAACGCGCGGTGTCGGGGCAGGCCGACCTCGCCGTCGATACTGCGCTGGGCGCGCGGGAGTTGCAGAAATTTCTGGTCGCCAAGCAACGTGAGATCTCGGCCGTCGTGGCGGGTGCCCGGGAACAGGCCCGGGCGCAGGAAGCAGTGTTGCAGAGCTTGCAGGCGCACTATAGCGGCTCCCCAAGCTAGGTGAATTGTCGGCGGTGGCGTGCCTGGGTACTGTCACCCGGCATGGGAGTGCCCGCGGACGCGCCTGTGCCACCGTCGGATCGCCAGCAGGGCGAGGCGGCTGAAGCGATTGCGGCCGCGGAAGCTGCTCTAGCACACCAGAATTCGGTGAGCTCGCAACTCGACCTGCAGGTGATTTCGGCAATCCTGAACGCGCACTTGAAAACCGTCGAGGGTCGCGAGGCGCTGGACAAGTTACAGGAGGAGACCGAGGCCGCGGTGCGGACACGGTCGGACCTCGACACCCCTGCGGGTGCGCGCGATTTCCAGCGATTCCTGATCGGCAAGCTACGGGACATTCGGGCGGTCGTCGCCAGCGCGAGCCTGGACGACACGTCGAAGTCGGCGTTAATGGCTGCCTGGACTTCGTTGTACAACGCCTCGAAGGCCCCGGCGGCCGATACCGCCGAACGCCCACCCGCGGCAGGCGCCACCGGGCAACGGTCGACGCCGTTACCGAGCGCCGGCGCGGATCCGGAACTTACTTCGCTGCTGCCGCTAGACGATCCCGGATTGCCCAGCGGGGACTCACCGGCGCAAGCCGCCTCACCCGCGCCGACCGCACCGGCAACCCCGAGCTTTCCCAGCTTCGGGACCGGAGCGATGCCGGGGGAATCGATGCCCAGTTGGGGCGCGCCGGGTGGGCTTCCGGTGTCCAGCCGCCTCGGTGACAGTGGAACCGAACGAGAGTCCAGGGCACTCGACGCGGACCGGCTGGACAGCGAAGAACGTGGCGATCACGACTCGCCGGATGACCCCGACCATGAGCGGAAGCCGGATGAGCCGGCGGGCGATCCCCACGAGCCGGCCGCGGGTCCGACGACCGTGACGCTGCCCGACGGCGAGACGGTGACGGCGGCCAGCCCGCAGCTCGCCGCGGCGATCAAGGCCGCTGCGGCCGGGACATCGATCGCGGAGGCCTTCCAGCAGCAGGGAATGACCATCCCCGCGCCGGGAACAGCAGTCGGCGCCCCACTCGAGCCGTCGCGGCTTACACCGGGCGATATCGGTATGTTCACCGACCGTCATGCGTTGGCGTTGGGCAACAGCAAGGCCCTTCTCGACGGCCAGATTCAACAGGTCTCCGCCGTCAGCGGCCCGAGCTTTCTAGGCTGGGAACATCCGCCGATGCCGGTGACCCATGGATCGGGGACGGGACCGGCGCGGACGGAGCCACCGGCACCAACCCGGCCGGCGGCGGTATCGAGGGCATGACAGTGCGGCGTAGGAAGAGGAGATGGCTGGATGACTGACCGAATCCGGGTGGTGCCCGCGGACTTACGTGAAGCCGCCGATTATCACCAGCACACCTCGGACTACTTGCGCACTGTGCCGTCATCGCATGCCGCGATCCAGGAAAGCCTGGACTCGCTCGGCCCGATTTTTGGCGAGCTCCGGGATGCCGGGCGCGAACTGCTCGAGCTGCGGCGGGAGTGCTACCGACAGCAGGCCGACGATCATGCTGAGATCGCAAACAACCTCAGGTCGTCGGCTGCCAGGTGGGAGCAGCACGAGGCCGACGCGACACGCAGCCTGGGCGATGTCGTCGACGGCGGTCGATGACGGACGCCAATCCTGCCTTCGACACCGTCCATCCCAGCGGACACATCCTGGTCCGCTCCTGCCGCGGCGGCTATCTGCATAGCGTCGCGCTGACCGAGGCGGCGATGGACACGGACGCGGGAACTCTGGCGCAGGGCATCCTGTTGACCGCGGACGTGTCCTGCCTCAAAGCGCTACTGGAGGTGCGCGGTGAGATCGTGGCGGCCGGGCACACCCCGTCCGCGGAGGTACCCACGCCGGGAGACCTCGATGCGGCGATTGAGAAGCTGCTTGCGCATCGGCTGCGGCGGCGAAAGAGTGACTAGAGCAGCCACGTTTTCGCGGCGTCGGGATCGGGCGCGATGTCGGCCGGTGGCTCGATAGGGTTGGCGCCGAACAACTCTCGCGCGCGCGATACCAAAGCCCGCACTTCGTCGAGTTGCTGCTGCAGCGCAGAATCAGCCATGGCCCCACGCTACCCAGGCCCTGGGTTCGGCACAATTCACTGACCGCTCTCGACCGCAAGGGTCACCCCGCGCGGGCCGGTAGGCTTGACCGGTGCCAATCTTCGGTCGGAGCAGCGCGCGCCAGCGCCTTCGGAGAGCGACGCGGGAATCGCTGGCCATTCCGGCCTTCAGCTCTCCCGTTGATTGCGCACCGTGGGTCCTGGGTGGGTTATGGCCCATCGAACTCTCCGCTGCGACTGGCGAAAATGCCGTTCTCGCAGGCTATCTCAAGGCAGACCTACAGCGCATCGCCGGCTTTGCCAATGACGAGCTGATGAAGGTCAGGCGGGCGGGGTTGACGGAGTCGGCCCGGCAAGCCCACGAAGCACGGGTAGTCGACGAGGCCCGCGCGCGGGCGGTGCGACGAGTGGACTCGACGGTCCGCCAGCTGCGTTTGGCGCCACGAGAGCTGTCCACGGGACGCGTCGTCCGGGCGGATGTCGACGAGCAGCAGGTCCCACCCGCGGTCACCGCCGGACCACCCGACTCGGGCTCGGCGAAAGACGCGCGGACAGACCTGCCCACCGAGGTTTTTGAGCGTCCGCTTGTGGAGCCCGCTTCAGATGACGCCCAGCGAGTTCGGCCGGAGGCACTGCAGGCCTCGGCACTCCAGCCGGAACCGGCAGCCGAGGCCGAGGCTGAGATCGAAACCGAAGACCAGCGATTACAGCGGCTGTTGTCGTTCGTCGTCCGGCAGGAACCGCGGCTGAACTGGGCAGTCGGCGATTACCCGGACGGGACGACGACCTTGGTCACCGACCTTGCGCACGGGTGGATACCACCCGGCATCGTGTTGCCGGCGGGCGTGCGGCTGCTGGAACCCGATCGCCGGACCGGCAAAGCGGCCGCGCTGCTCGGGGAGACCACGCGCGCTGCGACTTACTCCCCGGGTGATCCCCCGGGCCGGGCGCCGGGCACCACCGCCACGGGATCGTCTTTGCAGCCCCGCGAGCTGCCGATGGCCGAGGATCTGGGCTGGGACCTGGGCGAGGCCACGCATTGGCGCGACGGCCTGCCGCGCATGGTGCATACGTTGGCGAAGGCCGCCGCGGCAGGGACCGGCGTAGTCCAGGAAGAACTCGACCTGCTGCGGGTGCATCTGGATACCGCCCTTTACCAGCTCCTGCTGCAGTACCCAAACGTCGATCCGGCGCTCGTGCTGAACTGCCTGTTGCTGGCGGCCACCGAAGCGCTGGTCACGGCCGACCCGGTAACTGCGAATTACCACCTCGCCTGGTTCCGTAACCTCGAAGCACCACCGGCCAGCCAGTGGACAGCGACCCCCTGACGCCTGTCCCGCGCGGCCGATTCGTGAATTGACGCTGGTCGGAGCCCTGGACATACTGTCATGGTGTCGGGGTCGGGCGGTCGCAGCGAGCCGAGCGACCTCGGCGACCTAAGCGACAGAGACCTGGTCGAATCGGTTCTGCGTGAACTCAGCGCGGCGGCCGACAAGTGGGAAGCGCTCGTCGCGCAGGCCGAAACCGTCACGTACAGCGTCGACCTAGGGGATGTGCATGCCGTTGCAAATTCGGATGGCAGGTTGGTCGGGTTGACGCTACATCCGGACGTGCTGACGGGTTATTCCCATGCAGAGTTGGCCGACAGGCTCAACCTTGCGATCACGGCGCTGCGTGGTGAGGCGGAGGCCGAGAACCAGGCACGGTACGGCGGAGAACTGCACTGACGCCGGTGCCGCTGCAGCGAGACGCCGGCCCGCCACTAGGAGAATGACTTTTGCCACTTAATCTTTCCAACCGAGACCAGAATTCGGGGCACCTGTTCTACAACCGACGTTTGCGGGCGGCGATCACCAGGTTCTCGGTGCGGATGAAGCACGACGACCGCAAACAGCAAGCGGCGGTAGCGCTGTCGATCGTGCTCGTCCTGCTCGGCGTCGGGTGGATGGCGCTCCTGCATGTCATGAAGCCCGCGGGCTTGGTCGGCGAATCGGCCATCATCGGCGACCGCGACACCGGCGCGATTTACGCGAAGATCAATGGGCGTCTCTACCCTGCGCTCAACTTGACCTCGGCCCGGTTGGCCGTCGGCAATGCCGGCGCACCGGCGTGGGTGAAGGCGGCCGAAATCGCCAGATATCCGACCGGTCCGATGATCGGCATTCCCGGCGCCCCGGAAAGCCTGCCGGTCACGTCGGACGTTCTCTCCGCCTGGTCGGTCTGTGACACCTCGGCCACCCGTGGCAGTGGAACGACTCCGACGGTCACCGCAATCGCGGGCCAGTTGTCACCGTTCGGCCGGGCCGCGGCGATGGCCCCGGCGCAGGCAATTCTCGCGACTCACAAAGGCGAGACCTATGTGATCTGGAAGGGACAGCGGTCACGCATCGACCCGACCGACCGATCGGTGACTTTCAATCTTGGTCTCGATCCCGGTGTGACCTACCCGATCGAAATTTCCAACGCCCTATTCGACGCCATGCCGTCGACGGAACCCCTGGTGCCACCGGCAATTCCGGGCGCGCGGACCCTGTCGAAGTGGCTGCCGGGGGCCACGGTGGGCAGCGTGCTGGAAAGTCGCGACGCGAGCGGCGGGGTAAACGGCTTCTACGTGCTGTTGCCGGGCGGCGTGCAGAAGATCACCGGCTTCGTCGCCGACCTGTTGCGCACCAGGGACTCGCAAGGAGCAACCACACCCACCTTGGTCCCCCCCGACAAGCTCGTCCAGATCCCGGTGGTCGACGTGCTCGATGTCGACTACTACCCGTCGGGGAAACTGGATTTCGTTGATACATCGGCTAATCCGGTGACATGCGTCGGGTGGGAGAAGCAGACAGGCGATCCGCAGGCCAGGATCACCATCTTCACCGGACGGGGTCTGCCGGTCCCGGCCAGCATGGATTCCCGCGTGGTGCGCCTGGTTCGCGACGACCGTGACCCCGATTCGCCGGAAGCGCAGCAGACGCTCGTGCTGCCGGCCGCGGCGAACTTTGTTGCCACAACTAGCGGCGTCCCGACGGCCGGCAGTCGCGAAAGCTTGTATTGGCTTTCGCCACAAGGTGTTCGGTACGGCGTGCAGTCAGATCAACGGACCCTGCAGGCGCTGGGGCTGGACCCGCACCAGGCCGTTCAGGCGCCCTGGCCGATCTTCCGCACCTTCGCGCCCGGACCGGCGATCAGTCGCGATGCCGCCTTGGTGGCTCGTGACGCCATCCCCGCGGCCGGAGCGGTGGCAGCGGTTCCCGAGCCCAACGAGCAGCCGGCCGGGAGTTAGGCATGTCCAAACGAGGCTTCGTCCGCGGCACCCGAACGCCACCGCCGAATGTCCCGCCCGTGCGGGTGGCCGTCGGCGCGCCACTGGCGTTGCCGGAGCGTGAGCCGCGCAACATCTGGCTGATGATCGCGCTGCCGGCGCTGCTGGTCGGGATCGTCGGAACGCTGGTGGTGATGTACGCGTCGGGGATCCGCTCGCTGCAATCGGGGTTCTTTCCGATGATCGGGCTCGTCGGGTTCGGCACACTGATGTTCAGTGGCCGCTTCGGCCGCGCGCGCCGAATCAGTTGGGGCGAACAGGAAAAGCAACGCCGCAGTTATCTGCGACAGCTCGACGAGGACCGCGACGAGGTACAGCGCGCCGCCCAGGAGCAACGCCGCAGTCAGCTCTTCGTGCACGCCGACCCGCAGAAACTGGACACGGTGATCGGTGGTCCGCGGATGTGGGAGCGGCGCGCAGCCGACCCCGATTTCCTGGACGTCCGCCTCGGTATCGGCGTGCAGCAGGCCAGCGAGTCGGCGGTGTCGCTGCAATGGCCCGACGTGCCGGTCGGCGAAGAGCTCGAACCCGTGACCGGCGGCGCGCTAAGGGATTTCATTCTGGAGCAGAGCAAGATTCGCGGGATGGGCAAGGTGCTGAGTCTGCGGTCGAAACCCGGATTCAGCTTCATCAGCGAGGACCCCGCGGAGCTGCACAGCCTGGCACGGTCAATCCTGTGCTCATTGGCGGTCTATCACAGCCCCAACGATGTCAAGCTCATGGTGGTCACCCGTCATCCCGAGCAGTGGTCGTGGTTGGTGTGGCTGCCGCACAACCAGCATGACGAGATGTTCGACGCGTGCGGATTGCGCCGATTGGTGTTCACCTCCCCCACCGAGTTGGAGGACGCCCTCGACGCCGAATTGCACCGCAAGGGCCGAGGACCGTGGACGCCTCCGGTCGGAACGAGCCCGACGTCGATGCCGTCGCCGATGGAGTCGGCCCCGGGGCTGGTCCTGGGCCCGCACTGGGTGATCGTCGACGACAACGTGGGCACGCCCGAGCAATGGGAAGGGGTGACCGGGCAGAAGGGCATGGCCGGCATCACAGTGCTGCGCCTGGCGACGCGGACCGGCGTCGGCGTCGGATTCGGCGACGACGAGCAGCGTTTCGGGTTGCATCAGGGCAGGCTCGCGCACCGCGACACCTTCTATGCCGTGGCCGATATGCTCGCCGAGAGCACCGCCAACAGGTATGCGCGGGCGTTGGCCCGCTGGTCGCCGATGAGCGCCGGTGAGTTGTCCGAAACCGACAGTCAAGGCGGCGAATTGCTGCGAGCTCTCGGCATCGCCGATCCACGCGACCTTGACGTAGACCGGCTCTGGGCCGAGAGTCGCGGCCGCGGTGACCCAAAATGGGCGACGGTCCCCGTCGGCGTCAGGCAGGGCGGTGAGCTGCAGTACGTTATCCTGCGCGCCAAGGACTTTGGTGGCTTCGGTTTCCACTCCGTGGTGATCGGGACATCGGGATCGGGCAAGTCGGAGTACTTCCTGTCACTGTGTAGCGGCATCGCGCTGACACACTCGCCGGAGACCTTCATCGTGATTTTCGTCGACATGAAGTTCGAGTCGGCGGCCCAAGACTTGCAGGGATTTCCACACGTCGCCGGCTCGTTGTCGAACCTCGGCAAGGACGACCGGCATTTGGCCGAGCGGATGCGCAAAGCCATCAATGGCGAAATCGCCAGACGCTACCGGCTTTTCAAGGACGCTGGCGCACGGGACGCCAACGAGTACGAAGAGATGCGGCTCGCCGGACGGGATCTGGAGCCGGTGCCGATCCTGCTGGTAATCATCGACGAATATCTCGAGCTCTTCATCCACCATCCCGAGTGGATCGATCTGGTGATCCACATCGGGCAGGAGGGTCGCGGCTGCAACGTCTTCTTCACGCTCGGCGGCCAGCGGTTGGACCTGTCATCGTTGAGTAAGGCCAAGAGCAACATCGCGTTTCGGGTCGCACTGCGAGCCGAGACCGCGGAGGACTCCCGGGATGTAATCGGCAGTGACGCGGCGCTACACCTTCCCTCGAAGGAAAACGGCTACGCGCTGCTCAAAGTCGGGCCCCGCGACCTGGAGCAGTTCCGGTGCTTCTACGTGTCGGCGCCCTTCGTGGTACCCAAACCGGTGCTGGTCGCGAATAAGACGGTGGCGGTGGGTTTTTCGCAGCCGCGTTCCTACACGTGGGCATACCAGCCGCTCAGCGAAGCCGACAGCGCAGCCCTGGCGGTCGCCGATGAACCCGAGCAGCCTGACGAGTTCCTCTTCCATTCCGACGGCTTCCGCAAGAAGAAGCTCGTCGACGTCATTCGGGAATCACTCGTCTCGCATCCCGCGCGGCCACCGCACCAGATCTGGCTTCCGCCTTTGGAAGTCAGCGAGCCGGTCGATGCCCTGGTGGCCCGCTGGCGGGGCAGGCCATGGGATGTCGACTACGGCCACAACCCCGGTCTGGTGCTTCCGGTCGGCATCGTGGACATTCCCGACGAGCACGCCCAACGCGTGCACGCCATCGACGCCGAGATGGACAACATCATGGTGGTCGCTACGGCGCAGCGCGGCAAATCAACCACGTTGATGACGTTGATGGCGTCCGCGGCGCTGATGTACCGTCCCGAGCGGGTCACCTTCTTCTGTATCGGCGCATCGCTGTACCCGGTCGAGGGCCTGCCGCACGTGGCCTCGGTGGTCAGCCAGACGGACGGCGAGGGGGTGTCCCGAACCGTCGCCTCCATTGAAGGGTTGATTCTGGCCCGCGAGACGTCGTTTAAGCAGTACCAGATCGATATCTCCGAATTCCGGGAGCGACGGTTCGGCCCGGATCCGGTCGGCGCCACCAATCCCGACGACAAGTTCGGTGACGTCTTTCTCGTCGTCGACAACTTCAGCGACCTTTACGACAAAGACGCCACCGTGGGAGACCGGGTGATTGCGATTGCCCGCCAGGGTCTGTCATACGGGGTGCACGTCATGACGAGTGCTACCGCGTGGCTCGTCGGGCAGAAGCAGCAGCTGGTCAACGTGTCCAACGCGCGCATCCAGCTGCGGCTGAGCAATCCGGACGAGACCCAGATGGGAGAGGGCTTTGAGCGAAAGAAGGCCGCCCGCAACACATTGGATCGGCCGGGCTTCGGTGTGACCCGGGATGGATGCGAGTTGCTCGTCGGGGTGCCGGAGGCCACCGGCGTCGATGGTGAGCGGGTGATGACGCGCGAGCTTGGCGAACTCATCGCGGGCTTGACCGGCGCCGGCAGGCTGGAGCGGTTGGCACGGCTGCCGGAACGGGTTCAGCTGCACGAGGTCGTCAGCGCGTTCGCCGACACCACCGCGTCCGCTGACCCCTTGAACGTGCCGTTCGCGATCGGTGAGACGGCGCTGCAACCCGTTGCGTTGCCCAGCCGAACTCTGCCCAACATGCTCGTGGTCGGACGTCAATTATGCGGGAAAACAACAACTTTGGCTGCCATCGGCCAGGTGATCACCACCCAGTACAGCCCAGAGCAGGCCGAGGTCACCATCATCGATCCCAAGACGGCGCTGATCGGGAAAGTCCAAGGTCCGCACGTGCGGGCGTATGCCTACACCCAGGAAGATATCGACCAGGTGATCGGTGAACTGGTGGCAGTCCTGCGCGACCGTCTCCCCCCGTCCGGCTTGAGTCAGGAAGAGCTGCTCAACCGCGGCACCTGGGAAGGTCCGCACCACTTCGTCCTCATCGACGACGAACAAGAGCTTCGGCCGCATGGTGTGGTTGGGAAGGGCGCGGCGACGGCGCCGCTGTGGGGATTGATGGAACGCAGCCGCGAGATTGGCCTGCACGTGATCGCTTCGCGCCTGCCGGGAAACTGGGCCGGGGTGTCTGTGACGAACCCGTTCCTGCAGAAAATGACCGGTTCGCGCGCCCCGACGCTATTCATGGACAACGACCCGGCGGCGGTGAAAGTGTTCGGTAGGGTCAGCGCCCAGCAACTTCCGCCGGGCCGCGGTTTGTTTGTGACCAGCGATGGCGCCATCGAAGGGGTGCTGGTAGGAACGCCGGAGACGTGATTCGACAGGTGTCGCAGCTCGACCTAGACTCGCAAACTCGACACTGAATATTTGTGGGAGGCGGATATGGGTGGGATGTTCGGCATGGTTCCGGGCGCAGTGGACTTGTCGTCGGCCGCGGAGGCCGGGATCAGCGAGGAGATGGCGGCCACCACCGCGGCCGGCGCCGCCGCGCTGACCGCGGTAATGCCGATGGCTCCCGACGCCGATTCCATTGAGTTCGCCGCCGCGCTCAATGCCACCGGCGCCGCCTACCTCGCCACTGCTGCCGAGCATGCCGGCCAGCGGGCGGCTTTCTCCGGTGCTCAGGGCCTGGCCTCCGGTACCGCGGTAGCCGTCGAGGGGTTCAACGCGGCAGTCAGCGCGCTGTAGGACAAGAGCATGGCCGACCCCAGGTGGACAGGCCCGCCCGAGCTCGTAGCACTGATCTTCGAGGCGGGTAACCCGGCGTCGGTGATCGCCAACAACGTCGTATGGGTCACCGAGACCGCGAACAAGGAACTGTCAGCAGGTCTTTCGGCGGTGAACGCGCTTGGTACCGCCGCCCAGTGGCAAGGCGTCGGCGCGGCCGCCTCGATGGCGGCCGCGACGGGACTCAACGCCGGATTGCAGACGCTGGTGGGTTGGACAGCACACAAAATCAGCGTCACCCAGGCGGCCGTAGAGGCCTACACTCTCGCAAGATCCTCGGTGATCCCGTCGTTGGTCTCGCAGACGAACCGCGACGAGTGGACCGTGCTGAACGCTACCAACTTTTTCGGGCAGAACACCCCGGGGATCGTCGAACGGGACACCGAGTATTTCGGCGAACACTGGCCGCACAACTCCAGCGTCGGGTGGGCGTATTCCGGTGCGTTGAGCGCATTGACCGCGGCGTTGGCCGTTCCCCCGCCGGCCGCCCCGATGGGTGCGTCACCGGCCGCACCGGCGGCCGCGGGTGAGGCGGTGGCCCAAGCGGCCGGACAGACCGGTATGAACGGTGCAGCGCAGGTGTCGGGTCAGGCGGCTCAGACCGCAGCGCAGACGGGATCTTCGCCCGCAGAGGCGGGCGGCCAGCTCAGTTCGCTTTTACAGCAACCGATGTCGATGATGTCGAGCGCGACCGAACCGCTGAATCAGGTGCTTAAGGCCCCGATGCAGGCGGTTCAGGGGCTGACCAGCTTGCCGCAGGGCCTGGCGCAATCCATGGCGGGCATGTTCCCGGCGAGCGGCGCGCCGAACACAGCCGCGGCCGCCAGTGCTGTCGCCGAACCCCTGGCGGCAGTCGGTGGCGGGGCTGCCGGCGGTGGCGGGGGTGCCGTAGGCGGGTTCCCCGGGGCGGGGCTGACCAGCTACACCCGTCCCACCAGCAGCTTCGAACCGGAAACCGGCGGCAGACCGACCAGCCTGCGCGCCGGTGTGCTCAACGCCGCCGAGGTACGCGGCCCGACCGTCTCGACCGGGCTGGGCGGTGCGCCGATGCCAATGTCGCCGGCGGGGATGCTGGCGCGCGCCGGCGCCGCCGAGAAGGACGCCGTGGCGCGGGCACGCGTCGTCGTCGCCGGCGACCCGACTGACCCGCGCTAGCCGCGAGCACCCTCCCCGCGAGCGTGCGTGTCTGTACAGCGACGCGCCGCGTTCGCCGTACCAGTGCGCACCCTCGCGGCGCGCGAGGCGCGCGCAGCACGCGCTCAGCGACGCGCTCAGCGACCCGCGCCCGGAGGTCCCGCGAAGGCTTGCGCAATCCCCAACCACCGCCGCGCATCCTCCCCCTCCGCAACCACGTCGAGGTCACGCAGCGCGCGGCGCTGGGTGACCAGAAAGCAGAAGTCTTCGGCGGAGCCGGTGACACGTTGCGCGGCGTCCTCGGGACCCCACGACCAGATGTCGCCGCCGGGGCTGCGCAGTTCGACCCGGAACGGCTCAGTCGGGGCGACGAGATTATGGACGGAGAAGGCGAAATCGCGAGTGCGCACACCGAGGTGGGCGATCGAGCGCAGCCGATCGGTCGCGGATCGTTTGACACCAAGCGCGTCGGCGATGTCAAGTCCGTGGGCCCAGGTCTCCATCAATCGCGCGGTAGCCATCGACGCCGCGCTCATCGGCGGCCCGAACCACGGCAACTTGCGACCGTCGGGAACCGTTAACAGCGCCTCGTGCAGCCGTGCCCGGGTCGCCCGCCAGTCGGCAAGCAGCTGAGCGGGCGCCAATGCCGCGAACTCCGCGGCGCCGTCGTCGACGAAGCCGGAGGGGTTCGCCAAGGCCGGGGTAAGCAGCTCCGCGAAAACGGCCTCGTCGGTGACCGATGCCAGGGCGGCCACATCGGTCCACAGCAGATGCCCGATCTGGTGCGCGACGGTCCATCCCTGCGCCGGCGTCGGATCGGCCCAGCGCCTCTCTGCAAGCGGCGCTACCAACGCATCGAGGTCGTCACTCTCGGCCCGAAGGTCGGCGACGAAGGGGCCGGGACCCGGCATCATTGCCTCCCGCCTAAAGATTGGCCCGATTGGTCACGGGCTGCGCGCGCCGGCCAACGATGCTGTGCGCGACAAGTCCACACAAGTAGATCACCGACCCGAACAACACATACGTGGGCGCCCGGCCGTCGTCGGGAATGAAGGCGGCACCAAGGGTGATCGCGACGATGAACGATACCCAGAACAGCGCGTCCTGCACCGTAAATACGTGTCCGCGAAGTGCGTCGTCGACATCGATCTGCATCGCAGAGTCGGCGCACAGCTTGATCATCTGCCCGGCCACGCCGAGGAAGAATCCACAGACCACCATCACCGGCAGCAGTAACCCCACGCCGGCCGTCTGGATCAGCGCGGCCGCCACCAAAGCACCGTTGGCCGTGGCATAGCGCCCCCAGCGCCGGACCGAGATCGGGGTCAACACCGTGGCCAGGAAAGCTCCCAGCCCCGACGCCGCAAAGAACAGCAGCGCGACACCCAGCCCCCCGATCGCGGCCGACTTCATGTGGTGGACGAGCAGCAAGATCAACAGCGAGTTGATGCCGACCACCATCCGATGTGAAGCCAGACCGGACAAGGTGGCGGCGACCATCGGTCGTTGCACCACCGTGCGCGCGCCGTACAGCCAACCCGTGATCACCGCGTAGACGACCGATCCATGGATCGCCTGCTTGGTGTCGTCCGGGCCCAGCACGCGAGGGCCGAACCGCAGCGACAGCAGCAACGCAATCGACACCGGAATCGCGGCGGTGAAGATGATCGCCGCGGCCCCCCTGTCTCCGTTGCCCGCCAGCCACCGGGGCAAGAGCATGAAGTTGGCTCCCAAAAAGGCCGCGAACGCCCCCGCCGCCGTGGCCAACGAGTTCATCGTGACCACCTCTTCGCGCGGCACCACATGCGGCAGCGAGGCCGACAGCCCGGATGCGATGAAGCGGGCAATGCCGTTGGCCAACAAGGCTCCGCACAGCAGCGGCAGATCACCGGCCCGCACGAAAAGAATCGTGCCGATCAACGCGATCAGGGCCAGGCGGGCGATGTTGGCGGCGACCAGCACCAGCCGTCGATCCCACCGATCGAGCAGCGCACCGGCGAACGGCGCCAGCAACGAATAGGGCAAGAACAACACCGCGAAGGCCCGCGCGATGGCAAACGGGTCCGCGGCGCGGTCGGGATTGAACAACAGCGCTCCGGCCATGCCCGCCTGGAACAGGCCGTCGCCGAACTGACTGGCCATCCGCAGCTGCATCAGCTGCCAAAAATCGGGCAGACTGCGCACCGAACGCCAAAGCTGTGCGGGTGCGCTGACGCGCATCCGGCTGCGAGTCACAAAACCTACTTCCAGGATCAGGCCAGGGATGAGGGCAGGCAACGCGCGCGAAACGCTGCCGCACACCACAGTACAAATATTTATTCCATGCCCGGACTGGTTTCTCCGGGGGATGTTGCGGCGGGTGCGATGATGGTGTGGTGCCACAGCCCGAAGATCCCGAAGATTATGTGGCACCCGCTGCCCAGCGGGTGCGCGCAGGGACATTACTGTTGGCCAACACCGATCTTTTGGAACCGACGTTTCGCCGCACCGTGATCTATGTCGTCGAGCACAACGACGGTGGCACTTTGGGCGTGGTGCTCAACCGGCCGAGTGAAACTGCGGTCTACAACGTCTTGCCGCAATGGGCCAAGATCGCGGCCAAACCGAAGACGATGTTCATCGGAGGGCCGGTGAAGCGGGACGCGGCCCTATGTCTGGCCGTGCTGCGCGTAGGGGCCGAGCCCGACGGCATGCCCGGTCTGCGGCACGTCGCCGGCCGGATGGTGATGGTCGATCTGGATGCCGAGCCGGACGCGATCGCGCCCCTGGTCGAGGGGGTTCGGATCTTCGCCGGTTACTCCGGCTGGACCATCGGGCAGCTCGAAGGTGAGATCGAGCGGGATGACTGGATCGTGTTGTCGGGCTTGCCATCTGACGTTCTGGTCGGGCCAAGGGCCGACCTGTGGGGGCAGGTGTTGCGCCGACAGCCGCTGCCCCTCTCGCTGCTCGCCACCCACCCAATCGACGTGAGTCGTAACTAGGCGACCCGCTGCGGGTCTCGCCACGGGTCTGATGGTGGCGACCCGCTGCGCCCGGCTGCGCCGCGCTTGCGATCGCCACGGGGCCGCCCCTGCTCAGTGGCAGGGCGAACTGCAGACCGCGCAATTGCCGGCGCAACCGCCCGGCTGGACGCTGGAAGCTTTGCGGCGCAACGTGTATCGCGCGCTCTGCCAGGAGCCCGCGGCTAGCGTTCCGAGAGCGCCTGCGACGCTGACGATCACCAACACCAGGGCGGTGTGCGGTGAGGCCGCAAGAGCGACCACGCCGCCGGCGGCCAGCATCACGGCGGCAGCCAACTGGGTGGGGCCCATTGCCCGCACCGCCACACTGGTGGCGTCGGCGGTGCGGGTGTGCGACAGCGACCAGGCTCCGAACCCGGCGGTGGACAACGCCGCACACACGCACAGCACACCCGTGATCAACATGGCCTCACAATACGAGGCCACAAGCGGATCCGCTCGTCGGGCCGCACCGGGCCTCAGCCCGCGGGACTAGTGCTGTGTGCCCAACGACAGATTCGGTAGCGGCGGCAGACCGGGCACCATGGCGAGCAGGTTCGGCAGGCCTTGGGACGCAGCCGGACTCTGCGGGGTGGTCGCGGCCTGGGGGACAAGTGCGGCGGGGGCGGTCTGCCCGGCCGGCGTGGTCATGGCAGGCGCGGTCTGCGGCACGGGCAACGACGGTGGCAGCGGTGCCTGATTTGGCATCGGCTGCTGCCCGGCGACCCCGAGCGGGGTGCTGCGTGGTGCCTGGGCGGGCGCCTGCGCCGGTGACCCCGGCGCCGCCACCCGGAAGCCGTTGATGATGGCGTCGGTCGCAGGCGCGTCGGCGACGGCCTGGGATGCGGCCGTGGTCACCGACAACGTCACGAGGTACTTATCCGCTCCGGAGGTCGCGATGACATGGCGGCGCGAGGTGTTTAACGTCATGTCGTCCTGCCGGAACGTGCCTTCGATGATCGACGACGGGAAGCCGCCGAAATCGGCGAGCGAGGCGTTCGTGGTCTGCCAGGCGAGCAGGTGCTGGGTGTCGACGAAGCCGTGGGTGATGGCTTCCTTGGGATCGAAGTTACCGACCAGCCTGTAGACCACTACCTGCGCGTTTGACGTATACAGGCTGTTGCCGAGCCGGTCGGCAATCACCGCGAAGGCATCGGGCACGTTGGGATCGGGCACCGCGGTCCAGCGGGGTGGCATCGGCAGCGTGATGTCGAGCGCCTTGAAACCCTGGGCCTTTTGCGCTTCGAGCCGGACGCCCTTGGACTGCAGGTATTCGCGCAGCGTTCCGGATGCGGCCGGCGTTGGCGTCGCCGCGCCAGTGTTAGAAGCCGTGGGCGCCAAGGACGGAGCGTTCGGCGCCAAGGACGGAGCGCCCGGGGCGGGGGCGGGTGCTACCGCGGCCGGCGCGGGAGCAGCGGCGGGAGCCGGCGCCACGGCGGCGGGGTAGGGGTTCGGCGCGGGGGCCGTGACGAACCTGTTGTTGGCGCCGCCGGGAACGGTGGTGAGGTTCTGTGCCGGCGGGGCCGGTGCCGGGGTGGGGACGGGCACCGGAAAGGCCGGGTCTGCCGATGCGGTGGCGCCCGCGAACACCGCGACGCCGATCGCGCCTGCGACTAGACCCCCCGCGAATACCCGACATGTTCGGGCGATCTGCATCATTTTGCGTCGGTCCTCCCACTGGGCTGGGGCTGGGCTAGCGCGCCCCGGTTCGTTAGAGCCTGACTTTAATTTCCTCTTAAAGTCGGCTACCAGGCTTGACACACACCTGGGACAAACCTCTGACCGGTGTGCAACGTAACCGAGATCATCCCGTGGCCGGCGGGGCCGCAAACGGCACCCTTATACCCTGTTGACGTGACCGATTCCCCGACCACCGCGGCCGGCCGCACGTCCGGCGGCGCCTTGGACGACCCGGGCGCCGACACCTCCGACGCCCCGCTCCACCGCTACTCCGCGGAGCTCGCGGCGCGGCTGGAACGCACCTGGCAGGACAACTGGGCCAGGCTCGGGACGTTCAACGTACCCAACCCGGTCGGGTCGCTGGCTCCGACGGACGGCACGAGGGTGGCCGAGGACAAACTGTTCGTGCAGGACATGTTCCCGTATCCCTCGGGTGAGGGACTGCACGTCGGTCACCCACTTGGCTATATCGCCACCGACGTCTACGCCCGCTACTTCCGGATGAATGGCCGGAATGTGCTGCACGCGTTAGGGTTTGATTCTTTCGGCTTGCCCGCAGAGCAGTACGCGGTGCAGACCGGCACCCACCCGCGCACCAGGACCGAAGCCAACGTCGTGAACTTCCGCCGACAGCTGGCCCGGTTGGGCCTCGGCCACGACACCCGGCGCAGCTTCTCGACTACCGACGTCGAGTTCTACAAATGGACGCAATGGATCTTCCTGCAGATCTATAACGCCTGGTTCGACGCCGCGGCCAACAAGGCGCGCCCGATCGGGGAGCTGGTTGCCGAATTCGACTCCGGTGCGCGCCGTCTTACGGACGGCAGGGAGTGGGCTGCGCTGTCAACGGGGGAGCGCGCCGACGTGATCGACGGCTATCGCCTGGTCTACCGCGCGGACTCGATGGTGAACTGGTGCCCGGGGCTGGGCACCGTGCTGGCCAATGAGGAGGTCACCGCCGACGGCCGTAGCGACCGCGGCAACTTTCCCGTGTTCCGGAAACGGTTGCGGCAGTGGATGATGCGGATCACCGCCTACTCGGACCGGCTGCTCGACGACCTCGAGGTGTTGGATTGGCCGGACAAGATCAAGACGATGCAGCGCAACTGGATCGGCCGTTCGATCGGCGCCTCGGCCTTGTTCGCCACACCGCAGGCCGACATCGACGTGTTCACCACCCGTCCCGACACCCTTTTCGGCGCAACGTATCTGGTGCTGGCCCCCGAGCATGAGCTGGTCGACGCATTGGCTGCTGCGGACTGGCCGGCAGATGTCGACCCCGCCTGGACATACGGCGCCGCCACGCCGAGGGAGGCCGTCGCGGCCTATCGCCGTGCGATCGCGGCGAAGTCCGACCTGGAGCGCCAGGAGAGCAAAGAGAAGATCGGCGTCTTCCTGGGCAGCTACGCCACCAACCCGGCAACTGGCAAGCCGGTGCCGATCTTCATCGCCGACTATGTGCTCATCGGCTACGGCACCGGAGCCATCATGGCGGTGCCGGGCCACGACCAGCGGGACTGGGACTTCGCTCGGGAATTGCACCTGCCCATCGTCGAAGTCATTGCCGGCGGCGACATTTCGGAGGCCGCATACACCGGCGACGGAGTCCTGGTGAACTCGGACTATCTCGATGGCATGACCGTGGCGGCGGCTAAACAGGCGATCACCGCCAGGCTGGAGTCCGACGGTCGCGGCCGCGCGCGCATCGAATTCAAGTTGCGGGACTGGCTTTTCGCGCGGCAGCGGTACTGGGGTGAGCCCTTCCCGATCGTGTACGACACCGACGGCCGACCCCATGCGCTCGACGAGTGCGCACTTCCGGTCGAACTGCCAGACGTCCCGGACTATTCGCCGGTGTCGTTCGACCCCGACGATGCCGACAGCGAGCCATCGCCTCCGCTGGCCAAGGCCACCGAGTGGGTGCACGTGGAGTTGGATCTGGGTGACGGTTTGCAGCCCTACACCCGGGACACCAACGTGATGCCACAGTGGGCGGGTAGTTCCTGGTACGAGCTGCGCTACACCGACCCGCATAACTCGGAGCGATTCTGCGCCAAGGAAAACGAGGCGTACTGGATGGGCCCGCGCCCGGCCGAGCACGGCCCGGACGATCCGGGCGGCGTCGACCTATACGTCGGGGGAGCCGAGCACGCGGTGCTGCACCTGCTTTATGCCCGGTTCTGGCACAAGGTCCTCTACGACCTGGGTCACGTCAGTTCGCGCGAGCCGTACCGCCGGCTGGTCAACCAGGGCTACATCCAGGCCTTTGCCTACACCGACGCGCGCGGGTCCTACGTTCCGGCCGAGCAGGTGATCGAACGCGGCGGCGGGTTCGTCTACCCTGGGCCCGACGGCGAGATCGAGGTCTTTCAGGAATTCGGGAAAATCGGTAAGAGCCTGAAGAATTCGATATCGCCCGACGAGATCTGCGATGAGTACGGCGCCGACACACTGCGGGTGTACGAGATGTCGATGGGTCCGCTGGAGGCGTCCCGCCCGTGGGCTACCAAGGACGTCGTGGGTGCGTACCGCTTCCTGCAGCGAGTGTGGCGACTGGTGGTCGACGAACGCACGGGCGAGACGCGGGTGACGGACGCTCAGTTGGACGCCGGCACCCTAGTGGTCCTGCATCGCACCATCGCCGGGGCATCCGAAGACTTTGTGGCACTTCGTAATAACACCGCTACAGCCAAGCTGATCGAGTACACCAACTACCTCACCAAGCTGCACCGTGGCTCCGTGCCACGAGCGGCGGCGGAGCCGCTGGTGCTGATGCTGGCGCCGCTGGCGCCGCACCTGGCCGAGGAACTGTGGCTGCGGCTGGGCCACAGCACATCGCTGGCACACGGCCCGTTCCCGGAGGCCGATCCGGCCTACCTCGTTGAAGACACCGTCGAATACCCGGTGCAGGTGAACGGCAAGGTGCGCAGCAGGATCGTGGTCGCGGCCGACGCCGACGAGGAAACGCTCAAAGCTGCTGCGCTGACCGACGATAAGGTGCAGGCATTCCTGGCCGGTGCCAGCCCGCGCAAGGTGATCGTAGTTACCGGGCGTCTGGTCAACCTGGTCGTCTAACCGCTGGGACGGACAACCACCTCGTGGACGTGACCGTCCCGTGGGGTCGCCACCACGTGGGCGACGACTTCGGCGACGGTTTCGGGTCGCAGAAACGTGGCGGGATCGTATTCGCCGCCTTCGTGAGCGACGAGTTCACGCTGCATGTCAGTGTCGGTGCGGCCGGGGTGCACGCTGGTCACCAGCAGCGTCGGCTCGTCGATGCGCAGCGAATCGGCGAAGGCGCGCAAAGCAAACTTGCTTGCCGAATAGGACGCCATGCCCGGCGAAACGTTGTGTCCGGAACCCGAGTTGATAAACACCACTCGACCGCGAGCCTGGCGCAAGGCGGGTAGCAGCACCAACGTAAGCGCCACCGCGCCAAAGACATTCACGGTGAAGGTGGCGCGCCATTCTTCGACGCTGGATTCGGCGACCCGGCCTGGGATCGACAACCCTGCGTTGTGGACCAGCACGTCCAGTTCGTCCACGATCTCGCAGCTGGACTCGATCGAATCGGTATCGGTCAGATCCAACGGAAACGTGGTGGCGCCCAATCGCTCGGCGACGGCGTCAAGACGCGCCGAAGGCCGGCCCGCCAAGAGCAGGGTGTGCGTGGGCGCCAGCGCGGTGGCGATCGCCGAACCAATGCCGCCGCCGGCGCCGGTGATGAGTGCAGTCGGCATGTGTGACAGTTTAACGGTGTATCAATTGAGTTGCGCGTCAGCTAGTTTCAAGCCTGACATGCGGGGGAGTCGCCGGCTGTGCCGGGGCCGGGTTCGCTGGCGGCCAGCCGGTCCAGCGGTGCAAGAGCCTTCAGCAGGGTCTCCAGGTCGGATTCGGAAAGCTTGCTGAGCATGGCCGCCAGCGCGGCGTGCCGGTTGGCCAGCGACTCGGCGTGAACTGCCCGCCCGCGCTGGGTGATATCGACCAACACGGCCCGCAGGTCGGACGGGTCGCGGGAGCGCTTCACCAGCCCAATCTTCTCCAGACGGCGGATCGCCACCGTGGTGGTGGGAGTTCGTACCCGCTCGTGCGCGGCCAGGTCCGTCATCCGAATGGGACCCTGATCGAGGAGTGTGACCAGGATCGAGAGCTGAGCCAGGGTCAAATCACCGGCGACGACCCCGCTGGGGTCGCCGCGACGCAGGATCGAAATCAGTTTCGCTAGCGCTCGGTGTAGCCCCACGGCCAACTCCGTTACCTCCGGAGCGGTGGCGTTGCTGTCCGACATAAGTCGGCAGTCTAACCCGATACCCCGGCATTGACGCCGGGTATCGCACGGCAGGTTGCCGGCAGTCAAAGTACTTGGGACAGGAACCTCTGCAGGCGCTCCGTCTTGGCCGCCTCGAATATCTGCTCGGGTGGGCCGGACTCCACAACCTTGCCGCAATCCATGAACACGACGGTGTCGGATGCCGACCTGGCGAAGCCCATTTCGTGGGTGACGACGATCATCGTCATCCCGTCGGCACCCAAGTCGGCGATCAGTTTCAGAATGCCTTTAACCATCTCGGGATCCAGCGCCGAAGTAGCCTCGTCGAAGAACATCAGCTGCGGGGCCATGGCCAGTGCGCGGGCGATCGCCACCCGTTGTTGCTGGCCGCCCGACAGCATGCCGGGACGTGCAGCGGCCTTGTGCTTCAGGCCAACTCGGTCCAGTTGAGCCAGCGCCAGCTCGCGGGCAGCGTCCGCGGACAGCGGGCGCAGTTTGCGCGGGGCCAGGGTGACGTTGTCCAGCACGCTGCGGTGCGGAAACAGATTGAAATGCTGGAACACCATGCCGATGCGCTGGCGCAGTTCGTTGGGGTCGTCGCGCAACACCGAGCGGCCGTCGAGCAGGATGTCGCCGCTGTCGGGTTCGTGCAACCGGTTCAGAGTGCGCAGCAGCGTCGACTTGCCCGAGCCGGACGGTCCGATGATGGCCACCGTGCTACCCGCGGGGGCGTCGACGTCGACACCGCGCAACACTTGCGTCCCGCCAAGTGTTTGGTGAATACGCTTGGCTTCCAACGATATTGGTGCACGCCGAAAGGCGACGGTCGTGGCGGTCATATCATGTCCTGACCGAACCTCGAAGCCACTATCTCGGCGGGCTCCTCGGGCTCGATCGCGTTGCGACCACGGCGAAGCCGGGCGTCGATGTAGTTCACCAAATGCGTCAACGGGACGGTCAACAGCAAGTAGAACAGGCCCGCGGCCACGAGCGGCGACAAGTTGCCGGTCTGCGCGTTGAGATCACGGCCCACCTGAAACAGCTCCCGCTGCTGGGCGACCAGGCCCAGGAAGTACACCAGCGCTGAGGCTTTCAGCAGTGAGATGAACTGATTGACCAATGCCGGCAGCACCCGCCGTATTCCTTGTGGCACCACCACCAGTCGCATCGCGGCCGGGTAGCTGAACCCGAGGGCGCGGGAGGCTTCGAGCTGGCCGGGATCGACGCTCTGAATTCCCGAGCGCAGGATTTCACCGATGTAGGCCGCGGCCATGAGTCCAAGCGCCGCGATGCCCAGCGGGTAGGGATTGTTGTTGGTCAGTCCACCCACGATCGGGCCGACGCCGAGACCGATGATCAAGATGATCACCACTTCGGGAAGGCCGCGGAAAACATCCGTGTAGATCCGCGCCGGCCAGCGCAGCCAACGCGAGCGCGAGATTCCACAGACCGCCAGCGCCAACCCCAGGGCGAGCCCGATGACGCTGGCACTGCCCGACAGAATCAACGTGTTCGGCAGACCCGTGGTGAGCAAAGTGGGGACGGCCTGCCGGTACATCTCCCAGTCGAAAAACGCATCGCGCAACTGTGCCAGTGTCGACTTCGGCGCGGCCGGGCCCACCGGCTTGCTGTGGCGGCTGGCGGCGATCGCGGCGAAGTCTGGCAGTGTCGGTGCGGCAACGGTTTTCGACCCGGGCTTCCAGCCCGGCGGCAGCGTCCGCGGAACCCATTGGGAATACAGGTCCGCCCAGGTGCCGTCGGCGATCACGGCGTCCAGCCCGGAGTTCAGCGCATCGACGAGGGGTTGGTTGTCTTTGGCCACCGGATAGGCGACAAACGCGCCCGGGCTGAACGTGTACGCGACGGCCTGCGCCGG
>NZ_JAFBAR010000080.1 GCF_019247635.1 Mycobacterium sp.
GATGGGCCACGCCGGCGCGATCGTGTCCGGCTCGTCGGGGACCGCGGCCGCCAAGAAGGAAGCCTTGGAAGCGGCCGGTGTGAAGGTCGGCAAGACGCCGTCCGAGACGGCCGCGTTGGCCCGCGAGATTTTGCAGGGCCTGTAGCGATTGCTGGCGGGTGCGCGCACGCCCGACCCGCAATCAGCCGATGTCGACCGCGACCCAGCCTGTGGCGGCCCAGCGGTGGCCCTAGCCTGTGGCGGCCCAGCGGGTGGCCCTAGCCCCTAGACCCGGGCTTGCCGATCGCGCCGAAGCTGAAGTTGAAGCTGCCGAGGCCGGGAAGGCCGCCGAAGCCCGGGGGCATACCGGGACCGCCGTTTCCGCCATTGCCACCGATACCGGACAGATAGCCGCCGAATCCACCGAATCCGCCGTTCCCGCCGAAGCTGGAGATGCCGGCCCCGCCGTTGCCGCCGTTGCCGCCGACGCCGAACACGATGCCGCCCTCACCGCCCCAGCCGCCGGCGCCGCCGTAATTGCCGCCGACCCCGCCGGCACCCCCATCGCCGCCGGAGCCGAATAGATGCCCGTTGGCGACTTCGGGAGTCAGCAGGAGTTGCCAGATGGTAGGGGTATGGCCGCCCGGGCCACCGTTGCCGCCGGAGTTGCTGCCGTTGCCGCCATCGCCGCCCGTGGCGCCGGTGCCAACCAAGTTGAAGAGGTCGACCGCTGTGCCGCCAGGCCCTCCGATACCTCCGTTGGTGCCGGTCCCTCCCGTGCCGCCGTGGCCGCCGACTCCGAAAAGGAAGCCGCCGGCGCCACCGCCCGGTCCACCCGCGCCGCCCGTGCCGCCACCCCCGCTGGCCCCACCGACACCGCCGTAACCGCCGAAGCCGATGACCTGGCCACCGTTGCCGCCGATGCCCCCGTTGCCGGGGCCACCCCCGACGTCGGCTCCGCCCGATCCGCCCAGGCCGCCGGTGCCGAACAACAACCCGGCCGACCCGCCGTTTCCACCGTTTTTGCCGGGTGCGCCGGACCCGCCGTTACCACCGTTACCGATCAATATCCCACCGTCGCTGCCGTTGGCCCCGGTTCCAGCAGCGCCGTCGGCGCCATCACCGATCAGCGCGCGCCCCATCAGCCCCTCGGTGGGCGCGTTGATGACACCGACGAGATCCTGCACGACGGCCTGCAGCGGGTTCGCGTTGGCGCTCTCGGCGGTGGCATACGCACCCGCGCCCGCGTTCATGAGTTGGACGAACTGCTGGTGGAACTGTGACGCCTGGCCGCCGAGCGCCTGGTAGGCCTGGGCATGCGCACCGAACAGCGCGGCGACGGCCGCCGAGACCTCGTCGGCGCCGGCGGCCAGCAGCCCCGTTGTGGGTGCTGAGGCCGCCGCGTTGGCCTGGCTGATCGTTGTGCCGATGCTCGCCAAATCCGACGCCGCGCTCGTCACAAATTCGGGCGCCGCAACTACGAAGGACATCCCGACCCCCAGCCGATGATTCGTGGTTACCCGTGCTTGCCGTTGATGCCGAACAGGAATGCGCCGATGCCGCCGACCCCGCCGGTGCCGGGGTTGATGCCGCCCCCGCCCGCGCCGCCGTCGCCGCCGATGCCGGAGATGACGCCACCGATCCCGCCGAGCCCGCCGTCGCCACCGTCCGTGGCGCCAAATCCGCCCGCGCCGCCGTGGCCGCCAACGCCGAACAGGATGCCGCCCTCGCCGCCGGAGCCGCCCAGGCCGCCGGTGATGGCGCCGATCCCGCCGGCGCCGCCGTCGCCGCCCATCCCGAGCAGATGGCCGTTGCCGAGTTCGGGGAACAACAGGAGCGTGAAGATGTCGGGGGTGTTGCCGCCGTTGCCGCCGCCCCCGCCGACGGAGCCGCCGCCGCCGGCACCGCCGGTGCCACCCGTGCCGATGAGTTGCAGCAGGGCACCCCCGGTGCCGCCGACGCCCCCAGTTCCGCCGCTGGAGCCGCCGCCAAACCCGCCGGCCCCGCCGGTGCCGCCGACGCCGTAGAGGAATCCGGCGGCCGATCCGCCCGCTCCACCTGCGCCACCCGGGCCTGCGACGTTGGAGCCCCCGGCACCGCCGGTGCCGCCGAAGCCGATCAACTGGCCGCCCTGGCCGCCGACCCCGCCGTTACCGGGACTGCCGCCCGCCCCGCCGTCCCCGCCCTTGCCGCCGGTGCCGAACAACAGCCCAGCAGACCCGCCGTTCCCGCCGTTCTGGTTGGGTGCGCCGGACCCGCCGTTCCCGCCGTTGCCGACCAATATCCCGGCGTCCCCGCCGTTTGCTCCGCTACCCGCGGCGGCATTCGCGCCGTCGCCGATCAATGGGCGTCCGACCAGCGCCTGGCTCGGTGCGTTGATCCCGCCGAGCAAATCGTCGGCGATGGTCTGCAGGGGGTTCGCATTGGTGCTCTCGGCGCTGGCATACGCACCCGCGCCCGCGTTCATCAGTTGGACGAACTGCTGGTGGAACTGTGACGCCTGGCCGCTGAGCGCCTGGTAGGCCTGGCCATGCGCACCGAACAACGCAGCGACGGCCGCCGAGACCTCGTCGGCGCCTGCGGCCAGCAGCCCCGTGGTGGGTGCGGAGGCCGCCGCGTTGGCTTGGCCGATCGTTGTGCCGATGCTCGCCAAATCCGACGCCGCGGCCGCCGCAACCTCTGGAGCCGCCACAACAAATGACATCCCAAACCCCGTTCGCCAGTTGATCAATGATGAGGAGCCGAGCGTATCGCGGGTTCGCCCGGCAGACTCGCTTTTTCGAGCAGTCAGAAACGGCGCAGGCAGCGCCTTGCGGTTACCCGTTGGCCCCGCGCGCGCCGAACAACGTGCCACCCAGGCCGCCGATTCCGCCGGGACCGCTTCCCAACAGGCCAGCCCCGAGGCCAGCCCCGCCGCCGCCGTTACCGCAGATGAAACCCCGGCCTCTCAACCCTCCCGGGCCGTACTGTAGATAGTTACTCTATGAATCTCGATCGGCGTACCCCTGTGCTCGTCGGCGTCGGGCAGATGGCGGAGCGGATCGACGATCCCGGATACCAGGCGATGTCGCCCGTCGAAATGGCCGCCGCCGCTGCCCAAGCTGCCCTCGATGATTGCGGTGCTTCCGCGGTGGCGGCGGCCATCGACACCGTGGCCGGTGTTCGACAATTCGAGATCTCCGGCGTGATCAATGCACCGCTGGGGCGGTCCAACAACTACCCGCGATCAGTGGCCAAGCGGCTCGGTGCCGCGCCGGCGCGTGCCATCCTGGAAATCGTCGGCGGTCAAGGGCCGCAGCATTTGATCAACGAACTGGCCGGCGCTATCGCCGAGGGCCGCTCGGAGATCGCGGTGATCTTCGGCTCGGACACCACGTCGACCCTGCGGCACTTCGCGGCGGACGTCAACCAGGACGACAAGCCCGACTTCACCGAGAGCGTGGACGGCGACTTGGAGGACCGTGGCCACGGTGTCGAGCCGCTCATCTCGCGGTACACCGTGATCCACGGCCTGGTGGACGCGCCGACGCAGTACGCGCTGTTCGAGAACGCGCGGCGCGCGGGTACCGGGCTCGGGCCGGCCGAATACCTGCGCAGCATGGGCGAGCTGTTTGCACCGTTCACCAAGGTCGCCGCCGGCAATCCGTTCGCCGCGGCGCCGGTCGTGCGCTCCGTCGACGAACTGATCACCGTCACCGAAAGCAACCGGATGATCAACGAGCCCTACCCGCGCCTGATGGTCGCCCGCGACCAGGTGAACCAGGGTGCCGCGGCCGTGCTGATGTCTATCGAGGCGGCGCGCCGCCTCCGGGTGCCCGAGGAAAAGTGGGTGTACCTGCACGGACACGCCGACCTGCAGGAGCAGAGCATGCTGGAGCGCCCGGATCTGGGGCATGCCCCGTCGGCCGTCATGGCGGTGCGCGACGCGCTGAACATGGCCGGAATCGGCGTCGACGACGTCGCCACCTTCGACCTCTACAGCTGCTTCCCGGTGCCGGTGTTCAACATCTGCGACGGCATGGGACTGGCGCCTGACGACCCGCGTGGCCTGACCCTGACCGGTGGGCTGCCGTTCTTCGGGGGCGCCGGCAACAATTACTCGATGCACGCCGTCGCCGAGACCGTAGCCAGGATGCGAAGCGCGCCAGGGCAATTCGGTCTGGTCGGTGCCAATGGCGGCGTGCTGAGCAAGTACTCGGTCGGCGTCTACTCGACCGCGCCGGCGCAATGGCGGCCGGACCGCGGCGCGAAACTGCAGGCGCAGATCGACAGCGGGCCGACCGTGCCGGTCACCGAAAACGCCGACGGCCCCGGAATTGTCGAGACCTACACCGTGCGTCGCGACGGCGGCCGGCTGACCGGGATCATCGTCGGCCGGCTGGACGCCGACGACAGTCGTTTCCTGGCGACCACCGAGGACAACGAGCTGATCGCGCTACTGACCGATGGCGATCCCGTGGGTAAACCGGTCCGCGTGCGCTCGTTCGAGCATGGCAACCGCTGCTCTCCCTAACGCTTAAACGAAGCTGGCCAGCTTGCCAGCCAACCGCTCCACGTAGGCGGCGACTTCGTCTTCGGATTTGTCCGGCACGCCGAACAACACCTCGGTCACGCCCAGCTCCGCCCAGCGCGCGAGCTTGTCGGGCACCGGTTTGAAGTCCAGGGCCACGATCTGTGGGGCCCCGTCGCGGCCGGCGGCTGCCCAGGTATCCTGCAGCAACTTCACCGGCTCGTCGATGTCGAAGTCGCGTGGGGTGGTGATCCAGCCGTCGGCGCTGCGGGTGATCCACTTGAAGTTCTTCTCGTTGCCCGCGGCACCCACCAGCACCGGAATGTGTGGCTGCACCGGCTTGGGCCACGCCCAGCTGGGCCCGAACTTGACGAATTCGCCGTCGTAGGCGGCTTCTTCCTGCGTCCACAGCGCCCGCATCGCCTCGATGTATTCGCGCAGCATGGTGCGACGGCGCCCGGGCGGCACGTTGTGGTCGGCGAGTTCGTCGGTATTCCAGCCGAAGCCAACCCCAAGGCTTACCCGGCCGCCGGACAGATGGTCCAGGGTGGCGATGCTTTTCGCCAACGTGATCGGGTCATGCTCGACGGGCAGCGCCACCGCGGTGGACAACCGGACCCGGGACGTCACGGCACTGGCCGCGCCGAGGCTCACCCAGGGGTCAAGCGTGCGCATGTAACGGTCGTCGGGCAGTGACTCATCACCCGTCGTGGGGTGGGCCGCCTCGCGCTTGATCGGGATATGCGTGTGTTCCGGCACGTAGAACGTCGTGAAACCGTGGTCGTCGGCCAGCTTGGCGGCTGCCGCGGGGGCGATGCCCCGATCGCTGGTGAAAAGTACAAGCCCGTAATCCATGCCCAGAATTAGAACGTGTTCTACCTACGCTGAGCAAGCTGGCCGCTTCTGAACATGGCGCTCGCCGCGACGGTGGCGGTCGAAGGCGCGCAAACGTTGCGCTAGCGTGGGGGATCGAATCGCGCCGCGCCTGCGTGCCGGAAAGCAGCGCGCCCGTGGCACCGAGTCGGTATTGGAAGCAACAGGAGGATTCATGACCTACCCGCCCGGCAGTCCCGGCTACCCACCCACGCAGCCGCCCGCCGCGGGCTATGCGCCGGCCACGCCGTCGTTCGCCAAGACCGACAGCGGTGAAAGCAAGCTTCCGCTATACCTGACCATCGCGGTCGCGGTGCTCGGGGCGCTGGTGTATTTCCTCAATTTCGGTCCGATGTACACCATCACCAACAACTCCGACTTTGGGCCCGCCGCGAACATATTCGCCCGTGACGGCGGCACAGCGGTCTTCATCGCCCTGTTCGCCGCGTTGCTCGCCGGCTTGAGCCTGTTACCCAAGGCGAAGGGCCGGGTGAAGTTGGTTGCCGCCTTTTCGCTGCTCGGTGCGCTCTGGTTGGTCTCGGACACGCTGAACGTACCCAGCGCCTACACGATCGGCTGGGCGGTGTGGCCCGTGCTGGCCGCCAGCGTCCTGCAGGCCGTTGCCGCCCTGGTCGCCGTCCTGCTGGACGCGGGCGTCATCACCCCGCCCACCCCGCGGCCCAAGTTCGACCCGTACGCGCAATACGGCCAATACGGGCAGTACGGGCAGTTCGGGGCTCAGCCGGGTTACTACGGCCAGCCAGGGGGCCAGCCAGGCGCACAGCAGCAGCCCGGCGCGCAGCAGCAGCCCGGCGCGCAGCAGCAGGCCGGCGGATACGGCGCGCAGTTCGGCGGCTACAACCAGAGCCAGGCCGCGACCCAGCAGGCGATCCCGACCTCCGGCGGATTCGGCGCCCAGCCCGCGGCTCAGTCGGGACCCCAGCCAGCAGCGCAGCCAGGGCCATCGACGCCGCCGACCGGCTTCCCAAGCTTCGGCCCGCCGCCGCAGGTGGGCGCCGGCGCGGGTTCCGAGGGTGCCGCCGCGCCGGTCAATTACGGAAACCCCGCGGGCAATCAGCCGTCCTACGGACAGGGTCAACAATCGCCGTCGTCACCGGCGGGGCCGGCGCCGGCCTAACCGCGCGCTCGCGCGCCTAGTCGGGCACACGGGTGGTCGAGGACAACCGGACAGCGGGCGCACGCCAGGCGCGTGACCTGGTCCGGGTCGCGTTCGGCCCGGCCGTGGTGGCGGTGGTCGTCATTGCCGCGGTCACGCTGCTGCAATTGTTGATCGCCAACAGCGACATGACCGGCGCATTGGGCGCCATCGCCAGCATGTGGCTCGGCGTGCACGCCGTGCCGATCTCGATCGGCGGTCGCGAACTGGGCGTAATGCCGTTGCTGCCGGTCCTGATGATGGTGTGGGGTACCGCGCGTGCCACCGCGCGCGCCACGTCCGGGCGCGCGTCGTGGCTCGTCGTCCGTTGGGTAGTCGCGTCGGCGCTGGGCGGGCCGTTGCTGATAGCAGCCATCGCGCTGGCCGTGATCCACGACGCGTCGTCGGTCATTACCGAACTGCAGACGCCGAGCGCGCTGCGTGCGTTCGTCAGCGTCCTGGTGGTGCACGCCGTCGGTGCCGCGATAGGAGTATGGTCACGCATCGGTCGACGGGCCCTGGCCGCGTCGCCACTGCCCAATTGGCTGGGTGATTCGATGCGTGCCGCCGCGGCGGGCGTGCTGGCGTTGCTGGGACTGTCCGGGCTGGTGACGGCGGGATCGCTGATTG
Organism: Mycobacterium sp.; assembly: GCF_019247635.1. Classification (GTDB taxonomy): domain Bacteria; phylum Actinomycetota; class Actinomycetes; order Mycobacteriales; family Mycobacteriaceae; genus Mycobacterium. The sequence goes on from NZ_JAFBAR010000080.1 coordinate 7,149, forward strand.
TGCACTGGGCGACCATGCAAGAACTCTTCGGGATCACCGAGTCGATCTTCGGTCAGTTCAGCCTCACGGTGCTGTCGGTGCTGTATGCGCCCAACGTCATCGTGGGCACCTCCGCCGTCGCGGTCGGGTCCAGTGCGCATATCGGTTTCGCCACTTTCAGTCCATTCACCGTTTTCGGCGGTGACGTTCCCGCCCTGCCGATGCTGGCCGCGGTTCCCACGCCGCCGCTCGGGCCGGTGTGGGTGGCCCTGCTCATCGTCGGCGCATCATCCGGCGTGGCCGTCGGACAGCAATGCGCTCGCCATGCCCTGCCGTTTTTTCCGGCGGTGGCCAAGCTGCTGATCGCAGCGGCCCTGGGCGCGCTGGCCATGTCGCTGCTCGGGTTCGCCGGGGGCGGCCGGCTGGGCAACTTCGGCGACGTCGGCGTGGACCAGCGTGCCCTTGTGGTCGGTGTGTTCTTCTGGTTCACGGTGGTCGGTTGCGTCACCGTGGTGATGGCCGGCGGCATCAGGCGCCCTCGCCGACGCCCCAAACGCCGGCCCGCGCCGCGGGTCGACGAGCCGCCGGGCGATGGCGATCTGCTGTTGAGTGACGAGGAGATCGGCATCGGCCCCGACGTGTCCGACGACGACGGGCCGGCGCGTCAGGAACCCGAGGAACCCACGGAAGACCAGGAACACCGGGAACCCGGGGAACCCGGGGAGCCCGGGGAGCCCGGGGAGCCTGACGAACTCCCCGATGATCCCGACGATCCGTCAGGCGCAGGCGCACCACCTACTACCTAAGGGCCGTGGGCGCGCGAGATTTACGCCGCCGAGTCTGAAGGCCCGGCGTCGAGTCTGCGGTGACGGTGTCGACACGCCAGCGATGAGGCCCTGGATGCAGTCTCGACGCGAAGATGCCGATTTTGACTAGGCTGCCGGTGTGCAGGAACCGCTCCGTGTGCCCCCAAGCGCACCGGCTCGGCTCGTTGTCCTGGCATCGGGCACCGGTTCGCTGCTGAATTCGCTGCTGGGCGCCGCCGTGGACGACTACCCGGCGCGGGTAGTCGCCGTGGGCGTGGACCGCGCCTGCCCCGCCACGGAGATCGCCGCGCGGGCATCAATACCCGCATTCATGGCACGGCTCGCTGACCACCCCACGCGCGAGGCCTGGGACGCCGCCATCACCGAAGCCACCACAGCACATCAGCCCGACCTCATCGTGTCCGCCGGTTTCATGAAAATCCTTGGGCCACAGTTCCTTTCGCAATTTCAAGGCCGCATCCTCAACACGCATCCGGCGCTGCTGCCAGCGTTCCCTGGTGCCCACGCCGTGGCCGAAGCACTGACCTACGGCGTGAAAATCACCGGTTGTACGGTGCACCTTGTTGATGCCGGCATGGACACCGGGCCGATACTGGCGCAGCAAGCCGTTTCGGTACTCGACGATGACGACGAAGCGACTTTGCATGAACGCATCAAGGTGATCGAACGCCAATTGCTGGTGGACGTGGTGGCCGCAATCGCCACGCGTGGCGTTACCTGGATCGGACGAAAAGCGTGGATCGGACGAAAGGTGACCACAGGATGAGCACCGACAAAAGGCCTATCCGCCGCGCGTTGATCAGCGTGTACGACAAGACGGGGCTGGTCGACCTGGCCACGGGCCTGGCAGCGGCCGGCGTCGATATCGTCTCGACCGGATCTACCGCGAAAACCATTGCCGCAAAAGGCATTCCGGTGACGCCGGTGGAAGAGGTCACCGGCTTCCCGGAGGTGCTGGACGGCCGGGTGAAGACCCTGCATCCGCACGTGCACGCCGGGCTGCTGGCCGACCTTCGCAAGCCCGAGCATCAGGCCGCTCTGGCCGAACTCGGCATCGCCGCCTTTGAACTGGTGGTGGTCAACCTGTACCCGTTCAGCGAGACCGTCGACTCCGGCGCCAGCGCCGACGAATGTGTCGAGCAGATCGATATCGGCGGGCCCTCGATGGTTCGCGCCGCGGCGAAGAACCATCCCAGCGTCGCGGTGGTCACCGACCCGCGCGGCTATGACGGCGTGCTGGCCGCGGTGCGCGACGGCGGCTTCACCCTTGCCGAGCGCAAAAGGCTGGCATCGCTGGCCTTTCAGCACACTGCCGACTACGACATCGCCGTGGCGAGTTGGATGCAGTCCACCCTGGCGCCCGAGGAGCCGAAGACACCGTTCCCGCAGTGGTTCGCCCGAAGTTGGCGTCGTGAGACGACGTTGCGCTACGGCGAAAACCCGCATCAGCAGGCTTCGCTGTACACCGACCCCGCCGCCTGGCCGGGCCTGGCGCAGGCCGAGCAGCTGCACGGTAAAGAGATGTCCTATAACAACTTCACCGATGCCGACGCGGCCTGGCGCGCCGCCTTCGACCACGAACAGATCTGCGTGGCAATCATCAAGCACGCCAACCCCTGCGGCATTGCGATCTCGGAGATTTCGGTCGCCGACGCGCACCGCAAGGCCCATGAATGCGACCCGCTGAGTGCCTATGGCGGCGTAATCGCGGCCAACACCGAAGTCAGTGTCGAGATGGCGGAATATGTGAGCACCATCTTCACCGAGGTGATCGTCGCGCCCGCCTACGCAGCCGGCGCGGTCGATCTGCTGACCCGCAAGAAAAACATTCGGGTACTGCTGGCCTCGGAGCCACTCCCCGGCGGCAACGAGCTCCGGCCGATCAGCGGGGGAGCGCTGATTCAGCAGCGCGACGAACTCGACGCGTCCGGCGACAACCCGTCGAGCTGGACCCTGGCAAGCGGATCGCCGGCCGACCCGGCCACCTTGGCCGACCTGGTCTTTGCCTGGCGGTCGTGCCGCGCGGTCAAATCCAATGCGATCGTGATAGCCGCGGGCGGCGCGACCATCGGTGTCGGGATGGGTCAGGTCAACCGGGTCGACGCCGCCCGGCTGGCCGTCGAACGCGGCGGTGAGCGGGTCAACGGTGCGGTTGCGGCCTCAGATGCCTTCTTCCCGTTCCCCGACGGGCTGGAGACGCTGGCCGCGGCCGGTGTCAAAGCGATCGTGCACCCCGGCGGGTCGGTGCGCGACGACGAGGTGACCGAAGCCGCGACCAAGGCCGGAGTCGCGTTGTACCTCACCGGAGCACGGCATTTTGCCCATTGAGGGAGACACTGATCGGCACTAGTCGGTGGCGCGTCGTAGCGTGGAGTGGTGACGTCACCGAGAAACCTCCCCCGTACCGTCGGCGAACTACGTGCTGCCGGTCATCGCGAACGGGGAGTCAAGCAGGAAATCCGGGAGAATCTGCTGACCGCGTTAGCCGAAGGCCCAGACGCCGGCGAGGTATGGCCGGGGATCCTGGGCTTCGAAGACACCGTGCTGCCTCAACTGGAGCGGGCGCTGATCGCGGGCCACGACTTCGTCCTGCTGGGCGAGCGCGGCCAGGGCAAGACCCGGCTGCTGCGGGCGTTGACAGGTCTGCTCGACGAGTGGACGCCGGTGATCAGCGGAGCCGAGCTGGGCGAGCACCCGTACACGCCCATCACGCCGGAGTCGATCCGGCGGGTCGCCCAGCTTGGCGACGATCTGCCGGTGGCCTGGAAGCACCGCAGCGAGCGCTACACCGAGAAGCTGGCCACGCCGGACACCAGCGTCGCCGACTTGGTCGGCGACATCGACCCCATCAAGGTGGCCGAGGGCCGCAGCCTGGGTGATCCCGAGACCATCGCCTACGGACTGATCCCGCGCGCGCATCGCGGCATCGTCGCGGTCAACGAGCTGCCCGACCTCGCCGAGCGCATTCAGGTGTCCATGCTCAACGTCATGGAGGAACGCGACATCCAGGTCCGTGGGTACACGCTGCGGCTGCCGCTGGACGTCTTGGTGGTCGCCAGCGCCAACCCCGAGGACTACACCAACCGCGGCCGCATCATCACTCCGCTCAAAGACCGTTTCGGGGCGGAGATCCGCACCCACTACCCGCTCGAGTTGGAGGCGGAGATGGGTGTCATCGCTCAGGAGGCGCACCTGAGCGCACAGGTGCCCGACTACCTGACGCAGGTGATCGCCCGGTTCGCTCGCTACCTGCGGGAATCCAACTCCGTCGACCAGCGGTCCGGGGTATCGGCCCGGTTCGCGATCGCCGCGGCAGAGACCGTCGCCGCCGCCGCCCGCCATCGTGGCGCGGTGCTGGGGGAGACGGATCCCGTTGCCCGCGTGGTGGACTTGGGCACGGTGATCGACGTTCTGCGCGGCAAGCTGGAATTCGAGTCCGGCGAGGAGGGCCGCGAACAGGCGGTGCTCGAGCACCTGTTGCGCCGCGCCACCGCCGACACCGCCGCGAAAGTGCTGGGCGGCATCGACGTCGGCTCGCTGGTGGCCGCCGTCGAGGGCGGCTCCGCGGTGACGACGGGCGAGCGGGTGTCGGCTAAGGACGTGCTCGCCGCGGTCTCCGGATTGCCGGTCGTGGACACTATCGCCCGAAAGCTGGGCGCCGACTCCGAAGGGGAGCGCGCCGCCGCGCTGGAGCTGGCGCTCGAGGCGCTGTACCTCGCCAAGCGGGTCGACAAGGTATCCGGTGAGGGCCAAACAATTTATGTCTGACCGACATTCGACGCGGTACTCGGCGTATACCGGCGGACCCGACCCGCTGGCACCGCCGGTGGATCTGCGTGAGGCGCTCGAGCAGATCGGCCGCGATGTCATGGAGGGCTCGTCACCGCGCCGCGCGCTCTCCGAGCTGCTGCGGCGCGGCACCAAGAACCTGCCCGGCGCCGATCGGCTGGCCGCCGAAGCGAACCGACGCCGTCGGGAGTTACTGCGGCGCAACAACTTAGACGGCACCCTGCAGGAAATCAAGAAATTGCTGGACGAGGCCGTGCTGGCAGAACGCAAGGAGTTGGCACGCGCCCTCGACGACGATGCCCGGTTCGGTGAGCTGCAACTCGACGCCCTGTCGCCGTCGCCGGCCAAGGCCGTCCAGGAGCTGTCCGACTACAACTGGCGCAGTGCCGAAGCTCGCGAAAAGTACGACCAGATCAAGGATCTGCTCGGCCGCGAGATGCTCGACCAACGCTTCGCCGGAATGAAGCAGGCGCTTCAGGGCGCCACCGACGAGGACCGGCAGCGGGTCAACCAGATGCTGGACGACCTGAATGACCTCTTGGACAAGCACTCTCGCGGTGAGGACACACAGCAGGATTTTCAAGACTTCATGGACAAGCACGGCGAGTTCTTCCCGGAGAACCCGCAAAACGTCGACGAGCTGCTGGACTCGCTGGCCAAGCGCGCGGCCGCCGCGCAGCGCTTCCGTAACAGCCTGAGCCAGGAGCAGCGGGACGAACTGGATGCCTTGGCGCAGCAGGCATTTGGCTCTCCATCGCTGATGAACGCGCTGAACCGGCTGGACGCGCATCTGCAGGCGGCGCGGCCGGGTGAGGATTGGACCGGGTCGCAGGAATTCTCCGGCGACAACCCGCTGGGCATGGGCGAGGGCGCCCAGGCGCTGGCCGACATCGGCGAGCTGGAGCAGCTGGCCGATCAGCTGTCGCAAAGCTATCCGGGCGCCACCATGGACGATGTGGACCTCGACGCGTTGGCCCGTCAGCTGGGCGACCAGGCCGCGATCGATGCGCGCACCCTGGCCGAACTGGAGCGCGCGCTGGTCAATCAAGGCTTCCTGGACAGGGGCTCCGACGGCAAGTGGCGCCTGTCGCCCAAGGCCATGCGACGTCTCGGTGAGACGGCGTTACGTGATGTGGTCCAACAGCTTTCGGGCCGACGCGGCGAGCGTGACCACCGACGCGCGGGCGCCGCCGGCGAGCTCACCGGCGCGACCCGGCCATGGCAGTTCGGCGACACCGAGCCGTGGAACATCTCGCGCACGTTGACCAACGCGGTGCTGCGGCAAGCCGGCACGGCGACGCTACAGGGGCCCGTCGGCTCGCCGCCGGCCTTGCACATCACCGTCGACGACGTCGAGGTCTCCGAGACCGAAACGCGAACCCAGGCCGCGGTTGCGCTGCTGGTTGACACCTCGTTCTCGATGGTGATGGAGAATCGCTGGCTGCCGATGAAGCGGACGGCGCTCGCGCTCAACCACCTGGTGTGCACGCGGTTCCGGTCAGATGCGTTGCAGATCATCGCATTTGGTCGCTACGCGCGGACGGTGACCGCCGCCGAGCTGACCGGCTTGGAGGGTGTCTACGAGCAGGGCACCAACCTGCACCACGCGCTCGCGCTGGCGGGGCGGCATCTCAAGAGGCACCCCAACGCGCAACCGGTAGTGCTGGTGGTGACCGATGGCGAACCGACCGCCCACCTGGAGGACTTCGACGGCGACGGATCGTCGGTGTTTTTTGACTATCCGCCGCACCCCCGGACCATCGGACACACCGTGCGCGGGTTTGACGACATGGCCCGCCTGGGCGCTCAGATCACCATCTTCCGGCTGGGCAGCGATCCCGGCCTGGCGCGCTTCATCGACCAGGTCGCGCGACGTGTCGAGGGCCGTGTCGTGGTGCCCGATCTCGACGGGCTGGGCGCCGCGGTGGTGGGCGACTATCTGCGCTCGCGGCGGCGCTGAGATAAGGGTGGTGGCGACCCGCTACTTGCGCGGTTTGCGGGCTTTGCGCTTGATACCGACGCCGCCCCATAGCGAGAAGCCGCTCACCCTGACCGTTGGCGCTCCCGGAACACCCTCACCGAGTACTTGGCGGTCGAAATTGCCCATCACCCCGTGGCCGTAGATCTCGACGTTCACCTCGGGTGGCACCAGGAAGGTCTGCGCACCCATGATCGAGTACGCGTGGATCTCGACCTCGGTCGAGGTGAAGTCGGCGTAGCGCAGGTCGACCACACCGCTGCCCCAGAACGTGAAAGTGGTCAACTTCCTCGGCACGTTCCACCGGCCGCGCCGCTCGAATCCGCTCAGCAGGGCGAGCAGCAGCGTGGACGGCGCCGGATTGCATTTGCCGCCCCGACGCGGGTTGACCGGCGACACCGCCAGGTCGGCCCGAAGCTGATCCAGTTCCTGGTAGGTGGTCGCCGTATAGGCCTTGGTAAGACGCTCTTCGTACTCGTTGAGTTCCAACCGACCCTGCTCGGCGGCGTAGGCCAGCAACTGCGCAATCTGGATGCGATCAGTGTCCGCCGCACGCGACGCTTCGTCGCGTGTCTCCCTGGTTGCGCGCTGTGCTGGGTTGCTCATCACTGACGAGCGTACGACTTCACAATTTTGCTGCAAGAGGTGTTGGCTAAACTGCAATCTTGGTAACGGGATTGGACGCTCTTACTGAGCACGGGTCTAATTGAACTTGTCTCTTGGCGCGGCATCACCAGCGGCCCAATTGGGTGTGCGTTTTTGCAGGAATGCCAGCATGCCCTCGCGGGCCTCGTCGGAGACGAACAACCGCGCCGACTCCTCGGTGAGACGTTCGGCGTCGCGGTCGAATCCTTCGAGCACCGCCGCGGTGGTCAGCGCTTTGGACGCCGCAAGACCCTGCGGGGAGCCGCGGCCCACATCGGCGACCAGCGCGGCCACCGCGGTCTCCACGTCGTCGGCCGCGACCGTGACCAGGCCGATCTCGGCGGCCACCCCCGCGTCGAACGTCTCGCCGGTCAGATAAAAGCGCGCGGCGGCTCGCGCGGAGAGTTTCGGCAGCAGCGTCAGCGAGATGATGGCCGGGGCGACGCCGATCCGGGCCTCGGTCAGCGCGAAGGTGCTACGCGGACCGGCGACCACCAGGTCGCACGCACCGAGCAGACCGAACCCGCCCGCCCGGACGTGCCCGTCGATGGCGCCGATCACCGGCAGCGGAGACGTGACGATGGCGCGCAGCAGGTCCGTCATCTCGCGGGCCCGTGCCACGGCCGTGTCGAATGGATCACCGCCGCCGGCCTCGCTTAGGTCGGCCCCGGCGCAAAAGGTGCCACCCGTGTGACCCAGCACCACCACTCGCACCGCCGGATCGGCCGCGGCGTCCCGCAAACCCTGATGCAGTTGACCGACCAGCGTGCTGGACAGCGCGTTGCGGTTGTGCGGAGAGTTCAGCGTCAACCGCGCGACCGGGCCAGCGCAGGCGTACTCGACCAGCGTGTCCATCAGTAGGGCTTCAGTAGCTTCGGGGCAGGCCCAGGGACGTCTGTGCGACGAAGTTGAGCACCATCTCGCGGCTGATCGGGGCGATGCGGCCCAGCCGGGCGGAGGTCATCATCGCGGCAACACCGTACTCCTTGGTCAGACCGTTGCCGCCCATCGACTGCACCGCCTGGTCGACGGCGCGCGTCGACGCTTCGGCCGCAGCATATTTCGCCATGTTGGCAGCCTGGGCCGCGCCCGCGTCATCGCCGCTGTCGTAGAGCGTCGCCGCCTTTTGCATCATCAGCTTGGCGAGCTCGACCTCAATGTGGCACTGCGCCAGCGGATGTGACAGGCCCTGATGCGCGCCGATCGGGGTGGACCAGACCTTGCGGGTTTTGACGTAGTCGACGGCCCGCTCGAGTGCGAAGCGGCCCATGCCCACCGAGCTGGCAGCGCCCATAATGCGCTCTGGGTTCAGGCCCGCGAAAAGCTGTGCAATCGCGGCGTCCTCGGCTCCGATGAGCGCATCGGCCGGCAGCCGCACGTCGTCGAGGAAGACTTGGAACTGGCGTTCGGGGCTGATCAGCTCCATGTCGATCGGGGTATAGCTGAAGCCGGGCGTGTCGGTGGGCACCACGAACAAAGCTGGACGGAGCGACTCGGGCTTAGCCCCTGTGTCTTTGTACGTGCGCCCCACCACCAACACCGCCTGGGCCTGGTCGACGCCGGAGATAAAGACCTTCTGGCCCTGCAAAATCCAGTCGCTGCCGTCGCGGCGGGCGGTGGTGGTGATCTTGTGGGAGTTGGATCCGGCGTCGGGTTCGGTGATCGCGAACGCCATGGTCAGTGAGCCGTCGGCGATAGCTGGGATCCACCGCTTCTTCTGCTCCTCGGTGCCGAACTTGCTGATGATGGTGCCGTTGATGGCCGGCGATACCACCATCAGCAGCAGCGCGCTGCCGGCGGCCGCCATCTCCTCCATTACCAGTGACAGCTCGTACATTCCGGCTCCGCCGCCGCCGTACTCCTCGGGCAGATTCACCCCGAGGAAGCCCAGTTTTCCTGCTTCGGACCATAACTCGGTGGTGTGCTCGTGGGCGCGCGCCCTCTCCAGGTAGTACTCGTGGCCGTAGTGCGACACCCACCCGGCCACCGCCTTGCGCAGCGCCTGACGCTCCTCGTTTTCGATGAAACTGGTATCGATCATTGCGGATCTCCCTCTGCTGCAGGCGCTTCGACTCTCGCTAAGACGGCGCCGACTTCGACTTGTTGACCGGGCGTGACGTTGAGCTCGGTGAGTACCCCGTCGCCCGGCGCGGTGATCGTGTGTTCCATTTTCATGGCCTCCAGCCAGATCAATGGCTGACCGGCAGTCACGGTGTCGCCGGCCTGCGCGCCGAGCCGGATGACGTTGCCGGGCATGGGCGCAACCAGCGAGCCCTTTTCGACGGTCGAACCCGGCAACGGGAAGCGCGGCAGCGCGACCAGGTGCGCGGGTCCACGCACGGAATCGACGTAGACGTCTTCGCCGTAACGGCTGACCCTAAAGCTCTGCGCCACACCCTCTTCGGCCAGCACAACCGTATCTGGCGAGGCCGAAACCAGTTGCACCGACTCGTTTCCCGGCAGCGCCAATCCTGTTCTGGTAAACCGGTATTCGACGCGGTGCTCGGTATCGGCATCATCGCGATAAACCTTTACCTGGTAGCCCGACGCCACATTGCGCCACCCGCTGGGGACCGCGCCGAAAACCTTTGCCGCGGCCCGGTTCTGGGCGGCATCGGCCAGCGCGGCGGCGATCGCCGATAACGCGACGGCGTCGGCGTCGGCGAGCGGAGCGGCCAGCTCGGACAGACCGTGCGTGTCGAAAAACGCGGTGTCCGTTGCGCCGTCGAGGAATGCCGGATGACGCAGTACATTGACCAGCAGCTCACGGTTGGTACGCAGCCCGTGCAGCCGAGAGCGCGCCAGCGCGTCGGCGAGGACCAGCGCGGACTGTCGGCGCGTCGGGGCGTAGGAAATGACCTTCGCCAGCATCGGGTCGTAGTGGATCGATACCACCGATCCGTCGACAATGCCCGAATCCAGCCGGATCCCGGTACGCCGTCCGAGCGCGCTGAATTCGGCGCGGACACCGGGCACGTCGATCGTGTCCACCCGGCCGGCCTGCGGTTGCCACCCGCGTGCGGGGTCCTCGGCATAGAGTCGGGCCTCGATCGAATGCCCCTTCGCGGCGGGCGGTTCGGCGTCCAAACGGGCCCCGTCGGCGACCTCGAGTTGCAGTTCCACCAGGTCGAGCCCGGTGGTTTCCTCGGTGACCGGGTGCTCGACCTGCAGCCGGGTGTTCATCTCCAGAAAGTAGAATTCGCCGTCGTCATCGGCCAGGAACTCGACCGTCCCGGCGCCGGTGTATCCGATCGCGCCCGCGGCCAGCCGTGCGGCATGGAAAAGCTTGGCCCGCATCCCAGATGTGCGCTCCACCAGCGGTGACGGCGCCTCTTCGATGATTTTCTGGTGGCGGCGCTGAATCGAGCACTCCCGCTCACCGACCGCCCACACCGTGCCATGTGTGTCGGCCATGACCTGAACCTCGATATGGTGTCCGGTCGGCAGATAACGCTCGCAGAACACGGTCGGATCGCCGAACGCCGACTGGGCCTCGCGCTGCGCGGCCTCGACTTCGCCTGGCAGGGTGGATAATTCGCGAACGACCCGCATGCCCCGACCACCCCCACCCGCGGAAGCCTTGACCAGCACGGGCAGCTGGGCGTCGGTGACGGTGTCGGGGTCCAGCTCGTCGAGCACCGGCACCCCGGCGGCGGCCATCAGCTTCTTGGACTCGATCTTGGAGCCCATCGCCCGCACCGCCTCCACCGGCGGCCCGACCCAGGTCAGGCCCGCATCCTGCACGGCCGCGGCGAATTCGGCGTTCTCCGAGAGGAATCCGTAGCCGGGGTGGACCGCGTCGGCGCCGGCGGCACGAGCGCAGGCGATGAGGGCCTCGGTGTTGAGGTAGTCGCTCGTGCGGGCCAACCGCACGCGGTAGTCGGCCTCCGCGACGTGCGGCGCGGCGGCATCCGGCTCGGTGTAGACGGCGACGGTGCCCAGGCCCAGTAGCCGGCAGGTGGCAAAGACCCGCCGGGCGATCTCACCCCGGTTGGCGACCAATACTCGCGTGATCGGCATCGGGTTCACATCCTGAAGACGCCGAAGTTCGACGTCCCCTTGATCGGGCCATTGGCGATGGCGGACAGACACATTCCCAGCACGGTGCGGGTGTCTCGTGGATCGATCACCCCGTCGTCGTAGAGCATCCCGGACAACACCAGCGGCAGCGACTCGGCTTCGATCTGGCCCTCAATCGCGGCGCGCATGGAAGCATCAGCGGCTTCGTCGTAGTGCTGGCCGCGGGCTTCGGCGGCCGCGCGGGCCACGATCGACAGCACGCCCGACAGCTGGGCGCCGCCCATTACCGCGGATTTGGCGCTGGGCCAGGCGAATAGGAACCGCGGGTCGTAGGCCCGCCCGCACATGCCGTAATGGCCCGCGCCGTAGGATGCGCCGATCAGCACCGAGATGTGCGGGACGGCCGAGTTGGAGACGGCGTTGATCATCATCGAGCCGTGCTTGATCATGCCGCCTTCCTCGTAGTCCTTGCCCACCATGTAGCCGGTGGTGTTGTGTAGGAACAACAGTGGCGTGTCGGACCGGTTGGCCAGCTGAATGAATTGCGTGGCCTTCTGCGACTCCTCGCTGAACAACACGCCGCGCGCGTTGGCCAGGATACCCAGCGGGTAGCCGTGCAGCCGGGCCCAGCCGGTTACCAGCGACGACCCGTACATCGGCTTGAACTCGTCGAACTCGGAGCCGTCGACGATGCGGGCGATCACCTCCCGAGGGTCGAACGGGATGCGCAGGTCGGCGGGGACAATCCCGATCAGCTCCTCGGCGTCGAACAGCGGCTCGACGACGGGTCCGGGCCGGGGGCCTTCCTTGACCCAGTTCAGCCGGGCCACTATACGGCGTCCGATCCGGATGGCGTCGAGCTCGTCCTGCGCGAAGTAGTCGGCCAAGCCCGAGATTCGGGCATGCATCTCGGCACCGCCCAGCGATTCATCGTCGGACTCCTCGCCGGTGGCCATCTTTACCAGCGGTGGTCCGGCCAAAAACACCTTTGACCGTTCCTTGATCATCACCACGTGATCGGACATTCCCGGCACGTAGGCTCCGCCCGCGGTGGAGTTGCCGAAAACCAAGGCGATGGTGGGGATTCCAGCGGCCGACAACCGGGTCAGGTCGCGGAACATCTGGCCGCCGGGGATGAAAATCTCCTTCTGGGTGGGCAGGTCCGCTCCGCCGGATTCCACCAGCGAAATCACCGGAAGCCGATTCTGCAGGGCTATCTGGTTGGCCCGCAGGATCTTTCGTAAGGTCCACGGATTGCTGGTGCCGCCCTTGACCGTCGGATCGTTGGCGACGATCATGCATTCCACGCCACAGACCGCACCGATGCCGGTGACCGTGCTGGCACCGACCGTGAATGCGCTGCCCCATGCGGCCAGCGGACTCAGCTCGAGGAACGGCGAGTCCGGGTCGACGAGCAACTCGAGGCGCTCCCGCGCAGTCAGTTTGCCCCGCGCGTGGTGGCGTTCAACATACTTGGGCCCGCCGCCTTGCAGCGCCTTGGTGAGCTCAGCGGCAATCTCGTCGAGCTTGGTCGCCGCCGCCGACGCCGCCTCGGCATAGGCGGCAGAGTGCGGGTCGAGCGTCGATTGCAGCGCGGTCATGACCACCGCCGACGATGCAGAGCGCAGCGATGAGGCGGTATCTCCCGCGTACCGGGAACAGGCGCTGTAATCACGATTGGTACCCCAGGAGTTTGGCGGCCAGTGCGGTCAGGATTTCGGTGGTTCCCCCGCCTATCCCCAGTATCCTCATGTCCCGATATTGACGTTCGACTTCGGATTCGGCCATGTAACCCATGCCGCCGAACAGCTGAACCGCTTGATGGGCAACCCATTCGCCGGCCTCGACGGCGGTGTTCTTAGCGAAACACACCTGCGGAATCAGGTTGGTTTCGCCGGCCAGCTGGCGCTCCACGACATTGCGCGCATAGACCCGCGCGACGTCGATGCGGCGGGCCATTTCTGCGAGCGTGTTTTGCACCGATTGCCGCGAAATCAATGCACGGCCGAAGGTCTCCCGGTCGCGGCACCACTGCGCGGTGATGTCCAGACACCGCTGCGCACTCGAATACGCTTGCGTGGCAAGGGCGATGCGCTCGGAGACGAACGCCTGGGCGATTTGGGCGAATCCGCTGTGCTCGGCGCCGACGAGGTTCGCCGCCGGTACGCGCACATCGGTGTAGGACAGTTCGGCGGTGTCCGACGAGCGCCACCCCATCTTGTCCAGCTTGCGGGTGACTTCAAAGCCAGGAGTGCCCCGCTCCACTACCAGCAGCGAAACCCCGCCTGCGCCGGGCCCCCCGGTGCGCACGGCGGTGACGACGAAGTCCGCGCGCACCCCGGAGGTGATGTAGGTCTTGGCGCCGTTGACGACGTAGTGATCGCCGTCCCGCACGGCTGTGGTCCTCAAGTGCCCGACGTCCGAGCCGCCACCGGGCTCGGTGATGGCCAGCGCGCCGATCTTGTCGCCCGCCAGCGTCGGCCGCACAAACTCCCCGATCAACCGCTGATCGCCCGATGCGATCATGTGGGGCACCGCGATGCCGCAGGTGAACAGCGACGCGAACACCCCGCCCGGCGCGCCGGCCTGATGCATCTCCTCGCAGATCACCACGGCGTCGGCGCCGTCTCCGCCGCCACCACCGACCGCCTCGGGAAAGCCGGCACCCAGCAATCCGGCGGCCCCGGCGCGCCGGTGCAATTCGCGGGGCAGGTCCCCGCTGCGCTCCCACTCCTCGATATGGGGCAGGATCTCGCGTTCGGCGAAGGAGCGCACCGTCTTTCGCAATTGTTCACGCTCCGGTGTGGTCCAGATGTTCACAGCAACCTTTCCGGAATGTCGACGTGGCGGCTGCGCAGCCACTCGCCCAACCCCTTGGCCTGCGGGTCGAAGCGCGCCTGGTAGGCCACGCCCTGGCCGAGGATGCCTTGGATGACGAAGTTGACCGCGCGCAGGTTGGGCAGCAGATAGCGGGTGACCCCGAAGTCGGCCGTCTCGGGCAGCAGTTCGTTGAGTAGTTCGACGGTCAGCGTGTTGGCCAGCCAACGCCATTGCTCCTCGGTGCGCACCCATACCCCGACGTTGGCCGAGCCGCCCTTGTCGCCGCTGCGGGCGCCGGCGATGACACCCAGCGGCACTCGTCGCGTCGGGCCTTTCGGTAACGGATCGGGCAGGACCGGGGACTCGACGGGTGCCAGCGCTAAAGTCTCGGTGGCAGAGGGGATCTGGGTGCGGGTGCCGTCGGCGTGCACCGCGATGTGTGGCACCTGGGCGGCATCCACATAGCCGGGAGTGAACACACCGTAGACCTGGCCGTCGCCCGGCGGGGCGGTCGGATGGAAGCCCGGATAGCTTGCCAGGGCCAATTCGACTGCAGCCGAGGAGAATTGGCGACCCACGTTGGCGGGGTCGGGATCGCGGACCACGCAAGTCAGCAGCGCGCTGGCGGCTTGCTCGCTGTCGGCGTCGGGGTGGTCGGTGCGAGCCAGGGTCCATTCGAGTTCGGCGGGCTTGACGGTCAGTGCGGACTCCAGCTGACCTCGCACCAGGGCGGCCTTGGCCTCGATGTCCAGCCCGGTCAGCACAAAGGTCATGGCATTGCGGAAGCCGCCGATGCTATTCAGCGACACCTTGAGCGTGGGCGGCGGTGGCTCGCCGAGCACGCCGCTGACGCGCACCCGGTCCGCTCCGTCGGAGGACAGTTCGATCGTGTCCATCCGGGCCGTCACGTCGGGGTTGGCGTACCGGGCGCCGGTGATCTCATAGAGCAGTTGTGCGGTGACGGTGTCGACGCTGACCAGGCCGCCGGTGCCGGTGTGCTTGGTGATCACCGACGAGCCGTCGGCGTGGACCTCGGCCAGCGGGAAACCGGCGTGGCTGAGGTCCGGCACTTCCGTGAAGAAGGCGTAGTTGCCGCCGCTGGCCTGAACCCCGCATTCGATGACATGCCCGGCGACCACCGCGCCGGCCAGCTGGTCGTAATCGGTGCGCCCCCAGCCGAAGTGCGCAGCCGCGGACCCCACGATCACCGAGGCATCGGTGACCCGGCCCGTGACCACGACGTCGGCTCCGGCATTGAGGCAGTCGACGATGCCCCAGGCACCCAGGTAGGCGTTCGCGGTCAGCGGCGTCCCGAGCCCGAGTTCGGCGGCGCGGGGCGCCACGTCGTCACCCTCGACGTGGGCAATGCGCGCCGAGATATCCAGCCGCTCGGCCAAGGCTCGTACCGCGTCGGCCAGCCCGGCGGGATTCAGGCCGCCGGCGTTGGCGACGATGCGCACCCCCCGGTCGAGTGCCAGGCCCAGGCAGTCTTCGAGTTGGGTCAGAAAAGTCTTGGCATAACCGCGGTCGGGGTGTTTCATCTTGTCGCGGCCGAGGATCAGCATGGTCAGCTCGGCCAGGTAGTCGCCCGTGACGTAGTCCAGCTCACCGCCGGTCAGCATTTCCCGCATGGCCGAGAGCCGGTCGCCGTAGAAACCCGAGCAGTTGCCGATGAGGACGGCATCGGACACAGCGAGCCTCCCTCCGCTGGGATTCCTGGCGGCGCACCAACCAACCGGTAGGTCAGCATAGTCGGATGTCGAGAGCGGCGTGAATACCCGGCCTCGGTGGGCGTAGCGGGCGCAACGCCCCGGTGGGCGTCGCGGGCGTAACGCCACAGTGAAGGGACGCCGCCGGATCTCGCAGTACCGCTACGCTGGTGGACCAGCCGCGTTTTGGTGACCAGCAGGTCAGCGACTATCCTTGACCACAACAAGTCGCTGACCGGCCCAGCAGGCTGTGCGACACGCCGGACGAGAACCCCGAACGAGGAGTAAGGCCCGACCATGGCCACACCCAAGCGCAGGATGTCGCGCGCGAATACCCGAAGCCGGCGCTCGCAGTGGAAGGCCAGCAAAACCGAGCTGGTCGGCGTGACCGTAGCCGGCCAGCAGCACAAAGTGCCGCGCCGGCTGCTCAAGGCGGCCCGCCTCGGCCTGATCGACCTCGACAAGCGCTAATCGAATACACGGCGCGCCTCTCAGGCCGCTCTCAGGCGCTGGTACGAAACTAGTCAGCGTGCGAATACTTGTCGTCGACGACGATCGCGCAGTGCGCGAGTCGCTGCGCAGGTCACTTTCCTTCAACGGCTACTCCGTCGAATTGGCTCACGACGGGGTCGAGGCGCTGCAGATGATTGCCGGTGATCGGCCCGATGCGCTGGTCCTGGACGTTATGATGCCGCGGCTGGACGGCCTGGAGGTGTGCCGTCAGCTCCGCAGCACCGGCGATGACCTACCAATTCTGGTGCTGACCGCCCGCGACTCCGTCTCCGAACGGGTCGCGGGGCTGGACGCGGGCGCTGACGACTATCTGCCGAAGCCGTTTGCCCTCGAGGAGCTCCTCGCCCGAGTGCGCGCGCTGCTGCGCCGCACCAAGCCCGATGACGAAGCCGAGTCGGTGGCCATGACGTTCTCCGACCTGGCCCTGGACCCGGTGACCCGCGAAGTCACCCGCGGGCAGCGCCGAATCAGCCTGACCCGCACCGAATTCGCGTTGCTGGAGATGCTGATCGCCAACCCACGCCGGGTCCTTACCCGCAGCCGCATCCTCGAGGAGGTGTGGGGATTCGACTTTCCGACCTCGGGCAATGCGCTGGAGGTCTACGTCGGGTATCTGCGCCGCAAGACCGAGGCGGACGGCGAGCCGCGGCTGATTCACACGGTGCGCGGTGTGGGCTACGTGCTACGCGAGACACCACCCTGATGGTCTCGTTTCGCCGGTTCGGTAGCCGGGGGCGACCTCCGCTCCGGGCTACCAGCTCGCTGTCCCTGCGATGGCGGGTGATGCTGCTGGCGATGTCCATGGTGGCGATGGTCGTGGTACTGATGGCCTTCGCCGTCTACGCGGTGATCTCTGCGGCCCTCTACAGCGACATCGACAACCAGCTACAAAGCCGCGCGCAGCTGCTGATCACCAGTGGCTCGCTGGCCGCCGACCCAGGGAAGGCCATCGAGGGCACCGCCTATTCGGACGTCAACGCGATGCTGGTGAACCCTGGCCATTCGATCTACACCGCCCAACAGCCCGGCCAGACGCTTCCGGTGGGTTCGGCCGAAAAGGCGGTGATCCGGGGCGATCTGTTCATGTCCCGGCGCACCGCGTCGGACCAGCGGATACTTGCCATCCACTTGCCCAACGGCTGTTCGCTGATCATCTCCAAGAGTCTGCGGCCGACCGAGGCCGTGATGACCAAGCTGCGCGCGGTCCTGTTGATCGTCGGCGGCATTGGGGTCGCGGTCGCCGCCGTGGCCGGGGGCATGGTCACCCGGGCGGGCCTGCGTCCGGTGGGTCGGCTCACCGAGGCAGCTGAGCGGGTGGCACGCACCGACGACCTGCGGCCCATCCCGGTGTTCGGCAGCGACGAATTGGCCCGGCTCACCGAGGCCTTCAACTTGATGCTGCGGGCACTGGCCGAGTCGCGGGAACGGCAAGCGCGGCTGGTCACCGATGCAGGACACGAACTACGCACCCCGCTGACCTCACTGCGCACCAACGTGGAATTGCTGATGGCCTCCATGGAGCCCGGTGCCCCGCGGCTGCCGGAGCAGGAGATGGTCGACCTGCGGGCCGACGTGCTGGCCCAGATCGAGGAATTGTCCACGCTGGTAGGCGATTTGGTGGATCTCACCCGCGACGACGTGGGCCAGGTGGTGCATGAGCCGGTGGACATGTCCGAGGTCATCGACCGCAGCCTCGAGCGGGTTAGGCGGCGGCGCAACGACATTCGCTTCGACGTCGAGGTAACTCCCTGGCAGGTCTACGGCGACGCCGCGGGGTTGTCGCGGGCCGCGCTGAACCTCATGGACAACGCGGCCAAGTGGAGTCCGCCCGGCGGTCACGTCGGTGTCACCCTGAGACAGCTGGATCCGTCGCACGCCGAGCTCGTGGTTTCCGACCAGGGCCCTGGCATTCCGCCTCAGGATCGACGGCTGGTGTTCGAACGGTTCTACCGCGCGGCGGCGGCACGGGCCATGCCGGGTTCGGGCTTGGGGCTGGCGATCGTCAAACAGGTGGTGCTCAACCACGGCGGCTCGCTGCGCGTCGAAGACACCGTGCCCGGCGGTCAGCCGCCGGGAACCTCGATCTATGTGCTGCTACCCGGTCGCCGGATGCCAAGCGCCCCACATCCGTGGGGCGCGGCCGAGGCGGCGGTTGACGGCTCGAACTCTCGGGCTTCAACGAACGTTATCTCAGTGGATTCTCAGTCCGCGCGGGCAAGGTAGTTGACGGTTACTGTTAACTGCCTAGGGGAACTGAGCTGACAAGCAGCCAGCCAAAGGCAGAAGTAGAGAAAGAGCGACCTAGCGACATGACGAATCACCCGGGGTATTCGCCACCGCCGCAGCAGCCGGGATACCGCGCGCCTAATCAGCCCGTGCCCCCTGCCTATGCCGGGCAGCCGACTTACAGCCAGTTCGACTGGCGGTATCAACAGCCGCACCCGCAGCAGGCGCCGCAACCACATACGCAGCAAAGCCCGTACCGTCCGTCGTACGAGACGGTGGGTGGCACCGCGCCCGGCCCGATGCCCGGAGGCGCGGGGCTCGGTCGGATACCCGGGGGCACCGGACCGGGACCCATTCCCGCGGGCACCGGAGCGCGTCCGATTCCCGGAATGCTGCCGCCGCTGTCTCCCTATCCCCCCGTCGTACGCGAAAGGCGGCCTCGCGCAGGCATGTTGGCCATCGGCGCGCTGACGATCGCGGTGGTGTCGGCCGGTATCGGTGGCGCGGCGGCGACGGTGGTCGAGCTGGGTCACCACTCCGGCGCCGGCGGCATCGGCGGTCTGGTGACCGGGGCCGCGTCCAGCGTCCCGACAGCGAACATGCCGCAGGGCTCCGTCGAGCAGGTCGCAGCAAAAGTGGTGCCCAGCGTGGTCATGCTGGAGACCGACCTGGGCCGAGCCTCCGAGGAGGGCTCCGGCATCATCCTTTCGCCTGACGGGCTGATCTTGACCAACAACCACGTCATCGCCGCCGCCGCCAAACCGCCTGCCGGCTCCGCGGCACCAAAGACGACGGTGACGTTCTCGGACGGTCGGACCGCGACGTTCACGGTCGTCGGCGCCGATCCCACCAGCGACATCGCCGTGGTGAGGGTCCAGGGCGTCTCTGGCCTCACCCCGATCGCAATGGGGTCCTCGTCGGATCTGCGGGTCGGCCAGTCGGTGGTGGCGGTCGGGTCGCCGCTGGGTTTGGCGGGCACGGTGACCACCGGCATCGTCAGCGCGCTCAACCGGCCGGTCTCCACGACGGGGGAGTCGGGCAACCAGAACACCGTCCTCGACGCGATTCAGACCGATGCCGCGATCAATCCGGGTAACTCCGGCGGCGCGCTGGTCAACATGAGTGGGCAGTTGGTTGGGGTCAACTCCGCCATCGCGACCCTGGGCGCGGATTCGCAGGATGCGCAGAGCGGCTCGATCGGTCTGGGCTTCGCCATTCCGGTCGACCAGGCCAAGCGGATCGCCGACGAGTTGATCAGCTCCGGCAAGGCCACGCACGCCTCACTGGGCGTGCAGGTGACAACGGACAAGGGCACACCGGGCGCCAAGGTCATGGATGTGGTCCAGGGTGGCGCGGCAGCCAATGCCGGTGTGCCCAAAGGGGTAATCGTCACCAAGGTCGACGACCGCCCGATCAACAGTGCCGACGCTTTGGTAGCCGCCGTGCGGTCCAAGGCGCCCGGCGACAAGGTTTCGCTGACCTTTCAGGACAACGGTGGAAGTCGCACAGTGCAAGTCACCCTCGGCAAGGCGGATTAGTGATGAGAGTCGATGAGCTCGGATATACGGTGGCACCCATGGAAAAGGGCGCGGAGTTGGTAGTTGGCCGGGCGCTGGTCGTCGTTGTCGACGATCGCACCGCGCACGGCGACGAGGACCACAGCGGGCCGTTGGTCACCGAGCTGTTGACCGAGGCCGGGTTCGTGGTCGACGGCGTGGTGGCGGTCGCGGCCGACGAGGTCGAGATCCGCAACGCGCTGAACACCGCGGTGATCGGTGGGGTGGACCTGGTGGTGTCGGTTGGCGGCACCGGCGTGACCCCGCGCGATGTCACCCCCGAGGCCACCCGCGACATCCTGGACCGGGAGATCCTCGGCATCGCCGAAGCCATCCGCGCCTCGGGGCTGTCCGCGGGCATCACCGATGCCGGCTTGTCACGCGGTCTGGCCGGCGTGTCCGGCAGCACCTTGGTGGTGAACCTCGCGGGTTCGCGCTACGCGGTGCGCGACGGCATGGCGACGCTGAATCCGTTGGCGGCCCAGATCATTGGCCAGTTGTCAAGTTTGGAGATCTAAGCCGCTTCGTTGGCGCGAGCGTGCGCAGATGCACACCTTTCGCGGCGTGTCGGCGTGCGGACACGCACGCTCGCGAGTAGCGAGGGCGGGTTAGCGTTGGGCTTCTTCGGCCTCCGCGCGCGGCCCGTGATCCGGGGTAGGTGCGCTCCCGACGTGTTTGCCCGACGACTCCCCATTGGTCTGGGCGAGCAGGTCGCGGATCTCGGTGAGTAGCACGATCTGGGCGTCGTCGGCCTGCTCGACCTCACCCCTCTTGCGAAACGTGTTATACGGCAGCACGACAAAGAAGTACACTACCGCCGCGACCAGGACGAAGTAGATCGCTGCCGACAGCAGGAGATTCAGGTCGATGGGCTTCGGACCGCCGATATCGATACTCAAACTGTTGAAGTGCGAATCCGGCTTGACGCCGATCCGCTCGATCAGCGGTTGGATGATGCTGTCGGTAAAGCTTTTCACCAGCGCGGTGAACGCCGTGCCGATGACGACCGCGACGGCCAGGTCAACGATATTGCCCCGCGAGAGAAATTCCTTGAACCCTTTGAGCATGTGGACCTCCCTTTCTCCACCCGACATCTCCGCTCAGTGCAGGGTGAGGGTCACCGTCTGACCAAGCGCCGAGCCGGCCACCGCGTTCGCCACCCGACCCGGCAGCGCAACCAAGACTACGCGGTCGTCGTCGGCCGCCTGGATCTTCTGCTTGGCAGACACCAGCACAACCACCGCGTCCGTGGCCACCACCTTGGAGACGGGGGAGGCGACCGGCGACGCGCCGCCCGGGCCAGTGTCCGGTGCGGCCAACACGTCGACCACATCGCCGACCCGGATGAGATCGAGAAGCGCGCTATCGGCCAGGTGCAGCGGCACAATCCGCGCGCCCGGCCCCGCGGTCGCTTCGGCCAGCCGGCTACCCAGCAACCGGACGTCGGTCAGCACTTCACCGCGCCGCGTCGGGCTGGCCAACGTGGCTCCGACGACCGCGCTCAGCTCGGCTTGCGATCCGTCGGGAACCGTTGCGGTGGAACGCCTTTCGATCCGTACGTCCTCGGCGCTCACCTCGGCGCCGGGGTGCAGGTCATGCGTGGCCACTACCACGTCGGCGCGGTCGCCGTCCGGGTTGGACCGCAGCGTCGCCACGCCGGCCAGCACGACGAGTGCGCCCGCGACCACGCGCCGAGCCAGTACCGTCCGAGTCCAGTCTGGGCGTAACGACGTCGCCAACCGGCTCAAAAGGCTTGGATTCAGCGATGATTCACCCACGCCGCAACGGTAGGCGCGGCACGCTGCCGACGGTGTCGGTGGGAAAGCCGGCTGTGGATAACCCGCTTAGCTGGAAGCGGCGGCGGTGGATGCCGTGGAGCTGCTTGACTTCTCGGTCGACGCCGGCGACTTGCTGTCGCTGGAGCCCGAGCCCTCCGAGCTTTTTGCCGAGTCGCTCGTCGACGAGCCGTTGGTCGAGCTCTTCGACTTGTCGTCCGCGGCGCGGCTGTCGGTGCGGTAGAAGCCGCTGCCCTTGAAGACGACGCCCACGGAATTGAAGAGCTTGCGCAGTCGACCGAAGCACTTCTCGCAGGTGGTGAGCGCATCGTCGGTGAACGACTGCACGGCGTCGAAACGATTGCCGCAGTCGGTGCACTCGTAGCTATAGGTCGGCACAAAAACCTCCGGATCTCGACTGAAGAACGCCAGCCTCGTTAGCACTCTACCGTTTCAAGTGCTAGAACCGCCAGGTGAGCTCACTCATTCCCGCCTGGGCAGGGCCACCAGGCCGCGCTGTGAAGTAAGGGCGTGCGTCATCCGCACGTCGTGCGGCTCGAACGGAAGCTCGTCGACCAACTCGACGTCACGCACCACCGCGACCAACCGTGCCTGCGGGTGCCGCTGGCCCAGCGAGCGGTCGTAGAAGCCGCGACCCCGACCCAGCCGCACGCCCGTGCGGTCAACCGCCAGGGCAGGCACCAGTACGAAGTTGGCCTCGGCCAGCGCGGACTCCGGCAGCCACGGCTCCGACGGCTCGAGCAGTCCCCAGCGCCCGCGGACCAGGCCACCCGGCCGGTATTCGGCCCAGCGCAGCGGCAACGGGGTGTCGTCGGCCGAGGTCCGCGCGACCGGCAGCAGCACCCGCCCGGCGCGCTGCAGCAAAACGTCGAGCATGCCGGTGGACCCGGGTTCGGTGCCCACCGGCACATACGCGCAGATCGTGCTGTCACGGTTCACCAGCGCGGCTAGCTGCGCGGTGAGCATTTCGGCCTCGGCACGCCGAACGTCGTCGGCAACGCGGGCGCGGGCGGCCAGCAGTTCTCGCCGCAACGCGGACTTATCGGGGGTGGCCACGCCTTCCACGATGACAGCTCGGGCTTTCTCGCCTCGATCGACTCGGCCAAACCGGATGCAGGTTAAGGTTGTGTTCGATGTCAAGTCTCTCGAGCCCGGTTAGCTCTGCAGGCCCGGAAGTCCCGATCCCGTTCACGGCGATCGTTCCCGCGGCCGGCCTGGGCACGCGCTTTTTGCCCGCTACCAAGACGGTGCCCAAGGAGCTGCTGCCCGTGGTCGACACACCGGGCATCGAGCTGGTGGCCGCCGAGGCCGCCGGGGCCGGCGCCGAACGCCTGGTGATCATCACCTCCGAGGGCAAGGATGGCGTCGTCGCGCACTTCGTCGAGGACCTGGTCCTGGAGGGCACGCTGGAGGCGCGTGGCAAGCAAGCGATGCTGGCCAAGGTGCGGCGCGCCCCGGCGCTGATCAAAGTCGAGTCGGTCGTGCAGGCCGAGCCGCTCGGCCTCGGGCACGCCATCGGATGCGTGGAGCCCACGCTGGCGGCCGACGAGGATGCCGTCATGGTGTTGCTCCCGGACGACCTGGTGCTGCCGACGGGCGTCCTGGAGACGATGTCGAAGGTGCGGGCCCAGCACGGTGGCTCGGTGTTGTGCGCCATCGAGGTGGCGCCCGAGGAGATCAGCGCGTACGGCGTCTTCGATGTCGAGCCGGTGCCGGGCATTGAGAATCCCGATGTGCTCAGGGTCAACGGCATGGTGGAAAAGCCCAAGCGGGAAGACGCTCCGTCGATGTACGCCGCGGCGGGTCGTTACGTGCTTGACCGGGCCATCTTCGACGCGCTGGGCCGCGTCGACCGCGGCGCCGGCGGCGAAATACAGCTCACCGATGCGATCGCGCTGCTGATCACCGAGGGCCACCCGGTGCATGTCGTTGTGCACCGCGGATCTCGACACGACTTGGGAAATCCCGGCGGCTACCTCAAGGCTGCGGTTGACTTTGCATTGGATCGTGACGACTACGGCCCGGAATTGCGGCGGTGGTTGGTGGCGCGATTGGGCCTGACCGAGCATTAGCCGGGCGACCAGAAGCCGGGCTTGACGGCAGAAAGGCGCGCGTGTGCGTTCTGTGGAGGAACAGCAAGCTCGGATATCGGCCGCTGCGGTAGCCCCGCGGCCGATACGTGTTGCCATAGCCGAGGCGCAGGGATTGATGTGCGCCGAGGAAGTGGTGACCGAGCGGCCCCTGCCCGGTTTCGACCAGGCTGCGATCGATGGGTATGCGGTGCGCAGCGTGGATGTGGCCGGTGTCGGCGAGCCGCCGGTCGCCGACCCAGCCGACCCGGTCGTCCCAGCCGATGAGGCCGAGGGGGCCGAAGGGCGCGGGGTGATCCTGCCGGTGATGGGCACCATCGAAGCCGGTGCCCGCACGCCCAGCAGGCTGCAGCCGCGGCAGGCCGCGCGGGTGCAGACCGGGGCCCCCCTACCGACGCTGGCCGATGCCGTGCTGCCGCTGCGGTGGACCGACGGCGGGATGTCCCGGGTGCGGGTGCTGCGTGGGGCGCCCTCGGGCGCCTACGTTCGCCGTGCGGGTGACGACGTGCAGCCCGGTGACGTCGCGGTGCGCTCCGGGACGATCATCGGTGCTGCTCAGGTGGGGTTGCTGGCGGCGGTCGGACGCGAGCGGGTGCTGGTCCACCCGCGCCCGCGACTGTCGGTGATGGCCGTCGGTGGCGAGCTGGTCGACATCTCCCGCAGCCCGGGCAACGGTCAGGTGTATGACGTCAACTCCTATGCCCTGGCGGCCGCCGGTCGTGACGCCGGCGCGGAGGTGAACCGTGTGGGCATCGTCAGCAATGACCCCAAAGAGCTCGGTGAAATCGTCGAGGGCCAGATCAATCGCGCCGAGGTCGTGGTCATCGCCGGGGGAGTAGGGGGCGCCGCCGCCGAGGCGGTTCGCTCGGTGCTGTCCAGCCTGGGCGAGATGGAGGTCGTTCGCGTCGGCATGCACCCCGGTTCGGTCCAGGGTTTCGGCCAGCTGGGACGCGAGGGCGTGCCGACGTTTCTGCTGCCGGCCAACCCGGTGAGCGCCCTGGTGGTCTTCGAGGTGATGGTGCGGCCGCTGATCCGGTTGTCGCTGGGAAAGCGCCAGCCGATGCGCCGGATCGTGCAGGCCCGCACGCTCTCGCCGATCACCTCGGTGGCCGGCCGCAAGGGGTATCTGCGTGGTCAGCTGATGCGCGATCAGGAGACCGGTGAATATTTGGTGCAGGCCCTGGGCGGAGCCCCCGGGGCGTCCTCGCACTTGTTGGCGACGCTGGCCGAAGCGAACTGTCTGGTCGTGGTTCCCACCGGGGCCGAGCAGATTCGTACCGGTGAGATCGTCGACGTCGCGTTCCTGGCCCAGCACGGCTGAGCACGACTACGGCACCTTCTCGTGAAACTCCTGCGCTCCAGTTCCCGTCATCCGGGGTGGCCACAGGGCGCCGGGCCGCTACGGGTGGCCGCGGGCGTGGTGCGCCTGCGGGCGGTGCGGATTCGTGACGGCGCCCAGTGGAGTCGCACGCGGTTGGCCGACCGCCAGCACCTTGAGCCTTGGGAGCCCAGCACCGATGGCGACTGGACTGTCCGGCACAGCGTTGCCGCGTGGGCCGGGGTGTGTTCGGGCCTGCGTTCGGAGGCCCGCAACGGTCGAATGCTGCCCTACGTCATCGAACTCGACGGGGAGTTCTGCGGTCAGTTGACCATCGGCAACGTCACGCACGGCGCATTGCGGTCGGCCTGGATCGGGTATTGGGTGGCGAGCTCGGCGACCGGCGGCGGCGTGGCCACCGGAGCGTTGGCGCTGGGGCTCGACCACTGCTTCGGTCCGGTCAGGCTGCATCGCGTGGAGGCCACCGTGCGGCCGGAGAATGCGGCGAGTCGCGCGGTGCTGGCTAAGGTCGGATTCCGCGAGGAGGGGCTGCTGCGCCGCTATCTCGAAGTTGACCGGGCCTGGCGGGACCACCTGTTGGTGGCCCTGACCGTCGAAGAGGTGTACGGCTCCGTCGCGTCGGCGCTGGTCCGCGCCGGACACGCCAGTTGGATGTGAAGGCCCGCCGCGCCGGGGTCGGCCTCGGCCTGCGCCGGCCTCGGCCTGGCGTGCGTCGTGGCCTGCGTCGAGATTGCCGCCAGGGCTGTGATCAGCGCCCAATCACGACCATGGCGGCAATCTCGGCGGGCTACGGCTCGCCAAGCTTGAGGAAGTCGCAATAAATCTGTGGCTAACGTGACATGTGTGGCGTGTGATGCTTGAAAGAGGCAAATTACAGGTGTGTAATTGCCCTGGTCACAGTGACCCGGCCGCGTCGGCCAGCGATTGGCCTCGCGGAAGCGGAACCGAAGAGAGCAGGTCGTCATGCCCAGCATCCCGCAGTCGTTGTTGTGGATCTCGCTCGTGGTGCTCTGGCTGTTCGTGCTGGTTCCGATGCTCATCAGCAAACGTGACGCGGTCCGCCGCACCAGCGATGTGGCGTTGGCGACCCGGGTGCTCAACGGGAGTGCCGGCGCGCGCCTGCTCAAGCGGGGCGGTCCGGCCGCGGGTCACCGCAGCGACCCGGACTGGCGGCCGGAGGAGGAGTGGGATGACGAACCGACCGACGGTCATTTCGCCGACGCGGACGCCGAACAGGACCTCGCCCGGGACGACAAGGAGCAAGAGCAGTGCGTCGAGGCCGACGACGGGCAAGGCTCGCGTCCGGTGGTGATGAGGATTCCGGTCGCCGAGTCCTCCGAGCCCGACTACCTGGATGTCGACGTGGTCGAGGATTCGGGCGCCCTCCCCGCGGGTGTGAGCGCCCTGGCACCCGAGCCGGCGGACGATGCCGACGAGCCCGAAGCCGAGGCGGAGGACGTCGACGAGGTCGACGACGATCGGTACGGATACGTCGAGGACTCTTCGGGTTTGGAGCCCGAGGCCGACGACGACGAAGAGGGGTTTGCCGCACCGGTCCCCGCGCCAGGCTCAAGAAAGCGTCGCTACGACACGAAGACGGCCGTGGCGGTCAGCGCCCGCAAATACACCTTCCGCAAGCGCGTGCTGATGGTGATGGCGGTGGTCTTGGTTGGTTCGGCCGCCGCCGCGTTCGAGGTGACTCGCACCGCCTGGTGGGTCTGCGGTAGCGCCACCGCGATGACCATGCTCTACCTCGCCTACCTGCGCCGGCAGACCCGGATCGAGGAGAGGGTGCGGCGGCGTCGGGTGCAGCGGATGGCGCGGGCGCGGCTGGGCGTGGAAAACGCCTACGACCGCGAATACGATCTGGTCCCGTCGCGGCTGCGGCGTCCCGGTGCGGTGGTCCTGGAGATCGACGACGAGGATCCGATCTTCGAGCACCTCGACTACGCCATGCCGATGCGTAATTACAGTTGGCCCCGGGACCTTCCGCGGGCGGTCGGCCAGTAGCCGGCGCTATCGCGGTTCCAGCGAAAGCAATTCAGGTGCAACGGGTTTGGTGACGTAGCTGCGTGAGCCCGACGACACGGTTAGCACAATCTGCGGCGGCGCACCGTCGACGCGTGCCGCGGCCTCTGCGAAGCGTTGGGCGTTCTCCAACTTGGTGACGAAGACCGCACTCGCGCGCGGCGGTATGTCGCGGGGAATCTCGGTGCCCCCGATCGGTGCGGGCGCCAGTGACATGCTCTCGGGATCGGTGCGGATGGCCCAGTCGGCCACGCGCAAGGGAGCACGCGCGACGTTGACGACTTTGACACCGACGATCAGTTGACCGACCCACTGCCCCGCGGCTGGTAACAGGAACTCGCGGGCGTCGCGGCTGCCGTCGGTGGTTACCAGGCCTCCGGGTGTCAGCAGTCCGACCACGGGCGTCAGCTGCGGACGTGGCCCCGGTAGCCGCAACACCACCTGCCAGGTGAGCGACGCCACCGCCAGCGCCGTGGCGATTATCCCAAGTACCAACCCTGCGACGCTCACTGCGCCTCGGTCGAACTGTCGGTCATGGCCGTGAGGCTACTGGGACCTGCTCTGGCCCTCGGCAGCAGCACTTCTGGTTCGGCGGTTGGTGCCAGGACTGGTAGCCTGCTACCGATCAGGGGCTATGGCGCAGTTGGTAGCGCGACTCGTTCGCATCGAGTAGGTCAGGGGTTCGAATCCCCTTAGCTCCACTGAGAACCGGCAGTTCAGATGGCATTTCTGAAGTTGCGTCGGGATTGACGTAACAGATCACGTAACATCGACGGTTGTGGCAAGCATCCACGCCCAGAAAAACCGCGCAGGGAACACCTACCGTGTGCTGTGGCGCCGGGACGGTCGTCAGCGCTCGCTGACTTTCGAAAACCTCCCGGCCGCAGAGCGTTTCAAGACGCTGTTGGAGGACCACGGGCCGGATGAGGCGTTGCGCATTATTGAGCTCGACGAGATCGGTCGTCACGTCCCGACGGTCACCGAGTGGCTCAAGACTCACATCGACAACTTGACCGGGGTCCAGCCCGCGACCCTCGGGCGGTACCGCACGTACGTCACCCGCGATGTGGATCCGGTGTTTGGGTCCATGCCGGTCTCGGCGGTCACCGAAACCACCATCGCGAAGTGGGTCAAGCAGCTCGGCGGCAGCGGCAAGACGATCGCGAACAAACACGGGTTCCTGTCGGGGGCGTTCAACGCCGCGGTGCGAGCTGGGGTTGTTCCGTCCAATCCGTGCCAGGGGCGACGGTTGCCGCACACGCGCGTCGAGGAGACGGTCTTCCTCACACCGGACGAGTTCCGGCTGCTGCGTGACCACATCGAACGCGAGCGGTGGAAGAACCTGGCCACCTGGCTAGTGACCACCGGCATGCGCTTCTCGGAGGCGACCGCGCTGAGCGCCGCGGACATCGACATCAAAGCGAAGACGTGCCGAATCAACAAGGCATGGAAGTACTCCGGTGATTACCGGCCCGAGATCGGGCCGCCCAAGACGAAGAAATCGATCCGCACCATCAGCGTGCCGCCGGCGGCGCTAGAGGTCATCGACCTCACAGCGCCAGGCTTCCTGTTCACCAACGGCGCCGGGAATCCGGTTCGTGCACAGGAGTTTTTCAACGGTGGCTGGAAGCCAGGTCGCGACGCGGCGATGAAGGCGGGACTGAGGAAATCTCCACGGGTACACGACCTCCGGCACACCTGCGCGTCGTGGATGATCCACGCCGGGGTGCCGCTGCCGGTGATCCAGCAGCATCTCGGGCACGAATCAATACAGACCACAATTGGTGTGTACGGCCACCTCGATCGGCGAAGCGCACAAGCCGCCGCCGACGCCATCGGATCGGCGCTCGGCTAACAGGATCGCTTCAGATTGCTTTCCAAGCGACCGTCGCCGACGTCTGCAGTCGTTGCCTGACCCGCATGAATAACAAGCGGTTATCCACGATTAAGCGAGTCTCCGGATTAGACGTTGAGCTTTAGCGCCCCTTGGATCAAAGCCGGTACTGCTGAGCTCAGTAACAGTATGAGACGGCTCGTTGTCCGATACGTCGGCATCGCTAATTACTCTGACTCGATGGCACCTTCGCGGTGGAGTAGAAACTTCAACGAGTTCGTGCAATCTTGTCGCGCTTATCGACCGAGCCAGCTCGTTCCGACGATCGCACGGATCTCCGCGGCCTTGGGGGAGCCACCGTACGCCGACGACGTGAAGCGCCGATGCCCGCCGTGGGGTCTCGCGGCAATTGCGCGCGAATCCCTTCTGTACGGCAACGAGCACCGGGATAAGCCTGTCACGGACGATGGGATTGTCGTTCTCCTGCGGAAGTTCTTCGATGCGGACGTTCCGCGACAGCCCGCCCGAGGAGATCCAGGGGTTCTGGTATCTCTCGTTACCCCGATTCTCTACGAGCAGTTCCCATGGCAGGAGTCCATTTTCGAAGAGCTGGCGCGGTCCCATGCCCTCATGATTGAGGGACTTAACGACGTCGACACAAAGGTGATTTCCGAGTTCGCGTTGGCGGAGGTACTCGGTGGCGTGCCGCTGGGGGACGCCATCGTCGCAACGTTCGTCTTACAGGTGGGTGCCAACCAGAACGGCGGGCTATACAACAGATCATGGCTTGACCAGGACAACTTTAAGGATGTGCTTGAGCTTTATCCGCGCGGCAACATCGAGGCGGCAGCAGGTCGTCTTACCGCGACACAGGCGGAGTTTCGGGACGACTTCGCCAAGCGGTCGCACGGAATTAAGGAGCTCGTGAAGTTCGACTACAACCCGCTGGTGCGAACGCCGTTCGTGGAGCTCGCAAACGGCGTCACCGTGGCGCCGGCGCCGCGCCTGATTATGAGGACGGTAACGCCAGGCGGGCTTTACTATCCAGGTTTGGAGCGCTACGACGAGGCGTTTACGACCGACCTAGGTCATCTGTTCGAGCATTATGTCGGTCGGCATCTACGTTTGATCGACGGTGCCGAAGTACATCCCGAGCTCACCTACGGCCCGCGTCGGGACAAGAAGAGCGTCGACTGGTTCGTCGTTTTGCCAGGTCTGGTGCTCATTATTGAGTGCAAACTCAAACGTCTCAGTCTTGCAGCCCGCGCAGGCGGCTCCGCCCTGTTTCCTGAACTCACCCGCGCGGTGGGCAAGGCATACGACCAGCTTGGGCGTTCAGTCGAGCAATTGGCTACCAAAACTCCTGAGTTCAGCCACATTCCGTCAGATAGGCCAATACTCGCAATAATCGTGTCTGCCGAGCCAATCTATGGCGGGAACGCTTACCTCGTCGAGAAGCACGGTGCCACGCTGTCGGCTGGTCATCTGCGGAACGTGCCGGTGGCGGCGATTAGCGCGCGCGATCTGGAAGCGTGGGTGACACATGGCGCCGCAATCGAAGATCGTCTCCTCGAGGTCCTTCGGGACCACACTGTCGGGACCGCATTACCCATTCACGATGTTCGTCTGCACGGCAACAGACCGAACATTATTCTTGAGAATGCCTGGAATACCTACCCATTTCCAGCGCTCGGCATTGACGAAGCGGGGTAGACGACGGCACCAGCGAAGGCTCGCTAGCGATGCGAGCCGAATTCAGTTCGAGGGTGGATTTTCACGTGCGGGTTCCGGGGGTTTGCTTTTCTGATCGAGCAGGCGAATGGATACGAACGACTCGGTTTCCGCAAGGGCTGCGTCCGGGGCGACCGAAAAGCTTCCGCACTTCCGCCTTCGCGGCATCGTCTACCCGCGCCTGGAGAACCCAGTCTTCAGCTCAAAGCCCAAAGAACGGAAGTCGGTGACACAACGCCGTAGTGAGTCAGGGTAGTGGGTTAAGCGACCACGCTTCGCGGATGATGACGACTATCCACCGTCATCCCGTTGAATTGTGTAGCCGTTGACGCACTGGATCTCGTGGCTGCCGGAGCACAAGGCGGTGTTGGGCACGGGAACCGATCGCACGGTGCGTGCTGTCGAGTCTAGGGCGATCAGCCCCGCCCGTCGGCTCCGGACATCCCGGGGCGGTTCAGGGTTTGTAGGTCGGTGGGGTGTGGTCGTGCGGTGAGCCAGCGTTTGAGGGTTTGGTGGAAGCGTTCGATTTTGCCTTGAGTTTGTGGGTGGCCGGGGTGGCCGTTTTTTTGGGTGACTCCGAGGCTGGCTAGCAGGCGTTCGAAGTCGTTGTGGCCGTGGGTGAATCGTGAGGTCTAGACCGCGGCGTTGTCGGTCAGGGTGGCTGCGGGCAGGCCGTAGATCGTGGCGGTGGTGGTGAAGCTGGCCACGACGTCGGGGCCGGTAAGGCGGGGTAGGCGGTGCAGGCGAGCAGGTAGCGAGAGTGATCGTCGAGCCAGTTGAGGATCTCTAACTCGGCGCCGTCGGCCAGCGACCAGTGGGTGAAGTCGGATTGCCAGCATTGGTTGGGTTGGGCGGCCTCAAATCGGATGTAGGAGCTTTTGGGGCGTTTGCGTGGCTGCGGGGTGATTAGGCCGTGGTGGTCGAGGATGCGTCGAATCGTGGAGGTCGATGGGACGGGCAGGCCTTGGCGGGCCAGGTGCCATTCCGTGACGTCGGTAAGAGCGACCAGAAGTACCGGGTCATCGCGGCGCATCAGCATCGGAGGCGAGCTGACGGCCTTCACGGTTCCGTGTTCACGGTGGCGCCAAGCGCTGAGGGTGCCTGCTGCGGCGCGCAGCATCTCGACCGATTCGGCCCCAGTGGTGTCGGAGCTGCCGCCCCGCGCCCTTCGCCCGGTGGCCGCGTTGCACCGGCGTCTTCGTAACACGGTGTAGTGGTGGACTTCTCAGCAAGACCGAGCGCACCTGTGCGCCTGGAGCCGTTGCTCGCCGGACCGTGTTGCTGCCACTAGGGAGCTTTACAAATTATGCATAAAGTGTCACGCTGGATCATTAGAGCGTGTGGTATGGAATCCGGGAGGGAGGCGAAGGTGGCGACGGTTGACAGCGCGCTATACGAGCACGAATACAACAGCCTCGACATCACGTCACACGACTTCTGGAGCCAACCATTCGCCCAGCGCGATAACACGTTTGCTCACCTGCGCGCGAATGAGGGAATCAGCTGGCATCGGCCGCTGTCCACCCTGTTCCCGATGGAGGAGAATGGATTCTGGGCGTTGACCCGACGCGAAGATATCGTCTTCGCCAGCCAGCGCCCGGACCTGTTCACATCGGCCCAGGGCGTTGCTCTGGATCCGATGCCCGCCGAAGTGCAGCGATTGGCGACATTCTTTTTGACCATGGATCCGCCACGGCACACGGTCTACCGCAGGTTGATCAGCGCGGCGTTCACCCCGCGCAACGTCCGAAGAATCGAACAACAGATCCATGACAATGCGGTGAAAATCGTCGACGATCTGATGGGCGCGGGCGACGTGGATTTCGTGGCCGCCTGTTCGGCTCGGCTGCCGATGATGACGATCATGGACATGCTCGGTGTGCCGCCGTCTGATCAGCCCGCGGTGGCAAAGGCCGCAGAGAAGCTCTTCAGCATGAGCGATGACGAGTACAGCTCATTGGACGAGCGCGCTCAAGACACCATCAACGAGATGCTACTGCTCAGTGGAACTGGCGTGGAATTGGCCAAATTCCGCCGCGCGCACCCGGGAGACGACCTGATGACCAGCATCGTAGCCGCCGAAGTGGACGGGCACCGGCTCACCGATGACGAGGTGGGTGCGTTCCTTGTTCTGTTGTCGTCTGCGGGAAACGACACCACCAAGCAGACGACCACACACGCGATGATGGCGCTGACGCAGAACCCGGGTCAACGCGCGTGGTTGATGGAAGACTATGAAGACCGAATCGGCGTGGCTATCGAAGAGTTTGTGCGTTGGGCCTCGCCGGTGATGCAATTCGCGCGGTTCGCCACCGAAGACGTCGAGATCGCCGGCCAACACATCAACGCCGGCGAGAAGGTGGGCCTGTTCTACTGCTCAGCCAACCGTGATCAGTCGGTATTCGACGAACCCGAGTGCTTCAATGTGAAGCGCTCGCCAAATCCACACCTCGGCTTCGGTGGCGGCGGGCCGCACTTTTGCCTGGGCAATCAGCTGGCGAAAACCGAGCTACGAAACCTGTTCCGCGAGTTGTTGACTCGGCTGAATACCGTTGATTTCGGCGAACCCGAATTCCTCTACAGCAACTTTGTCCACGGCGTGAAGCGCCTGCCCGCTCACGTCCAGTAGCCCGGCCCGATTGGAGACATCATGAGGGTGGAAGTTGATCTCGCCAAATGCACCGGACACGGAATCTGCGAGTCGATCGCCGACGATGTATTCGAGGTGCAAGACAACGGAAGTGTACAGATTCTCGCAGCCGAACGGCCCGAGTCCGATCGTGGACGCATGGGGCAAGCCGTCACCCAGTGTCCCGCTGCCGCGTTGCGGCTCGAGGAGTAGCGAAGCCGTGAGGATCGCCGCCCGGCCAGCGCCGCGAAACGACCGGTGCAGTCATGACAGGCTTCACCTGGTGCATGCGCAGCAGCGCAACGCGATTGGAACACACCCTTGAAAAGCGTGACGGCCCAACAATTCACCTACGATCCGTTCGACCCGCAAGTGATGAGTAACCCTTTGCCCTACTACCGGGTTCTGCGCGACGAACACCCGCTTTACTACATCGCGAAATGGGACATCTATGCGCTGTCGCGATTCGAGGACATCTGGCAACTGCTGCAAATCAACGACGGCACCTTCGTGGCATCGGAAGGGACGCTGCCAGCAGCGGCCGTCCTAGAGAAGCGAAATGAGGGACCCGTCCCCGATCCGCCGCTACACCCCATGCCGTTCCACGCCAACTTCGACTCGCCGCTGTACGAGGACGTCCGCCGGTGCACTTCCATGCCGCTGCGCCCCAAGTCGGTGCTCAAGCTCGCCGAGAGAATCCGAATTCTGGCCAACGAGAGACTCGACGAGCTCATCCCGCGGGGCAGCTTTGACCTTACCCAGGACTACGGAGGCATCGTTGCGGCCTCGATCGTCTGTGAGTTGATTGGTTTGCCAACCGACCTTGCGGCTGACGTTTTGGCCACCGTGAATGCCGGTAGCCTCGCCCAACCCGGTGCCGGCGTCGAGGTAGGCAATGCCCGGCCGGGTTATCTGTCCTACCTGGCCCCTGTCATCGAACGTCGGCGCGCCCAAGGCGCGGACGGGGCCGCGCCCATACCTGACGCTTTGATCGATTACCAACTGCCGGACGGATCGACGTTCTCCGACATTGAGGCGGCCACCCAGATGCTCGGCGTGTTCATCGGCGGTACTGAGACGGTGCCGAAAATCACTGCCCAAGGGCTATGGGAACTCAGTTTGCGGCCCGACCAAATGGCCGCGGTGCGTGCCGATCTCGATACCACCGTGCCGGTAGCCCGGGAAGAGATCATTCGCTATTGCGCTCCCGCGCAATGGTTCGCGCGAACAGTCCGGAAGCTCTTCGAGATTCACGGCACCACCCTTCAGCCCGGTCAGCGCGTCATCACATTGCTGGCCTCGGCGGCCCGTGACGAGCGTGAGTACGAGCACCCAGACGACTTCATCTGGAATCGGCCCATTCAGCGATTGCTGGCGTTCGGTCGAGGACAGCACTTTTGCCTTGGGGTGCACTTAGCCAGATTGGAAATCACCATCATGATCCAGGAATGGCTTAAGCGAGTCTCTGACTTCAGGATTGTCACCGAGTGCGCGTCGCGGCCACCTTCCAGCTTCCAATGGGGCTGGAACAGTATCCCCGTGCAGGTCTGACCGTGTGGTCCTACCGGCTTGTCGCGCCCTACACCTTCGAATGCAATGAGATCCCTACGAAGTCACCCGAATCGCTTGCGGACGACCAGGTGCTGATGAGGTTCCTGGCCGCAGGCATCTGCGGTACCGACCTACCGGGATTCAAAGGCATCGCGAGCAAACTCACCGCCGACACCGGAGTTAACGCCGCCGAGATAGACGGATATCCCATTCACGAGATCGTTGGCGAAGTGGTCGCGAGTCGTCACAGTGAACACCGGCCCGGAGATAAGGTCGTCGGCTGGGCATCGGGATTTGATGGCCTGATGGCCCACGTCGTATCCGACGGAAATGGGCTGGCTAAATACGACCCGGTGCTCAGCCCCGCACTGGCCGTAGGACTTCAACCGCTGGCATGCGTTCTGTATGCACTCGAACAAATCCCTAACATCGCGGGCAGTCACGTCGCCGTCATCGGTCAGGGGCCAATCGGCTTGCTGTTCTCATACGCGGCCAAGGCTATGGGCGCGGCTCGGGTCACCGGCGTCGACCCGATCGACCGCATGGAGATCGGACCCTTGTTCGGCGTCGACACCATCGTGCGTGCCACCAGCGACCGCTGGCTGCGTACCCTCGAGACCCGAGCCAGACCCAACATCGTGATTGAAGCCGTCGGCCATCAGGTCGCGACCCTCAGCCACGCCGTCGCAGCGGCGGCCCCCAGTGGCACGATTTTTTACTTCGGTGTGGCCGACGATGAGTACTACCCAATCAGCATGCGCACCATGCTGCGCAACAATCTGACCGTGAAATCAGGTCTTACGTTCGATCGGATGCGAGTGCTGCGCCGCGCCGACGAGTTTGCCCGCGAACACCCCGAACTTCTTCACAACTTCCTGACCCACACCTTTGCAGTCGGCGATGTCGCAGCCGCGTTCGAGCTAGCCTGTCGCCCAACGCCACAACGCATCAAGATCGCGATCACACTATGAGCGTGCCCGGCGAGACGCAAAACCAGGGCACTGACCAGCTGGCCGAAGAAATCGCGCTATTGCGGCAGGCGACGCGAGACTTACTTGGATCACTGTATCCCAATCTGCCCGACGACGGCTGGGCGCGTTCGTGGCCAGCGAGTTGGAAGAGACTGCACGAACACGGATTATGGTCGACCATCGAGCCGCCCGATGGCTCGCTGACCATGGCGCTGGTT
>NZ_JAFBAR010000081.1 GCF_019247635.1 Mycobacterium sp.
GCCGACCACCAGGACGACCGCACTGCCCGGAGCCACCCCGGCATCGACCATCGCCCGAGCCGTCGAATCGATGCGCTTGTCCAGTTCACCGTAGGTCACTTCAGTGTCTCGATTTGCCACCGCGAGCCGGGCGGGGTGTCGCGCCGCGGTGAATCGCACCAAGTCCACCGGCTCCGCCGCCCAGAAGCCGGCTGCACGATAGCGGGGCCGCGCCTCTTCGGCTCGCCGGCGCGCATGTCGTAGCAGCTGGGTCGGGCCACTCATGGGGTGTCCTCCGATGCAAATATCTGTTCTCGATTAGGTAAATGTAACCTCTCACCCATGCCGTCAATGACTTTCGACAACCAGGTAGCCATCGTCACGGGCGCCGGGGGCGGACTCGGCCGCTGCCACGCCGTGGAGCTCGCCCGGCGTGGCGCCCGGGTTGTGGTCAATGACCTGGGCAGCTCGGTGGACGGCAGCGGAGCTTCGACATCGCCGGCCCAAGCCGTGGTCGACGAAATCACCGCGGCCGGGGGTACCGCGATCGCCAACGGTGACTCGGTGGCAACCGAAGAGGGTGGCGCGGCGATCGTGGCGGCAGCGATGGAAGCCTTTGGTCAGGTCGATGTGCTGGTGAACAACGCCGGCATTCTCCGCGACGCCGCGTTTAAGAACATGACCGCCGACCAGGTCGACGCCGTCATCGCGGTGCACCTCTCCGGCGCATTCAACGTGACGCGGGCGGTGTGGCCGGTTATGCGGGAGCAGAATTACGGCAGAATCGTTCAGACCACTTCGGGCACTGGACTTTTCGGCAATTTTGGGCAGGCCAATTATGGCGCCGCGAAGATGGGCCTTGTCGGCATGATGCACGTTCTTGCCATCGAGGGTGCCCGTAGTGGCATCGCGATCAACGCCGTCGCTCCCATCGCGCGCACCCGGATGACCGAGAACATCATGGGCGAAGCCGGCAACGCCATGGATCCCGAACTCGTCACGCCCGTTGTGGTCTACCTCTGTCATCGGTCGTGTGACCGCACTGCGCATATCTACTCGGTCGGCGCGGGGAAGGTCGCACGGGTGTTTATCGGTGTCACCAAGGGAATCGAGGATACGTCGCTGACGGCGGAGTTGGTGGCGTCCTCGATCGACGAGATCGACGACAGCGCCACGTTCACCATTCGCGGCGGACCGACTCCAAGCTGACGCGGGCGACGTCAGCGACCGAGAAACCTGGGCTTTCGGCGTTCGGCGAAGGACGCGAGGCCCTCCTGCAAGTCGAGGGTCCGCGACACCACCTCCTGCGCCCACGCCTCTTGTTCGAACGCGCGATCACGCCCGGACTCCGACGACACCGACAACAACCGTTTGGTAAGCGCCAGCATCACCGTCGGCCCAGCGGCGAGGCGGCAGGCGATCTCTTCCGCGATGGCGTCGGTGTCCTCGGGTGCGACCACGCGGTTGACGAGGCCGAGGCGTTCACACGCCGCGGCATCGACAGGTTCGCCGAGCATCAGCAATTCCGTGGCCTTGCGCAGACCCACGATTCGCGTCAGTAGGTGAATGGCACCCGAATCCGGCAGGATCCCGCGGTGCACGAACGCCTCGACAAGCTTTGCCTCCGTGGACATGACGACGAGATCGCACGCCAGCACCAAGCTCGCGCCGGCGCCCACAGCGGTGCCCTGCACCGCGGCGACCACAGGCTTGTCGCAGTCCAACACCGATGCAACCAATCGCTGCCAACCCCGCTGCAACATACGAGCTATGTCGCCCGGCCGTTTGTCGGCAATGGGTTTGGCCTGCGTCTCGGCGTCCGCCGGCTGCGGCGCCAGGCCTGCACCGGCGCAGAAGTGCCGGTCGCCCGTCGCGCTCAACAACACGGCGCGGACAGCGGGATCGTCGTTCGCTCGTGTAAACGCCTCCGTGAGTGCGTCACGCGCCAAGGGCGACAACGAATTTCCGGCATCAGGACGGTCGATGGTGATTCGTTGCACTCCGTCATCACCAATGGTCACAACGATGCCCGAGGTTTCTTCGATCATCTGTCATCCCCTGCGTTAACGGCGTTTCCGCTTTTCGGGTATCTTAATTTCCATGTCGCCGACCGGTCAGATTACCGACGCGGGACTGGCCCGGCTGCGCGGCACTATCGGTATCGCCGTTCCCCATACCCAGCCGCCGCACTACTTTCGCCCGAACGAGGACTGCTTCCGCCACGTGGCGGAGAGCTACGGCGACGCCAACCCACTGTGGGCCGACCCGGAGTACGCCGCGAAATCCGTATGGGGCGAGTCGATCGCACCGCCCGCGCTCGTCGGCGGCGACACCTTGATCGGCGAGGATGAAGTAACCACGCTCTCCGACGAAGACCGCGCGCTGACCAAGGGCGACCCGTTGCGCGGCGTCCATGCCTTCTACGCCTCGACGTCGCGCGAATGGTGGGCGCCGCTGCGTGCGAATCATCGGGTCTTCCGGCGCAACGCTCTGGTCGCGGCGCTGGACAAGAGCAGTGAATTCGCCGAACGCGCCGTCCACGAATGGTCGGCACAGGTCTTCCGCGACGACGAGGGCGTCCTCCTGGGTGGCCAGTACCGCAACATGGTCCGCACCGAGCGCACCAAGGCGCGCGGCCGCAAGAAGTACGAGGCGGTCGAACTGAAGTCGTGGACGCCGGAAGAGATCGCCGAGCTCGACGAGAGATACGCGCGCGAGTCACCGCGCGGCGCCGAACCGCGATGGTGGGAGGACGTCAACGAAGGCGACGACATCGGTCCGTTGACCAAAGGCCCACTGACGGTCACCGACATGGTCTGTTGGCACGTCGGCATGGGGACCGGAATGTACGGCGTGCGGCCCCTGCGGCTGGCATGGCAAAACCGGCAGCGCATTCCCCGTTTCTACACGCCCAATGAACACGGTGTGCCCGATGTCCAGCAGCGCGTGCACTGGGAACCGGACGCGGCTCGCAACGTGGGCAATCCCACCACCTTCGACTATGGCCGCATGCGCGAGACGTGGCTGATCCACCTGTGCACGGACTGGATGGGTGACGACGCCTGGCTGTGGAAGCTCGACTGCGAATTCCGACTCTTCAACTACGTCGGGGATCTGCACACCATCACCGGAAAGGTGGTGCGCAAATACCTCGCTGAGGATGACCGGCCCGCTGTCGACCTCGAATTGGCGGCGACCAACCACCGTGGCCAGATCACGGCGCCCGGGCATGCCACGATTCTGCTGCCA
Organism: Mycobacterium sp.; assembly: GCF_019247635.1. Taxonomy (GTDB): domain Bacteria; phylum Actinomycetota; class Actinomycetes; order Mycobacteriales; family Mycobacteriaceae; genus Mycobacterium. The sequence goes on from NZ_JAFBAR010000081.1 coordinate 3,229, forward strand.
AGCCGCGAAAGCGGGCCCGTCCAGCTACCCGATCCGCCCGGTGGCGCGAGCAACCTCACGGAGCTGCTCACCGCCGTGTCGGCGCAGTTTGCCGAGCGCTGAGGTCATGAGTTACGACGGCGTGGCCGGCCTTCGCGCCGAACAAAAGGGGCCGGTCCTGCACCTGACTTTGGACCGTGCCGAGCGCCGGAACGCGGTCAACGACGTGATGCTCGACGCCATGATCGGGCATCTGGCCGCCGCGGGCATCGACGAATCGGTGCGGGTAATCCGGATCGACGCAGAGGGACCGGACTTCTGTGCCGGAGCCGATCTGATCGCCAACAACGCCCGCTTGGAACGCAAGCCACGAGTGGGCAGTACACAGCGCAGGCTGCCGAACAAGGCCAACCGGCTTATCCCCTTGATGCTCGAGACACAGGTGCCCATCGTGTCGGTAGTGCGCGGCTGGGCCGCCGGTCTCGGATTCCACGTCGCGCTGGCCTCCGACTTCTGCGTGGCCGCCGACGACGCGCGGTTCTGGGAACCGTTCATGGCTCGCGGCTTCACCCCGGACAGCGGCGCGGCCTGGCTGCTGCCTCGGCTCATCGGCATGGTCCGCACGCGGCAGCTCTTGATGCTGGGCCAGGAGATCTCGGGTGCCACCGCGGCCGACTGGGGCATCATCCACACCGCGGCCCCTGAGGATCAATTGGACGCGGCCGCAACCGAACTGGTCATGCGTCTCAGCAATGCGCCTACGGTGGCACTCGGGCTCACCAAGTGGCTGCTGCACAGCGGTAACGGGCTCGACATCGACCGCCACCTGCAGAACGAGGCGATGGCGCTCGAACTGTCCAGCCGCAGCGAGGATTTCCGCGAAGGACTTGCCGCATTCCGGGACAAACGCGACGCCGAATTCAAGGGCCGCTGAAGGCCAACCATCATGACAGCGCTGCCCATCACCCCAGCCACCACGCCCACCGACGCCGTCGCGGCGGTCGAGCGATGGATCGACGCCGAGGTGCCCGCGTCCTGGCGGACCGCCGCCACCCAGAGTCCCGCAGCGCTGCGAGAGGTGCGCAGCCCCACGGACTACCGGCTGTGGTATCCGGTCTTCGCCGCGTCCGGACTTGTCGTGCCGACGTGGGCGCCCGAATACGGTGGCCTGGGTGTCGGCAACGAGGTCGCCCGCGCGATCGATCAAGTGCTGCAACCGTTGCGGTTGGCCAGGCTGAATCCGTTGGGGCTCAACAACGCCGCCGCAGCGCTGTTCGGCCACGGCACCGAAGAACAGCGGCTGCGCTTCCTGCCCCCCATCGTGCGCAATGAGGAGAAGTGGTGTCAGCTCTTCAGCGAGCCCGGCGCCGGCTCCGACCTGGCGTCACTGGCCACCCGCGCAGTCCAGGACGGCTCGGGAGAAGACGCAGCCTGGGTGATCTCCGGGCAAAAAGTCTGGACCACATGGGCCGACGAGGCCGACTTCGCGATCCTGCTCGCAAGAACCGATCCCGACGCACCCAAGCACCAGGGCATCACCTACTTTCTGCTCGATATGCATCAACCGGGCGTCCAGGTGCGACCACTGCGCCAGATCACCGGCGAGGCGGAGTTCAACGAGGTCTTCATCGACAACGCGCGGACCCCCGACGCGTACCGCGTGGGTGAGGTCAACGACGGGTGGCGCGTCAGCGCATCGACGTTGTCCAGTGAGCGGCAGATGGTTTCGGGTTCCGGGTCGGGGGGCATGGGCCGGCTCGGTGGCTCCGGCGCCGAACGCCTAATAACTCTGGCACGGGAGACCGGCCGGTGGGACGATCCCGTCGTGCGCAACAAAGTCATGCGCTTGTGGGCCCAGGAACAGATCCGTGGCTGGACGAACGCCCGTGTCCGCGCGGCACTTTCGGCCGGCCAGTCGCCGGGGGCCGCATCCTCGATCGGAAAGGTGCACCAGGCCACGCTGAACCAGCAGATCCAGGACCTGATGGTAGATCTGCTGGGCACCGACGCGATCGCGTGGCCCGGCACCGACGACTCGGACGCTCTGCCCCGCGACGTCCAGGGAATGCTGCGCAGCCTTGCCAACAGCACGGAGGGGGGCACTACCGACATCAACAAGAACATCCTGGGTGAGCGTGTGCTCGGGTTGCCCAAAGAGCCGGATCCGTGGAAAGGCAAACCCTGGAAGGACATTCCGCGCTCGTGAACACCTACCATCGGCTGGTGGTGGAGAAATCCGACGGTATCGGCTGGCTCATCCTGAACAGACCGGGCGCGGGCAACGCATTCGACTCGTTGATGCTCGACGAACTCGAGTCCGCCTGGGCCGCCCTCGACGCCGATCCCGACGTCCGGGTGATCGTAAACACCGCCAACGGCAAGGCGTTCTGCACGGGAATGGACGTGGTGCAGGTGGCGCGCGACAAGGAAGCGATGCGCCGACACTCACGCCGGACCAGGGATGCGGAGCTGAAGATCTCGTCGTGGCACTGCGGAGTGTGGAAGCCGGTGATCGCGGCCGTCAACGGGCTTTGCGCGGGCGGGGGTCTGCACCTGGTGGCCGATGCCGACATCGTGATCGCCGCCGAGGAGGCCTCCTTCGTCGACCCACACGTATCGATAGGCCAGGCCGTCGCCTACGAGGCGATCACGCTGCTTCGCAAGTCCCCGATGGAGGCGATCACCCGGATGACGTTGAGCGGCAAGGGTGAACGCGTCTCAGCTCAGCGCGCCTACGAATTGGGCATTCTATCCGAGGTAGTTCCGGCCGACCATCTCCGCGCAGCAGCAGGGCGGCTGGCCGCCGCGATCGCCACGAATTCGCCAACCGCGATGCGCGCCACCAAGAAGGCGCTGTGGCGCTCCCTGGAAGTCGGAATCACGCAGGCCCGCAGCGATGCCGCCGACGAGATCTGGCGGCTGCGTAATCACCCCGATCACGGCGAGGGTGCCCGGGCGTGGCGCGAAAAGCGCACGGCGCGCTGGCAACCGCTGTCAAATGCAGTGGAGGTTTCATGACATACCGGAGGCTGGTCGTGGAGCGACGCGGCCCGGTGGGCTGGATCATCAACGATCGGCCGGACCGCCTCAACGCTTACGACGTTGTGATGCGTGACGAATTCCCTAGAGCCTGGGCGCAATTGAACGCCGACCCCGACGTTCGGGTCATCGTGCACACCGGTAACGGGCGGGCCTTTCAGGTAGGCGCCGACGTCGAGGAGCTCGACGGCGAGGCCGTGCTGCAGTTCCAGGAGACCATGCGCACGCTGGACCTGAAGTTGACGGCGTGGCACTGCAACGTCGGCAAGCCGGTCATCACCGCCGTCAACGGAGTGTGTGCCGGCGGAGGATTGCACTGGGTGGCCGACGCCGACATCGTCATCGCGTCGTCGGACGCGAGCTTCGTCGATCCGCACGTATCGATCGGTCAGGTCAGTGCTTTGGAGACCATCGCGCTGATGCGCAAGATGCCCGCCGAGGCCGTGCTGCGGATGGCACTGGTGGGCAGCCACGAAAGACTCAGCGCCCAGCGCGCATACGAGCTCGGCATGATCAGCCAGGTCGTCGACCCGCCCGACCAGTTGCGCGAGGTAGCCCAGCAACTCGCCGAGCAGATCGCGAAGAACTCGCCCGCGGCGATGCGCGCCACCAAGCGAGCGTTGTGGGGCGCACTCGAATACGGCCTCACGGATGCGTGCCGCGAAGGCGCGAAACACCTGACGTCGATGTGGGGCCATCCGGATCAAAACGAGGGTCCGCTTGCCTTCGCGGACAAGCGAACTCCGCACTGGGCTCCGCTGGAGGCTGATTCGTGAGTCTCGCGAAGCTGCTGGACGGCCTGCCCGAGGTCGCAGTGCACATGCTCGGCGCCGAGGTGTCGCGCGCCGAGTTGGCCGCCAGTGCCGAACAACTCGGCGCGCTGCTCGCCGAGAACGGACTGACGCCGGGACAGGTCGTCGCCGCGATGCTGGCCAACGACGCCACGACCATCGCCGCGCTGTTCGGAACGTGGCGCGCCGGTGGCGTGTACACACCACTGAACCCCAGGGCGGCCGACGCCGAGATCGTGACCCAGCTCGACACGTTGCGCCCCGTTGCTGTCATCACAACTCCCGAACTCGCACAACGATTCTCGACGTTCCACCTGCCGGTCATCACCGGTGATGCGCTGGCGTGGGCGACGGTTGCGTCACCGGACCACCCGACTGACACGCGGTCCTACGACGAGGATGTCGCGCTGCTGCAGTTCACGTCCGGCACCACCGGTCCGCCGAAGCCGGTGCCGCTGCGGCACACCACGGTGCTCGACCTCATCGACCGGCTGCTGGCCAAGCTCCGCGGGACGAAACCCGCTACAGAAAAACCGAAGCGTCCACCGATGCCGAACCTGGTGCCGCTGTCGTTGTCGCTGTGGGCCGGCATCTACCAGGTGCTGTTCGCCTTCCGGGCGGGCTCTGGCGTCGTGCTGATGGACCGATTCTCCCCCGCGGACTTCGCCACCCTGGTCCGGCGGCACCAACTGCGTTCTACCGTGCTCCCGCCCGCGGCACTCACGATGGTCCTGCACGACGACTCGGTTACGGACTTGTCGCCGCTGAAGATCGTCCGCTCGATCACCGCCCCCCTGTCGCCCGTTCAGGCGGGCCGGTTCCGGGACAAGTTCGGGGTAATCGTGCTGAACTCCTACGGCCAGACCGAACTCGGCGGCGAGGTGGTGGGCTGGTCGGCCGCCGACGCTCGCGAGTGGGGCGAGACCAAACTCGGGTCCGTCGGGCGGCCGCTGCCCGGCATCGACGTCACCATCGTCGACGACGAGGTGATGGTACGCACGCCAACAACTTCCGCCCGCAAGATCGATCCGGCCTTCCTGGACCGGCTCACCGACGACGGCTGGTTCCACACCGGCGACCTGGGCTGGTTCGACGACGACGGCTTCCTATGGCTGGACGGAAGGGTGTCGGACATGATCAACCGGGGTGGGCTCAAGGTGTTTCCGGGCACCGTGGAGGACGTCTTGGTGGCCGCCGACGGCGTGCTTGATGCGGCCGTGGTGGGTATCCCAGACGAGCGGCTGGGCGAGGTGCCGTGGGCGTTCGTGGTGCGGGGCAACGATTCGGTATCCGAGGACGGTCTGGCGGCCTGGTGCCGCGAACACCTGACGCCCTACCGCGTCCCGGCAAGGTTCGTGTTCATCGAGCAGTTGCCCCGTAACGACGTCGGCAAGGTCGTCAAGCGCGAGCTCGCCGACATGGCCGATGCGTAAGAGTCACGTGGCAGGACGTATATCGGATTCCGCGAGCTGGTCAAGATCCACGACGAGCGAATCGCACGGCAGGCCAAGGTTTCTCCAACTCCGAAACCGTAGTTCGGTGCGAACATGACAACTCCGCATGTCATAGGACGCGGTGATGCCGTTTCGTGGGCGATCGCGGCAGGCCTCAAAACAGTCGTCCACGACCTCGACGAATCGGTTCTGCCGAAATCAGGCTCCGTTGTCATCGTGATTGGCGTTGATCCGGTTCTCGAGCCAACTCACATCTGCACTTTGAGCGCCACCGAGTGGCGCCGATTCGCGGAGCAACCGATGCGACAAGCGTTGAGTGCATTGCAGCGCTCATATTCATCGATGCACAAAGAAGGGGGACGAATCGTCCTGGTGCTGCCCTCCATCGGCATGACGGGAGGGCCATACCTCGTCCCATCCACCACCGCTCTCGAGGGAATCCGCGCGATGGCCAAATCCGCCGCTCGCCAGTGGGCTTCTGAAAATGTGATCATTAATATCATTGCCGCCCCGCTTCACCTCTTCGCAACCAAGCTGAGTGCATCGGCTGCACACGTGACTGCAGCCGCGCTTCAGGACGATGACAAGCTCATCGAATCGGTAATCGCGACGACACGATTCCTGCTCAAGCGCGAGGTCACGGGCCTGGTCGGCGCGACTATCGTCGTCGACGGCGGAGCGGTGATGCTGCCGTGAGACTCGACGGATACTCGGTGTTGGTTACCGGAGCCGGCGGTGGTGTGGGACAAGGCATCGCTCGCGCCCTTGCAATCGATGGCGCACACGTCTTCGTCGCCACCCGATCGGAGAAAGGGCATGCGGTCGCTGCGGACCTCACCGAGAGTGGCTATCGGGCGAGCTGGGTGCGGTGCGACGTCACCGTCTCGCAGTCGGTCGTCGGCGCTGTCGAGACGACGTTGCATGAGACCGGACGATTGGATGCACTGGTACACAACGCCACAAGCAACGCATCGAGCCAGCCACACCGGCTCGAGGACGTCAATGACGCACTGTGGCGGGACCACATAGGCGTATCAGTGACCGGTGCCTATCACTGTGCAAGTGCAGCCTTTGAGTCGCTGCGTGCACGGGCAGGAACGTTCTTGGTTATGACCTCGCCCACAGGTATCGAGGGGAGCGCCACACTGCCGCTGTACGCCACGATGAAGGGGGCACTGCGGGGCTTCGCCAAAAGCCTGGCTCGCGAATGGGGAGCTCACGGCATCACCGTCAACGTCATTTCCCCGCTTGCATATTCGCCCGCGATGACCGCAGCTATCGAAGCGGACCCCGCGATGGAGGGGCGGCTCGCACGCCGGATCCCTCTGGGTCGCATCGGCGATCCGCAAATGGACATCGGTTCAGCGGTCGTTTTCCTCGTGGGTCCGCGCGCTCGCTACATCACAGGACAAACCATAGGGGTAGATGGCGGCCACTTCACCAGCCTCTAGAACTTTATGAAAATCCGTCTGGTACTTCCCCACAGCGGCCCGAACGCGTCACCGTCGTTCATCCGTGACTTCGCTCAGACAGCCGAGGGTTGAGGGGCCGAGCGGCTCTGGGCGGTCGACCATCTGGTGCCATCGCCGGTCTCAAGGGAGACCTTGCCATCCGTGGCTGTTCTCGATTATTTCCGTGCGAGAACGTAGACTCTCTCTTTAAGATAATGACGTTGCTGCTCGCTGCTTGACCCAGTTGTCGAGTGAACCTCAACCAGAGCTTCAGGCGGGTTATCGGTGACCTGGACCGCCTCTCGAAAGGAATATTGATGACCGAACCTAAGGCTTTCGAAGTGTGGGATGCGGACAATCACATGTATGAGACGGTCGACGCCTACACGCGATACTTGCCCGAGAAGTACTCCGACGCAATCAAGTTCGTCGACGTCAATGGCCGGCAGAAGCTCCAGATCCTTGGCGTCATCACCGAGACGATTCCGAATCCGACGTACGAGGTAATCCCCACGCCTGGCGCGTGGGCCGACTATTACCGCGGGATCAATCCGGAAGGTAAGACGCTGCGGGAGCTGGCGGAGCCGATTCGCTGCCCCGACGAGTTCCGACGCCCCGACCTGCGTCTGGCGCTAATGGATCGTCAGGGAGTCGACGGCGCGGTGATGTTCCCGACCACCGCCGGCATGCTCGAGGAGCGGACGAAGTCAGACACCGAACTCACCCACGCCGTCACACACGCGTTTAACCGCTGGCTGCTCGAAGACTGGACGTTCAACTATCAGGACCGTATCTTCCCGGTGCCGGCAATTTCCCTCAACGACCCGGCGACTGGAGTCAAGGAGCTCGAGTGATGCCTAGAGAACGGCGCGAAGACGGTGCTGATGCGGCCGGCCCCTGTGCCGCGAGAGGACGAGACGTCGCGCTCACCTGCGTTGCCGGAGTTCGACGACTTCTGGCGACTGGTCGAGTCGTCGGGGATCTCGGTGCAGATGCACAATTCCGACTCCGGCTACGATCGCTACCTCTCCGATTGGGAAGGCGGCGACGAGTTCCAGGGCTTCCAACTGACCAAATTCCGCGGATTCATCTACGAGGAGAGCCGCCACATTTTCGACACGCTCGCGGCGTTCATTGCCCACGGTGTGTTCGAGCGGTTCCCCGGCCTACGCATCGGCGTGGTCGAGAACGGCGGCTCATGGGCACAGCGGTTGATGGCAGTGTTCGACCGGGTTTACCACAAGAAGCCCAAGGACTTTACCGAGCATCCTGGTGATGTCTTCCGCAGGCATGTCTGGGTCAATCCGTTTCACGAAGAGGACATGTCGCACCTCATCGACATCCTGGGCGCCGATCGCGTGATGTTCGGGTCGGACTATCCGCATCCGGAAGGCCTCGCCGAACCCGCGGAGTTCGTCAAGGAACTCGAGAACCTCCCGGTGACCACCACCGCACGAGTGATGGGCGGAAACCTGAGGGAACTTATCGGAATCTAGCCGACATCCATAATCAGGTGGGTTGGCACGACGGTCTTCGTATGCGTGATCTTGGCCGACTCGGTGTTACGGGATGGCCGGCGCCGCATGGCGAATCGAAGCGTGAACATCATATTTTGCTCCCGAACCGGGCCCGCAATTCGGTCTTGAGCACCTTGCCGGTGAGGTTGCGCGGTAGCGCATCAACGATTTCGAGTCGTTCCGGTGTCTTGTGCTTGCTGAGCCCTCGAGCTTGACAATGTTCAAAGACCGACGAGAGCGTCACCGCCGCGCCTGGGCGCACGACGACGACAGCGCAGACGCGCTCCCCGGTGCGCTCATCGGGCACTCCGATGACCGCGACGTCGGCCACCGCCGGGTGGCTGGCCAGCACGCCCTCGACCTCTAGCGCCGAGATGTTCTCCGCATTGCGGATGATCGCATCCTTGATCCGCCCGGTGACGACGACATTGCCGTCGTGGTCGATGCGGCCCAAATCGCCTGTGCGGAACCATCCGTCGGCGTCAAATGCGTGGGCATCCAAAGAGGCATCGACATAGCCGAGGAAGCATTGCGGGCCCTTGAGCCGCAGCTCTCCCTCCGCACCTCGGGCGACCTGCCGCTCCGTTTCATCGACGACCCGTACCGCAACGCCTGGCACCGGTTTGCCCACGGTGTGATCCAGCACCTCCGCAGGACCGTTCGGTGCCTGAGAAGTCGCGACCGGAAATTCGGTCAGGCCCCACGAATTGGCTACGCCGTCGACTGAAAGTATCTGCCGCACTTGGTGACCGAGCTCAGCTGTGATCGGCGCACCCCCGCCGACGCAGCCGCGCAACTCGGGATAGAGCCGTTCGTCACCACGCTTCGTCTGCGCCGTCATGAAGGCGATGAAGAAAGGTGTGGCGGTGCCCAGCAGAGTCGGGCGGTGCGCCGCGATGGCGAGCGGGGTCTCCACGGGGTCGAAGGCGTCGAACAGCACCAGCCGCATGCCCGTGCGCAGACCCGCGGCAAGCATGGCGGCGCCGCCGATATGCGAAATCGGAAACGCGATCGGGTTGACGTCGCTACTGGACGCCCCGACGATCCCGACGACTCCTGCTGAACCGGCGATAACCGAACGGTCAGTATGCCGCGCGCCTTTCGGTGCCGCCGTCGTTCCCGACGAGTAGTAGACCCAGCGCTGGTCCTCACCGTTGCTCGGCGGCGGAGGCAGCGTCCCCGGATCGCAGGCAGGCAGCCGAAGCCCGTCGGCAATGGGCGCGTCGTGGTCGATGACCACGACAGACATTGGCCGCTCAGCGGCGAGCCGACGCGCGAGCGCGGTGTGGTCGAAGTTGCGCCACAATCCCGGCACAATGAGGACATCACTCGCGAGTTGCCTTGTCGCAAAACGTAGTTCGCTCTCCCGCCAGATCGGCAGCACCGGGTTCTGGACCGCACCAAGACGAGTCAGCGCCGCCATGACGACCATCGTCTCCAGCGTGGTCGGTAGTTGCCACGACACCACCGTTCCTGCGCCGATCCCCCGTTGGGCCAGCGCCGCTGCGCACGTCAGCGCGGATTCCCGCAACTGCGCGCAGGACAGGCTGCGCCCGTAGTCATCGGCGAGGACCATCCGGTCGGGATGCCCTCGAGCCGCGGTCTCGACTAGGGACCAGTACGTCTGCACGGCGGAATGTGAGGTCACCGACTCGGCAAGTGCAGTCGGCGCTTGGCAAGAATGTTGCGCATCATCTCCGAGCTGCCACCCGATATCGTGTAGGCACGCGACCACAGCCAGCATTCACGCAACCGTTGTTTGGCCTCCCGCACATCATGGTCTGCTCCCCCAACCACTGTCGCAGACGCCGCCAGTTCTGCGCCGTAGGCTGCCACTCGGTGATATGTCTCGGCAAAGCTTAGCTTCGCGATCGAGCCGTCACCCGGGTGTTCGTCACCCGATGTCAGCCGCTCCACATGGTCGTCGATGAACGCTTTGGCCACCTCGACCTCGACAGCCAACTCAGCCACCTGCTGGCGGATGTCGCTGAGTTCCAGCGCCGGCGCGCCGTCGATATGCGTGTGGCGGGCCACGACGACCAGATCGTCGATCAACAGTTCCAGCAGAATGACGTTCCCGCCGATGCCGAATCGTTCAAAGTCCAAGCCCGCCATGATGATCGACCAGCCCTGGCCGGGTTCGCCGATCAGGCTCTCGGCACCGAGCCGGACTCCGGTCAAGAAGACCTCATTGACCTCGATCGCATCACCGATCGTGCGGATGGGACGAACCTCGACACCGTCCGATGACAGCGGCACGGCGAAAACCGAAAGACCATGGTGGCGCGACGACATCGGGTCCGTGCGGATCAGGGCAAGGCCCATGTCGGCCCAGTGGCCGTCGGTGATCCAGGTCTTCTGCCCGTCGATGAGCCAGCTGCCATCGTCTTGCCGTGCACCGCGGCTACGCACTGCGGCGATGTCGCTGCCGGCGTCGGGCTCGCTGAGCAGCTGGCACCAGACGTGCTCGCTGCGCCGGATCGACGGCAGCAGCGTGCGCTTCTGTTCCTCGGAACCGAAGTGCAGCAGGACGTGTGCGGCCAGGTTGACCTGGTCGACGGGCCGTGGTGCGCGGGCGCGCAGAATCTCCTCGCTCACGATGCGGTCGTGCAGCGGGTGGTGGTCGTCGCGACCGCCGTATTCGACCGGCCAGTCCGCGCCGGCGAACCCCGCCTCGAACAGGCCGGCAAACCACGTGCGCAGCTCGGCTTCCTGTTCTGCGGTTTGGGGCGCCCGGTGGCCTTCACGCGCTTCGCCCGCCGGAGCGCATTCGGCGATGTGTGCCCTGACCCGGTTCCTGAATTCGGTCAGCTGCGCCTCGGTAGGTCGGTTTCCGTAAACGCTCACCAGCCGGACACCTCCGCCAGCAGCGCCCGACTCGACCGCGCCGTGCCCACCAGATGACCATTGGTGAAGACCCGACGCAGTTCGTAGTGCAGCGGGTACTCCCAGGTGAATCCGATGCCGCCCGACAGTTGCATGCACTCGTCCACGGCGGCTGTGGCTTTCGCGCCGATGAACGAGTGCGCCGCCGCCGTCAGCAGGACCGCCCTTTCGTCGGCGGAGGCGATTGCGCGAGCCGCCCGCATGACGACGGCGCGCGCTTTGACCTCGAAGACCAGTAGCTCGACGAGCCGGTGCTGAATTGCCTGGAAGCTCGCGATCGGAACCCCGAACGCCACGCGCTCCCGTAGGTATGCCGTCAGCCGTTCCAGGGTCATCGACACAGCGCCGAGGGAGTCGGCAGAAACGAGTAGCCGAGCCAGGGCGATCAACTGTTCGGCCCGTTCGGGCGATCCGATCAAGGCGCTGGGTGCGTCCGCGAGGTCGACACGCCACACCGTTCTGGTGACATCCAGTAGATCGCCATCCGGAGTAAACCGGGCAGGATCCAGGTCGCGGAGCAGATGAATCCCGTTGCGCCCCAAGATAAGGACGATGTCAATCCCATCGCCGCGGATGACCCGCGCGGCGCCCTCGACGACGGTGGAACCCGCCGTCGTGGTGCCGGCAAGCAAGCCGGGCAGCAACTGTTCCCTGACATCGTCGGGCGCCCAGGCCAGCGCCGCGGCGGCCATCGTGGTTCCGAACCACGCCGATCCGTCCTGTGCTCGCCCGAGTTCCTCGGCCACGACGCACGTCTCGACCGGTCGCCAGCCGGCACCCCCCAACGCCTCATCGACGAGCAGCCCGGTCCAGTCCATCGCCGCGAGGTCCTTGACTGATCCCTTCTCCCCGCGCTCGGCCAGGAACTCCCGCGCCGACGCCCTGAGCAGGTCGAGGTCGACGTCGGCTGAGTTCTCGTCAGCCATGCCGCTATCAGCTCCTGGAGAGCAGCTGGGCGGCGTTGTCGCGCATGATCCGCCGCTTGGCGGCATCGTCGAGCGGATCGAGCAGTTTGACGAAGTCAGCAGGTTCGGCAAGCCCTTCGGCGTGGGGGTAATCCGAGCCCATCACCAGGCAGTCGTCGTATCCCATGCCCGCGACGATCGCTGGGATGTCGTCCTCGGGGTACGGCACGACACGGACATGACGGCGGAAGATCGCCGACGGCCGTTCCGTCAACTTCCCGCCGATCCACGGACCGTTGCGGCCCATGCCTCGGCTCTTGTCCATGTGTCTGACGAAGAACGGCACCCATTCCGCCCCATGCTCGGCCACAAGGACATTCAGAGCCGGAAAACGACCGAAGAGGTTGTCGAAGATGAGCGCGGACAACGTCTCCTCGATCGGCCGCTGGCCGTAGATGTTCATCCACTGCCAAGCCGACATGTGCCAAGAGGCAGGGTCGGGGTTCTGACCCCAGGCGGGGGAGATCGCATTGAAGTACCAGAACGGCATGATGTGGAACACCAGGACGCAGCCGGCCTCCTGCAAGCGTGCGTAAATCGGGTCGAAGTACGGGTCGCCGGGTGATCGACCGTATGCCGGCCCAGTTGGCAGCAGCACGAACTTTGCCCCCTGCGCGATGATCGCCTCTGTCTCTGCGATCGCAGAATTCAAGTCGCGCAACGACATCAGCGCCGTGGCGAAAATCTTATCTTGGTAGTTAAAACCCCATTCTTCGTCAAACCATCGGTTGAACGAGCGCAGATTGGCGTACAGTGCCGCTGTGTCATCGACGTAGTGTTCGGCGGCCAGGGCCATACCGCTTGGATAGATGACCATACGCTCGATGTTCTGGTCCACCATGACGGCCAGGCGTGCAGCACGCTGGATGAATTCCGGTTGCATGGGTTGCGGCTCGTAGGACTCCTCAGGATTGCCCGATCCCATTTGCTTGAGCATCTCCTTGAGCGAGCCGGGACGGTAAGCGACATCAAGACCCAGACCCCCTTCGCTGTTGAAGGTGGCGACGCGACGTCCCGCGAGGATCACCTCTACGCCGTCCGCCCCGCGCACGGTGGTGATCGCCCGGTCTCCATACTTTTCCGGCAGATAACGGGTGAACGCGTCGCGTGTCTCGTAGCAGTGGGTGTCGCAGTCAAAGATGCCGTAATCGAGTTTCGTCGTCACCGCGTCGCTCCTTCAGCGAGAATGCTTATTCTCTATTTTCAGAAAACATACTATCCTGATCCGACAATGCCCATCGAGAGCGGGATGGTGAGGACGCCCGGAGTTGGCGGCGCCGGCCCTGCCGCGACCCGCGCGAAGAAAGATATGGTCCCATCAAAGCCACTGACGGACAACGCGATCGGGTGAATCCATGAGCCTTCGCCGCCCTGTGCCGTTCAAGCCGATTTCCGCCGCGGCCGAGATGCGGGTGAGTCGGGAGGGCGTGCGTGGCGACAAGTGAGGCCGACGACCTCCGCAGCGTCGTGCGCGACTACCTGGCGGCGACGTCACCCAGCGAGACGGTTCGCAAGCTGATGGCGACGGACACCGGGTACGACGAGTCGTCCTGGCGCCAAATGGCCGGGGAGCTGGGCCTGCACGGCATCGCCGTTCCCGAGCGGTGGGGTGGGGCCGGCGCTGGAGTGGCCGAGCTGGCGGTGGTTTTCGAGGAAATGGGGCGCGCGCTGTTGTGCTCGCCATTTTTCGCCACGGTGGCGCTGGCGACACAGGCCGTTCTCGCCAGTGGCGACGACGCGGCAATGGAGCATTTCGTCCCCGGATTCATCGACGGCTCCACCACCGCGACGCTGATCCTCAACGGCCGACTCGACGCATGGGACCCCGCCGCCGTGACGTTGACGGCTGACCGCGACGGCGTCGGTCATCGGATCCACGGTACGGCGCCGCTCGTGATCGACGGCCACACTGCGGACGTCGTCCTGGCGGCGGCCATCACCGACGCCGGCATCTCGCTGTTCGCGGTGCACGCCGGGTCAGAGGGGATTCGTCGCACGCCGCTGGCCGGACTCGACCGCACCCGCAAGGTGGCCCGGGTGGAGTTCGACGGCGCGGAAGCAGAACTGATCGGAACCGACGGTGGCGCCGCCAACTTCCTGGCGCGCACATCGGACCTCGCCCTCATCGCGCTGACGGCCGAACAGCTAGGCGCCGCGCAACGTTGCCTCGACATGGCGGTCGACTATGCCAAGAATCGAATCCAGTTCGGTCGGCCAATCGGCAGCTTTCAAGCGATCAAGCATCGGTGTGCGGACATGTTGATTCAGGTGGAGGGTGCGCGTTCGGCCGTGTCGCATGCGGCCGACGTGGCCGGCGCTGATGACATTGACGACCTTCCAATTGCCGCGTCGGTCGCGAAAATGGTGTGTTCGGAAGCGTTCCTGCAAGTTGCGCTCGACAACATGCGCATCCACGGCGGCATCGGGTTCACCTGGGAACACGATGCCCACCTGTTCGTCCGGCGCGCCAAGGTCACCCAGTTGATCTTCGGCCACCCGGATTACCACGCCCAGCGCCTGGCGGCGCTCGTCTCCGGAGTGAAAGGACCCTTGTGACCGTATCCTTCTCCCTCGAACTGCCCACCCAGCGCGTCGAGGCAATCGACGAGTTCGTAACCGCTGAAGCCATCGCCGACGTCGCCCAAGTGGCTGAGGCAAGTGGGTTCGCGGCAGTCCACGTCACCGACCACCCGGCACCCGACGCGAAGTGGCTCGACCACGGCGGCCACCACGCCCTTGATCCGTTCGTCGGATTGGCGTTCGCCGCGGCGGCAACGACCGACGTCAAGCTGCTGACCAATGTCTACATCGCGGCTTACCGCAACCCGTTTCTCGGTGCCAAGTCGATTCAAAGCCTCGCCGCGCTGTCGAAAGGGCGGCTCATCCTCGGGACTGCCGCGGGATACCTCAAGCCCGAGTTCAGGGCCCTCGGCGTCGATTTCGATAACCGCGGCGCGCTCCTCGACGAGGCCCTCGATGTCCTGGACAAGGTGCTCACCGGTGCGGACATCGCCTACGAAGGGACGTCGTTCACCGCCCGCGGTGTACGGCTGCGCCCGCTACCGGCGACCCCGCCACCGGTGTGGGTCGGCGGCAACAGCAAGCCGGCCGTCCGCCGCGCAGTATCGCGCGCTCAGGGGTGGGCGCCGTTCAATACGTTCGGCTACGCCGTGGCGTCGCGTACCGCCGAAATCTCGACGATCGAAGAGTTGAAGATCGCCATCGACTGGGCTAAGCAGTACGCGGCCGAAATCGGCCGCACGGCACCGCTGGACGTCTGCTTTTCCGCGGGAAACATGTTGGACGACAGCATATCGGTCGACGAACGCCACACGACCATCGAAAGGCTCGAAGGGGCCGGGGCGACCTGGCTCACCATCGCGCCGCCGGGCGCCGATCGGGCCGAATTTATCGATCGCGCCTGCGCCTTCGCCAAGGAATTCATCACGGCATGACGGCCCTCAGGCCATCAGGCTGTTGGCCGCGAATGCGTCCACGCCGATTCGCCGATGGGCGAACAGCCACCGACCGTTCATGGGGACCAGTACGTCCCGGTAGCGGCCCCAGTGGTCGAGCCCGATGTCGGTGTGGACAGCGAAATAACTGCTGACCTCCACCCTGTTACGGGTCACCGACCCGAACCTGATGCTGGAGACGTGGTGCCGGACGTGAGTCGGTGCGCGCCGCGTGGCTTGCGATGGCCGGGTCACCGCGGCGCCAAGACCGGCCTCGATTTGCGCGGGTCCTGTGAGCGGTTGGGCACCCCCAGTGAATTCCAATACCCCCTCTTCGCCGAAGCATGACGCCAACGCGCGGAGGTCGAACCGGTCGGTGGCCGCGGTGTAGTCGGCCAACG
Source organism: Mycobacterium sp. (assembly GCF_019247635.1). Lineage (GTDB taxonomy): Bacteria > Actinomycetota > Actinomycetes > Mycobacteriales > Mycobacteriaceae > Mycobacterium. The sequence continues at coordinate 19,167 of NZ_JAFBAR010000081.1, forward strand.
TCTGCCGCACCGACTCCCGCACCTCAAGCTCCCAAGCCTCCATCTGGCCTCCTCGTCGAAGTCGCTTCCCGGCACACGATAACGTCTATTCTCATGCCGCAACCAAGCCTCCAGGACCTGCTCGATCCCGCAACCACCGCGCTGGTCACCCAGGAATGCCAGGGCGGGGTGATCGGAGCGCAGGCCGGTCTGCCATTGCTTGCCGAAGAGGCCCACCGCGAAGCCATTCCCAACATCGCCAAACTGCTTGACGCCGCCAGGGCTGCCGGTGTCACGGTCGTACACTGCCTGATCCAACGGCGCGCCGATGGTCGCGGCTCCAACACGAACGCTCGACTGTTCGCGGCGGGCAAGTCGTTCACTGTCGACCTCACGCCCGGTAGCCCAGGGGCATCGGTACTCCCAGAGTTGGGCCCGCTCGATACCGACCTCGTCCTCACCCGCACCCACGGCGTCGGCCCTATGTGCGGCACCGATCTCGACTCTGTGCTGCGTAACCTGGGCACTAAGACGATTGTGGGAGTGGGTGTTTCGGTCAACGTCGCTATCACGAACTTTGTCATGGACGCGGTCAATCGCGGCTACCAATTCGTTTTGCCGCGGGATGCGGTGAGCGGATACCCGCGGGAGTACGCAGATTCGGTCATCGACAACACCCTGTCCCTGCTGGCCACGGTGACCCTGTCCCAAGCGGTTGTCGACGCGTGGAATGCATTGGCCTGACCCCTGCTCTCACTCCGATGTGGATGTTGGCGTGCGATGGTGATAACGTCATTCTCAACTAGCGTAAATGATCATATTCGCTGCTCAGGAGGAAAATCCATGTCTTCCCGATCATTGCCCTACCCGGTTTTCGACATCGACAACCACATGTACGAGACGACGGACGCGCTCACGAAGTACCTGCCGAAGGAGCACCGCGGCAAGGTCGGTTACGTCGAGGTCAATGGCCGGCCCAAACTCGTCGTCAAGGACCACATCAGCCACATGATCCCCAACCCGACGTTCGCGCGTGTTGCCAGGCCGGGAAGCGCCGAGGACTACTTCCTGGGCAACAATCCCGAAGGCCTCAACTTCCGCGAGTTCATCGGCGAGGCAATGGATGTCATCCCTGCATACCAGGCGCCCGCGCCCCGACTTGAGCTGATGGATGAGCTGGGCATCGACCAGTGCGTGATGTACCCGACTCTCGCCAGTCTCATCGAGGAACGAACCACTGATGACGTCATCCTCACCCACGCGATCATCCACGCCCTCAACGAGTGGATGCACGAGCACTGGACGTTCAACTACCATGACCGGATCTTCGCAACCCCGGTCATCTGCCTGCCGCTGGTGGACGAAGCCATCAGGGAATTTCACTGGGGTCTCGAGCACGGTATGAAGACATTCCTGGTCCGGCCCGCGCCGGTGCCCAGCCGCTTCGGCGGTTCGCGCTCCATGGGTCTGCCCGAGTTCGACCCGTTCTGGGAAGAGGTTGTCAACGCCGGCATGCCGGTAACCATGCATGCCTCGGACAGCGGCTACCAAAAGCACCTCATGGAATGGGAGGGCGGCGACGAATACCTGTCCTTCAAGCCGAGCGCGCTGCGAGAGGTCGTGATGGGCCACCGCGCCATCGAGGACACCCTGGCCGCGATGATCTGCCATGGCGCGCTGTCGCGCTTCCCAGACTTGAAGATCCTCTGCGTCGAGAACGGCAGCGGCTGGGTGCGCAATCTTCTCGAGCAACTCAACACCGCATACAAGATCATGCCCAAGGAGTTCGACGAGCATCCCGTCGAGGTGTTCAAGCGCAATATCTATATTCACCCGTTCCTCGAAGACGACGTCAAGGGAATCATCGAGATCATGGGCGAGGACCACGTGATGTTCGGCTCCGACTTCCCGCACCCCGAGGGCATGGGTGACCCACTGAGCTTCGTCGACCGTCTCGACGGAGTCTCGGAATCTACCAAGGCGAAGATTATGGGCGGCAACGCTATTGAGCAGTTGGGGCTCAAGGTCCCGGCATGACCCAGGCGTCCACGTCTCCGACGGTCTACGACGGGATCGCCGGCTTCGAGGCGCATGTCGGCAGGCACCTCGGCTACAGCGACTGGCGTCAGGTCACTCAGCAGGAAATCGATCTGTTCGCCGAGGCGACCGGCGACCATCAGTGGATTCATGTCGACCCCGACAAGGCGGCGACCGGTCCCTACGGCAAGACCATTGCGCACGGCTACCTCACTTTGTCGCTGGTACCCGTTCTCGTGCAACAGATCTACCGGGTGACCGGTTTGGCGATGCAGGTCAATTACGGCGTCGACAAGCTGCGGTTCCCCGCCCCCGTCCCCGTGGATTCACGTATCCGGGCGGGTGCCGAGCTACTGAAGGTGGAGCGCAACGAGAGTGGAGGTCGGGCCACAGTGCGCGTCACCGTCGAAGTTGAGGGAAATGACCGACCGGCGTGCGTCGTCGACACGATCGCCGCGATGGTCGACGCGTGAATTTTCCCATGGGCAGTGAGCTGATTGTTGGGGATGAGAAACCGCTGGCGTCCAAGCTCGCAGTTGTGACCGGCGGAGCCGGAGGAATGGGACTCGCCGCCGCCAGGATCTTGGGGCGAGATCACTCAGTCCTGTTGAGCGACATACACCGCGAGGGCGTCAACGCCGCCGCAAATGAACTCAGAGCGGCGGGCGTCGATTGCACTGCGACGGTCTGCGATGTCACTGACCAAAAGTCGGTAACCGAACTCGCTCGGCTGGCGCAGCAACTAGGACCAATTGGCGCGATCGTCCACACAGCCGGCGTGAGTCCGAACATGGGTTCAGCGGATCTCATCCTCCGCATCAACGCTGTCGGCACGGTGCTGGTTAACACTGCCTTCTATGACATAGCCACCACGGAGATGGCGGTGGTGAACGTGGCATCCGTTGCAGGGCATCAGCTTCCGACTATCATTGCCCCGAAGCGGTGCTACGGCAGAGCATTGTCTGATCTCGATCGATTTCATCGAGACCTACTGCTGATGTGCAACGTAGCTCCGCGTCGGGCGCGACCAGGGCTCGCCTACATGCTCAGCAAGAATTTTGTCATCTGGTTCAGCAAGATTATGGCGGCGAACTTTGGAGCTAAAGGAGCGCGGGTGCTGTCCGTGTCTCCCGGATCGTTCGACACTCCGATGGGACGGCTAGAGGAACGTGGCGCAGGCACACTTGTACAACTGGGAGCCTTGAAGCGATTCGGCAATCCATCGGAAATCGCCGAACTGCTGGCTTTTTGCGCCGGAGACAGAGCCGGCTACCTTACCGGCACTGACATCATTTGCGACGGCGGCGTCATGGCCGCGATGCGACGGCGGGACCTCTTGAGGCTGGCTTGACAGCCGTCGTACCAGCGGCTCCAAGATTCGAGCGAGGCGGATAGCGAGAGGGAACACTTAAAGAAATCGACCCCGCCGCGTGCCTTCGTCAGAAAGCAGTTCGCCCGACTCACTCTGCCGCTCTGGCGTTTAGCAGTGGTCAGCTTGCCCTAGCCGACGGCCTGCTCAACTCAAAACGATTGCCATCGACGTCGCAGAACCAGATGAACTCATTATTCGCACTCCGGCGGATTTCGCTGACCGCAACCCCCCTTCCGACCAAAGCGCGCCGCACAGGCTGTAGATCTGCGTTCAGCACAGCCACCACATAGCTGTTGTTGTCATCGTCCTTCACTGAACGCGCCGCACCGGGCGGCATCTGCCATAACGACACAACCGAACCGGCGGTCGCAAACGAGGGGAACGGATGATCCGACCCGTCCGCGCCGATGTGAATTGGAGCCAGCCTAAGCTTGTCCCGATACCAACTAACCGAAACCCCGACGTCGCGCACCCGCAACACGGTCGCGACCATCGATGCGTCATCAAAGATGCATGACGTCATTTGCCCACCCTAGTGTCAAATCGACTCACCAACCCAAACCCGCTCAGTAGCATAGCTTTCCGACGATGTAAGCAGATCGCATAATCATTCAGCCCGTCTTATCGGCTCTGGCTAGCCGTTGAGCAGCCGTTCGCCGATTACCCGTTGTTCGCGCAGCTCGGCCAGCTCGTTGCTGGATAGTCCAAGGGCACCTAGCACCTCGTCGTTGTGTTGGCCAAGCGTCGGCGGCGCCGTGCGGTGATGGCGCACAGGCCCGGGGCTGACCCGAAAGGGCCAACCTGGAAACCTTTGTCGACCCGATATCGGATGCTCGAGGTCTTCGTAAAAGTCTCGCGCGTCGAGCTGGTCGATGTCATACATCCGGTCTGCAGTAAGCAGTCGTGCGGCAGGCACACCACGGCTGCGAAAAGTGTCAGCCACTTCTTCCGGCGCCCGCCCACTAGTCCATTGGGTTAGCACCTCATCCAGCGCATCGTGGTTTTGCAAACGTAGCGCCTGTGATGCGAACCGGATATCACTACTCAGTTCGGTGCGGCCGATCAGGTCTGTGACGGCCGTCCAGTCGGCATCATCGCGAACCGAGATGGCCACCCACTCGTCGTCAGCATTCGTGGGATAGACGCCCTGTGCGTAGGCGCGGTGCCGATTCCCCTCACGCGCGCGCACGCGATTGGTCAACGAGAACTCAATGACCGGCTCTGCCGTCACCGCAGCGCCAACCTCGATCTGCGCGACCTCGATCAGCTGTCCCTCACCGGTAGACCGCCTGTGCTCGAGCGCTGCCAGCAACGCGACGCAGGCGTGCACGCCGGCAATCGGATCCGCGGGCCCCTGCAGATTGCACGGTGGGCCGTCGGGGTAACCGGTCGCGGCCGACATACCCGACACCTGTTCGATGTTCAGCGCCCAACCGACGTAGTCACGCCACGGGCCCGCTAAGCCAAATCCGGGCATCCGCACCATGATGACGTCGGGGTTGATGTCGACGATGGAGTCGTAGTCCAGCCCGAACTGCTCAACCACGCGCGGCGAGAAGTTCTCCACCACCACGTCGGCTTCGGCGGCCAGCCGCAGCGCCAGCTCGCGGCCGGCGGCAGAGGTGAGGTCCAGCGTGATGTCACGTTTGTTGAGATTGGTTCCCTGCCAAAGCGGCCCACGTTCGTACCAGTCGTCACCCTGACGCAGTAACGCGCCCGAGTAGCGATGCCCGTCGGGACGCTGAATGGATTCGACCTTGATCACGTCAGCCCCGAACGCGCCCAGGTAGCACGTCAGATATGCGCCGGCCCAAAAAGTGCTCAAGTCGAACACCTTCAGTCCGGCGAACGGCAAAGAGACGTCAAGCACATCGTTCTCCACGCGGCGCGCGCCGCGCTCACTCCACGTGGTCTGCGCGCCTGGTTGGACGCCAGGAGCGGGAAGTGGCGGCGGTACCGGTGTTTTCGAAAACCGGAATGGCGCTCCCGGTCTGGCGAATCGCCATGCGTCAGTGGCTGTCTCGATGAAAAATCCTCGCTCAGCGTACTGCGGACTGCCCAGGATGGTGTCGCCTTCGGTGACCGGTGCCGCGGGTATTCGCATGGCCTGGCTCAACTCGACCAACTCCGCAACCGACATCGAATCGAGAAAGGGCTGGGCCTTGGCGAAAAACTCGTCGCGTTCGGGCCCGCCGAGCATGATCGCGAGCTGATGTTCGCCGAACTCGGGCAACCCGACCATTGCGCACACGTCCAGCCAGTGTTGGCCGGTCAGGCAGTTGATCCCGATCCAGCCATCGGCGGCATGTACGATACCCAGCATCGGTGCCGCTTTGGAATTAGTCGGCAGGCCAAGGGTTTTCAGCCGTTCAGCCATCAGCATGGGGTAGGGCAATGTCGACAGCAGCGACTCGAACATCGAGACGTCCACCTCGACAGGCCGGTTCGTTCCGGCGGCCGCGATTCGCAGTGCCGTTAACACGCCGAGGGCCGCATAGGCGCCGGCGACGTACTCGGGGATCCGGGCGCCGGCCTGCACCGGCGTCCGGCCGGGCTCACGCACGTTGACCCAACCCGCCGCCGCCTGCAGAGTTAGCGGAGTCGTCACCCGGTCGCGCAGCGGCCCTTCTTGACCGAAGCTCGAGATACGAACCACAACAAGACTCGGGTTGATCCGCTCGAGGCTGTCCGCGTCCAGACCCCACTCCCAGCGCTCAGCCGTGCCCACCGGCAGGTTTTCGACAAGCACATCCGCCTGGGAGATCATTTCGTGGAGAGCGGCAATATCGCTTTGATGTGCCGGATCACATGTGGCGCCACGCTTTCCGGCATTCAAATATTCGAACAACCCACTTCGCTCCGGATCAGGAAGTGCCGACGGGAACGGTCCCCATCGGCGCAGCGGGTCGCCGGATGGTGGCTCGACCTTGCACACGTCGGCGCCAAGGTCGACGAGCAGTTTCGTGCAGTACGGTGCCGCGATCTCGCCGCCGACCTCGACGACACGCAGCCCCGCTAGCGAACCGCTCACGCGGGTAACCCGATGGCTTTGGGCTCCATGTAGGCCCGCAGCCCCATCACACCACCCTCCCGCCCGATGCCGCTCTGCCCGAAGCCGCCGAACGGCGCATCGCCGGGAATCGTGCCGTTAATCGACACCTGTCCGGTCCTGATCCGGCGGGCGATGGCCAAGGCGCGGTCGACGTCGTTGCCCCACACCGCGCCACCGAGTCCGTAGGCCGAGTTGTTGGCGATGGCCACCGCGTCGTCGTCGTCGCGGTACCGCAACACGGTCAGCACGGGACCGAACACCTCCTCCTGGGCGATGTATGAATCGGCCGACGCGTCCGTGAGTATCGTTGGCTCGAAATAGAAGCCGCTGCTGAGATCTTTCGGTCGGGCTCCCCCGGCCACCACGGTTGCACCGTCGGCTTCAGCGCGCTTGACGAATCCCTCGACGCGGTCCAGGTGCTCGCGGCTGATCAACGGTCCCATGGTGACTGCCGAGTCGACGGGATCGCCGATCACTACTCCGCGGGACAGCCCGGCGAGCCGGTCCACCACCTCGCCGTAGATCGCATCGGGCAACAACAGCCTGCTGTTGAGGATGCAGGCCTGACCGGCGTGCATCGTGCATCCCTCGAACAGCAACCGCTGCAACAATTCGTCGCTGACGTCGACGTCGGGTAGCAGAATGGTCGCCGATTTGCCCCCGCATTCCAGCAAAACGCGCTTCATCGTGGTCGCTGCGCCCGCCATCACATCGCGGCCGACGGCCGAGCTGCCGGTGAAGCTGACCATGTCGACCCTGGGATCCAGCGTCAGGGTCCTGCTGGCCTCGACGCTGGTCGGCGTGACTACGTTGACGACACCCGCCGGGATGTCCGTCTCCTCGTCGATGAGCCGAGCCAGAGCGAGCCCCGCTAGCGGCGTCAGCGGTGACGGCTTGAGCACCAAGGTATTTCCTGCCGCCAGCGCCGCGCCCAGCTTCATGACGTTGAGTGTGTGCGGGAAGTTCCACGGCGTCATGGCCGCCACCACACCCAGCGGTTCGTAGCGCAACAGCGTGGTGCCCGCTGCACCCCACGCGTCCATCGGCGCCTCGGCGGGCTCCGTGGCGAGTTCGGCTGAGCGACCGACCATGAACGCCGGACCCTCGACGTGAATCACTCGCTCGTTTGCTGAACAACCCCACTCGGCCTGCGCGAGGGCGTAGATCTCTTCGCTCCTGGCCAGCAGCGCATCGCTGAGCTGTTGCAGGCATCGGGCGCGTTCCGCTGGCTCGGCCGTGGGCCACGGGCCCGTGTCGAAAGCGGACCTCGCAGCCGCGACCGCCTGCCGGACCTGCGCCACGCTCGCGTCCGGGGCTGTCTCGATCACCGCCTCGGTGGCGGGATTGACGACGTCGTAGCGCCCGCTGTCCGGGTCGGTCCATTGGCCGCCGATGTAGTGCCCATAAGCGTCGAGGAGCGAACGCGACCCACCCATCCCATGCCTGCCTTCCTGACTGCCTGATCGTGGCGCGGCGCGAACGACACCATCATGAGAACATACATATCCAGACTGTGTGTACACCGGCGGCCATGAGAGCGTCAACGGGCAATTAGCTTTACGTTTTTGCTACCGGTGGCGATTGACAGCCATGTCGAGCTTACGGTAGACAGCTTGTAAATGGACATTCTTGCCTAATCTGTCCGAACAGCTCAGCGCCGAGGAAAGGCATGCGGTGCCCACTACTACTGTTCCCTTGCACTCACCGGACTTCTACGCCGGCGATCCCTACCCGATCTACCGGGAACTACGCAACACAACGCCCGTCGTGTGGAACGACGTCACCAACTTCTGGGCGCTGCTGAAGTACGAGGACGTCCGCTACGTTTCGGGCCATCCGCTGACTTTCTCGTCAATGAAGGGCATCTCGATCCCGGATCCCGCCCAGCCTGAACCCGTTCAGGAGGGAAATCTGATCTTCACCGATCCCCCGCGCCACCGGCAGCTTCGCAAGCTCATCAACTCTGGCTTCACCCGCCGCCAGGTGCAGTTGCTGGAGCCCAAGGTGCGTCAGATCGTGGAGGGCATCGTGGACGGTATCGACGCGTCGCGGCAGTGCGAATTCGCGGCGGAGATCGCCGCGCCGCTTCCCACCCGGATCATCGCCGAGATGCTCGGCGCCCCGCCCGAAGACTGGGAGCAATTCCGCGCATGGTCGGACGCGGCGGTTGGCACTGCCGACCCGGACATCGAACTGGACTCGGTGGTCGCTCTCGGCGAACTGTACGAGTACTTCACCAAGCTCATCGCCGCACGGCGCTCCGGCGAGGTCAGCGGTCAGGACGACCTGCTAAGCATCCTGGCCACCGCGGAGGTCGACGGTGAGCAGCTCACCGACGCCGATCTGCTCAACTTCTCCTTCTTGCTGTTGGTAGCCGGCAACGAAACCACGCGCAACCTCATCGCATTGGGCACCCTGGCGCTGATCGACCACCCCGACCAGTTCGCGCTGCTGCGCTCTAACCCGTCGCTGCTGCCCAGCGCGGTCGAGGAAATGCTGCGGTTCACCAGCCCGGTCACCCACATGGCCCGCTGCGCCACCGAGGACGTCGAGATCCGCGGCCAGCAGATCAAGGCCGGCGACACCGTGGTCATGCTCTACGGCGCCGCCAACCGCGACGAAGAGATCTTCGGGCCCACCTGCGAAGAGTTCGACATCACTCGTAACCCCAACCCGCACATCGCATTCGGGGCCGGTGAACACGCCTGCCTTGGTGCGCAACTCGCCCGGCTGGAGGCCAGGGTGATGTTCGAGGTACTGCTTGGTGCCTACCCGACGATCGAGCTCACCGGGGACGTGTCACGACTTCGCGCCACCATGGTGCCCGGGGTGAAACGCATGCCGATTCGCCTAGGAGCAGGCAACTGATGGACTTCGACTACACACCCGAACAGGAACAGCTCCGAAACGACTACCGGGCCCGCCTCAAGGCGGTGATGACACCGGAGCGCCGTGCTGCCGTTGCGAACCCCGCCGAGGGAGGCGCCGCAGTGAACGAGTGCAGGCGCGCTCTCGGCGATGCCGGGCTGCTCGGCGTCGCCTGGCCGGTTGAATACGGTGGCGGCGGGTTGACCGCCCTCGAGCAATACATCTTCTCGGAGGAAGCTCGCAGGGTCAACGCCCCGCTGCCGATGATCACCCTGAATACGGTGGGCCCCACGCTCATTCAGTACGGCACCGAGGAGCAGCGGACCACGTTCCTCCCCGCGATTCTCAAGGGCACCGTTGACTTCGCGATCGGCTACTCGGAGCCCGGCGCCGGCAGCGACCTCGCGTCGCTGCGTACCACAGCGGTACGCGACGGCGACGAGTTCGTCATCAACGGTTCGAAGATGTTCACCAGCGGCGCCGAGTTCGCCGACTACATCTGGCTGGCGGCGCGCACCGATCCGACTGCCAAGAAGCACAAGGGAATCACCCTGTTCATCGTGCCGACTGACTCGCCTGGGTTCTCCTGGAAGCCCCTGCACACCATGCCGGGCGTGTCCACGTACTACACGTTCTACGATGACGTCCGGGTACCCGAAAACGCCATCGTGCTTGGCGAGAACCAGGGGTGGACGCTGGTGACGAACCAGCTCAACCTGGAACGTGCCGCCCTCGGCAACCTCGCCGCTCTGGCGCCGCTCTTCAGCAAAACGCTCAAATGGGCGTCGACGACACCGCTCGACGACGGCATGGTCATCGACCAGCCCTGGGTACAGCAGGCCCTGGCCCGGGTGGAAGCACAGGTCGCCGCCTACCGGCTGCTGAACCTCCGCGTGAACGCGACGATGAGCTCTGGCGCACTCGGGATGGGCGAAGCCTCCGCGGCAAAGGTATTCGGCACCGAGCTCACCCAACAGGTTGCCCGTGAATTGCTCGAAGTCGTGGGACAGGCCGGTGTGCGCAAGGACTCGGCGGCTCCGCTCAAGGGCGAGCTGGAGAGCGCATACCGCATGGCGGTCATCAACACATTTGGCGGCGGAGCCAACGAGCTCCAACGCGACATCATCGCTATGGCCGGTCTCGGGATGCCGCGCGCACCCCGGGACATGCGGGCCAGCGCATCGGAGAAAGGAAGCTCCAACCCGTGACCGAGACTACGAAGGACGAACTTCGCGACCGCCTCGATGCGCTCATCGGCCAACCCATCAGTTCCGGACAGCCGGTCAAGGCGCCAGATCCGGTGAATGCGGCGATGATTCGGCACTGGGCGTACGCATTGGACGATATGAACCCGGCATATCTGGATCCGGAGTTCGGCGCCTCCTCCCGTTACGGCGGCCTCGTCTCACCCCCTGTCATGCTGCAGTCATGGACGATGGCGCCCCCCAAGCTGGCGGGCATTCACGAGCGCGGCGGTGTTCCGGTCGAGCTGAAAGAGAACCCGCTGCAGTTTCTCACCGACGCCGGCTACACCGGCACCGTGGCCACCAACTCCGAGTTCGAACTCGAGCGGTACCCGCGGGTTGGTGACGAGATCACCGCCGAAACGGTGTTCGAGACGATCTCCGACGAAAAGAAAACGGCGATGGGGCACGGCTACTTCGTCACCTGGATCACGACCTACCGCGATCAGGACGGTGAAGTGATCGGGCGCCAACGGTTCCGCACATTGCGATTCAAGACAGGAAGCTGATGGCCACCAGACTCGCCCCATCGGTCAGTCCGGACACCGAGTTCTTCTGGTCGGCCCTCAAGGACCACAAGCTGCTGATCCAGCGGTGCGCCGACTGCCAGACGTTGCGGGTGCCACCGCGCCCCATGTGCGGAAACTGCCAGTCGCTCAACTGGGATTCCGTCGAATCAACCGGGCACGGAACGGTTTACAGCTTCGTGATGCCGCAGTATCCGCCGCTGCCGTTCCTCCACTACCCCTATGTGGTGGCACTGATCGAGCTCGACGAAGGCGTGCGCATCGTGTCGAACCTGTGCGATATCGAACCCGCGGCCATCGAGGTCGGGCTGCCGGTCGAGGTCTTCTACGAGAAGTTCGAAGCCATCCCGAGCGGGGAAGAGCTGGTGCTGCACCAGTTCCGGCCCGCGCGCTAACAGACGAGGCATCAAGCGAGCATGGACTTTTCTTTCACCGAAGAACAAGAGACCGTCGGCAAGGTGGCCCGCCAGCTCTTCGAGCACCGCGCCACGGCTGAACATCTCACCGACCTGGAATCGGGCGAGGTCCGCTATGACCAAGCGCTGTGGCTTGAGCTGGCTTCGTCGGACTTGCTGGGTATCGCGCTACCCGAGTCCGTCGGCGGCAGCGGCGGTGGCTTCTTGGAACTCGGCGTGCTGCTTGCCGAGGTCGGTTGGAGCGTTGCGCCGGTCCCCGTCTACGCGACGCTCGTGCTCGGCGCGGATACGATTGCGCGGCACGGTGACTCGGCGACCCAGCAGCGGTATCTGCCGAAGGTGGTGGACGGCAGCACGATCCTGACGGCCGCACTGGCCGAACAGAGCAACTCCGACCCGACCGCGCCACGCACCACCGCACGCCCCGATGGCGACACCTGGATCCTGGACGGCAGCAAGGAACTCGTGCCCGCAGCGCAGCTTGCGGACGCCATCGTGGTTTCGGCCCAGGCCGACGACGGCCCGAACCTGTTCATCGTCGAAACGGCAACCGACGGCGTCATCGTCAGGCCGGCAAGCACCACCAACGGCGAGCCCTACGCCGACGTCGAACTCGCCGGCGCCGTCGGACACCGGCTCAGCGGTACCGATGGTGCGGATGCGGTCGGTTCGCTCCACACCAGGGCGCTGGTAGGGCTGAGCGCCATTCAGGTCGGCGTGGCCGAACGCGCGCTGAAGATCGCCGCTTCCTACACCAGCGAACGTGAGCAGTTCGGCCGGCCGATCGGCTCATTCCAGGCCGTACAGCAACGGTTGGCCGATGCGTTCATCGACGTCGAGGCGATTCGCTGGACCACCTGGCACGCGGCGTGGCTGATCGCCGAGGGCCGAAACGCGATCCGCGAGGCGGCCATCGCCAAGTTTTGGGCGGCTGAAGCCGGAGCGCGTGTCGTCGCGTCAGCCCAGCAGGTACACGGCGGCATGGGAATCGACATCACCTACCCGCTGCACCGATATTTCTTGTGGGCCAAGCAGATCGAGCTCTCGCTCGGCTCGGCCGCCCAACAGCTCGCCCGGCTCGGGGCCACATACCCGGAAGGAAGCAAATGACCTCCACCGTCGACCGCAAAACCACGCTGGCATGGGATTCCATCAAGGTGGGTGACGAAGTCACCCCACTGGACGTTCCAGTGACCACCACGTTGATCGTCGCGGGTGCCATCGCATCCCGTGACTACATGCCGGTACACCACGACCGCGATTTTGCCAATTCCCAAGGCTCCAAAGACATCTTCTTGAATATCCTGACGACCAACGGGCTGTGCGTGAAATTCCTCCATGACTGGGCAGGCCCCGAGGCGATGATCAAGAAGCTGTCCATTCGTCTCGGCGTACCGGCATATCCGAATGATCCGATGCGCTTCACAGGATCCGTCACGGACAAATCGTCGGCCGACGGTGACGGACTGGTCGAGGTCACCTTCAAGGGCACCAACAGTCTCGGCGACCACGTCTCGGGAACCGCAGTGCTGAGCCTGCTCGAAGGTGTCGATGCATGAGCGACGGCTCGGGTGGGATTGGCGGCAAGGCCGCTCTCGTCGGGATCGGCCAAACCGAGTTCTCCAAGGAATCCGGCCGCAGTGAGATGCAACTCGCCTGCGAGGCGGTCAAAGCCGCGATCGAGGACGCCGGGCTGCGGCCCGCCGACATCGACGGCATGGTCACCTTCAGCGTCGACGACAACGAAGAGATCGAGGTCGCCCGCAACGTCGGAATCCGGGACCTGACATTTTTCACCAGGGTCCCGCATGGCGGTGGGGCGGCCGCGGGGACTGTGCTGCAGGCCGCGATGGCGGTCGCAACAGGGGTAGCGGAGGCGGTGGTGTGCTATCGCGCGTTCAACGAGCGGTCCGGTTTCCGGTTCGGCGGCGCAGGACGCCAGGCGGGCGTGACACCGCTGTGGATGGCACCCTATGCACCGTTCGGCTTCATGACGCCGGCCGCCTGGGTCGCGTTGCATGCTCAGCGCTACATGACGACATACGGCGTCACAAATGCCGATTTCGGCAAGATTTCCGTGATCGACCGCAAGCACGCCGCGAAGAACCCCGATGCCTGGTTCTATGAGAAGCCGATAACCCTTGACCAGCACCAGCAATCGCGATGGATCATCGAACCGGTGCTGAGGCTGCTCGACTGCTGTCAGGAAAGCGACGGCGGCGTTGCGATGGTGGTGACGAGTGTCAAGCGAGCCCGAGACCTGGCCAAGCCGCCCGCTGTCATCACAGCGGCGGCCCAGGGTGCCGCCTATGACGGCGAGGTGATGACAAGTTACTACCGCGAGGAGATCACGGGCCTGCCCGAAATGGGTGTCGTCGGCGACAAGCTTTGGCGGGATTCCGGTTTGAAGCCGCAGGATATTTCGACGGCATTCCTCTACGACCACTTCACGCCCTTCGTCTTCACTCAACTCGAGGAACTGGGGTTCTGCGGTCGCGGCGAAGCCAAGGACTTCGTCTCGATCGACGAGTTGTCGCTGGGCGGCCGTATGCCGATCAACACCAACGGCGGGCTACTCGGCGAGGCCTACATCCACGGCATGAACGGCATCACCGAGGGTGTCCGTCAGGTGCGCGGCACGTCCCACAACCAGGTGGACAACGTCGAACACGTGCTCGTCACATCAGGCACCGGCGTTCCGACGAGCGGTTTGATCCTCGCGCCCGATCACTGAGTACGGAAAGCGAGGGGCCACATGACGCAAGCCACTGCGGTCGACACCCGCACGGTGCTCATCTCGGCCGCCTTCGCCTGCTTTCGCACCCAAGGATTGCGGAAGACGACGATCGTCGACATCGCGCGCGCCGCGGAGGTGTCCCGAAGCACGTTCTACGAGTACTTCCGGGACAAGGAGACCATCCTTGAGGCCTGCGCGGAGGCGGCGTCACAGAGCTTCTATCGCAAGCTGGCCAAGGCGATCGACCGCGGCGGCACCACCCTGGAGGACAAGCTGGTCCGGGCGGGCGTTTTCGTCACCCAGGCCCGACGAATGGTGGAGCACGAGTCGTATTTCGACGAAGAAGAAGTCGACCTGATGTTGACCAAGAATGCTGCGACGTTCCTGCAGGAATGCGGCGAGTTTTTTGCGCCTTATTTCTTGGCCGCGAGGCTGACCGGCGAGGTGCGCAGTGACCTCGGCATCCACTCGGCAACCGAGTGGTTCGCGCGAATGTTGTTCTCGCTGTTCACAACTCCGTCGCCCAACCTCGACATGGACGACGATGGCGTGGTGGCCGACTTCGTCCGCGCATATGTCGTGCGGGGATTCGTGGATGACCGGATTAAGAGGCGCTAGTCGCTGGCGGGCAACGGCTTTGTTGCCTTGACGCTCAGCGGCGCGGCACCGACCGTCAGGGTGCCCGCCCCAGGTCTGGTCACCAACACCTCTGACCCCGCCGCATCGACGTAGCGCTTCCCCACCACACTGCCGTCGGCCAGGTGCGGATCCAGGGTCGCCGCTGGATCGATGTCGGCGTCGAGCGGCACCATGGCCGCTCCGCCGCACCGTAGGTCGGCGAGGCCGGCGGTAGCTTTCACGACGATCACCTGCGTGTCGCACACCTGACTCTGCAGCCGCATGCCGGACTTCATCTCGTCTCCCTACTGGTCAGCCGACGCCAGCGTCAACTGGTGTCGTCACCCTCTGACGCCACCCCATTAGCTGCGATTATGGACATTCTCAATAATGAAAGGGATCATTATCTCGTATGTTCTCATATCCGAGTCGCCGCGTCGTCGTCGGGCATTTGCAGGAGCGTCACCGTCCACGCCAGACGATCGCGCCGACCGAGTAGGGAGTGGATGCCGATGGCTGCGGAATCTGGGACGGAGGGGGATGGGGCTGAAACCCGTCGTCGGCGACCTACTGCAGATGGGGCGTTTCCATGCAGGTTGACGGTGGTGGGTGTCGATGCCGCCGACGTCGTGACCGCGGCGGGCGGGCTCGTATTCGATGCGGTGCGCGCAGGGTGGGCGGTCGATCTCTACCTGGAGACTGCCGACGACCAACGGGCCCTCCAGATCCTTGGTGCGTCCGGACGCCCGCTGTCTGACGGGTTCGGCTGTGAGGCGGACTGGCCCAGCGCTATCTTCCTGGCCGCGGATCTGCACCGCCGACACAGCGGGGTCCGAAGCTTTGTGCGGGATGCGGACCGTCGCGAGCGCACGGATGTGGCGATCTGGGGTGAAGACTGCCCGTCGGACCTGGCGACCGGCGCGCGCATCGAGCACAAGCTCAGCCACGCCGCCGCAGCATTCAAGCGCCACGCCCTAGACGCGGCTGGATTGACACCACAGCTCACCCAGACCGAGCCATTTCGCAGCCGGGGCCGTCGGCCACCCACCGTGCCATCGCCGGCGCGGCCATGATTCATCCCGCCTTGCGCACGGGCACGTTGGACCACCCACAGACGTTGGACATGGCTACCCTCCGCAACCCGCTGCGGTCGACTTCGTATTCGGGGACGATATCGAGCAGCGCATCGAGCGCGATACGGCTCTCCATTCTCGCCAGCGCCGCCCCCAGACAGCTGTGCACGCCATACCCGAACGCGAGATTGAAGCCCATCTTGCGCTTCCTGTCGATGTCCAGCCGATCGGGGTCGGGGAACATCCGCTCATCGCGCGTCGCCGAGCCCGTGACCAGCAGGACAGCGCTACCTTCGGGAATTGTCTTGCCGTGCAACGTCACATCGCGGGTGGCGGTGCGGATCTGGTACTGCGACGGCGCCTCGTAGCGCAATAACTCTTCGACCGCGGCGGGAATCTTGCCGCGGTCCTCCCGCAACTTCTGCCACTGGTCGGGAAAGTCGGCGAAGGCGACCATCGCGTTGCCGACGAGCTTGGTCACGGTCTCTGCGCCCGCTCCCCCGAGCATGGTCGCGAACCCGGTGATATCCACATCAGTGAGCTTCTCCACCTGACCGTCTCGCTCGATCTCGGTCTCGATGAGTCGACTGATCATGTCGTCGCGGGGTTCGGCACGACGCTGCTGTACCAAGTTGTAGTAGTAGAGGCCGGTCTTCGTCGAGGCTTCGAATCCTTCTGCCGTGGTGGCGATCTCCCCTGGCCGGCGTTCAAGCAGCAGATCGAGCCAGACCCGAATTTGGTCGCGATCCTGCTTGGGCACTCCCAGCATGGTGGTGATGACCTCGTTCGGAAACAGGGCCGAGAAGTCGGCCACGACATCGAACGAGGACGGGTCGAGCGCGCCGATGCGTTCGTACACCTTGTCGCGCACCATGTCTTCCAGCGCGGCGATCGCGCGCGGGGTGAACACGTTGCTGACCAGCCTGCGCATCTTCTGATGTTCGGGCGGGTCCATAGAGATAATCACGTTGGGCACCGGCAGCGCGTCGTCGTGCGCCTGCACCATGTCCAACGTCGCGCCCTTGGCCGAAGAAAAGGTTTCGTGGTCCTTGGTGGCGGGCGTCACGTCCTCATAACGTGTCAAGGCCCAGAAGTCCCACTTATTGCTGTAGTAAACGGGAGCCTCGTCGCGCAGGCGTCGGTAGGTGTCGAACGCCCCGTTGAAGAAGTCTTGAGAAAACGGGTCGAATTCGACAGGGTCATCAACGACAGCCTCCGACGCCGTCGAGCTCATAGGATCGCCCCCGTCTCCTTGTAACCCTCTATCGTTTCCCAGTCCAAGCCTGCCTCCATCAAGACTTCCTCGGTGTGCTGGCCGTGTTCGGGCGCCCCGGGAGGGATTACGGCCCGTTCGTCGAACTGGACGGGGTTGGTGGGCAGGGCGTACGGCGTACCGTTCATCGTCGTGGTGTTCGCGATGTAACCGTTGGCGGTCACCGCCGGGTCATGGCACAGCTCTGCCGGCGTCTGCACCACGCCCCACGCGCCGGAAATGTCCGCAAGCTGTTCACGCCATTCGACGAGTGTGCGTTGGGCAAACACCTCGTCCATGAGCAAGATGAGCTCTGTGCGGTTGGCGAATCGCGATGCGGGATCGGCGAATCGCGCATCGTCGATCAACTCGGGTAGGCCGATCGCGCGCATCGTTTCCGGGTAGAACTTGTCGAGTTGCAGCATCATCAGCTGAACGTAGCGGCCGTCTTTGGTGCGGTAGGTCCCCACCAACGGGTTGGGCGCGTCGGCGTGGCTGTACTTCGGGACGGAACCGCCGCCGTGAATCTGGCTCACGGCAACGTCGGGGCTGAGGTTCCAGGCCGCCAGCCCGAGCAGGGAGACGTCCACAATTGACCCCTGGCCGGTGGTGGCTTTCTTGTACAACGCGGCCGCAATCCCGCCCGCGATCGCCATACCTCCGAGCAGATCCCCGAAGGCAGGCCGCGAGCGCACCAACTCGCCGGCGTCTTCGGTAAGCATTGTGGCGATGGCGCCGCGAGCCCAGTAGGAGACGCCGTCGTAACCGGGTTTGTCCGAATCTGGCCCTTTTGGGCCGTGACCCGACCCTCGCACGTAAACGATGCTGGGGTTCGCGTCCCTGATGTCGTCGACGTCGATGCCCATCTTCTTGCGGCGGTTCGGCAGATAGCTGGTGAGGAACACGTCGCATGTCGCGGCAAGCTTACGGACGACGTCCTGGCCACCAGGAGTACTCAAATCGACGCCGATAGACTTCTTCCCCCGATTTGGTATCTCGATCATGTAGTTGACGGCACCACCACCCTGGTCCACGATGCCCATCGTGACGAGGCCACGTTGCGGGTCGCCGCCCTCGCGTGGCTCGACCTTGATGACCTCAGCCCCCCACTCCGCCAGCACGGCGCCGGCCGACGGCACGAAGGTCCACGCGGCAACCTCCAGCACGCGGACGCCGCTGAGTACTTTGTCGACGGAAATGACGGCCTCCATTGGTCGCAGGGTTACGGGTGCGAGCGCACCAACAGGTCAGCAAGGGCGCAAACGCCCGTTTGCATGTTGTGAGAATGGCAGTTCCGAACGGATTTGTAAACCGCGCCACCGGTGAGGCAGCCAGCCAGAACGCTACGGGCGCGCCGACAGTCGTTCGGGCAGGGCCGGGTCTCCGTCAGCCCAGAAGGCCCGCCACGTCGGCATCCGCTGGGGCATGGCCGCGCGCAACCGGATGTCGGTCGGCCAGCGCATGAACTCCGGTCCCGGTCGCTCCGTCACATCGACCGAGTACCAGGGATGCTCCCGTCGTTTGACGAAACACCATTGGTTATCGCGCCGCTCGTAGACGTCGTCGTAACGCATGGTGATCACATACCACCCGTCGCCGTCTTCGTGCTCGGCGCGGCAGTAGATAGATCCGATCGCATGGTCGGCATCGACAAAGTCGAATTGGTGGCCGCAGACCAAGTGGATGCTGCGGTAGAACCGCCGAAGCACGCCGTCATACCAACGCTTTAACGCATCCCTGCCCCGACCCTGCGCGCCGGCATCGACATCCTCGACGAACAACGCCACCAGCGCGTCGAGATCACGGGCGTCGAGAGCCATCGCGTACCTGGTGGGTAGCTGACTGATCGCGAGGCTCGACTCCACCCGGTCCAACCCGTCGCCAGCGGAGGGACTCACTGATTCTGTCGCCATATCGGGGATTGTAGGCGTCGGGCGATCAACGAGAACTGGTGTTCTCGTATTTCGGAAATCTACTATCCTACGCTCATGCCCTTCCCGACCATTCCGCCCACGATTCCTGCGCTCGTGAGGTCAAGCTCCGCCCGTTTCGGGGACAAGCCGTTCCTCATCGCAGACGGGCAGGAATTGACCTATACCGATCTGGACGGGCGCTCGGCCGCACTAGCGACCGCCCTGTTGGCGGAGGGCATCGGGAAGGGTGATCACGTCGGAATCTTGATGCCTAACAGCATCGAGTGGGCACTGGCCTGGTTTGCCACCACACGTATAGGCGCGGTCGCCGTTCCGCTCAACACCTTTCACAAAGCGTCCGAACTGGCATGGACCGCCCGTCATGCTGACCTGCGGACGATTCTGGCGTGGTCACGGTTCCGCAATCACGACTTCCTCGCCCGGCTTCAAGAAGCATTGCCGGGGCTGTCTGATCAGCGCGAGCCAGGCCGCATCGCGATACGGCAAGCGCCGTTTCTGCGGACCGTCGCGGTGTGGGGCCCATCCGATCGGGCTTGGACGACAAGGCTTCCCGCCGATGGCGCGGTGTCGGATAACGACGCCGGCTTCCTGGTGGACGTGGAATCGTGTGTGACACCGGCTGATGACGCGATGATCATCTACACCTCGGGCAGCACCGGTGACCCGAAGGGACCCGTACACAGCCAGGGCACCCTGGTCCGCCATACCTACAACCTCACGTTCGCCTACGGCGTCACCCACGATGATGTGATGTTCACCGCCATGCCCTTCTTCTGGGTGGGTGGGCTGATCACCGGATTGCATGCGGTGATCCACCACGGCGCGACCCTGGTCACCCAGCCCGCATTCGATGCGGCGGAGGCCCTGGAACTCATCGAGCTCCACCGCGCGACGATCACGCTGGGCTGGCCGCAGCAGGGCAAGACGCTGGCCGAACATCCCGAGTTCTGCGCACGCGATCTGAGCTCGGTGCGACGCACCAGCATGCCCGCGATGGTGCCGGCCGAGCGTCGACCAAAGGGCCCCAATGCTCTGGGGATGACGGAACTGTGTGGCAATCACATCGGGGTGGACCCGTATCTGCCGCAACCCCCCGAGCGGTCCGAGACCGGCGGGGTATCGGTCGACGGACTGCACCATTTGCTCGTGGATCCCGACACAGGACGACCGACGCCCGTCGGTACGCCGGGCGAAATCTGGGTTCGCGGATACTCGTTGATGCAACGCCTGCACAAGCGTGAGCGCGAAGAAGTGTTCACCCCGGACGGGTACTACCGGACGGGCGACTGCGGCGTCGAATATGACGACGGATGGATCAGGTTCACCGGCCGCTTGGGCGACCTGATCAAGACGGGTGGCGGCACCAACGTCACACCCGGCGAAGTCGAACTGGCGCTCGCCGACTGCGACGGCGTGCTCGAAGCGTACGTGGTTGGCGCCGAGAGTCGTGACGACGGGACGGTGGTCGCCGCGGCGGTGGTCCCGCGCGGTGAATCGGCGCTCGACGGTGAGTCTTTGCGGGCGCAACTGCGCGGCCGGCTCTCGGCGTACAAAGTGCCGAAGTTCATCTGGATCGCCGCAAAGCAGGACCTTCCGTTCACCGCGACCGGAAAGGTCAAGAAGTTGGAGCTGGCCCAGCAGCTCAGCGCGCTATTGGCGCGCCCCTAGGGGTTAACCGGTTGCCCGTCGGCCATGTTGGTGCTCATCAGTGTCAAGGGGATGCCGAACAGCGGCTCCAGCTTGACTTCGGTCAACTCGAATCCGTCGCCCTCATGCCGCTGCCGGAAGTCGGACTTGACGCCGTATCGCGCGGCGATGTGTTCGCCCGCAGCACAATCCGCCGTGCGCACGATGACGGAGAACAACCCGTCGCCGTTGCGGGCCAGGAAGTCCGCCGCAGTACCCGCGTCCGTTGGTGCGGCGGCGGTGGGGGCGATGAGCTCGAAACCGCGGGCCCAGTCGAGGCGGATCTGCAGGCCCAGGTGTTCCAGTTCGAAAGCCTGAAACTGAAAGCCGAAGGAGCTCAGGTAATCCGCAGCACGTTCGAGGCGCTCGAGTCCGATCGCGAACACGACATGGTGCAACATCGGCAGTGGCTGCGACATGACAGCAACTCTACGACGTACTAAACCAGGATTTTCGATTACCGGAAACATCAATTCTCATTGGGGTAGATTCGCGGCTGCGTATCCAGTTCTCCGCAGAGAGGCGCTTCGTGGCACTCGAACAGTTCAACCTAGATGGTCAGGTGGCGATCGTCACCGGTGCCGGGCGTGGCGTCGGCGAGGGCATCGCCAAGGTGCTCGCAGAAGCGGGCGCAACTGTCGTTGGTACGGCGCGCACGTCGTCTGAGGTGGAACAGACGGTCAAGGAGATCGAAGACTCGGGCGGAAAAGGCCTCGCACTCACGGCCGATGCGCTCGAACGCTCCGACAGCGAGCGCGTGGTGCAGACCACGGTCGATAAGTTCGGCCGCATCGACGTCCTGGTCAACAACGTTGGTTTCGCAACCTACGGCCCATTTCTGAGCCTCACCGACGACAACCTTCGGCAGACGTTCGACTACTGCGTCACTTCTGCATTCATCATGAGCCAGCTTGCCGTGCCACACATGTTGAAGGTGGGACGGGGCTCAATCGTCAACATCTCCTCCGGGGCCGGTCGATTTGGAATCCGTGGACTATTGCCATACTCCGTGGCCAAGGGCGGACTCGAAGCGCTGACCCGAGCCATGGCGCAGGAGCTCGCCCCGAAGATCCGCGTGAATGCCATCGCCCTGGGCGCGTTCATGACGACCGGGCTGCAGTCGAGCTTCGACCTGATGCCGGGCTCTGAGGAGAAACTCAAGGAGCTGACGCCGCTGCATCGGATCGGCGACGTCGCAGACCTCGGCCGGCTGACGTTGTATCTGTCCACCCGCGATTGCTACGCCACCAATTCGACCTTCATCGTCGACGGTGGTCTCCAAGGGCCGAATTCGTCCCTTCCAATCCCCGATCTGTAGCCAGAAACACTCAATGAAGGAGCAATAGTCTTGGCTGACAAGGTCTTACGCGTGGCAGTCATATCGACGGGCGGTGTGGGCAGCATCGCGTTACGCGCGATCAACCGCCGTTCGCACCTCGACTTGGTAGGTGTATGGGTGCATAGCCCTGAGAAGACGGGCCGCGACGCCGGCGAGGTCGTGGGGCTGGGCCCCATCGGCGTGATGACCACATCCGATCTCGACGACATCATCAAGCTCAAGCCCGACTGCGTGGTGTATGCGGCCATGAGCGCCGAGATGGATGCGGCTGCGGTTCCCGACTACGTCCGCTTCCTGACGGCCGGCATCAATGTGGTCACCACCAACACGCCGGGAATGATGTTTCCGGACAGGTGGATTCCCGACATGGCCGACCAGGTGCGTGCCGCGGCGCTCGCGGGCGGGGTCACGATATACACGTCGGGCATTGAACCAGGATTCGCCGGCGACCAGTTCGCCGTCCTGCTGTCGACCTTGTCCAGCACCATCCGCTCGGTCCGCGCGCAGGAGATCTTCGACTACTCGGCCTACCCCAATGCGCACCTGATGTTCGACGCGATGGGGTTCGGTCGCCCGCTGGACTTCACACCGCTGCTCGAGCTGGATGGCGCACAGCAGTTCGCGTGGGGACCACCGATCGGCCTGGTGGCGCGTGCCCTCGGCGTCGAGCTCGACGAGGTCACCGAAAGCTATGAGCGCGTGATCACCCCGCGCGACCTGCACGTGGCGTGCGGGTTGATTCCGGCGGGCACCTGCGGCGCGGTGCGGGCCGAGACCACCGGAGTCGTTGACGGTCACCCGGTGATCACCATCGAACACGTCAACCGGATGGCTCCCGACCTGGCACCGGAGTGGGCGTCGGCACCAAATGGCACCTACCGCATCGTCATCGAGGGCGAACCGCGCATCCAGTGCGATCTTCGCCTGGGCACCGAGGACACCCCGGCATCGGCCAATGACAACGCAATGGAGGCGACGGCCATGCGCGTGGTCAACGCCATCCCGTACGTGGTCGATGCGGCTCCCGGCATCGCGACCTCGCTGGATCTGCCGATCACCGCGCCTCGCAACGCATTGGTCTTCGACTAGACGGTGAACATCGGCCAGCGGGGTGCACCCCTGACCTCGTTGCCGCCGTCGATCGCAAAGCCGGGGACTACGGTCGCAGACGATTCCGTGGATAGAATCATTGTTCTCGTTCTACGGTAAAGATTGTTCTCAGATACAGCGCGTGGTGTAGCGTACGCGTGTGCCAGACATGACCGGCAAGGTGGTACTCGTTACCGGGGCAGCCCGCGGCCAGGGCCGCGCGCACGCCGACAGGTTGAGCGCCGACGGCGCCGACGTCATCATCGTCGATATTGCTGGCCCGCTGCCGCCAAGCGTCCCATACGATTCGGCCACCCCCGAGGAGTTGGCGGAAACCGCCAGCCTCGTCGCCGCGAACGGCAGGCGCGCCGTCACCGCTATCGTCGACACCCGCGACCACGACGCCCTGTGCGCTGCTGTCGACAAGGGAGTGGCCGAACTGGGCCGGCTCGACGTGATCGTCGCCAATGCCGGCATCTGTTGTCCGGCTCCTTGGGATCAGGTGTCCCCCTCCGATTTCCAGGACACCATCAACATCAACCTGGTCGGTACATGGAACACGGTGATGGCCGGCGCCAAGCACATCATTGCCGGTGGACGTGGCGGGTCGATCATTCTCATCGGATCGGTGGCAGGTGTGAAGATGGAGCCCTTCATGGTGGCCTATACGGCAAGCAAGCACGGCGTCACGGGGCTCGCGCGCTCGTTCGCGGTCGAACTCGGTCGCTACGACATCCGGGTGAACAGCCTTCACCCCGGGTCGGTCGCGACGCCGATGGGTAGTGGCCGGATGATCGAAGCGATGCAGCAGGCAGCGGATTCCTACTCTCATCCGCAATACGGGTTCAGCAAGCAACTCCTACCGAACGCGGTGACGATGCCCGAGGATGTTGCAAACGCAGTTGCGTGGCTGGCCTCAGATGAGTCGAAATTCGTTACTGCCGCCGCGATTTCCGTTGACGTCGGAGTCGCCCAGGCGTAGCAGGACGGGCGACAAGCGTCATCGCAGCGCCACCGACGGTGCGAGACGGCTGACGGCGTAGAACATCATTGATTCACCGCCGCCTCGGCCGCGGCGGCACGCTCCAGGTAGGGCCACGCGAGCGCGGGCGGGAGCCCGCCACACAGCGGATGCAGGGGCAGTGGCCTGCCGCTGCGCAGTGCCGTCGCCGCCTCGTCCGGTGTGAAGATTGCGTAGGCCCCAGGTGAATCACGCAGCTCGGCAACGGTTTTGGCGCTGGTGATGCTGGCGACCGAATCGTCACCGCGCCGGTAAGACGCCGCCATCAGCGCGTCGTGCAGGAGATAGGGCCCGATCTCGGCCCACGCCGCGTCCACATCGTCGGCTACGAATGCCGTCGTGGGCCCCGCGTTGTCCGGGAACATCGTGGGTCCTGGCTCGTGACCATGCGCGCGTGACTCGCTCTCGAACAGCTCGAGTAGCCCCGGTGGGTTCGCCTGGGCGACGAACCCGAGGCCGTGCCGCGCGGCCCGTTTGACCGCCGCCGGGCTGCCTCCGGCGATCATCAACTGCGGTCCGTTCGGGCCGACGACCGCGGGCGTCACGTGCACACGCCTGCCGTCGACGGTCACCGTCTCCCCTGACAACAGCCGCAACACGAGATCGGTGTACTCGTCGGCGAGGCGTCCGCGCCTGCGTGGATTCACACCGAGGTGCTCGTACTCCTCGTCGCGATGGCCCACGCCAAGAACGTAAGCCGCGCGGCCCTTGCTGATGATGTCGAGCACCGCGATGTCCTCCGCGAGCCGGACCGGGTTGTACAGCGGTACAACCAAGGCGGCCAGCATGATCGCGATGCGTTCGGTGCGGCCTGCGATCGCCGACGCGAGCATCAGCGGCGACGGCAGGTGACCGTCCTTTGCGGCGTGATGTTCGGAGAGGATGACCGCGACACCGCCACGGGTCTCTGAGTAGGCGCACATATCCAGTGCCGCGGCGTACAAGTCGGCGAATGGTGCGCCCTGGACCGAGGATCGCATATCGAACCGCAACGTGAACATCGACGAACTCCTTGTATCGCAACAATCCGTGACTACGTCACTTGTAAAGGGTCCCGGTTTGCCTGTCTCCTCGAGATGCCCGTCAGGGTCGTACACCTTGATAGTCGACTTCCCAGTAGGGCCTGGTCGAAATCGAAAATTCAGCACTATACCGTACTTTAAAGTATGTTACGGTTTCAGGCGTGACGCCCTCCGCGACAGATATCGAGCCGATGACCGAGAAAGGTTACTTAGTGCCTTCTAAAGTGCGTGCTAATGGGCGGGTTGTTGCGGCATACACAGTGCGCGAGTCTCGGGTGGTCATCGCCGACCTGCCGGCGGCTTCCAGGGCCAGTGCGCATTTCTTGACTCATCCGTTGCAGCTAACCAAACGAGATGTCGACATCATTTCGGGGCACGTCGTTTTCGACTATGACGTCAGTCGCGAGCCGTCCGGCGCCCCGTCATTTGGTGCCAGCGTCTCGTCGATTGCGACGGTCTGATGATCCGGACATTGTGGATTGAGGCCTCACCAAAAGGCGAAGCGTCCTTGTCGTCAGCGCTGGCCGAAGAATTTCTGGCGGCCGCGCCTGCTGAATCTGTTGGATTCGTAGAGCATTTCAGCGTGTGGTCGGATGATCTCCCGGTCACAGACGGTGATGTGGCGATTGCCAAGTTCGCGCCGTTGTTCGGGGAAGCGATCACCTCGGCACAGGCCACGAAGTGGCAGCGCATCGTCGATGAAATCGAGAGGGTTCGCGCTTTTGACCGACTTGTGATTTCCTCGCCGATGTGGAATTGGTCGGTGCCGCATCGGTTGAAGGCATGGATCGACGTGTTGGTACAGCCCTTGCTCAGCTTCACCCTAGATCAGGACGGTCGTCACGTCGGAACTCTGGGCCAAGGAAGACCGGCTCATCTGATACTGACGCGTAGCAGCTCCTACGATGGTCGGC
Source organism: Mycobacterium sp. (assembly GCF_019247635.1). GTDB lineage: Bacteria > Actinomycetota > Actinomycetes > Mycobacteriales > Mycobacteriaceae > Mycobacterium. The sequence continues at coordinate 45,347 of NZ_JAFBAR010000081.1, forward strand.
ATCCCGACCTACAGGACTTCCAATTGCCCTACCTGGACTATGTATTCACCATGCTCGGCTACACGGTCGACGCGTTGGTTATCGAGCCCACCACGCGCTGGACGGTCGAGGAGCGCGAACAGTTTCGTCAGGATTCACTGTGCAGGGCACGCGATCGCGGCGTCTCGTTACCCGCGCTCACCGAGGGTGGGTGAGCAGGAGGTCATGGAGCGTTAAGTCCCGCATCCGTTTCCACATGGGCTACGTGTCGTCACTGATCTCGAAGACGACCTTCCACGCGTCGCGAAACCCCCTCGACTCGTAGAGAGTTTGTGTTAAAACACAACGCAAACAAGCTTTCCGCTCCCGTTCGCCGGAATTAGCCGCCCGCCTCCGCCGGCTTCCCGCTGTTGCCCTTGATGACCGGCATGTTCGTCCACGTGCCCTGGTCGTCGCGATACCAGCCGGCGGCGGCCAACGCACCTCCGTCGGCGTGCAGCACAGTTCCCGACACCCAGGCGGCCAGCGGGCTCGCGAGAAACAGCACACAGCCCGCGATGTCCTGCGGGGTCCCGAAGCGGCCCAGCGGAATCCAGCGCGGTATGTGGTGTCGCTGCGATTCGTGAATCATTCGGTCGAGCGGCACCTGGGCACTGTCGGTCGTCTCGGGTGCGACGGCGTTAACCCGGATGCCCTCCGGGCCCAACTCGAGGGCAAGGCTCATCGTGAAGCCAGTCACCGCGGCTTTGAAGGCACCGTACACCGCGAATCGAGGTATCCCCCGGAAGCCCTCGATCGACGAGACGTTCGTGATACTCGGGTTGCCGTCAGCGGCACGCAGCAGCGGCAGCATGACGCGGGTGACCAAGAAGATGTGCTTGAGATTCACCCGATAGATGTCGTCGATCTGCCCGTCGGTGAGCCGCTCAAACGGCGTCGGCCGCGTCATGAAGTGGCCGACATTGTTCACCAAGACGTCAAGGCGCCCGTACCGCTCGTTGATCGTACCGGCGAGCGCCGAGACGTCGGGAGCGACGGTCGCATCGCCCGTGACTACGAGCGCCCGGTTGCCGAGCCGGCTGCGCAGGTCCTCCGCCCGCTCCGGATCGACCTCGAGTGCGACGACCGACGCACCCAGGTCCGCGAACGCCGCCACGGTGGCTCGCCCGATGCCCGCGCCCCCTCCGGTAACCAGCACTACCTTGCCGTCGAAATCGATCACGTCATCTCCTTACCCGTGCCGAGCGATGTGGGTCCACCCTCGGTGAGAATATTAATTCTCACATGCGAGAATCGGATTAACATTGGCGCGGCTAGCCATGGGCAGCGGCAGGAACCTAAGCGAGGGGGCGGTGGATGATGGCCCCCGCGACGCTTCGCAGCTTCGTTTTCGCCGTCGAGTTCCGGATCGCCGAATCCGACCGCATCGGCCCTGTCCTGCAACGCCACCAGGACAGCCTCGTCGACCTCGGCGCCCGCTACGCGTTCGTCTATGAGTCGATCATCGACCCGGGAAATGTCCTGGTGATCATTGGTATCCGCTCCGAACAACCGCTGCTCAGGCTGCTGCGCTCGCCATACTTCTTCGAGTGGTTCGACGCGGTTGGCGTCGAAGACATCCCTGCCGTCTTCGCGGGAGAAACGGTTGAGCGATTCGACATCGACGAGCCGCCCGCGCCGGGCACCGAGCTCGTGGTGGCAGCCGTCACGCCCGTCGAAGACGTCGAGGACTTCGTCGCGCACGTGCGCGGATCGGTCGACGAGTTCGCAAAGGCCGGCATTCGGCGAACGCTTGTATACCGCGCCTTGGACACCCCGCGCGAAGTAATGTTCCTGCAGCAACTCGCCAACGCCGACAATGCGCTCAGATGGGTGAGACGCTCCGACATCGCCTCAACATGGCTGGCGGCCGCTGGAATCGGCGCCTACCCGCCGGTCTTCGTCGGACGGTTTGTCACCGCCATGCGCGTGGACGAGACCACTGGTACGGGACTGCACTGATGTATGTCTGTCTCTGTCACGGCGTCACCAACGAAACGGTAGCCGGTGCGGTCGCCGCCGGCGCGACCACATCTAAGCAGGTGGCCGGCGCCTGCGGCGCCGGAACGGAGTGCGGCAGGTGTCGCCGCACGATTCGGTCGATCATCGACGCGGCCCAGCCGTCAGCCATGAAATCATCCAAAGGAAACAAGTTATGAGCGACCGGCACTCCAACATCGCGGGGACGCGGATATTGATCATCGGGGCGTCCTCCGGCATCGGACAGGCGTTGGCCCATGCCGCTCACTCCAGGGGCGCCAGCGTGGCACTCGCCGCCCGGCGGGTGGACATCCTCTCGGAGCTGGCCGCTCGGCTCGACGGATCAGCACACGAGCTCGATGTGTCCGACCCCCGCGCCATCGAATCTGTCATCGGCGACGTCGCCGCCAAGTTCGGCACGCTCGACGCGGTGGTGTTCACCAGTGCCGTGGTGCCGTTCGCGCTGATCGAAGAGACCGACGTGGAGACCTGGCTGCACGCGTACGCCGTCAACGCCGTCGGTGCCTCCCACGTGCTGCGCGCGGTCCTGCCTCACTTGGCCGAAAACGCCGCGGTGGTCGTCGCATCGAGCCACGATGTCGGCCGGCCCCGCGCAGGCGTGGCCGCCTACCACGCCAGCAAGGCCGCGCTCGACGAGATCCTGCGGTCCTGGCGGGCCGAGCATCCCGACATCGCCCTGATCCGGGTAAGCGTTGGGCCCACCGCGGACACCGAGATCCTGCGCGGCGCCGACCGCGACCTGCTGGCCGATCTGTACCGCGCCTGGGCGCACGAAGGCCAGATTCCGACCAAGATGTCGTCAGTCGTGGACGTGGCCAATACGATGCTTTCTCTGATCGCCGTTTCGCGTGCGAACCCCACCGTGGTCAGCGACATCGTGCATCTGGCACCCCGAATCACCAAGGGGCACTAGACCTTCACCGGTAACCGTACGAGAGGAGGACGCGCCGCTACGTCGTGGGCACGACGCCGCGCTCGGTCCAGTGCGCGACGAACGGTGTGATCGTCGACAGGTCGTAGAGACCCGGTTCAGCCGCAATCACGGCCGGGATGGCGTTGATGGCGTGCATGGCAGTGGCCAGGCAACCCTGCTCGGCGTGATCCTCCTCGTGGGAGCCGATCACCAAGTGAAAACTCATGTTGGGCTTGCCCTCGAAGGTCACGGCATAACCGATCTCGGTCGGCCAGTCCGGGGCCAGGTCGTCTGCCATCCTGGTGAGATGTTCGACGGCGAGTGTGGTTTCGCCGCAGTCGACCACGACGCCGAAGCGCATCGCTCCCACGGTTCCGGCGGGAATCTTGCCAGCAGCCACCGTCAGCGCCCTGGGCGTGGTCGCGACCTCGCGGAATCCCGCGACGGACCGAATCTGGAGCCCGAGGGCCTGCGCAAGGACCGTCGCGCTGCCGATCCATGCGCTCGCGGCGTAGTCGGTGTTGGTCAGCAATGGGGTGGTGTCATCGGGCGCATGACCGAAACCCATCGCGTTGAAAATCAGGTCGTGGCTGGCATAGGTCGAGTAGTTCAGCACCTCCCGCACACTGATTCGATCGGTGCGCTCGGTGAGCCGGGACAGGACCGGCGCCAGCGACTCACCGATGAAGCCCGGGTACAGACCCAACCCGAGAAAAGATGAATTGCCTGCGCGGCAAGCCTTTTCGATACTGTCTGCCAGTGATTCGTGCAGCGAGCGGGGATGGATGAATCGGCTGCCCGTGGCCACCACGTTCTTGCCGGATGCCAGTAGGTCACAGACATCGGCGAAGCAGCCCGGTGTGTCGGTTTCCACCTTGCCCATATAGAGCACCACGTCGGCATCGATGCCGATGACGGCGTCGCGATCGGCAGACGTCAGCACCCCTGCTTCGGGAATCCCGCACAGGGTGCCCGCGTCGACTCCCGCCTTCGCCGGGTCGTACACCCGGACGCCGACCAGTTCGAGGTCCGGGCGGCCCAAGACGTGACGCAACGACATCATTCCTGTCACCCCGGTCGCCCACTGGATTACGCGAGTCATGTCAACCGATCTCCTCAATCCCACACCACGTCGAGACGCGGCGGCGAACGGAACATGGTGCCGGTGACATAGGGCGGCGCGGCGTCGGGATCGAGGCGCAGCCCCGGTAGTTCGTCGAACAGCGCGGTGAAGATCTTGGTGCTCTCCAGCCGGGCTAAGTGCATTCCCAGGCACACGTGCGCGCCATGACCGAATCCGATGTGCGGCTTGCGTTCCCGGAAGATGTTGAAGGACTGGGCGTCCTCCCAGCGTGTCTCGTCATGGTTGGCGCTGCCGAGATTCACCATCATCGTCGATCCCTTCGGGATGTGCAGGCCGAAGAATTCGACGTCGGCGCTCACCTCACGGATGAAATTCAGCAGCGGCGTCTCCCACCGGATGCCCTCCTCGATCGCCTGCGGCAACAGGCTGCGGTCGGCACGCACCGCATCGAGTTGGTCGGTGTGGGTTAAAAGCCCCAACGCGAGGCTGGCGGTCGATCGCGACGTCGTCTCCGCTCCGGCGGGCAGGAGATTGCGCATGAACCCGTAGATTTGCTCGTCCGACATCTTGACGCCGTCGATCTCGGCTTGCGACAGGATGGTCACCATGTCGTCCTTCGGCGACTTGCGGCGGTCGGCGAGCACTCCGATGAAGTACTCCTTCATCTCCGCCGACGCTTTCATCGCGGTTTCCATGTCGGCGCGAAAGCCCAGCAGGTCGATGGCCAGCCGGTGAAACTCACCGATATCGGACTCGGGCAACCCGAGAAGGGCCGCGATGATGCGCACGGGGACCGGCATGAACAGCGCATCGACCAGGTCGACACGCTTGTCGTCGCGGAACTTCGCGATTGTGCGATCCACGAGGGGCCCGACAAGCTCGGTTTCCCAGCGCTTCATCGAAGACCTGGCAAAAGCGAATTCGTGCAACCTGCGGTAGGTCGCGTGCTCGGGCTCCTGCATCTCCAGGATCGTCGGACCCTGCAGCGGCCGCACCATGTCCTCGTAGATCCGGGTGCTGAACGTGATGTTGTCGGTGAAAACGCCTTTGACGGCGTCGAATGAGTACGCCGTGAACGTCTTCCTGCCGTCGGGTCCATCCTCCGGGACGCCCATCTCCGGCCAGCCCGGGTGGACCGCCGCCTTCGTGCGCAGCTCGCGCAGCAACGGATAGGGGGTGGCGTCTCCGTCTGCGCCCATTCCGGCGTTGAACTTCTCCTGCGCCTCGCGGATGCGTTGCTCGATGTCGTCAGTAACCGCCGGCTCCGCCACGTGCCACCTCCCTTACGCCGTTCAACCTACATCTTGTCGGTTGCAAACCTACATGATGTAGGTTGGACCAACCAGAAACCGGCAAATCGCGAAAGCGCAACCTGGAGCATTCGATTGGCTATTCGAGTCGCGCAATGGGCAACCGGCGCCGTGGGTCGCGCCGCATTACAGGAGCTGATTGAGAATCCTCATTATCAACTGGTGGGTGTGCTGGTGTACGACCCGGCGAAAACCGGCGTGGACGCGGGCGCACTCTGCGGGCTGCCGGCCACGACGGGCGTGATCGCCACAGCGGACAAGAACGAGATCATCGCGTTGGGAGCCGACGTCGTCGTGCACGCGGCCAGCAAGGCCCACGCCATCGAGACGAACGCAGAGGACATCTGCCGCCTACTCGCGGCGGGCAGCACGGTCATCACCACGACGTCGTACAACCACCTGCCCACCTACGGCGCGGAAACCCAGTCGGCTTTCGCCAGGGCCTGCCGGCAGGGTGGGTCGCGGTTCCACGCCGCGGGCGAGAACCCCGGCTTCATGTTCGAGCGACTCGTCGCGACGGTGACGGGGCTGAGCAAGACGATCGATCGAATCGACCTCTATGAGGCCACTGACGTTTCAGCCGTCGACAGTCGGCCGATGCTCGTCGACCTAATGGGCATGGGCAGGCCGCCGGAAGACGTCAGCATCGATTCCCCGATCATCAAGAAACTCGACATGGCCTACCGCCAGGCGCTCAATGCCACCGCCGACGTCCTGGGGATCACCTTGTCGCACATCGACGTTTCGGTCGACGCCACCACGCTGCCCTACGACATCGAGGTTCTCGCCGGCACGATCGAGGCGGGAACCGTTGTCGGGCAGCGGTTCTCGTGGGTCGGCCACTGGTCAGACCGTCCACTGCTGGCCATCCACGAGGAGTGGGTACTGACCCGCGACCTTCCCCAGTGGGGTATGGCACCGCTGGCGCCCGGCGAGAAGGCGCCGCTGATCCGTGCGGCCATCAAGGGTGAGCCGAGCTTTGAACTCCAACTCGATGTGGGGTCCGGTGGCCCGACGCCGGCGGGCCAGCATGCCATTCCGGGTCACCTGATGATCGCGATGGGCGCGGTTCGCGCGATTCCCTATGTGCTTGCCCAACCACCCGGCATCGTGACCGCACCGGTGTTCGGCGCCATCCAATTAACTTGAGGCGAGAGCAACCGCGCGTGCGATGTGGTCGCTGGGCGCAGCATGAAAGACGTGTGCGCTGCCGTCGGGCAGCACCCGTCGGGCCACGAGATAGTCAGACCCCATCCAGCCCTGGCGGATGAAGCGGCCGAACCGCAGGAATGTTCCCGGGGCGCCGCTGGCCGATGGGACGAGCTTCACCTGCTCCAGCCCGTTCTTCACGCCCTCCCCGGTGAGCGGTCGCGCAGCGGCGAGGCCGCGCACGATCACCGTGGCCGCGTCGTGGGACAGGCCCGGCATCGAGTGGCCGGGCCGACGACCGTAGCGGGACTCGAAGCGGTCGAGGAACGCCTGCCCGACGGTATTGCGTTCGTCGTAGCTGTCCAGGCCGATCCAGCCGGACAGGTGCCGCATCCACTCCGCGCTGATGTGGGCCATTTCGAAGGCGGTCGTCGTGTAGCGCGGTGGATCCCAGCCCACGGCCAACAGGGCATCGGTAAAGCCCCAGAGGCCGTGCCCGAACCCGACATGCACCAGCGCGTCGGGCTCCGCTGCGCGCATCGCGCTGACCGTCTTGGACTTGTCGGCTTCCACCTGAGGAATCGCTACGGTGGCAACGACCGTCAAACCCGCTGCATCGTAGGCCCGTTGAGCGAAGGCGAGATATTCCTTGCCGATCAGCGACGACTCGTAGGCAATGGCGATCCGTGACCGGCCGTCGCCGATCATCACCGCGGCCAGCATCACCGGCTCCTCAGCCATCGAGCCATTGTTCAGCGCGAAGCACCAGTCGCCCAGCGCGCCCTCCGACCCGGAGAGAGTGACGATCGGAACCCGTGCGGTGGCGTCGACGTGGGATCGCAGCGGCACCACGTTGTCCGATACCCAAGGCCCGTAGATGGCCAGGCAACCCTCCGTCACGAGCTCGTCGAAGGCGCGTTCGACCGCCAGATAGGTGCCGTTGGGCAAGCCAACCACGTTGCGAGTGACGAGTTCGATCGGCCGGTCAAGCAGTCCTGAGGAATGGGCTTCGTCCATCACCAGCCGCAGCGCGTCGACGCTGTCGTTGTCGGTGTCGCCGGTGGTCGGATAGTCGTTGAGCAAGCCGACTTTCAGTGGAGCAACCGAACCGTATGCGCGAACCTCGTCGTGTGCCATAGCGGCAACATACAGGACGAAGGTTGTGCGAGACCGATGACAACTTTCCCACTGCCCGAAAACAGTGGTTTACAAAAATTGCATATCACGCTTTCTGCGATGCTAGCCTCGGTTGGGGTTGCCTGAAGGAGACGCAATGACGCTGGTATCACCGCTGGAATCCCGCACGTCACCTGCTGAGCAGAAGTACCGCGTAATCCAGTGGGGCATGGGCAATGTCGGCACGCTGGCGCTGCGCCACTTCGCACACAACCCCGTCTACGAGGTGGTCGGGGTGCTCTGCAACCGGCCGGAGAAGGTCGGCAGGGACGCGGGTGAGCTCGTCGGGGTGGCGCCGATCGGTGTGCTTGCAACCACCGACAAGTCCGCTCTGGAGACACTCGACGCCGACTGCGTGTTCTACGCGCCGTTGTGGTCGGACGTCGACGAGATCTGCCGCTTGCTGCGCGGGGGCAAGAACGTCGTCGCGTCCGGCGGCGCATGGTGGTACCGGACGGAGACCAACGCCGCCGACATCGACAAGATCGAGGCGGCCTGCCAAGAGGGTAAGACGTCGTTTCACGGTGGTGGGATCCATCCCGGCTACGCCGCGGACCTGCTCGTGTTGACCCTGTGCCGCATCGTCAGCCGGATCGACCACATTCACATCTACGAGGTGGTGAACTTCAACAAGGACACGTTGAAGTACCTCGACGAGATGGGGTTTGGCAAGGCTCCTGCCGAGTTCGAGCAAGGCAACCTCTTCGGAACCGCATGGTCGCTGTTCGCGCAGTCGCTGACCATGGTGGTGGAGGGCATGGGCAAGACCGTCGAAAGGTTCACCACGGACGTCAAGCTCGGCCTGGCGACCCGCGACATCCCGTACGAGGGAACCGAGGAGATGGATATGCCGGGTCTGACGGGTGTGATCAAGAAGGGCACCGTGGCCGCCCAGCATCACGAGTGGACGGCGTGGGTGGACGGTATGCCGTTCATGACCCTGCACGAGCTGTATTCATTCATCGAGCACGACGCCATCGACCCCAGACCGGAGTGGGACGGTTACTACCACTACCGGGTGGTAATAGAGGGCGAGCCCGGCACCGAGTTGATACTGCGTGGCGCCGCGGACGAGCACGGTGACCACGGCAACCCTGGTTACACCTGGACGGCGATGGAGCCCGTCAACGCGATTCCGGCTGTCTGCGACGCACGGCCGGGGTTTATGAGCCACAAGGAACTTGGGCTCATGTCGCTGCGGGGTCTAGTGCGCTGACCCAACCCGGCCCTCAACATACAGATTGAATGTTGCTACGATCGTCGTCATGGCAAAGCGCGGTGGGGCGGACGACGATCGGCGCGCCCGAGGCGAGCAGACCCGTCGCGACCTGATCGATGCGGGCCGGGAACTGTTTGTGGAACGTGGATACTTCAACACGAGCATCGGCGACCTCGTGACGAAGTCCGGCGTCGGCACGCGCGGCGCGTTCTACCACCACTTCAAGGACAAGGCCGAGCTGTTTCGCGCTGTGTTCGAAGACGTCGAGAATGACCTCACGCTTCGATCCATCGCCGCTCCCCCGCCGGGGACAGACCCGTGGGAACGGCTCACGAGCGGTCTGCACGGATTTCTCGAAGCCGCACAGGAACCCGCAGTACAGCGGGTGATCCTCGTCGATGGACCGGTGGTGCTGGGCTGGCAGACCCTGCGCGAAATCCAGGAGGGCAACAGCATCGCCCTCATCAACAACGTGGTCCGCGAGGCGATCGCGGCGGGCATCATCGATGATCAACCCGTCGGTGAGCTGACCCACATGCTAGTCGCCGCGCTCGAGGAGGCCTCGCTTCTTGTCGCGCATGCCGCAAATCCCGCCAAGGCGCGCCGTCGGGCCGCGAAGATCCTCGACCGGCTCCTGCTTTCGTTTGCCGTCGACCCCCGAAAAGCATTGCGGCGGTGATCATTCTGCCTAACACATATGGACGAGCGCCGGGGTGTGAAAATGCTTATTTCCAGAAAGCGAATATAGTACTTCTGCATCACTGATAGCGTCGCTCTCGACCTCTGTACAAGGAGACCCATGCAGCCCGAAGACATGATCTTGGTAAGCGTCGACGACCATCTGGTGGAGCCTCCGAACCTGTTCGAGGGGCGGGTAGCGAACAAGTACGCCGACGATGCGCCGCGAGTCATCCTGCTGCCCGACGGCTCGGAGGTCTGGACCTTCAACGGCGCGATTATTCCCAACATCGGCCTCAACGCTGTGGCGGGTCGCCCACGCGAGGAGTACGGCATCGAACCCACCGCCTTCGACGAGATGCGACCGGGGTGCTACGACATCCACGAGCGGGTCAAGGACATGAATGCGGGCGGTGTGCTCGGGTCGATGTGCTTCCCGTCCTTCCCCGGCTTCGCCGGGCGGCTGTTCGCCACGCACCCCGACAAGGACCTCGCCCTGGCCGTCACCCAGGCGTACAACGACTGGCACATCGACGAGTGGTGTGGGTCCTATCGCGGACGCTTCCTGCCCATGGGATTACCTGTGTTATGGGATCCGGAGTTGTGCGCCAAGGAGATCCGCCGCAATGCCCAGAAGGGCTGTCACTCAGTAACCTTCACCGAGAACCCCGCCACCCTCGGCTTCCCGAGCTTCCACGACAAGTACTGGGATCCGATGTGGCGGGCGCTGTCGGACACCAACACGGTGCTCTCGGTCCACTTGGGGTCGTCGGGCAAGATCACGATGACCGCCGACGACGCCCCCATCGACGTGATGATCACCCTGCAGCCGATGAATGTCTGCTCGGCCGCCGCGGACCTGCTGTGGTCGCGCGTCATCAAGGAGTTCCCCGACGTCCGGTTCGCACTCTCTGAGGGCGGCACGGGGTGGATCCCGTACTTCGTCGACCGCCTCGACCGCACCTACGAAATGCATCACTTGTGGACCGGCCAAGACTTCGGCGCCAAACTTCCCAGTGAGGTCTTCCGGGAGCGCTTCCTGACCTGCTTCATCGCCGACCCGATCGGAGTGAAGCTGCGCCATGACATCGGCATCGACAACATTTCCTGGGAGTGCGACTACCCCCACTCCGACTCGTCGTGGCCTACCGCAGCCGAGGAACTCGCGCTGGTCATGGCCGGGCTACCCGACGACGAGATCAACAAGATCACCTACGAGAACGCTTGCCGATGGTACTCCTTCGACCCATTCGAACACCGCACCCGCCAGGAGTGCACGGTGGGTTCCCTGCGCGCCGAGGTCGGTGAACACGACGTCGAGATCCGCAGCTTCGATCACGGCCGGTTCGAGCGCACCGCGGGCGCGACCCTCGGCTCCGTCAGCGCCAAACTCGATGTCTGACGACGGACAACGATTGCGGGTCGCAGTCGTCGGCGCCTCCGCCGGCCTCGGCCGATGCATCGGCACGGGACTGGCAAAACGGGGGGCCCACATCGCGCTGCTGGCGCGCCGATACAACAGGTTGGTCGATGCCGCCAAGGAAGCCGGCAACGGTGCGGTGGCCGTCGCCTGTGACGTCACGGTCACCGACGATTGCCAGAACGCGATGGCCGAGGCGGTCGGTGCGCTCGGTGGCCTCGACGCCCTCGTGTACACGACCGGCATGGGCGTGCTTGCCCCTCTGCGTGATGTGACCGCCGCACAATGGGCGCAGTTATTCGCCACCAACGTCACCGGCGCCTCGCTCGTCACCGCCGCCGCCGCGCCACACTTGACCGCGGCGGCAGGCTCGGCCGTATACCTGTCGTCGCTGAGTGCGTCCTACACGACTCCGTGGCCGATGCTCGGAGCCTACGCAGTTACCAAGGCCGCCTTGGACAAGCTGGTCGAGGCCTGGCGCATCGAACATCCGGAGATCGGCTTCACCCGTCTCGCCGTGGGCGACAGCCTCGGGGGCACCGGCGACGCGCAGACCGAGTTCAACAAAAGCTGGGATCCCGACGTTCTGGAAACGGCCATCAGGTACTGGATGGAAAACAAGTACATGCTCGGCGGTCTGGTTGAGGCCGAACATCTGACCGAAGTCGTCCATTCCGTCATCCGTTGCGGCAATACCAGTTTCATCCCTCACCTAACACTGGCCCCGCGCGCCTCCGACGCAGTGAAGGAACTCCGGCAATGGTGAACCACGAATCGCGAATGCTCATCGACGGGAAGCTCGTCGAGTCCGAGACCGGACGTCAGTTCGACAACATCAACCCGGCGACCGAAGAGATCCTCGGCACTGCCAGCGACGGGACCCGCGCCGATATGGGACGCGCCATCGCCGCGGCGCGGCACGCGTTCGACAACACCGAGTGGTCACGCAATGGCGATGCGCGTGCCGCCGGACTGCGGCAACTGCAGGCAGCGCTGGAAGCCGAACGCGAGGAACTGCGCACCGAACTCGTCGCCGAAGTGGGCTGTCCCGTCTTGTCCACTTACGGACCCCAGCTCGACGTGCCCCTAAACGAAGCCCTTACCTGGCCCGCGGATATGATCGGCGAATTCGCTTGGAAGCGTTCGCTTCCCGACAAGGACGCGTTCGGCATTGGCAGCCTCACGACGCGGGAGGTCTGGAAAGAACCTATCGGCGTCGTCGGTGTCATAACCCCGTGGAACTTCCCTCTCGAGATCATCCTCAACAAGATCGGCCCCATCCTGGCGATGGGCAACACGTGCGTGTTAAAGCCCGCACCCGACACACCGTGGAACGCCACCAGGATCGGCCGTATCATCGCCGAGCACACCGACATCCCGCCCGGTGTCATCAACATCGTGCCCTCCTCTGATCACCTTGTGGGCGAGGTGATCTCGACGTCTCCACTGGTCGATATGGTGGCGTTCACCGGCTCGACGGCCATCGGTAGGCGCATCATGGCTGATGCTGCCCAGACGCTCAAACCCACCTTTCTGGAACTCGGCGGCAAATCCGTGTACCTGGTCCTCGACGAGGACGGTGACATCAGCGGCGCGGTGGGCGGCAGCGCGTTCATCTGCATGCATGCCGGGCAGGGCTGTGCAATGCCCACCCGCCTGCTGGTACCCAACTCGCGCTACGACGAAGCGGTTGAAATCGTCAAGGCCGCAATGGAAAAGAACAAATATGGCGACCCCACGGATCCGTCGGTGCTGCAGGGCCCATTGATTTCCAAGAAACAGCATGATCGGGTCCTGGGCTACATCGAGAAGGGCAAGCAGGAAGGCGCCCGGCTGGTCACCGGCGGCGGGGTGCCCAAGCATCTGCCGAAGGGTTATTTCGTCGAGCCAACCGTGTTCGCGAACGTCGACAACAAGATGACCATCGCGCAGGAGGAGATCTTCGGGCCCGTGCTCTCGGTCATCGGATTCGATGGCGACGACGACGCCGTGCGGATCGCCAACGAGTCGATCTATGGCCTGTCGGGCGTGGTGTTCGCCAACGACCTCGACCGCGCCAAGTCCGTGGCGAGTCGGATCAGAACCGGCACGCTCGGGATCAACGGCGGCCTCTGGTACGGCGCAGACGCGCCGTTCGGCGGCTACAAGCAGTCCGGCGTCGGCCGACAGTGCGGCATCGAGGGACTCGAGATCTTCACCGAGACAAAGACCGTCGGCTGGCCCGCGTCCTGACCGGACTCCCACCCAACGAAAGAGACACGATGAAGTCCAAAGCAGCAGTGTTGCGCGGTGTCGGCGTGGACTGGGAAGTCACCGAAGTAGAACTCGATCCGCCACACGCAGGCGAAGTTGTGGTCAAGATGGCTTACGCGGGGATCTGCCACTCCGACGAGCACTTCTACACCGGCGACAGTGTGCCGACCGCCGAGATGGAAGCGGTGATGCGCGCGTCCGGCCTTCCCGTGCCCGAATGGTTCCCCATGCTCGGCGGACACGAGGGCTCTGGCGTCGTCGAAGCGGTCGGCCCCGAGGTGACCGCGCTAAAGCCCGGTGACCACGTCGCCGTCTCGTTCCTGCCCGCCTGCGGCAACTGTCGATGGTGCGCCACCGGTTACACCTACCTGTGCGACGTCGGCGCCGATATCTACAACAAGGCGATGACCACCGACGGCACTCGGCGTCGCCACCTCGGAGATGAAGACCTCATGGCGATGATGCAGGTTGGCACCTTCTCCGAGTACGTGGTGGCATCCGCGCGCTCGCTCGTCAAAGTGAATGACTGGATCCCACTAGAGGCCGCCTCGCTGGTGTCTTGCGGCGTGACAACGGGATTCGGGTCGGGATCGGTCGCAGCAGGTACCCAAGTGGGCGATACCGTCGTCGTGATCGGCGTCGGCGGAATCGGTATGAACGCCGTGCAGGGCGCAAAGGTTGCGGGTGCCAAGCACATCGTCGCCGTCGACCCCAACGAGTTCAAACGCGAGATCGCACCGACGTTCGGCGCCACCCACACCGCCGCCGACACCACTGCCGCGCTGGAATTGGTCAAGGAGATCACCTGGGGTGTGATGGCCGACCGGGTCGTCCTGACACCCGGGGTCGTACCCGCGGACATGGTGTTAACGGCGATGATGCTGTTACGCAAGGGCGGAACCTGTGTGCTGACCGGGATGGCCAAGCTCGCCGACATTATGGTGCCGATGATGCTTGGCGACATGGTCAGCTCGTGCAAGACGTTCAAAGGAGCGCTCTATGGCGAGATGAACCCGCGCGAGGCCATGCCGAAACTGTTGTCGATGTACGAGGCTGGCCTGATCAAGCTCGACGAGCTGGTCACGCAGAAATACAAGCTCGACGACATCAACGAGGCCATGAAAGACCTTCGCGCGGGCAAGAACATCCGCGGCGTCATTGCCTTCGAGTGACCTAACCTCGTGTCCGCTTCCGCCTTCCAGTGCCCCGGTGTCCCCCGAAGTCAGCTGTTTGTATTCCGGCCCCGAGGGAGCATCCTTAGCAAATGGATGCTGTGAAGCGAACGAGACCCTGGGTTCGGCTGTGCACCAGCGTGCTGGCAGGTGGCGGGTTGGCCCTATCCGCTTTCGGACTGGTCGACGGCTCCGACTCCAGGGCCCAGGCGACCCCGGCCCCGAGCTATCACTGGTGCCCAGGCGATCAATGGGACCCGGGGTGGGGCAACGTCGAGGACTGGGACTGGAATCGCTGCCACGACTGGCAACACGCGGGCGGTCCATTCGGTCCGGCGGGCTGGGGACCATGGGGCCCCCCGCCGCCGTGGGCGCCGCCGCAACCGCCTCGACCGTCCTGGGCGCCGGGGGCCAACCTGATGTGGAACCCCACTGCCAATGACTGGGGATTCTGGAACAACGGAGTATGGACTCCGATCTAGCCGACGTATGAGCCGGATGCGGCTGTAGCCTGCGGTGCGGCCGCATGCCCGGCGCCCGGCACAGAGCCCGGGAAGCCGCCCGCGCGGCGCGCCCTCACTCGCCTGCGGGCCTGGCGTTTCCCTGCGACGCAGAATCCGAACCGTCGGGATTGTCGGACGCCCCGTCGGAGTCGTTCTGAGGCTCGTCGACAGATGCGGCTTGCGGGGGCTGTTCGTCGCCTTCTGGTGGCGGCTGTTCGGCGGTGGTCACTAGCTCTCCGTCCGTGCGTTGGGGTTGATGTCAGCTACCCAGGTTCGCGGCGCAGGAAACTGCAAAACTCGCTGGCGAATGCCGAACTAACCAACGGCAACATGATAGGTATCGGTGCGCTTTATCTGCCGTGTAGCTGTTCGTGGGCGCTGGCCAGCGTGTTTTTCGGAATCACTGGACACATGACGGACCTGGCCGCGGATAATCGGCAGGTGGCGTCAACGGTGACGAATCTAGTTCGGCGGGTGGGGACGACGCTGGCGTGCGCGGTGATGACGGTCGGGGCGGGCTCGATAGCCGCGCACGCCGACGACAATCCCTCGCTGCCGGCGTTTACCCCGCACCCGTCGGAGTGGTAACCGAATTACAACGGTGTGCCCGTACAACCTGTGGCAGGTTCGCGTCACCCCGGAGCAGATCACCGCCGAGCGCGATGCCTGCCAGTGGTTCAACGCGCAGTACGGCACGCTGATGGGTCAGGTGTTCGGATTCCAGCACTACCTCGCAGACCACCAAGACCTCTGGACGGTCCCCGGTGTGCAGGCCGCGGGTGGCACGGTCAAGGCCAACCTGGACCAGTCCGCGGCTTTCCTCAATTCCCGGGTGCACACCCTGTACGTCACCAACTACCCGGATCAAAGCCAGTATTCGCCGCTGTACAACGGCGATTCTTTCTACCACTTGTGGTTTCAGTTCACCCAGATCAGCGACAAGATCAACCAGAAGCCGGCGTGTGCAACGGCGCCTAGCGCATGGCGTCACCGAGCGTGCGCTAAGGGCGAGAATTTGGCCAAATTCTCGCCCTCACTTCACACTCAGCGCGCTCGCCCACGCGCCCCACCCACCCATCGTCGAGCCTGCGCTCAGGGACGAAAAAAATCACCGCCACGTCACACTCGCTGAGTCAGCCCCATTGTGCCGCAAATGATTCGACGACCTCAACCAGCTGATCGGCGGCTTCCCAATTCAGCAGGTGCCCAGCACCGGGCACCGTGACAAGCCGCGCGCCGGGTATGCCCGCGGCGAGTCGGCGCGAGTGGCTCGGCGGCGTCGTGCGATCCGCGGAACCGACCATCACCACGGTCGGCACAGCGATCTCACCCAGCCGCGGATACCGGTCCTCGCGGGAGAACGCCTGCACGATCGGGACCAGCGGTCCATGCTCGTCAAGGTGCTGCCTGAACGCCTCGAGAAACACCGAGACCATCGCCGGCGAGGGGCACGATCCGCATTGTGCCGACAGGAACAATGTCCCGAAGGTGTTGTTCCGCAACAGCTTTCTCAGTATCCCGCTTTCCATCAGTGGGATCTGCAGCCGATTCTGCGGCGCGCCGTCGAAGACCCGGCCCGCCCAAGTCGCGAACGGCACAAACCCGCGCAACCGCCGCACCAGCTCGGGGTGGTCGATCATGGCCCGGATGCTGACGAATCCGCCCATCGAGTGGCCGACGAGCACCCCGTCACGAACATCGAAGTGCTCGAGCACCGCGGCGACGTCGTCGCCCATCAGCCGCGATCCGATGCCATCGGACCCCAGCGTCGAACGCCCATGACCGCGCTGGTCGAACGCGATCACGCGGTAACCCCGCGCCAGCAGCTGGTCCCACACGACGTTCCACTCGAGCGCGTCGGCGGTGTAGCCATGGACAAGGACCACCGTGCGCCCGTGCCGCGCGATCAACGCGCGCAACACCGTCCCGTCCGGGCGGGTGATCAGGACCTCCTCACCCGCTGGTTCGGCGGAAAGTCGTTCGCGCGGATAGGGGTCCGGATTACGCTCGATCCAGGCGATCCGCGCCCGCGCACCGGCCCAACCAGCCAAACCGAGCGCCGCGCAACATACTCCGACGACCCAGACCATCAACGCCGGCGGTATCGCTCGCGCAGTTGCGGATCGTTCTCCCACCACAACCCCGACGGGGCGCCGCCGTCGTCCTCGACCGCCTCGGCTGCGTCGGCCGCGTCCAACTCGGCATCCACCCGGGTCGCGTGCTCCTTCTCGTCACGCGACAGCGCGCGCATCAACAGCAGCACGAACGGCACCCCGACCACGTCGCCGAGGATCCACAGCACACCGGCACCTATGGTCTGGTCCAACCGCGCATCGGGACCCCAGGAGCGTTGCAGCCCCGAGTAATACGCCGCGGCGATCAATGGCCCCTGCCAGATGACCAAGCCCAGGATGCCGTCACCGAGGGCCTCACCGACGGTAAGTAGCAACGAGATCAGCTGAGAATACTTGCGCGGCACAGGATCCGCTTGCAACCGGGCGTAAAAATACCCAAATCCAACGGCTACCAACAAAAGTCGAGTGGGCGCTCCGACCCATTCGCTGCGCAACGCCGCCGTGTACCAGGGCGTCAGATAAAGCAACCACGGCGCGCCCAGCATGGCCAGC
Source organism: Mycobacterium sp. (assembly GCF_019247635.1). Classification (GTDB taxonomy): domain Bacteria; phylum Actinomycetota; class Actinomycetes; order Mycobacteriales; family Mycobacteriaceae; genus Mycobacterium. Next base: position 62,870 of record NZ_JAFBAR010000081.1, read on the forward strand.
GACGTGGTCGACGGGTGTAACAGGACGCGGGCAAAACGGCTCGCCAACAATCGATCGACCCGCGCTGCGCCGGCCGGGCCCAGCCCGGCACGCACCACGGTGACGGGCTTGGCCTGTGCGATGAAGACCGGGACCACGTAGAGGAGCAGCAACACCTGCAGCGCGCGCATCCAGAACAGGACGTAGGCGTAGGCACCTACCGCGCTCATGGTGGCCAGGACCCACACCACGAGGCCGACGCCAAAGCACCACGCCCGCCCGGATTCGACCGGCTTCGCCCCCGCCCGCCGATAGCACCACGCGTATCCGGCGGCGAGCAGCACGATCACCACCGCCGAGGGCGCGTCGAGATGCGTGGTCCGCAAGACAGCGGCCCAGGTCAGTGGGCCGGGGTCGACATCCATGTCCAACAGCGTATTGCGCTACGCCGCTGCTACACCCCGTCGGGTTTAGGTCCCGGGACTCCACCATCGGTGATGGCCTTGGGGCAGTACGCCTCGGCCGCGATCGCCGCGAACTTGCCGGCACCGTCGCCCTGGAATCCCGGGTTATTGTCCTGCAGGCTCTTGACGACGTCCGCGCCACTCATCCCCGATGCGACCAGACTGCACACCGTCTTGCCGGCCCTGATCGCACTTTCCGGATCTTGATACGTCACGCCGGCTTGTCTGAGTGTGACCAGGAAGGCTTGATCGGTGCTGTCGAGGTCCGCCTTGGCCGGGGCCGCCGTGCCGAACACGGCACCCGTTGCCACGCCGAAGCTTGCCAACGCCAATACGAGTCTCATGACCCGGCAATTCTGCCAAAGCGGTGGCCAGTGCGCATCCGCTGCGGAAAACCGGACCACACCGGGGATCCGGCCAGCAGGTTCCATATTTGGGACGGCTTGCTAGGCCGCCGGCGCTCGCGAGAATCGCGTCGATCGGGCGGGCGGGCGACGGCTTCCCGGCGACCCGGGTAGCTCGTCGACCGGTCGCCGCTCCGGGGTCTCCCAGACGTCGCCGTCGAGAACGCCGGGCAGGTTAGCCTCGCTGGCGACAAAGACCGGCAGTACGTCCCGCGCGTATTGACGGTGAAAATCCTTCAGCGCCGCGAACGCCCACTTGCTCAGCAGACAAATTGCGGTGAGGTTGACGATGGCCATGAGTGCCATTGTCAGATCGGCAAGCGCCCAGACCAGAGTGAGCTTGGAGATCGCGCCGAAAACGATCGAGAGCAGCGTGACGACTTTGAGCACGTTGATGGCCAGACGGCGGCCACCCAGGAAGAACAGGTTTGCCTCGGCAACCACGTAATTGCTCAATACCGAGGCGAACGCGAAGATGAAGACCACCGAGGTCATCAACACCGTGGTCCACGAGCCGAGGCCGGCGGCGATCGCCGACTCCGTCAGGCTGGCCCCGGCAACGGCTCCCGAACGCGCCGGATCGTAGATTTCGGGGCCGGACATCAAGACGATGAACGCCGTCGCCGTGCATATCACCATGGTGTCGACGAACACGGCGAACGCTTGAATCAGGCCCTGTTCCACCGGATGCGACACGGTCGCGGCACCCGCGATGTTGGGCGAGCTACCCATCCCCGCCTCGCACGCGAACAGTCCCCGCTTGACCCCGGTGACCATCGCGACCACGATGCCGCCGCCGAAACCACCTGCCATTTGCCTGATTCCGAATGCGCCGCCGAGTATCTCCTCGACGACCCCCGGGAGTTGGGTGATGTTGGCGGCCACGATCGCCAGCGCAAGCAGCGCGTACAACAGCGCGACCACGGGCAGGACGAGTCCCGCGAACTGAGCGACGCGGCGCACTCCGCCAAACAGCACCGGCGCCGCCAGGATGGCGAGAACCGCTGCTGTCCAACCGATCCCGACACCATGCGACGACTTCAACACCCCGCTGACCGCGTTGGTCTCCACCATGTTGAAGGCGGTCGCGAAGGTGATTACCAGCAGCATGGCGAAAACGATCCCGCCCATTCGCGACCGCAGCCCGCGCTGGATGTAGAAGGCCGGCCCGCCCCGAAAGGTACCGTCGGCCGATCGGACCTTGAAGATTTGCGCGAGGGTGGCCTCGACGATCGCGGTCGCCATCCCGATCGCGGCCACGACCCACATCCAGAAGATCGCCCCCGGCCCGCCGACGGTAAGCGCCAGCGCGACGCCGGCGATGTTCCCGGTGCCCACCCGCGAGGCAAGGCCGACACAGAACGCCTGAAAGGAGGAGATCCCACCGTCCTGGTCGTGCGCTCTGCCCAGTTGGCGGATCATGCGCCCGAAGTACCGGATCTGGATGAACCGGGTGCGGACCGTGAAATAGATTCCGGCACCGAGCAGCAAATAGACCAGGACGTGTGTGTTCAGGGCATAACTGAGCGGATCCACCAACAGCGACTGAAGGAAGTCCAAACCCCGCCCTTCCTGTGAATTGGCCGCTCTTCGTCGCAGAATCGTATGTGCGAAATGTTGAGGACACGTTTCCTGAACCACGTGTCGGTAGCGGCCTTGTTAACAAAGGTGCAGGCCGTCCGGCAAATGTTAGGAGGCGCCGGCCCCGAGCGCCTTGGGACAGTAGACGTTCGCCGCGATCGCGGTGAACTTGGCGGCGTGGTCGGCGGTGAGGCCGGGGTTGGCGGTTTGGATCGTGCTGACGACGTCCACCATCTGCTTGCCCTGGCTGACCATGGTGCACACCGATTTGCCGGCGGTGATCACCCGCCCCGGATCGGGATAGCTGATGCCGGCGGCCTGCAGAGAGGCCAGGAATGCATCGTCGGCGCTGTCAGCGCGCGCCGGCGCGGCCGTGCCGATCACGGCGACAAGGCTGGTCAAAATCGCGGCGACGAGGGGTTTCACAGCGCTCTGATCGTCGCAGAGCGGCGCTGACTCCGCATCTCGTGGTAACAGAACTCTCCCCTTTGCGTCGGCTGGTGTGCAATTATGCGAAGGTCCCCGCAAAGGGTGCTCAGGAGGCAAAGATGCAGCGCTGGCTAATCGCCCTGTCCACCTTTCTCGTTGCCGCCGCGGGGATCGTGGCACTCGACGCTCCGCGCGCCTGGGCGGGCGATGCCCCGATCGGCCACATCGGAGACACCCTGCGAGTCGACACCGGCACCTATGTCGCCGACATCACCGTCAGTAGCGTCGCGCCATGCGACGCTCCGCCGGGATTCGGCTACACACGTAGCGGAGTCCCCATCAAGAGCTTCCCCGGCAGCGTGGTCAACCGCGCCGACGTGACGATCCGCGCGGTCCGGGTACCGAATGCGTACATCATGGCGACCGATTTCAGCTTCGACGGCGTGACCCCGTTTGCCGACGCCTACAAGCCGCGGGCCACCGATGCACCCGACGAGCTGGACAACGTGCTGGGGAACGCACCGCAGGGCGCGATCGTTCGCGGCGGAGTGTACTGGGACGCCTACCGGGACCCGGTCTCCAACGTCGTGCTGGTGGACAAGAAGACGGGCGAGCACCTGGCGCAGTGGAACCTGTGAACCAGGGCGCAGCCGTTCTGGTCGACCCGTTCGAGCTGGCTGCGATTGCGGCACAAACCTTTCCGTTGGCGTGCCCGGCATCGGTGAGCGCCGAGAACGTCGCCGCATTCATTGACGCCCACCTTTCGCAGGCGCGCTTTGCCGAATACCTCGCCGACCCGCACCGCGCGATCCTTACCGCTCGGTACGACGGCCGAATCATCGGTTACGCCATGCTGATTCGCGCTGAGGATGCGAACGTGGAGCTGTCAAAGATCTACCTGTTACCGGACCACCATGGCACCGGAGCAGCGGTGGCATTGCTGGAAGACGCGCTGGCGACGGCGGTCGCGTGGGGCGCCGACCGCGTTTGGCTGGGCGTCAACCAGAAAAACCAACGCGCACAACGCTTTTACATCAAGCACGGATTTAGGGTCAACGGTACCAGGACGTTTCAACTCGGCGATCATGAAGAAAATGATTACATCATGGTTCGCGAACTTGGGTGACCCCGGCTGAAGTCAGGGCGAGCAGACGCGAGGACGCCCGCAGGTACTTCTTGCGGTATCCGCCGGCCAGCATTTCCTCGCTGAAGATGGTGTCCAGCTTGGTCCCCGACGCCACCACCGGGATGCCCGCGTCATACAGCCGATCCGTCAGCGCGACCAGGCGCAGGGCCACGTTCTGATCATCAATACCGTGCACGCCGGTCAAGAACACCGCCGTCACACCCTCGATCAGCGTCAGATACCGCGACGGATGCATGGTGGCCAAATGCGCGCACAACGCGTCGAAGTCGTCGAGGGTAGCCCCGGGCACCGCGTCGGCTCGCGCCGTCACCTCCCGATCCGACAACGGCTCCGGTGCCGGCGGCAGGTCCCGGTGCCGGTAGTCCGGCCCCTCGATCCGCACGGTGGTGAAAATCCTTGCCAGCGTGTTGATCTCGCGGAGAAAATCCTGGGCGGCAAAGCGGCCTTCACCCAGCTGTTCGGGCAGCGTGTTGGAGGTGGCCGCCAGCGACACTCCCCGCTCGACCAGCGCCGAGAGCAGGCGGGAGATCAGCGTGGTGTTGCCGGGGTCGTCGAGTTCGAACTCGTCGATACACACCGCGGTGTAGTCGGCCAGCAGATCGATGCATTCGGCGAAGCCGAACACGCCGGCCAGCTGGGTGAGTTCGGAGAATGTCGCGAACGCCTTGGGCGCCGTGCCGGCCTCCGGCAGCTGGTAATACGCCGAGGCCAACAGGTGGGTCTTGCCCACTCCGAACCCGCCGTCCAAGTACAGCCCGACGCCGGGCAACACCTCCCGTTTGCCGAAAAGCTTCCTGCGGCCCGCCCGACGCTCGACGGCCTGGCGGCAGAACTCCTGGCACGCCACGACGGCGGCAGCCTGGGTCGGTTCGGCCGGATCGGGACGATACGTCGCGAAGCTCACCTGCGCGAACGTCGGCGGCGGGCGCAATTGGCCGATCAGGCGCTCCGGAGACACCGTCGGTTGCCGATCCACCAGGCAGGACCCGTGCATGCAGGCACTGTAGCGACGTGCTGCAATCAAACCCATGCCCGACTCGGAAGCCATTCGGCTGAAGCTGCTTGGATCGGTGAACGAGATCGAGGACGCCGAACTTCCCCGCCTGTACGACTATCCCGAAGACCTGGACGGCTCGTACGTCCGGGCCAACTTCATCGCCAGCCTCGACGGTGGCGCCACCGCCGACGGGAAAACCGGCGCGTTGGGCGGACCCGGTGACCGATTCGTCTTCCACCTGCTGCGCGAGCTGGCCGACGTCGTTGTGGTGGGCGCCGGCACCGTGCGGATCGAGGGTTACTCCGGCGCGAAGTTGGACGTCGCCCGGCGCCAGCAGCGGCAGGCCCGGGGCCAACCCGAAGTCCCGCAGCTGGCCGTCGTCACCAAGACGGGCCGCCTCGACCGCGACATGCCGATTTTCACCCGCACCGAAGTACCACCGCTGGTGCTGACCTGCACGGAGGCCGCCGACAAGACGAGTCATCAGCTCACGGGCCTTGCCGACGTCGTCGACTGTTCGGGCGACGATCCGGCCAATGTCGACGAGGCGGCGCTGCTGGCGAACCTGCGGGCTCGCGGCCTTCGCCGCGTCCTGACCGAAGGCGGCCCGATGCTGCTCGGCTCGTTCATCGAGCGTGACATGCTCGACGATCTGTGCCTGACGATCGCACCCTACGTCGTCGGTGGCCTGGCCCGACGCATCGTGACGGGCCCGGGTCAGCTGATGACACGGATGCGCTGCGCGCACGTGCTGACCGACGACGCCGGCTACCTGTACACGCGTTATGTCAAGGCGTGACAGCTACTGTGGTCGGCATGACGCGGCACCTCACGTCCGCCACGATCCTCGTGGCGGTCTGCGCAGCGCTGGCCGGCTGTGTCCCGGCCTGGGGTGCCGACCCGCGGTTCGCGACCAACGCCGATGCCCGACCGCAGGGCGCCGCCACGACGACGCCCCCGCCCGCCGGCCCGCCGGCCATCGCCGCACCCAAGAACGAGCTCTCCTGGCGTGACTGCACCGCAAAGGTGTTCGGCAATGCGGCGGTCCCCGCGGCGCCGGGCGTCAAGCTGGAGTGCGCAAGCTACGACTCCGACCTGGACCCGATCAACGGCGGATCGGGAACGATCAGCATCGGCGTCGTGCGCGCCACGTCGAGTCAGACCCCGAAGGACGCGGGCCCGCTGGTCTTCACAACCGGGTCCGACCTGCCGTCGTCGACACAGCTGCCGGTGTGGTTGTCTCGGGCCGGTGCCGATGTGCTGCGCAGCCATCCGATCGTTGCGATCGACCGCAGGGGAATCGGCATGTCGAGCCCGATCGACTGCGTCGACCGCACGGATCGCCTGATGATGCGGGAGCAGGCGCAGTTCCAAACCGGTGACGATCCGGTGGCCAACCTCTTCGACGTGTCGAGCACGGCGACCCAAAACTGCACCGATGCCATCGGCTCGGGCCAGGCCGCCTACGACAACACCCACGCGTCCTCGGATATCGAGCGGCTGCGCAGCCTCTGGGACGTACCCGCACTGGCGATCGTCGGGGTCGGCAACGGCGCGCAGGTGGCGCTGGCCTACGCGGGATCGCGCCCGGAAAAGGTAGCCAGACTGATTTTGGACTCCCCCGTCGCGCTGGGCATCAGCGCCGAAGCAGCGGCCGAACAGCAGGTCAAGGGCCAGCAGGGGGCGCTCGACGCGTTCGCAGCACAGTGCGTCGCCATCAACTGTGCCCTGGGCGCGGACCCCAAGGGCGCCGTCGCTGCCTTGCTCAACTCCGCCAGGAGCGGCAGGGCACCCGGCAACCTCTCGGTCGCGGCGGTGGCCGCCGCCATCACCTGGGCTTTGGGTTATCCCGGCGGAGACCGAGTGGGCACCACCACGAGCCTGGCCAACGCGTTGGCGGCTGCGCGCTCCGGTGACATCAGCCAGCTGAACAACCTCGTCGACCGCGCGTATGCCAGTCAAGGTTCCGACGGTCAGTTCATCAATGCATGCAGCGACGCACTCAACCGGCCCACCCCGGACCGGGTGCGCGAATTGGTGGTGGCCTGGGGGAAGCTGTATCCCCAGTTCGGCACGGTCGCGGCGCTCAACCTGGTGCAATGCCTGCACTGGCCCAGCGGTTCGCCGGCGCCGCCGCCGAAGGATCTCAAGGTCGACGTTCTGCTGCTGGGTGTGCAGAACGATCCGATAGTGGGCTCCGAGGGCGTCGCGGCCACGGCGGCCACGATCATCAACGCGACCGCGGCCAGCAAGCGGGTGATGTGGCAAGGCATCGGTCACGGCGCCAGCATTTACTCGTCGTGCGCGGTGGCGCCGTTGTCCGCTTACCTGGACACGGGCAAGCTGCCTGGAACCGACACGTATTGTCCCGCCTGACAGTTGGCTGATGCTCAGGTGCCGGTCTCCCCGGTGTACGGTGCGCTGGTGACGGCAGCTGACCCCACCGGCTTGCGCGAATCCGTACTCGCCGCATTCCGTCCCCGCAGCAGCGCTCCGAGTGCAGCCACGATCCTTCGCTCCGTGCTCTGGCCGGCCGCCATCCTTTCGGTGCTGCACCGCAGCATCGTGCTCACCACCAACGGCAACGTCACCGACGACTTCAGACCCGTCTACCGCGCGGTGGTGAACTTCCGGCGGGGCTGGGACATCTACAACGAGCACTTCGACTACGTCGACCCGCACTACCTCTACCCGCCCGGTGGAACCCTGTTGATGGCGCCGTTCGGATACCTGCCGTTCGCGCCGTCACGCTACCTGTTCATCCTGATCAACACCGTGGCCATCGTGCTGGCCGCCTACCTGCTGTTGCGGTTGTTCAACTACACGTGGCGCTCGGTGGCCGCACCGGCCCTGCTGCTCGCGATGTTCTGCACCGAAACCGTGACCAACACACTGGTTTTCACCAACATCAACGGCTGCGTCCTGCTGCTGGAAGTGGTCTTCCTGCGGTGGCTGCTGGACGGGAGAGCCAGCCGGGAATGGTGGGCGGGGCTGGCGATCGGGCTGACGCTGGTGCTCAAGCCGGTGCTAGCTCCGCTGCTGCTGTTACCGCTGCTGAACCGCCAGTGGCGTGCGCTGGGAAGTGCCCTGGTGGTCCCGTTGGTGATCAATGTGGCGGCCTGGCCGCTGGTCAGCGACCCGATGAACTTCATCACCCGCACGACGCCGTACATCTTGGGCACCCGCGACTACTTCAACAGCTCGATCGAGGGCAACGGCGTCTACTTCGGTCTGCCCACGTGGCTGATCGTGTTCCTGCGCATACTGTTCACGCTGATCGCTGCCGGGACGCTCTGGCTGCTGTATCGCTACTACCGCACCCGCGACCCGTTGTTCTGGTTCACCACGTCGTCGGGCGTACTGCTGTTGTGGTCGTGGCTGGTCATGTCGCTGGCGCAGGGCTACTACTCGATGATGCTGTTCCCGTTCCTGATGACCGTCGTGCTGCCCAACTCGACGATCCGCAATTGGCCGGCCTGGCTGGGGATATACGGCTTCATGACGTTGGACCGGTGGCTGCTCTTCAACTGGATGAGGTGGGGCCGCGCGCTGGAATACCTGAAGATCACCTACGGCTGGTCGCTGTTGCTGATCGTGGTGTTCACCGTGCTCTACTTCCGCTACCTGGATGCCAAGACGGAGAACAGGCTGGAGGCCGGTATCGATCCGGTGTGGAGTTCTCGCGCCCGGTGATCGCAAGCGCGGCGAAGCCGGGCGCAGCGGGTCACCGCGATTGGCGCGCGCTAGCGTGGATGCATGACTTCTGACTTGTCGCATCCCAAGGTGCAGCTGACCGACGATGAGTGGCGCAAGAAGCTGTCGCCGGAGGAATTTGACGTCCTGCGCCGCGCTGGCACCGAGCGCCCCTTCACCGGCGAGTACACCGACACCAAAACCACGGGCGTATACGAGTGCCGGGCGTGTGGGGCCGAACTGTTCCGCAGCACCGAGAAATTCGAATCGCATTGCGGTTGGCCGTCTTTCTTCGACCCGTCCAGCTCCGACGCGGTGATCCTGCGCCCCGACGATTCGATGGGCACGAGGCGAACCGAGGTGCTGTGCGCGAACTGCCACAGCCACCTTGGTCATGTGTTCTCCGGTGAGGGCTATCCGACGCCCACCGACCAGCGTTACTGCATCAACTCGATCTCGCTGCGGCTGGTGCCCGACGGGGCGTAGTCCGCGAGTCACTTCTTTCACAGGAAGTTTGCACACACCTCTTCGTCCGCCTCCGAGCGACAACGCGGGCAGCGCGGGCGCCCCACCCGAATTTGTCGCGCGAAGGTGGACAAAAGACGACACCGTCCCTCCGGTGACTGCTGTAACGCATGAGGCGCGCCCTCAGTCCACCCGCGTGGCGTGAACTTCCCAGAAGCCGGCATGTGCGCGGCCACCCTCCAGCCACGGTTCGATAGCGCGAAAGCGCTCCAGTAGCTCCTGCGATTGGGCGGCCATGTCGGGGTTTCGCTGGGCCATCATCTCGATCTGCTCGGCACTGATGTTCACCTGGTAGGTGGTTTTGCCCAGGTAGGTGATCTCCCAGCCGCCGACAGGCAACACGTCGCGAAAATCGCGCTCCGACAACGACCGGATCATCTTGAAGCCGTTGACGTCGTGCTCACCGAACTCGAACATGTACAGCCGCGCCCCGGGCTTGGTGGCCCGCCGCAGCGCCTGCACGTAGGACTTCTGCAGCTCTGGCTCGGTGCTGAAGGTGTGGTAGAAGGCGCAGTCGACGACGGTGTCGAACCGGCCGTCCAGGCCCTCCAGCTTCGTGGCGTCGGCGAGCTGAAAGTTCACCGAAACCCCGGCCTTGCGGGCGTTCTCACGGGCCCGCTCGAGCGCCGTCTGCGATCCGTCGATACCGGTCGCCGCGTAGCCCTTGGAGGCGTAATAGATCGCGTGGTGACCGGGGCCGGTTCCGGGGTCAAGCACCGCGCCCTTGATCGCGCCCAGCGCGACCAGCTGCTGGACCACTGGCTGCGGACCACCGATGTCCCACGGCGTGGCGGCGGGCAGGCCGTGGGAGAGCCGCTCGTCGCGGTACATCTCCTCGAAACGGGCCGGGTCGGTCGGGTCGAACTCAGTCATATGCGCCGCTGCCTCTCACCGCTTCGCTCTGCATCGTCACCTGCGCGGTCACGGCAGCGAGTTCACCAGTTGTTCGACCGGCACTCGCGGGCCCGTGAAGAACGGCGTCTCCGCCCGGGTGTGGCGCCGGGCGTCGGTGGCACGCAGTTCGCGCATCAGGTCGACGATGCGGTCCAATTCCGGTGCCTCGAAGGCCAGGATCCATTCGTAGTCACCGAGCGCGAACGCGGGCACGGTGTTCGCCCGGACGTCCTTGTACTCGCGGGCGGCCATGCCGTGCTCGGCGAGCATGCGGCGGCGTTCCTCGTCGGGCAGCAGGTACCACTCGTAGCTCCGCACGAACGGATACACGCAGATGTAGTTGCCAGGCTCCTCGCCGGCCAGGAATGCCGGGATGTGGCTCTTGTTGAATTCGGCCGGCCGGTGCAACGCCACGCTGCTCCATACCGGCGTGCACGCGCGTCCCAGCGTGGTGGTGCGCCGGAAATCGGCGTAGGTTGCCTGCAGCAATTCGACGCGTTCGGCGTGCGTCCAGATCATGAAGTCGGCGTCGGCCCGCCACCCGGCGACGTCGTAAAGACCGCGCACCACGACGCCGTAGTCTTCCCGCTGCTTGAAGAACGTCGACGTTTCGTCGATCACGGCCTCACGGGTCTCTCCTTCTGCGCCAAGGTGCCCTGGACTGACCGCGAACACCGAGAACATCAGATAGCGAACGGTGGCGTTCAGCGCGTCGTAGTCCAATCGGGCCATGAGATCTATCGTGCCACGGCGCTTTCGACTGCTCTGATCGCACCGGTGGCCGCGCGGCCGGCCGCACCGATGCAGGCCGGCACCCCAATCCCGTCGAGGTAGCTGCCCGCCACCGCCAACGTCGGCGGCAGGCCGGCCCGCAGTTCGGCGATCAGGTCGAGGTGGCCGGGGCCGTACTGCGGCATCGCATCCGGCCAGCGCCGAATGCAGACGTCCACCGGGTCGATCGCGAGCCCGAAAACGGTAGAAAGGTCTGCTATCGCCCAGGCCAGCAACTCGTCGTCGGAGGCCCGGATG
>NZ_JAFBAR010000114.1 GCF_019247635.1 Mycobacterium sp.
GGTAACTGACCCGGAGGCGGTGCCCGATGCCGTGGCATCGGTCCTGGGCATCACCCAACAGGCCGGCATGAGTGTGCGCGAGAGTGTGGCCGCGGCGCTGGAAGGCAGAGTGCGGCTGCTCGTGGTCGACAACTGCGAACACGTCCTCGACGCGGCGGCTGATTTGGTCGAAGCCATCCTCACCCGCTCGGACACTGTGCGGGTTTTGGCCACCAGTCGCGAAGGATTGGGCCTCACGGACGAACAGCTCTGGCCGGTGCCTCCGCTGGACGTCGGCGCCGGCGTCGACTCGGCGGCGGTGACCCTGTTCGTCGAACGCGCACGTAACGTGTCACCGCGCTTCGAGGCAGCCGCAGGCGACCAAGCCGCGGCGGTGGTCGAGATCTGCCGCCGGCTGGATGGCATCCCGTTGGGTCTTGAGCTGGCCGCATCCCGGTTGGCGTCGATGACCGCGGGTGAGATTCGAGACCGTCTCGACCAACGATTCAGGCTGCTGGTCGGGTCCCGGCGCGCGCTGGGGCGGCATCAAACGCTACGGCATGCCGTGCAGTGGTCGTACGATTTGCTCGATGACGCCGAAAAGGCGCTGCTGGATCGCTGTTCTGTGTTCGTGGGCGGATTCGACCTCGAAAGCGCTTGCGCGGTTGCCGGATTCGGTGAGCCCGACGAGTTCGCCGTGCTGGATTTGCTCGACGCGCTGGTGCGCAAGTCACTACTGGCGGCCGACCGGTCCGCCGGGAAGACAAGGTTTTCGATGCTGGAAACGATCCGGCAATTCGCCGAGGACAAATTGGCGGACCGTGGTGAAGCCGCCGACGCCAGAACCGCGCACGCCCGTCATTTCGCCCGGCTCGAAGCGGGCATTCTGGCGCTCTGGGACAGCCCCCGTCAGCGAGAAACCTACAAATGGCTCAACACGGAACTCGCCAATCTGCGCAGCGCCTTCCGTTGGGCCGCCGACGAAGACGACTTGGAAGTCGCGGCGACGATCGCGACTTATGCGGCATGGCTCGGTTATGTCGCCGAGAACTACGAGCCGATCGCCTGGAACGAAGAACTACTCGACTCCGGCCGCGCCGTCGCGTGGCCTCGACTCGCATTCGTGTATGCGTTGGGGTCATTCAGCTATCTCGCGGGCCGGATTGAGGCCGGAATTCGTCATGCCGACAAGGCTATTCGGTGCGACGGTGACGGCGACGTCGGCGAAGTGCCGTTCGGCCTCGACGCCTTGATCGGTGGCGTGTACCTGGTTGTTGGCCAACCCGAACGCTGGGCCCAATGGTGTCGCGACAGGATGACCCGCGGTCGAGACACCCACGCCTTCGCGCGGTCGTCCATGGTCCTGGCGTCGACGATCGCCGGGTTGCATGACGAGGCAGTGGCGGCCGCCACCGGTTTGATCGAGGCGGCCGAAGCCACCGGGAATCCTTACGCACTCTCCTACGCGCTGCTCGCCTACGGTTTCGCTCGTCGCGACTCCGATCCGGCGTCCGCGCTCGACGCCCTGGGGCGCGGACTTTATATCGCCCGGGACAACGGATGCCGCGCCAACGAGTCACATCTGGCTGTCAGCCTCGCCCGTCTCGAGTTCGAACACGGCGATCCGCAGGCCGGCCTGGACCACGTCGGTTCAGCTATCCGCAACTACCACAATTCGGGCAACCTTGCCGTCATGCGTTCCCCGCTCGCGATCCTTGCGACCTTTCTTGATCGGATGGGGCGCTACGAGGCGGCGGCCACCATCGCCGGGTTCGCGTTCAGCCCGCTGACCGCGACGGCGTTCCCCGAGATCAGCACCGCGATCACGCACCTACGTGAGGTGCTCGGGGAGCGAGCCTACGAGTCGCGGGCCGCAGCCGGCGTGACCATGACCGTGGCGGCCATGGCTTCCTACGCGTACGAGCAAATAGATCTCGCCCGAGCAGCGCTCGTCTAGCCCCCGCGACCGTGCGCAGAATGTCAGGTCAAGCGGCGTGTCGTTGAACCGACACGCACGCTCGCGACGGCCGGGTTACTGTCGCTGATGTGGACTTCGAGCTCGACGACGAGCAACGGGCCTGGCAGGCCGAGGTGCGGCAGTTCCTACGCGACAACGTCACGCCGGAACTCAGGACCGAAATGGCCGAACACGGCCTCGAATTCCAGGGCGGCGAACTGTCGGCGTTCCGCCGCAAGATTGGGCAGCGGGGTTGGTTCGGCCTGAACTGGCCGCGGGAGTATGGCGGCCTGGGCCGCACCGCGATGCACCAGCACCTACTGATGAGCGAGTTCGAGTACTGGGGCGTGCCGGGACCCGATCTGACGGTGACGTCGGTGGCGCCGATGATCATGCGGCACGGCACCGAGCAGAACAAGAAGGAGTTCCTGCCTGGCATCGCCAGGGGCGAGATCGTCTGCGCGGTAGGCTATTCCGAGCCGAACGCCGGCACCGACCTGGCCAGCCTGCGGACCCGGGCCGTCCGCGACGGCGACCATTGGGTGATCACCGGCTCCAAGATCTGGAACAGCGGGGCGCAACGGTCGACGCACGAGTGGCTGTGCGTGCGCACCGATCCCGAGGCCCCGCGGCACCGGGGGATCTCGGTGATCATGGTGCCCGTCGACAACCCCGGTGTCGGAATTTATCCGCTGTATGCCTGGTCGGGATACCGGACCAACGAAACGTTCTTCCACGACGTGCGGGTGCCGGTCACCAACCTGATCGGCGAGGTCAACCTCGGGTGGACCTACATCACCGGCGCACTCGACCTGGAGCGTGGCGCGTTGACCAACGCGGGCGATCTGCGTCGCGCGCTCGATGACCTGGTGGCGTTGGCGTCCCGGCCGGCACGCGACGGGTCGGTTCCGGCGCACGATCCCGCGTTTCGTCGTCGACTCGCGCACGCCGAGGCCGACGTCGGGGTCGCGACCCTGATGGGCTACGAGGCCGCATCGATGCTCGACGCCGGGCGCATCCCTACCGTCGAGGTCAGCGTCGAGAAGATCTTCACCAGCGAACTGCGCCAACGGATCGCTGATCTGGCAATAGACCTGCTGGGCCCCGACGGGCTGATCGCCCACCGCAGCCCCGGCGCCCCGCTGGAAGGCTTCTTCGAGCGGCTTTATCGGGTATCGCCGCTGATGCGCTTCGGCGGCGGGACCAACGAAGTGCTCCGCGACGTGATCGCCCAGCGCGGTCACGGGATGCCTTCCTACGGCCGGTGACCGCGTGCGACTGATACCGGATTCCGACGAGCGCGACCTGGCCGCGATGTGTCGCGGCGTGCTGGCGGCCGAGTGTCCGACGACGCTGGCCCGCGCTCTGCACACTGCGGACGGCGCACGCGTCACGCCGGCGTTGTGGAAGGCGCTCGCCGAGGCCGGTGTCCTGGGACTGGCGGTCGAGGAAGAACTGGGCGGCTCGGGCGGCGGGCTGCCCGAACTCGGTGTCTTCTGCCGGGAGGCCGGACGTGCCTTGTGCCCCATGGTCGTTCACAGCACGCTGCACGCGGCCCGCGCCGTCGATTGGTTGGGTGGACCACCGGCCCGCGCGGCCTGGCTACCCGCGCTGGCGTCCGGGACCGCGCGCGGCGCCACCGCGCTATGGAATCCACGCGATGCGGCGGACGTAACCCCGACTCTGCGCGCCCGCGCGGACACCCGGGGCTGGCGGCTGTCCGGGGTGGCGGACTTTGTCGCCGATGCCGACCTGGCCGACTTGATCGTCGTCACGGCCGAAACGAGCGGTAGGACATTGGGATTCGTCGCGGATATGGGCGAGGTTGGGTCGGCCGGGATCACCGTCGAGCCGATCGCCATGATGGGCGGGCACCGCGCGTTCACCGTCGGATTCGACGACGTCCTCGTCGAGGATCCGCGGCGCGTCCTGGGCGGCGCGGAGGGCCTCGCCGAAGGGGAGCTGCGGCGCGTCGCAAACGCCGCCGTGGCGCTGCTGTGCCTGGATCTCGTCGGAGTGGGCGAGGCGGTGGTGCAACGCACCGTCGATTACACGAAGATGCGCGAGCAGTTCGGCAGGCCGATCGCTTCCTTCCAGGCCGCCCAGCATCTGGTCGCCAACATGCACATCGCGTTGGCAACCGCCCGGCTGGCCGCTCAGTCCGCGGTGTTCTGGATTGGTCGCGGTCGCAGCGCAACCCGCGAAACGGCCGTCGCAAGGATGCGCGCCGTCGAGGTCAAGCGGATCACGCTCGATGCGCACCAGCTGCATGGCGGCATGGGCTACGTGGTGGACACCGACCTGCACCTGTTCTCCGAACGTGCCCGCGTGCTCTCAACACTGGGTGGGGGCGCCGACGTGGCGGCGACATGGCTTGAAGGCGAGATGGACTGGGAGGGTGGCCGTGGCGACCGAGAGCCTCGTTGACGCCGAATCCCTGGCCAGGGTCGGCACCGTTGCCGCCACCGCGACGGGCGAAGTGAATAGGCGTGACTGGCAGCGCTGGGCCGCGGCCATCGGTGATCACAACCCCCTGTGGTTCGACGCCGAATACGCTCGGGCACACGGATATCGCGACGTGATCTGTCCACCGTTATTTCTGCAGTACGCGATCCTGGGCGTGGCGGCACTCGGCGACCTGCGGCCCGACGGGTCGTCCGGCGCGGTGACCGGAAGCCTGGCGTTTCCGCGGGCACCACGGCGAATGGCCGGTGGCGAGAGCACCACCTTCCACCGGCCCGCCTATCACCGCGATGAGATCGAGATGGTGCGCACCATCGAGTCGATTGTGGAAAAGCAAGGCAGGTCAGGGAGATTCGTGCTTGTCACGTGGCGCGGCGAATACCGCAACCAGCACCGCGAACTCGTCGCCGAGGCGACGATGTCGATGATCGCGCGGCCCGCATGACCGGCCAGGTGTACTACGAGGACGTTAGGCCCGGTGATGCGATCCCGGCCCTGACGGTCACCGTAACCGAGACCCAGATGTTCTTCTTCAGTGCGGCAACATACAACGGTCACCGCATCCACTACGACAAGGACTACGCGCGCGACATCGAAGGTTACGACAACGTGCTTGTCCACGGTCCGCTGCAGGCGGCGCTGCTGTCGCGCGCGTTGACCGACTGGATCGGTGGCGACGGCCGATTGGTGACGTTCTCGGCGCAGAACCGTGCGATCGCCTATCCCGGGCAGGAACTGACTTTCGGCGGCGTCGTCGCCGGCAAGACGGATGCCTCCAGTTCTGGGGCGCTGGTGGACCTGGAAATCTTCTGCCGCCGCGGCGACGAGATGCTGATGCCAGGCACCGCCACCGTCG
Source organism: Mycobacterium sp. (assembly GCF_019247635.1). Taxonomy (GTDB): domain Bacteria; phylum Actinomycetota; class Actinomycetes; order Mycobacteriales; family Mycobacteriaceae; genus Mycobacterium. The sequence continues at coordinate 5,256 of NZ_JAFBAR010000114.1, forward strand.
CCCTGCCACGCCGGAGTGCGCCATGAGCGGGCTGCGCGGGGAAGCGGCGATCATCGGCATCGCCGAGTTGCCGGCCGAACGGCGCCAGACCCGGCCACCGTCGTTCACCCTGGATCAGTACGCGCTGCTGGCGAAGCTGGTGATCGACGACGCCGGCGTGGATCCGGGTGTGGTGAACGGGCTTTCGTGCCACGGCATCGCGGAATCGGACATGTTCGCGCCCGCGACGCTGTCGGAATATCTCGGTCTGCCGCTGGACTTCGGTGATCGGGTGGACTTGGGCGGCGCGACCGCCGCGGGCATGGTCTGGAGGGCCGCGGCGGCCGTCGAACTGGGAGTGTGCGACGCCGTGCTGGTCGCGGTGCCGGGATCGCTGGAGATTCCCCATTCCGAGCAGCGACCCGGGCGGACCCTCGGCTGGTACGGCGCATCGAGCAACAACTACGGGTCACCGCAGGCCGAGTTCGAAATTCCCTACGGCAACGTCGGCCAGAACGCGCCGTACGCGCAGATCGCGCAACGATATGCGGCCGAATTCGGTTATGACGCACACGCGTTGGCACACATCGCGGTGCAGCAACGCATCAACGCGTGCTCCCATCCCGGCGCGGTCTTCCACGGCAAGCCGATAACGGTCGACGACGTGTTAAGCAGTCCGGTGATCGCCGAGCCCATCCACATGCTGGAGACTGTCATGCGCGTCCAGGGCGGGGCGGCCGTCCTGGTGGCCAATGCCGACGTCGCGCAACGCGCCCGGCACCGACCCGTCTGGATCAAGGGCTTCGGCGAACATATCCGGTTCAAAACCCCCACCTACGCCGACGATCTCATGCGCACGCCGATCGCCCGCGCCGCCGACAAGGCGTTCGCGATGGCGGGGTTGCAGCGCGACGATATCGACGTCGCCTCTGTCTACGACTGCTACACCATCACCGTGCTGATGACGTTGGAGGATGCCGGGTTCTGCGCCAAGGGGGAGGGCATGAAGTGGCTAACGCAGCACGACCTGACCTTCCGGGGCGACTTCCCGCTCAACACCGCCGGCGGCCAGCTGTCCTTCGGCCAGGCCGGCATGGCCGGCGGAATGCACCATGTGGTCGACGGGGCGCGCCAGGTCATGGGCCGGTCCGGCGAAGCGCAGGTGGCCGAGTGCAATACGGCGTTCGTCACCGGCAACGGCGGCATCATGAGTGAACAGGTGGCCCTGGTGTTAGGGGGCGACTGAGATGAGCGAGCCACTTCCGGTTCCGACGCCGGTGTCACAACCGTTCTGGGATGCGCTGCGGGAACACCGGATTCTGATCCAGTACTCGCCGTCGGCGGACCGTTACGTCTTCTATCCCCGCACGCTGACCCCCGGGACCCTCGCCGACGACCTGGAATGGCGCGAAATCGACGGCGCGGGAACGCTTTACACCTACACCGTCACGCACCGTCCGACCGGTCCGCCGTGGGCCGACAAAGTCCCGCAGCTGCTCGCGGTCGTCGAGTGGGACGTCGGCCCGCGGTTCAGCACCGAGCTGGTCGACGCAAAGCCCGCCGACATCCGTATCGGAATGCGGGTGTCTCCGGTGTTCTGCGACGTGCCCGGCGGTGGCATCACGCTGTTGCGGTACAGGCCTGCCGATGTTTGAGACCGTGCAGCAGTTGCTCCGCTCACGCATGGACGACGACACCGTCGCGCTGCTACACGGTGACCGCAGCTGGACCTGGCGCGAGCACCTCGCCGAGGCGTCGGCCGAGGCGTCGGCGGTCATGAGCCTGCTCGACCCGGCCAAGCCGCTGCACGTCGGTGCGCTACTGGGCAATTCGCCCGCCATGCTGCGTTCCATGGCGGCGGCCGCACTCGGCGGGTACGTGTTGTGCGGGATCAACACCACCCGTCGCGGGCAGGGCCTGGCGGCCGACATCCGGCGTTGCGACTCGCAATTGGTGCTCGTCGACAACCAGCAACTGGGGTTACTCGACGGGCTGGACGCGGATCGGGACCTGGCCGGCGCGACAGTCCTGAATGTCGACGACGCTGCGTACCGCGACGCGGTGGCGGCCGCCGGACCGCTGGTGCCCCATGAGGTCGGCGGCGCCGATCCGGTGATGATGATCTTCACGTCGGGCACCAGCGGCGACCCCAAGGCCGTGCGGTTCGCACACGCGATGGCGGTCATGTGCGGCGCCAGCCTGGTCGAGCGGTTCGCGCTCACCGCCGACGACGTGTGCTACCTGGCGATGCCGCTGTTCCATTCGAATGGCGTGGCGGCGGGCTGGGGGGTGGCGATCGCCGCCGGCGCCGCAATGGTGCCCGCAAAGTTTTCTCCCACACGGTTCTTGGCCGACATCCGACGCCACCGGGTCACGTACATGAACTATGTCGGCAAGCCGCTGGCGCTGGTACTCGCCACCCCGGAGCGTCCCGACGATGCCGACAACACGCTGCGGGCGGCCTTCGGCAACGAGGCCACCGAACGCGACATCGACGAATTCGCAAGGCGTTTCGGATGCCGGGTGGTGGACAGCTTCGGTTCCAGCGAGTTCGCCGTCGTGGTGATGCGCGAGGACGGCACGCCGCCGGGTTCGATCGGCAAGGGATATCCGGGCGTCAGCGTCTACCACGCGCAGACCCTGACCGAGTGTGCGCCTGCGGTTTTCGACGAGCACGGGGCGCTGGCCAACTTCGACCACGCCGTCGGTGAACTCGTCAACACCTACGGGACCGGCGGATTCACCGGTTACTACAACGATCCGGCCGCCACAGACCAACGGATGCGACACGGCATGTACTGGTCGGGGGACCTCGCCTACCGTGACGCCGACGGCTGGATCTACCTGGCCGGACGCACCGCCGACTGGATGCGGGTGGACGGCGAGAACCTGGCGGCCGGCCCCATCGAGCGGGTGCTGCAGCGCCTGCCGGACGTCAATCAGGTCGCCGTGTACGCCGTTCCCGATGAGCATGTCGGCGATCAGGTGATGGCGGCGCTGGTGCTCAACGCGGGAATAACGTTGACGCCCCGGCGGTTCGGCGAGTTCCTCGCCGCCCAACCCGACCTGTCACCCAAAGCGTGGCCGCGGTACGTCCGGATCAACACCGCGTTGCCACGAACCGCGACCAACAAGATCCTCAAACGCGAACTCATCGAAGCCGGTGTGACCGCCGGGGACGGTGTGATGTGGGAGCGTGAGAGCCGTGGGCGTGAATATGCCTTGTTGGCAACGAGTTCGGGTAATTAGCGGGCGACCGGGCAGCTGGCCTTATAGTCGACCTGCCAGTGCTTGATGCCGTTGATGAAGGGTGACCGCAGCCGCTGCGGATTCCCGGCCGCGGTGAGGTCGGGCAGGTGGTCGGCGATGGCATTGAACATCAGGTCAATGGTCATGCGCGCCAGGTTGGCCCCGATGCAGTAGTGTGCCCCGGTGCCACCGAATGCCACGTGTGGGTTGGGGTTTCGCAGGATATTGAACGTGAACGGGTCGTCGAAAACCTCTTCGTCGAAGTTGGCGGAGCGATAGAACATCACCACGCGTTGGCCCCTCTCGATCCGCACGCCGCCGAGCTCGGTGTCCGCGGCGGCGGTCCGCTGAAACGCCGTGATCGGGGTCGCCCAGCGGATGATCTCGTCGGCCGCGGTCTTGGGGCGGTGCGCCTTGAACAGCTCCCACTGGTCCGGATAGTCGGTGAAGGCCATCATCCCCTGCGTGATCGAGTTGCGGGTGGTCTCGTTGCCGGCGATGGCCAGTGTGACCACGAACATGCCGAACTCGGCCTCGGAGAGCCGGTGACCATCGGCGTCGGGCTGGATGAGCGTGGTGACGATGTCCTCGCCGGGCTGCTGGGCCTTCTGTTCCGCCAATTGCATTGCGTACCACATCATTTCGCCCGCAGACGTCAGCGAATCGTATTCGGCGAATTCGGGATCGTCGCTGCCGATCATCTGGTTGGACCAGTCGAACAGCTTCTGGTAGTCGGCCAGTGGCACCCCGAGCAGCCCGGCGATGGCCTGCAGTGGCAACTCACACGCCACCTGCCGGACAAAGTCGCCCGACCCCTGGGCGGCGGCCCGCTGGGCGATCCGCTTCGCACGCTCGCCAAGATCGGCCCGCAGCCGCTCGACAGCACGGGGCGTGAAGCCGCGCGCAACGATCTTGCGCAGCCGGCTGTGCTCGGGGTCGTCCATCATGATCATCGAGGTCCGGCCCGCCTCGATCTGTCCCTGCGCCAAGTCCTCCCGGTAACGCGGCACGATGGACTTCTCGGCCGACGAGAAGACGTCGCTGCGCAGCGAGACGTCGCGAACGTCGCGGTGCTTGGTCACCACCCAGTAGCCGCCGTCGCCAAAGCCACCCTGATCGGGTGGTTGCTCATTCCACCAGATCGGTGCCGTCGCGCGGAGTTCGGCGAACTCCTGCACCGGCAGCCGCTGAGCGTAGATGTCGGGATCGGTGAAGTCGAACCCCGGCGGCAGGTTCACGCGGCGGGAGTCAACTTGATGGCTCTCAGGTTCATCCGGTCGACCGCTTCGGCGAACTCGTCGGGCGTCGGTATGCGCTGCTCGCGGAATTTCAATCCGGTCATGCGCTGTGCGCGTTCGACGCCGTAGCCCTGGGCGCAGCGCAGGTACAGATCAGTGACGGTCGCGCGGTCGGTGATCAGCTCGCCCTGCATAGCGGTTGTCTTGCCGTCATAAACGACCTGGGCGGGTGCGCCGCCGCGGAAGTTCTGTTTCCACGGGGCGCCGGTCAGCGCATACAGCGTGTTGTCAATCAGGTGGGCGCTCACCGGGAGTGAGAACTGTCGTCCGCTCTTGCGTCCGGTAAAGCGCAGCACCATCAGTTGTTTGCGTGCGGGTCCCGCCAGGGGAGTGCGCAGCAGTAAGCCCAGCAGCGGGTTGACGATGCGCAGTACGGCCGCCGGTGGGTGTCCGACGTCAATCGCATACGACTGTTCGGTCATGAAGACACCGTACGGCGAATCTGGTTTGGTCGGGAGCCCCGGCCCGCTAACAGTGCAGAGGCGACGGTTATTGGGTGATGGTCGTCTGGTCGTCGATGATTTTGACGGCGTCCATCAACGGCCCTTGGTCGCTGCCGGCGGCATCGGCGTCCAGCTCGAGGACGAAGACCCCACCCTGGCCGGGAATCACCACGGTCTTCTGGGCGGCGACGCGCTTAGCACCGCCCTTGGTGTAGGTGCCGTTCAGCTGCCATGCCTGGAAGCCGCTCAGTGTTGAGGCGGTCCCGTCGCCACCGTCGAATCCAGGCAGGCTCTGCAGTGTCCCCGGCGCGTATTGGAGCAGTTTGGCCTGGTCGACGTCGCCGGTGAGCTTGGAGACGATCGCCACGATTCTGGGTGGGTCGGCAGGATTGGCGGGCTGGCTCAGGACGATGCCGCCGTACGACGTCGAGACGGTCTCATCGACCTTCCAGCCGTCGGGCAGCGGCAGGTTGATGGTCGGGGAGCCCGCGTCGCCCCGATGGATGGGTGTCTCTGTGATGTGGTTCTCGGTGATGTAGTCGGCGATGGTCTTGCGGGGTTGCGCGCCCGGCGTCCCGCTGGTGGCGGGCGCGGCGGAGGTAGCTGCCGTTGACGCCACCGACGTGGATGACGTGGTCTGGGCCTTTTTGTCAGAGCCGCAACCGACCAGCGCCAGGCTCAGCGCGACAGCCGCGATCGCCGGGGTGAGGTACTTCATCAATGTGCATCTCCCGAAATCAGGGCCGGCATGGTCGCCGGCCGCGCTGCAAGCGACACTAGCCGACCCCCGCTCGCGGGCTCAGATCATGTCGTTCTTCGTGAGCCACCGCATCACGGGCCAACCGACGAATACCGGTATCCAACAGGTGAGCACCCGATACAGCAACACCGACGGCACACCAACGGCCGCGGGCACCCCGAAGGCGGCGAGCCCACCGATGAGCGCGGCCTCGACGGCACCAACCCCGCCGGGAGTCGGGGCGGCCGACGCGAGGGTGCCGCCGACCATCGTGACCACGGTGACCGTGACGAAAGTCGTACCGCCGCCGAACGCCTCTACGCTCGCCCAGAGTGCCAAGGCGGCGCCGAGAGTTGTTCCGGCGGCCCCTAATACGATCAACGCAAGCCGTTTTGGCTCGCGGCTGATCTCGACCAGGTCGCCGGTTACCTCTTTGAGTTTGGGCCGCACCTCCGTGGCCAGCCAGCCGCGCAGCCTGGGCACGAGCAGAAAAGTACCGACGATACCGAGTGCCACGCCACCAATCAGATAGAGCATGGTGGCGCTCGGGACGAAATGAGACAGGTCCGCGGACGCGCCGGCGGCGGTGCTGAACAAGATCAGCAACACCACGTGGACGATCACCTGTACCGACTGCTGCAGCGCCACGGCGGCGGTGGCCCGTATCGCACTGAGACCACTCTTCTGCAAGAAGCGTGTGGTGAGTGCGAGCCCGCCGACCCCCGCCGGGGTGGTGGTTGCCGCGAAAGTGGTGGCCACCTGGGTGGTTGACAGCTTCCAAAAGCTGACCGAACCGTCGGCGCAGGCCCATAAGGCGGCCGCCGCGCCAAGGTAGGTCAGAGCCGACACCGTCAGCCCGAGCAGCGCCCACCACCAATTGGCGTGTAGCAGTTCGGAAAAGAACGTCGGCACTGTGCTGATGAAGGGGTACGCGACGTATACCAGCGCAACGAGCAGCACCAGTTGGACGGCCTGGCTACGGGAGAACCGAGTAATGGTTTCGGCTTTGATCTGATCGGCGCCCGTTTGTCGCTTGACCTCGGCACGGGCGCTGGAGATGACGTCGCCCGCGTTGGCCACCGACTGTCGGATTCGTTTCGGCACAGCGGATTTGGTGAGTCTGCGCGACGCGGTCAAGATCATGTCTTTGCCGAACGCCTCGATCGCCGCCCCCACCGCGGACTTGGCGTCGTACAACGCCGAGGTGGTAACCAGGAGTTGGGCTATGTCGGATTGAAGTTGGGCATCCGTGGCACCGTACTCGGCGCTGCCGAACCCGCCGAACAACACGGCGCCGTCGTCGACGGTGATCTCGTGGCAGCGCAGGTCGCCGTGCGAGATCTGGCTCTCGTGCAGGGTGTGCAGCGATTCCCACACCGTGGCGACCGATGTCTGACCGGCGCACTCGTCGAGTGCGGTCCCGCGAACGGGCTTGTGCGCGTACAACGTCCATCCCCGTTCGAGCGCGGCGAGGGCGAGTGTCGACGTGTTGGCGACGCCGGTTTCGCCGATGGCGATCGCCATCAGTGCGCGATGCTCGACGGCGCGCTGCATCGAGGTCTGCAGGGGTGCGGTCTCCGACCCGCGCAGCCGCAGCTTCCACCACACCTGGCGCAGTGCCCCGCCGCTGCGTTGATGCGGGCCGTACAACTCGATCGCCGCCCTGGTGCCGGAGTCCGTCGAAGTGGCCGACAGAACCAGCGGTCCGGGCCCGGCCGGCCGGACCACCGTGAGCATGGATACGACGAAACCGCGTTTTGCCATCGCGCGAACCGCGCCCTCCAGCGGTACTTCGAGAGCGGGAGTGCCGACGACCAGTACCACCAGCGCGCCGATGAACCAGCCGACCGCCAGCCCCACCAGGGAGCGGGCCGGCACGATGGCGCTGACCACGAGATGGATTGGCACGAAGGCCAGCAAAAGCGTCCACCACCAGTGCCGCCAGCGCGCCGGCAGCCAGGGCCCCGACACCGTCAACACCGCCGCGAGCATCGCGATCCAGCGCGGGTCGTCCAGGATCTGAGCGGGGACCGTCGAGAGTCGCTCCGAGGCGTCGAAGTGCCATCGCGGTGCCGAGAAGCGGTTGTTGCTGATCGACAACGGCAGAATGGCGAGCACCGCCGCGGCCGCGTATGCGCCGACCGATCGCCACTGGCGGGCGACAATCAGGCCGATCAGAATCATGAACGGCAACGCCAGAATCGCAAGGCCGTAGACCAGGTACACCGCATCGGACTGGGTGGGCGACAACACGCCGACGATCTGTGAGATGGATTTCTCCAGCGCGACCCAGCGGGGACGGGTGATCAGCGAACTCGTGATCACGGCCACGAGAAAGGACGCCGCCAGGATCAGCCGCAGGATGTCGGTGGTCCGCCGGGTCAGCGGTTGCAGCAGACTGCCGGAAACGGCGATGTCGCGCCCGTCAACTCGCATGTTTCAAGGATCCTCTCGGATCTGACCCCGATACGGCTCTACGACAACTTAACCTGCGGCTCAGGCCAGGCCCGGGCGACTGGCCCGTCGATCTATCGCTACCGATCCGCCGAAATAGACGGCAGCGGTGGTGCCTACGACGAGCATCCCGCGAACGAACCGGATGAACGGGGCGATCCCGTGTCGGTCCGGCCGTCAAACTCGACTCGACAGGGCGAACGCCAAATCGGTTGGCGCCGAACCACTACCGCGCTCGCACAAAGGACCTACACAGCTGGCTCGCGTAGGGTTGGGGAAATGCGTGGCCGACTGGGAGGAGCGAGCGTGATGCGGACCGACAACGATAGCTGGGAAATCACCGAGAGCGTGGGGGCGACGGCGCTGGGCGTCGCGTCGGCTCGCGCCGCGGAAACCGAGAGCGAGAACCCGCTGATTCGCGACCCGTTCGCCCGCGTCTTTCTCGACGCCGTCGGGGACGGAGTGTGGAATTGGCACTCGGGACCGCAGCTACCTGACCGGTTGATCGAAGTCGAGCCCGAGTTGCCCTTACAGATGCGGTCGATGGTCGACTACATGGCTTCGCGCACCGCCTTCTTCGACGCGTTCTTCCTCGACGCGACCCGCGCCGGAATCAGGCAGGTGGTGATCCTGGCGGCGGGCCTGGACTCGCGGTCGTGGCGGTTGCCGTGGCCGGACGGCGTCACGGTCTACGAGCTCGATCAGCCCAGGGTGCTGGAGTTCAAATCCTCGACGCTGGCCGAGCACGGGGCGACGCCGGCCTGTAACCGAGTCGCGGTTCCGGTGGACCTGCGTCAGGATTGGCCGACGGCATTGCGCCAGGCCGGTTTTGACGCGTCGGCGTCCAGTGTCTGGTCAGCCGAAGGGCTGATGCCCTATTTGCCGGCGGCGGCGCAAGAGCTGTTGTTCGACCGTGTGCATGGGCTTACTGCTGGCGGCAGCCGGGTCGCCGTCGAGGCGCTTGGACCGACGTTTCTCGACCCCGAGGTCCGCGCGAAGCGCCGTGCGCGGATGGATCGCGTTCGCGCCTTCATGGCCGACGCCGACCCGCAGCGCGAGCTCCCCAGGACCGACGAGTTGTGGTACTTCGAGGAGCGCGAGGACGTCGGGGAGCGGTTTCGCCGACACGGTTGGGACGTATCGGTGACGCCGACGGTGCAGCTGATGGCCAGCTACGACCGCAAACCCCCAAAGGAGGTCGAGGACCTGGTCCCGGGGAATCTCTTCGTGGCTGCGCAGCGCGCGGCGACGTAGGCCAGCTACGGTTCGTCATCGTCTTCCCTCAAGAGCTTCTCCGGGTGGTGAAACGTATTGGTGCGGGGTTGGCCGTGGTCGAGGTGGGGTGGGGGGATCCATTCGGTGTCGCCTTTGGTGTTGGTGCGGGTGGTCCAGCCTTTGTCGGCGAGTCGGTTGTGGGGGCCGCAGGCCAGG
>NZ_JAFBAR010000120.1 GCF_019247635.1 Mycobacterium sp.
CGCTACAGGCCCTGCAAAATCTCGCGGGCCAACGCGGCCGTCTCGGACGGCGTCTTGCCGACCTTCACACCGGCCGCTTCCAAGGCTTCCTTCTTGGCGGCCGCGGTCCCCGACGAGCCGGACACGATCGCGCCGGCGTGGCCCATCGTCTTGCCTTCGGGCGCAGTGAATCCCGCGACGTAGCCGACGACCGGCTTGGACACGTTGGCCTTGATGAAGTCCGCCGCGCGCTCCTCGGCGTCGCCACCGATCTCACCGATCATCACGATCAGCTTCGTGTCAGGGTCCTTCTCGAACGCCTCGATGGCGTCGATGTGCGTGGTGCCGATCACCGGATCGCCGCCAATACCAATCGACGTGGTGAACCCGAAATCCCTTAGCTCATACATCATCTGGTACGTCAGCGTGCCGGACTTGGACACCAGGCCGACCGGGCCCGGCCCGGTGATGTCGGCCGGGGTAATGCCCACCAGCGACTGTCCCGGGCTGATGATGCCCGGGCAGTTCGGCCCGATGATCCGGGTCTTGGCGCCCTTTTCCAAGTTGTACGCCCACGCAAAGGCGCTGTCCTGCACCGGAATTCCCTCGGTGATCACCACCAGCAGCGGAATCTCGGCGTCGATGGCCTCGATGATCGCGTCCTTGGCGTACACGGGGGGCACGAAGATGATCGACACGTCGGCGCCGGTCTTCTCGATCGCCTCGACGACGCTGCCGAACACCGGCAGCTCGACGGGATTGCCGTCGACGTCCTTGTGCGCGACGCAGGTGCCCGCCTTGCGGGCGTTGACGCCGCCGACGATCTGCGTGCCGGCCGCGAGCATCCGCGCGGTGTGCTTGGTGGCCTCAGAGCCGGTGATGCCCTGGACGACGACCTTGTTGTCTTTGGTCAAAAAGATTGCCATCTGGTCTAGTGGTCCTTTCTCAAGTGTCGAACCGCTGCGCCCGGCTGCGCCACGCTTGGGATCGCCACTTCAGGCGCTCGCCAGCTCGGCGGCTTTGTCGGCGGCTTCGTCCATCGTCGCTACCAGCGTCACCAACGGGTGGTTGGCTTCGGCCAGGATGCGCCGGCCCTCGTCGACGTTGTTGCCGTCCAACCGCACCACCAGCGGCTTGTTGGCCTCGTCGCCCAGGATCTGCAGGGCCTTGACGATCCCGGTGGCCACGGCATCACAGGAGGTGATGCCGCCGAAGACGTTGACGAAGACGCTCTTGACCTGCTCGTCACCCAGCACCACGTCCAACCCGGCGGCCATCACCTCGGCGGACGCGCCACCTCCGATGTCGAGGAAGTTCGCCGGCTTGGCGCCACCGTGCTTCTCGCCTGCGTAGGCGACGACGTCCAGCGTCGACATCACCAGACCCGCGCCGTTGCCGATGATGCCCACCTGCCCGTCGAGCTTGACGTAGTTGAGGTCGTGCTCCTTGGCCTTGAGCTCCAGCGGGTCGGTGGCGTCGCGGTCCTCGAACTCGACATGATCGGGGTGCCGGAAGTCGGCGTTGGCGTCCAGCGTGACCTTGCCGTCCAACGCCAGAATGCGATCGTCGGGGTCGCGTACCAGCGGGTTCACCTCGACCAGCGTCGCGTCCTCGCCGACGAACAGCTCCCAGAGCTTCGAGATGGTGACCGCGGCGGCGTCAAGCACCTCTTTAGGCAGGTGGCCTTGCTCGGCGATGGATCGCGCCGTGGCCAGGTCGACACCGGCGACGGCGTCCACCGAAACCTTGGCGAGCCGGTCCGGCTTGGTGGCTGCCACTTCTTCGATCTCCATGCCGCCCTCCACCGAGCACATCGCCAGATAGGTCCGGTTGGCGCGGTCGAGCAGGAAGGAGATGTAGTACTCCTCGGCGATGTCGCTGGCCTCGGCGACCAAAAGCTTCTTCACGACGTGACCCTTGATGTCCAGACCAAGAATCTTCTTGGCGTGCTCATAGGCGTCGTCGGGAGTCGCGGCATATTTCACGCCACCCGCCTTGCCGCGCCCGCCGATCTTGACCTGCGCTTTGACCATCACCGGGCGGCCGATCTCTTCGGCGATAGCCCTGGCGCCCTCGGCGGTGTCGGTCACCCGGCCGGGTGTGCTCGGTACGTTGTGCTTGGCGAAAAGTTCCTTCGCTTGGTACTCGAAAAGATCCATGGGCTCCACGTCTTCGTATCGGCCATTAGGGAGGCTTCCTGGTGCATGACGCCGGATTCGGCAACTCGCACGGAGGAACTGTATCCACCCACTGCACGGCTGGTGGCGCCGCGTCCACCGATGTGGTGCAGCTCACGACATACCGGAAGTCATTAAACGTGATGAAAATCACAATCTTGGATTGGTTTTTTGGCTTCTGTTGCCAGGCCCGTCTGTTAGCGGATACCGTCTCAACGTCCAGATAACGTTATGGTCACGATCCGAGGACATTTCAGCTTGTCCCAGCACAGATTCGTTCGCTCCGCCGTCGCCGTTGCGGCCCCCACACGTCGCGAACCCTGGTTGAACCATAACCGCAACGAGGTCACCGAAATCCTTCCGCTGGACGGCTTCAACATCGATGACGTCTACGACCTGGACTTCGGCGACCTCCACGACGTGGACTTCGGCCACTCCAACTTCGACAACGAAGCCCAGGTGCTGCTGGCCCCCGAGCTCGACGACCTGAACGACGTGGATGATCTGATCCCGCTGCTGTTGGACGCTCCCTGGGAGGCGACGGACGTCCTGCCGCGGGTGGGCGTCGAGCCGGACGTCACCGGTGTTCCCAGGCGGGGCCAGCACCGCAAGCAGCCCACCAGCGCCGCCCGCGGCCGGTTACTGATCGGGGCAATGGCCGCCGGCGCCACGGCCGCGGCCGCCCACACGGCAACCAGCCACACCGAGACGCCCAAGCCCGAGTCGGTGCTGACCGCCAATGCGTCGTCGCTGCTCGGCGGCGCGGACAACGGCGAACCCCGCGGTGTGCAGGTCATCGCGGTACAACCGGCCGCGAACGTCGCGGCCCACAACGAGGAACTCGCCAAAGGGGAGGCGTTCGCGCAGGAGCGCGCTCAGCGCGAGGCGCGGCTGCAGCAACCGCTCTACGTCATGCCGACGCACGGCATCTTCACCTCGAACTTCGGGTACCGCTGGGGCGTGTTGCACGCCGGCATCGATCTCGCCAACTCGATCGGGACCCCGATCTATGCCGTCTCCGACGGCGTGGTCGTCGACGCGGGCCCGACCGCCGGCTACGGAATGTGGGTCAAGCTGCGCCACGCCGACGGTACGGTCACGCTCTACGGGCACGTCAACACCACGCTCGTCAACGTGGGCGAGCGCGTGATGGCGGGTGACCAGATAGCGACCATGGGCAACCGGGGCAATTCCACCGGGCCTCACCTGCATTTCGAGGTACTACAGGGCGGCACCGAACGCATCGATCCCGTGCCGTGGCTGGCCCAGCGCGGACTGAGTGTCGGCAACTACGCCGGTTGAGCCGGTGACCGAACCGAGCGAGCCCCCCGAAAGCACCGAGCCGCCCGAGTCCAAGACAGAGGAACAGCGGACCCGGATCATCCGGCGCGCACCGACGGGACCGCTGCCCGTCGTGGACCCCGCCGGGGAGCCCACGGTGGATCCCCCCACCGCCCACGTTTCACTCGAGGACTCGACTCGCGCCGCCCCAAGGCCGGGCACCCCGGCAGAGGGCAGCGACCGAACCGCCGTCGGCGCCTGCGCGGTCAGCATCGTCAGCGGGTGGGCTACGTCGGTGGTGGCCACCGATCTGGTTACCGGCTGGTGGAGGCTGAACCACCTGTTCTGCATCGCGGTCGCGTTTCTCGCACTGGTCTTTGCGGTGTCCACGGTCTCCGGGGTGATCGCGTTGTTGCAGCGTCGGCCGGTCGGGCGCTACCTCATCATCGTCGGCGCGGTGGTCGCGCTGCTGACCTACGGCGGGTTGTTCCTCGCCGGCGCGCGCGTCGCCTGGATCGTGCACGCCCTGCCGCTGCTGCCGCTGGCCAGCGTGGCGCTGGCGCTGCACCCGCAAACGAAGCGCTGGCTGACGGAGTAACCCGGCGTTGCCGAACGTGTTCTCACGGCGAGCATTTCGCGAAAAAGTCGCCATGACGTCACGCTCGGGAAAGGGCCTCAGAGCTTGGCGACCGGGGCGTGGTTATGCATCAGCTTCACCCGCCCGGCACTACCGAAGTCGATCAGCGACATCGCCGATTCGCCGACGCCGGAGACTTCCTCCACGCGGCCAAGTCCGTACTTGTCGTGGTTGACCCGATCGCCCGGTTGCAAAACAAGCAGCGGGCGCTTGATCTGTCCAGCGCGGGTGGGCGCCGAGCGCGGCATGCCGAACCGGCCGGCACCGCTCACCGGCGCGCTGTACGACGGCACGGGGGCGGTGCGGCGCCAGTCGATGAGCGCCTGCGGAATCTCGCGCAGGAAGCGGGATTCCGGGTTGAGCATCGGCTGTCCCCAGGACGACCGGACGATGGCCCGACTCACGTACAGCCGTTGCCGGGCCCGGGTGATGCCGACGTAGGCCAGTCGGCGCTCCTCGGACAGTTCCGCCGGGTCATCCAGCGCGCGCATGTGCGGGAACATTCCGTCCTCCCAGCCAGTCACGAAGACCACCGGGAACTCCAGGCCCTTGGCGGTGTGCAGCGTCATCAGCGTGACGACTCCGGCGCTGTGCTCGGGGATCTCGTCGGTGTCGGCTACCAGCGACACCCGTTCCAGGAACGCCGCCAGCACACCGACGTCGGGAACATCCTCGCTCTCGATGGCACTGTCGGAGCCTTCCAACGCGGCCGCGTTGGCCCGATCGATGCTGAATTCGTGTGCGACGCTAACGAGTTCGTTAAGGTTATCCAGCCGCGCCAACTCCTGCGGATCGCTGGAAGATTCCAGTTCCCGGCGGTAGCCGGTGCGCTCCAACACCGTCTCCACCAGGTCGCCCAGGTCGTCGTCGAGATGCCCGCGTAGCTCGTCAAGCAGCTCTACAAACGCCGAAATCGCTTTCTCCGCACGGCTGTTCAACATCGCAACTCTGCCTTCGGCGGCAGCCTGTAGCGCATCGGCGAAGCTAGCGCCCGTGTTCTCGGCGTACACCGCCACACACGCCTCGGCCCGATCACCGATGCCGCGCCTGGGCGTGTTGAGTATGCGTCGCATGCTGACCGCGTCGCCGGGATTGTCCAGCACGCGCAGGTAGGCGACGATGTCCCGGATCTCCTTGCGCTCGTAAAACCGCACTCCCCCAACGACTTTGTACGGAATCCCGGCGCGAATGAACACTTCTTCCAGCGACCGTGACGAGTTGTTGGTTCGGTAGAAGACGGCGACGTCGTTGTAGGTGATATCGCCGCGATCAGCCAGCGCGTCGATCTCTTCGGCGACGAACCGGGCCTCGTCGTGCTCGTTGTCGGCGACGTAGCCGACGATCAGCTCACCCTCCCCGGCGTCGGTCCACAACCGTTTCTCGCGACGTCCGGAGTTGCGGGCAATCACCGAGTTGGCTGCCGACAGGATGTTTTGGGTGGAGCGGTAATTCTGTTCCAGCAGAATCGTTTTGGCCTCAGGATAGTCGCGTTCAAAGTCTTCGATGTTGCGAATCGTCGCGCCGCGAAACGCGTAGATCGACTGGTCGGCGTCGCCCACGACGCACAACTCCGCCGGCGGCACAACGTCGGATGCTTCGCCGGGCGGATCTTCGGAGCCGCGACCGACCAGTTCGCGCACCAGCACGTACTGCGCGTGGTTGGTGTCCTGGTATTCGTCGACCAGCACGTGCCGGAACCGCCGCCGGTAGTACTGCGCGATCTGTGGAAACGTCTGCAGCACCGCGACGGTCTCGCCGATCAGGTCGTCGAAGTCCAGCGCGTTGGCGGCACGCAGCCGCCGCTGGTACTCGCCGTAGACCGTGGCGACGGTGCGGCTCAGGTCGTCGGCATCCTCCGTCAGATCGGACACCGCCCGGTGCGGATCGATCAGTTCGTTCTTCAGGTTCGAGATGGCGTTGGCCAACAACCGCGGCGAATACCGCTTGATGTCCAGTCCCATGTCGCGGCCGATCATCTGCAGCAGACGACGCGAATCGTCGGCGTCATAGATCGAGAAATTGGAGTTGAGGCCCTCGATCAGCGACGCCTGGTTGCGCAGGATCCGCACGCACGTCGAGTGGAACGTCGAGACCCACATGTACCGGGCCCGGTTCCCCACCAACCGCACCACCCGTTCGCGCATCTCCGCGGCGGCCTTGTTGGTGAAGGTGATGGCGAGGATCTGGCCGACCCCGACTCCGCGGGCCGCGATCAGGTACGCGATCCTGCGGGTCAGCACCGCCGTCTTACCCGAACCCGCGCCGGCCACGATCAGCAGCGGCGAACCTTCATGCACCACCGCCTGGCGCTGTTGCGGGTTGAGGCCGTCGAGCAGTTGGTCGGCCTCGGTTGCTTCGGTTGCGTGCACAGTCATGTCGGTCCAAACTTACCGCCGACCGCCGACGACATGGCTGCCCGCCGGGCCGAGCCGGTCAGAACCGTTTTTGCACCCGCGCCGCCGTTAGTGGCACACTCGTTTGGTGCTCGACGCGCAGCTTCGATTTTTCTATGGGTACCCGCCAGCGGTGCCCGTGGTCTAGCTGCTTTCGCAGAGCCCCGTGGTCCGCCTCCGGACTCGGGGCTCGTTTCTTGTGTGAGGCCTGAACCGGATGAGACCAGAACCCCCACAACACGAGAACGCGGAGATAGCAGAGATGAACACCGAAACTGTCGACAGTCCGCCGGCCGATATCGACGAATTGCGGCAAGAAATCGACCGATTGGACGCTGAAATACTGGCCGCGGTCAAGCGGCGCGCCGAGGTGTCGCAGGCGATCGGCAAGGTGCGTATGGCATCCGGGGGCACCCGACTGGTACACAGCCGCGAGATGAAGGTCATCGAACGCTACAGCGAGCTCGGTCCCGACGGTAAGGACCTGGCGATGCTGCTGTTGCGATTGGGCAGAGGACGACTCGGCCACTAACAGCGATGCGGTAAATTCCGCCGAAATGATTCCGCAAAGGCGGCCGGGATTTCGCAACTGCGCCGATCGATATCTGCCTCAGCTGTGGGATCGTTCGCGCTGCTAGACACGCTTTCTGCCAGCAAAGCAATTCACCGGCGTGGTGTCGACAAGGGCAGCGCCCTAGCCGTCGATTGACACCAATCAAGGTCGAATTCCAGGGCGGGGACCGCAGCGTCGTGTATTTGCTCGACGGCACGGCCGCCCGTGACGATTACCGGCAACCGCGGCCGAGCGGACCTGGGCGACACAGCGAGCTGGACGCCAGCCTGCTGGAAAGCGCCCGGCGCATCAGGCCGCGGCGGGACCAACGCGGGTGTTCAACTTTCCGGATAGCGGCACGCACACCTGGTCATGCCGGGCGCACGACGGCAGGCCATGAAGCCCGACCTGCAGCGTGTGTTGGCGAGCACCTAGATCGCTTAGGGTCAACCCATGACCTCCGTGCAATCCGACATCACCGCCACTGCGGCATGGAACGCCCTGCGCAGGCATCACGATCAGATCGGCAAAACCCACCTTCGCCAGTTCTTCGCCGACGATCCAGGCCGCGGCCACGACCTCACCGTCACGGTCGGCGACCTCTACATCGACTACAGCAAGCACCGGGTCACGCGCGAAACCCTGCAGCTGCTGGCCGATCTGGCGCGTACGGCCAACCTGGAGGAGCGCCGTGACCAGATGTTCAGCGGGGTGCACATCAACACCTCGGAGAATCGCGCCGTGCTGCACACCGCGCTGCGCCTGCCCCGGAACGCCGAGCTGACCGTTGACGGTCAAAACGTGGTCGAAGACGTGCACGCCGTGCTGGACGCGATGGGCGACTTCACCGACCGGTTGCGCAACGGCGACTGGACCGGAGCCACCGGGGAGCGCATCAAGACCGTCGTCAACATCGGCATCGGCGGATCCGACCTGGGCCCGGTGATGGTCTACCAGGCGCTGCGTCACTACGCGGATGCGGGAATTTCGGCGCGCTTCGTGTCCAACGTCGATCCCGCTGACCTGATCGCCGCCCTGGCCGACTTGGAGCCCGCCACAACGCTTTTCATCGTCGCATCCAAGACGTTCTCCACCCTGGAGACGCTGACCAACGCGACGGCCGCGCGCCGCTGGCTGACCTCGGCGCTGGGCGACGCCGCGGTGTCCAAGCACTTCGTCGCCGTCTCCACCAACAACCGCCTGGTCGATGACTTCGGCATCGACACCGACAACATGTTCGGTTTCTGGGACTGGGTCGGCGGCCGTTATTCGGTCGATTCGGCGATCGGGCTGTCGCTGATGGCCGTCATCGGCCGCGAGGCCTTCGCCGACTTCCTGTCCGGATTCCACATCGTGGACCGGCATTTCAAAACCGCACCACTGGAATCCAACGCGCCCGCGGTGCTCGGGTTGATCGGGCTGTGGTACTCCAACTTCTTCGACGCGCAATCCCGTGCTGTGTTGCCGTACTCCAACGACCTGGCGCGGTTTGCCGCCTATCTGCAGCAGTTGACCATGGAGTCCAACGGCAAGTCGACGCGCGCCGACGGCACGCCCGTCACCACCGATACCGGCGAAATCTTTTGGGGCGAGCCAGGAACCAACGGCCAGCACGCCTTCTACCAATTACTGCATCAAGGCACCCGGTTGGTGCCGGCCGACTTCATCGGCTTCAGTCAACCGCTCGACGACCTGCCGACGGTCGAGGGCACCGGCAGCATGCATGACCTGTTGATGAGCAACTTCTTCGCCCAGACCCAGGTGTTGGCGTTCGGCAAGACCGCCGAGGAGATTGCCGCGGAAGGCACTGCGGCTGTCGTGGTTCCGCACAAGGTGATGCCGGGCAACCGCCCGTCGACGTCCATCCTCGCGACCAAGCTCACGCCGTCGGTGGTGGGTCAGCTGATCGCGCTGTATGAGCACATCGTGTTCACCGAGGGCGTCATCTGGGGCATCGACTCGTTCGACCAGTGGGGCGTCGAGTTGGGCAAGACGCAGGCCAAGGCGTTGCTGCCGGTGCTCACCGCCGACACGTCGCCGCCGGGGCAGTCCGACGGCTCGACGGACAGCCTGATTCGCCGTTACCGCAGCCAGCGCGGCCGGCCCGCCTGAGATCAGGCGAATGGCTTGGTGAAACGGGGCGGCAGGACCTTGAGCAGCGGCACCAGCGGCGCCCACGGCCAGCGCGGAACGATGGCGTGGCCGCGCTCACGTTCGATCGCGTCGACCATGGCACGTACCCCGGTTTCGTTGTCGACCATCAACATGGTGGTGGCCGACTTGGCGGTCATCTCCGACTCGATGTAGCCCGGCTCGAGCACCGTCACCCGTATCGGGCCGTTCGGGTATTCGGCGCGCAACGATTCGCCCAGTGACGAGACGCCGGCCTTGCTGGCGGCGTAGGCCGCTTTGATGCCGGGCACACCCTTGTTGCCGAGCACCGACGAGATCAGCACCAGATGCCCGGATCCGGCCTTGGCGAAAATCTCGATCGCGGTCTCTATCTGGACCAGGGCGCTGACCAGATTCGTTTCGATGGTGGCCTTGTTCGCCCACAGCTTGCCCGATCCGAGCGGGGCGCCCTTTCCGATGCCGGCGTTGACGATGATCCGGTCGATGCCGCCCAGCGCGTCGCCGAGCGCAGCGAAGACCTTGGGCACCTGCTCGTGGTCGTTGACGTCGAGTTCTGCGACGGCCACCGTGATGTCGGGATGGCGTCCGGTCAGCTCCGCCTTGAGTTCCTCGAGCCGCTCGGTGCGGCGGGCGCACAGCGCCAGGTCGCGGCCTTTCCCGGCGAACGCCCGGGCCATGCCGGCCCCCAGGCCGGAGCTCGCGCCGGTGATGAGGATTTTCTGACGTGTCACCCCGACAGCGTAGCCAGCGCGGTGGTGGCCGGAGCACTCACTTGAGAAGTCGCGACATCCGCCGGTCGGCTAGGGTTTTGCCGCCGGTCTGGCAGGTCGGGCAGTACTGCAACGACTTGTCGGCGAACGAGACCTGTCGGACGGTGTCCCCGCAGACCGGGCACGGCAGGCCGGTGCGGTCGTGCACCCGCAGACCCGACCGCTTCTCGCCTTTGAGGGTGGCGGCCTGCTGGCCCACCGACCGCGATACCGCGTCGGTGAGCACCGACACCATCGCGTCGTGCAGGTCGGCAATCTGGGCGGTGCTCAGCTTTCCGGCTGTCGCGAACGGCGACAGCTTGGCCACGTGCAGGATTTCGTCGCTGTAGGCGTTGCCGATGCCGGCGATCACCTTCTGATCCGTGATCACGGTCTTGATCCGGCCGCTGTTGCCGGCCAGCAGGCCGACCAGCTTCTCGGCGGTGACTTCCAGTGCGTCAGGGCCCAGCGTCGCGATGCCGGGAACCAGCACAGGGTCGTAGACGAGCCACACCGCCAGCCGCTTCTGCGTGCCGGCCTCGGTCAGGTCGAAGCCCGGCGCGTCGCCGGGCGTGCCGAGATGCACCCGCAGCGCGATTGGCCCCTTGCCCGGCTTGAGCGGCGCGCCGGCCAGCCTGCCGGACCACCGCAGCCACCCCGCCCGCGAGAGGTGGGTGATCAGGTGCAGGTCCCCGGCCTGCAAGCCCAGGTACTTGCCCCACCGGTTGGCGCCGGTCACGGTGCGCCCGTGCAGGACGGTGATCGGCGGATCGAACGTCTTGAGCGCCGAGAACGCGGACACGTCCACCCGCCCGACCGGCAGGCCGACGGCGTGACGACGCAAATGGTTCGCGAGCGCTTCGATTTCGGGTAATTCCGGCACCCGTCCAGTTTGCCGATCTCACCGGACACCTGTCGAGGTAGCGGGCATGTGGCCGATCACCGGCGAGCGACGCGGCTGACGTCTCCCACCACCAGCGACAGCAGCCAGCTCACGATCGCCAAGACGATCGCGGCCCAGATCGCGGTCCACCAGAAGTGGTCGATCTGCAGCCCCCAGTGCGTGGTGTGGTGCGTGATCGAGGCGGTGATCCAGAGCACCAACGCGTTGACGACGATGTGGAACAGCCCCAGCGTCAGGATGTAGAGCGGGATCGAAAGTATCGCCACGATCGGTTTGATGATCGCGTTGACGAGACCGAAGATCACCGCGACGACGAAGATGATGCCGATCTTCTGCCACGTCGTGTTGCCGCCGACGAACCGCATGCCCGGGACGATCAGTGTGACCACCCATAGTGCGACACCGGTCAGCGCGGCACGGAAGAGAAAGGGCCCCATGCCGATGATCCTGCCACGGGGCCGTCACCGGCCGAACCGAAACGATCCGAACCTTGGCGTTGCCACGAATCCGCGGGGAACACAACCCTTCTCGTGGGTGGCGGCTTTACTGCCGGCGCCCCGCACATACCGGTCGGTCGCGGGATTACCGTAACCGCGACCGCCGTCTGGAGGTCATTCGGGCGGCCGCAGCAGATATATGTCCATGATCCAGCTGTGCCGCGCGCGGGCGTCTGCCCGCAGTGCGACGATCCG
>NZ_JAFBAR010000013.1 GCF_019247635.1 Mycobacterium sp.
TTGGAGAACCTGAAATGCCTTTGCCGAAAACATCATAGGATCAAGACCTTTGGTGGATGGCTAGATCAGCAACTGGCCGATGGAACCGTCATCTGGACCTCGCCGACCGGGCGCACGTATCGCACGTCCCCGGCCGGCACCGACCTCTTCCCGGCGCTACACAGACCCGCGTGCACCGCTCCGACGCGAAACCGACGCAGCCGAGCCCAGCAACGCAGCACCCGAATCGCCGCGGCGCGCAAGCATAATCGTGATCAAAGACCGCTCAACGAGGCCCAGCGCGTGCTGGCGACAGCCCGCAAACAGGAGATCGCCGGACGCAAGTTCCGAAACCACATGCGCGACATGCTCTTTCTCTTCAAGGGGGAACCCAGCAACAGCCCGTTCTGCACGTGGGTCAACGACCCACGAGAACCCGAGGAACTGCCCCCCGACTGGAAGCCACCCGAACCCGAACCCCTGCCCGACGACCCGCCATTCTGAACCCGCGGGATAACAGCCTTTGCCGTATCGAAGGGAAAGCCGCGGCGGCTGTAGCCTATCCGCGCCCGGAGCGGAATGCGTCACGCGCGTAGGCGAGCATCGCCGCGGCGACATTAGCCGAAAGTGCCGCGACGGCAAGTCGATTGGGCCGCGTCGGCGGGTCGGTGATGTCGGCGACAGTCAACGACATATGCGGACGCAGTCCTCGGACCGCGTGCCGCACAGCACAGTCCTCAATGGCGTAGGGATATCGCGAGCCGATCGTGATGATGCCGGACCGTTGCTCGTGTTCCCAGGGCATTTCGTACAGCGGGGTCCCGTCGGGCAGTCCGGCGGCAAATGGGTAGACGGCAAACGGCCAGCGGTGGTCATGCAGATCGCCGTTCACGGGCCTGGGGAACACGTGCATAGCCACCACGTACTCGCGGCGCTGCGCGCCACTTGATACCAGACTGTCGGTCGCCTCGATGCGGATGTATTGATCGGCAATCTCCGCCCCTCGCCAGGCGTCGGCGTTGTCGAGGTGAGTATCGATAGCCGCAAGGTTTTCGACCAGGCGCCGCAGTGTCAGCGAGTGTCCCGGGGACGTCAAGATCGGCAGGTCAGGCATGGCGCGCGATGCTAGCATTCCCCATGCTCATCGTGTGGCTGGCGATCGTGACCGTCATTTCCGTGGTGGCCCTCACCTTCAGTTTGGTGGCGTGGTCGCGACTACCCCGCCAAACACCGCCGGCCTATCCGCCGCAGTTCCCCTCGCAGCCGGCACCGTACAACCCTTACGGGGCCTACAGCCCACTGCCCGGTCCGACGGGCCCGCCACCGCCGGCATGGGAACCCCGCAGTGGGTGCACGGGTGCTGTCATCGATTAGTCACGGCGCGATCGCGTCCGCTTCCGGGTCGCTGACGCGAATACCCGTCGGCCCTTGGCGTTTTTCCCAGCGGCGCAACGCTTCTCGACACGGCGACTCGACCAGGCCATAGCTGACGGCGGCGATCGCCCAGCCGAAGATCAGGGTCGCCAGCAAAACCGACGGCATGTGGCCGTTGAAGGCGAAAATACCGAGCACCGGAAACACCATGTCCAGCGCGGCCAGGTGCCAGATGAATAGGCCGTAGGACCACCGCCCCAATGTCACCATCGCGGTGCTGCCCAACAGTCGGTGCCGCGTGTCGGTCCGGTCCAGTACCAATGGGGCCACCAACGCGAACGCCACGACCGCGCCCATCGCCGCCTTCACCGCAAACTGAGCAGCACTGCCCACGGCCAGTCCGGCCGGGCCAGCAAGCGGCGACGCCGCCACCAGATAGGCCGACACCGCGATGAAGGCCATCAGCACGCGCCGTCGGGCCAACCGGTGCACCCACCCGATCCGGCTGTGCACCAACTCCGCCAGCAGCATGCCCGCCGCGAACCACGAGAAGAAGGCCGGAGGCCAGTCCAGCGGGTTGTTCCACGCCTTGGCATCCAACGGCACCCACGCCCAGGCCCAGCTCAGCACCGCGAAGGTGGCGATCGCCGGCACCCGGGCGGCCACCGGCAAGCGGCGGGCCAACATGGCGAACACAGGCAGGGCCAGATAGAAACCGACCTCAACGGACAGGCTCCACATCTGAGTCAGGCCGCCGGTCAGGGTCAGCGGCACATAGATCTGGGTGAGCGTCAGGTTGGCCAACCAGACCGTTGGGCTGGCGTGGTCCGAGTCGGGCAACAGGCACAGGATCACGACCACGGCCATCAGGTAGGCGGGCATGATGCGGACCACCCGGGATCGCAGATAGTGCCCCGTCCGCGGGCGCGGACCCAGATCCCGTTCCGCCGCGGCGTGCCCCCGCCACAGCAGGAAACCCGACAGGGCGAAGAACACCGCTACGGCCAGATCGAAGCGACCGAACAACCGGCCGTCCACGCCGCTGGAATGACCCGTCTGAAAGGCGGTGTGCGTGACGACCACCCCCATGGCCGCGCAGGCGCGCATACCTTCGACGGCAGGCAGAAAACCGCGGACCCCACCCACCTGCTGGTCTCGTTTTTGGTCAACCACCGCCACCAGCACAGTCTGCCTGTGATCGGTTGCCGGCGACTCGGGCACACCCGAAATCGCGCCGGCATTGCCGGGGCGGGTGGGGACGGGTTCGTTCGCCGAGGTCTTAGATTCTGCTGTTAGGGTCGAACGGGTTTGCCTCGCTGCTTGGTCAGGTCGGGATGCAAGTTGCCACCGACGAGTTGGGTCGCCAGAAGGAGGTCACAGCAACGTGAACCGAGCGGTCATGTTGCGGTTCGCCGCATGTGGAGTCATCGGACTCGGTGCCGCGTTGCTGATCGCCGCATTGCTGCTGTCGACCTACACGACCGGTCGGATCACGAAGATTCCGCTCGACATCGACACGACGTTGGTCAGTGAGGGCAACGGAAAGGCGCTGGACTCGACGTCGCTGTCCGGCCCGCACTTCGTCATCAACGACAACGTGCCGCTGGTTTCCCAGCAGCAGATCACCGTCGAGTCGCCGGCCAACGCCGACGTGGTCACGCTGCAGGTCGGCACCTCGGTGCGGCGCACGGACAAACAGAAGGACAGCGGGTTGCTGCTGGCAATCGTTGACACCGTCACCCTTAACCGCAAGACCGCGATGGCCGTCTCCGACGACACCCACGCCGGCGGCGCACTGCAGCGACCGCGCAGCTTGGGTGACGAAAACCCCCCGACCACCACTCAACTGAGACACGACGGGCTGTCCTATCGGTTCCCGTTCAAGACCGAGAAGAAGACGTATCCCTACTTCGACCCGATCGCGCAGAAGGCGTACCCCGCCGACTTCGACGGTGAGGAAGACGTCAACGGCTTGAGCACGTACCGGTTCACCCAAAATGTCGGCTACGGCAGCGACGGCAAGTTGGCCACGCCCGTCGAATACCCCTCGTTGTACGCCGACCGCGCGGACAGCAAAGTCACGACGTCCGCAGCCATGTGGGGGCTGCAGGGCGGTGACCCGGACGAGCAGATCACCATGACCCGCTACTACGCCGCGCAGCGGACATTCTGGGTGGACCCCGTGTCGGGCACCATCATCAAAAAGGTCGAGCACGCCAATCATTACTTTGCCCGCACCGATCCGCTCAAGCCTGACGTGACGCTGACCGACTACAAGGTCACCTCCACCGAGGACAGCATCGAAGCCCAGGTCAACGCGGCCCGAGACGAGCGCGACCGGCTTGCGCTATGGTCGCGCGTGCTGCCGATCACGTTCACCGCAGTCGGCCTGATAGCACTGATCGGCGGCGGAGTGCTGGCCTCGTTCAGCCTACGGACCGAGAGCGCGCTGACCGATCCCAGCCTGGACCGGGAGGGCGACGACTGGGATCCCGGCGGCCCTGTCGGCCTCAGGGGACGGGTGCCCGGCGCCGAGGCCGAGACGGAGAAGCTACCCACACAGCGTCCAGATCTGCCCCGAGATCCGAGCCCGCCCGGCTCGGATCCGCCCGAGCCGACCCCGCCGGAGTCCGGGCCTTCCGAACAGGCCTAGCGCGGAGCGTGCGCTGGATTCGGCCGGGGTACGCACTGGCCCTGGCGCTACTGGTGGTAGGACCGCTGCTGCGGCCAGGGTATTTGCTGCTGCGGGACGCGGTGTCCACGCCGCGCTCCTACGTCACCGACACCGCCCTGGGATTGACGGCGGCCCCGCGGGCGACGCCGCAGGACTTCGCGGTGGCGCTGGCCTCCCAGGTTCCCGGGCACGTCGTCGACGGCGGCGTCGTGGTCAAGGCGCTGCTGGTGTTGGGGCTGTGGCTCGCCGGGTGGGGGGCCTCGCGTCTGGCCGCCGCCGCGGTGCCCGGCGCGGGCGCAAGCGGCGAGTTCGTCGCGATCACGCTGGCGATCTGGAATCCCTACGTCGCCGAACGGCTGCTGCAAGGCCATTGGAGCCTGCTAGTCGGCTACGGCTGCCTGCCCTGGGTCGCGACGGCGATGCTGACGCTGCGGGCCTCGGGTGGTGCGGTCTGGGGGTTGGTCTTCTGGATCACGCTGGCCGGGCTGACGCCGACCGGGCTGCTGCTGGCCGTCACGGTGGCGCTGGCCTGCCTCGCCGCGCGGGGGGCTGCCGGGTCGCGATGGCTGTACGCGGCCGTGACTTTGGCCGCGGGGTTGGCGGCGGCGCTGCCCTGGCTGTTGGCGGCGACGTTGGGCTCGTCGTTGACCAGTCACACGGCGGCGAACGCGGCGGGGGTCACCGCGTTCGCACCACGCGCCGAACCCGGCCTTGGCACGCTGTTCAGCCTGGCCAGTCTGGGCGGGATCTGGAACGGCGAGGCCGTACCCGGCTCACGCACAACGCCTTTCGCGGTGATGTCGGCGGTGGTGCTGTTGGGTGTCGTCTTTGTTGGGCTGCCGGCGGTGGTGCGACATGGGTCGGTGCGGCCACTGCTGGTGCTGGCCGCGGTGTCCGTCCTGGTGCCCGCTTGTCTGGCGACGGGCCCGGGGCTGCACCTGCTGCGGGCGGTGGTCGACGCCGCCCCCGGCCTCGGGGTGCTGCGCGACGGGCAGAAGTGGGTGGCCCTGGCCATGCCCGGGTACGCGGTGGCCTCGGCGGGCGCGGTGGTGACGCTGCGTAGGTGGTTGCGTCCGGCGCTGACTCCGGTCCTCTGCTGCCTGGCGCTGTTGCTCGCGCTCCCCGATCTGGCGTGGGGGGTATGGGGCCGCGTGGAGCCGGTGCATTACCCGCCCGGGTGGGCGGCGGTAGCCGCGGCTGTCAACGCCGACCCCGGCGTCGTCGCGGTGTTGCCCGCCGGAACCATGCGTCGGTTCTCCTGGTCCGGACCGGCGCCGGTGCTCGATCCGTTGCCGCGCTGGCTGCGGGCCGACGTGCTGACCACCGGGGATCTGGTGATCTCGGGGGTGACCGTGCCCGGCGAGGGCGCACGCGCGCGCGCGGTGCAGGAGTTGCTGCTGACCGGGCCCGACCCGTCGGCCCTGGCGTCCGCCGGTGTGGGGTGGCTTGTCGTCGAGTCGTCCCCGGGCGACATGGGCTTTGCCGCACGCACCCTGGACGGACTTTCGCCGGTGTACCGCGATCGGGAGTTGGCGCTATATCGGGTCGGCGGGCGGGGCGGCGGTGTCTCTTCTGTCCGCCTCCGAGCGACAACCGCCGCGCATTGGGTGTGGCTGGCCCTGTTGGTCGGAAGCGGTGTCGGCGCGGTGGGCTGTCGAGTGCGCCGGCACTTACGCCGGGCCGAAGACACGCCGTCCGACACCGCCGAAGATTAAGTCTCGCGGGTTAGACGACGCCGCAGGTTAGCTCGCCGGCGTGCACCGCCTCGAGCACTGAGCGCATCGCCTCGGCGCTTTGCCGCCAGGAGAATTCGCCGCTGCGGGCCTGCGCCTTGGCGCCGAGCTGCTCACGCAGCACCGGGTCGGTCAGCAGCAGTTCGAGCCGGTCCACCAGTTCGGCGCGACCGCCGACCAGGATCCCGGTAACCCCGTCGATGATCGAGTCGGACAATCCGCCGGAGGACCGGTAGCCGATGGTGGGCACCCGGTGCTGCGCGGCCTCGACGACCGCCAGGCCCCACCCCTCTTTGCGCGACGGCAATAGCTGCACCCAGGAGCTTTGCAGCACATGGTGTTTGGTGACGTCGTCCACATGGCCGTGAAAGGTCACCGCCTCCGAGATGCCGAGCCGCCGCACGTGGTCGGCGAGTCGCTGCCGCCACCACCCGTCGCCGACGATGTCGAGGTGCACGGCCGGTACGCGGGGCCGCAGCTCCGCGACGGCCTCCAAGGCGTCCTCGATCTGCTTGTGCGGCACCAGCCGGGACAGCACCACCACCCGCGGCCTGGCCGCGCGGGGTCCGGACAGCGATTGCGCGGGCGCCTCGTCGAGTCCGTTGCGCACCACCGCGATCCGGCCGTTGTCCACGCCGAGGGCAACCAGATCGCGAGCCGACGGCAGCGACACCGTCACGTACTGGTTGCGCCGGTTCAAGCGCGGGGACAACCGCGACTCGACAAACCAGCCGAGCCGGCCGAGCACCGGCCCGGCTACCGGCCACTGCTCGCGGTGACAGTGGTGCACCAGCACCGCCACCCGACGGCCGTAGACCAGCCGCGCCAGAAACGGGAGGCCGTTCTGGGTGTCGACGACGACGTCGGGCCGGACCCGGCGCAAGGGTCCCAGCCTCAATCGGCACAAGGCCATCGCGAGCAGCGCCCAGACGTACACGGTGTAGCGGCCGCCGGCGCGGCTGATCCGCACCCCGTCGACCACCTCACGGCGCGGCGCCCCGGGGTAGCGGGCGGTGCGCAGGGTGACGTCGATGCCGCGTCCGGCCAACTGCGCGCCGATGCGCTGTAAATAGGTTTCGCTGCCGCCGCCCTGCGGGTGCCCGGTATCGCGCCAGCACAGCAGCAACACCGAACGCAGGTCAGACATCGCTGAACAGCCTATCCGGCGTGACAGCGCGGCCTCGACTCGCCGGCGCGAAGCGACGCGTCAGCCGAACAGCTGCTAAGTTCCCGTTCACGGCATGTGAGTCAGGCCCGATGGGAGTTCTGATGTATTCGTTGACGGGGCAAGCGCACGTGACTCTGCTGGTTGCGGTCCTTGCGGTGGTAATGATGATCCCGGGCGCTATGTGGGTGCACACCGATGTCAGCAAACGACGCGCCCGCGGAGACTCCATCGTCCTGTCTGTGGGGCCAGTCGATATCGAATCACCTGCGGCGTGGTTTGTCGTTTGCTTGCTGCTCGGGGAAATCTTCATTCCGCTGTATGTGGCCGCACGCGGTGCCGGCTAACCGATTTGGCGCGTGACGTCTTCGCGCGGCGCGCGACGCTGCGGCGGTCACTGCGGCTGCTGTCGGACTTCCGCTACGAACAGCCCGACCCGGCCAGGTTCTACCGCGCGCTGGCAGCAGACACCGCCGCTATGGTCGGCGATCTGTGGCAGGGCACTCACGGCCAAGATCCGGCCGGCCGCATGGTCCTCGACGTCGGCGGCGGGCCAGGCTATTTCGCGGACGCATTCGCCGAAGCCGGGATGAGGTACGTTCGGGTCGAACCCGAGCCCGGCGAAATACACAACACCGCAACGACTTTGGTGTGTGATCCCGGAACGGTGGTGCGCGCGTCGGGCATGGCACTGCCGTTCGCCGACGACAGCGTGGACGTCTGCCTGTCGTCCAACGTCGCCGAGCACGTGCCGCGGCCCTGGCAACTCGGCGGCGAGATGTTGCGGGTGACCCGGCCGGGCGGGCTGGCCGTGCTGTCCTACACCGTCTGGCTGGGTCCGTTCGGCGGGCACGAGATGGGCCTGACCCACTACCTGGGCGGCGCCCGGGCCGCCGCGATGTATGCCCGAAAGCACGGTCAACCGGCGAAGAATAACTACGGATCGTCGTTGTTTGCGGTGTCAGCGGCCGACGGCCTGGACTGGGCGGCGAGCACCGGCGCCCTGATCGCCGCATTCCCGCGCTACCACCCTCGATGGGCGTGGTGGGTGACGCGGGTGCCGGTGCTGCGCGAGTTCCTGGCGAGCAATCTCGTGCTGGTGCTCCAGCCGCGAGAATGAAACATGTTCTCGTTTTGCTCCGCCTTGGGTAGGGTGGCGCCATGCCCGCCGGCACGATGCAGTGGGGGCACGCCCCACAAGTGGGAGGTACCCCCACCCGCGTGGCGGGGACGGAGCGATGAGGAGGAGCGGCGGCATATGACCGACAGCCACACGACCGAATACGACAAACTTTTCATCGGCGGCAAGTGGACCGACCCGTCGACCGACGAAATCATCAAGGTGCACTGCCCGGCCACCGGCGACTACGTCGGCAAGGTGCCGATGGCGGCGGCGGCCGACGTGGACGCCGCGGTCGCCGCGGCGCGCGCGGCGTTCGACAGCGGGCCGTGGCCGTCGACGCCACCCAAGGAGCGCGCGGCCGTCATCGCCAACGCGCTCAAGTTGCTGGAGGAGCGCAAGGACCTGTTCTCCAAGCTGCTCGCCGACGAGACCGGCCAGCCGCCGATGACCATCGAGACGATGCACTGGATGGGTTCGATGGGGGCGATGAACTTCTTCGCCGGCCCCGCGGTCGACCAGATCAAGTGGCGGGAGACCCGCACCGGCGCCTACGGGCAGACCATTGTGCATCGCGAGCCGATCGGCGTGGTGGCCGCGATCGTGGCGTGGAACGTGCCGCTGTTCCTGGCGGTCAACAAGCTGGGCCCCGCGCTGCTGGCAGGGTGCACGGTGGTGCTGAAGCCGGCGGCCGAAACCCCTTTGACCGCAAACGCTTTGGCGGAGGTGTTCGCCGAGGCCGGCCTGCCCGAGGGCGTGCTGTCGGTGGTGCCCGGCGGGATCGAGACCGGGCAGGCACTGACGTCCAACCGTGACGTCGACCTGTTCACCTTCACCGGCAGCTCGGCCGTCGGCAAGGAGATCGGCCGCCGTGCGGCGGACCTGCTCAAGCCCTGCACCTTGGAGCTGGGCGGGAAATCGGCGGCCATCGTCCTCGAGGACGTCGACCTGGCGTCCGCGGTCCCGATGATGGTGTTCTCCGGCATCATGAACACCGGGCAGGCCTGTGTGGGACAGACGCGCATCCTGGCGCCGCGCTCGCGCTACGACGAAATCGTGGACGCGGTAAGCAACTTCGTGCAGATGCTGCCGGTCGGGCCGCCGTCGGACCCGAACGCCCAGATCGGGTCGCTGATCTCGGAGAAGCAGCGCGCTCGGGTCGAGGGCTACATCGCCAAGGGCATCGAGGAGGGTGCGCGGTTGGTGTGCGGCGGCGGCCGTCCCGAAGGGCTGGACGGCGGGTTTTTCGTGCAGCCCACGGTCTTCGCTGACGTCGACAACAAGATGACGATCGCGCAGGAGGAGATCTTCGGGCCGGTGCTGAGCATCATCCCCTACGACACCGAGGAGGACGCGATCAAGATCGCCAACGACTCGGTGTATGGGCTGGCCGGCAGCGTGTGGACCGCCGACGTGCCGCGGGGCATCGAGATCTCGGAGAAGATCCGTACCGGGACATACGCGATCAACTGGTACGCCTTTGATCCGTGCTGTCCGTTCGGTGGGTACAAGAACTCCGGGATCGGCCGCGAGAACGGGCCCGAGGGCGTCGAGCACTTCACCCAGCAGAAGAGCGTGCTGATGCCGATGGGCTACACCGTCGACTAACGCTTTTGTCCCTTGCGCCGAGCGTGAACTGGCGGCGAGAATTTGGCGATTTTTTCGCCACCAGTTCACGCTCGACGCGACGCGGGCGTGACGCTCGGCGGTCAGGCCGGTTAGCGGCCCTGGAAGCGAGCCTGCCGGCGTTCGATGAACGACTGCACACCCTCGGCGGCGTCGGCGCTGGCAAAGAGCTCGACGACGGCGGGGCGCAGGCGCTCGATGGCGGCGGCCTCGCCCTGCCGGCGCGCGAGGTGCGCCGAGGCAAGCGTGGCCTTCACGCCCAGCGGCGCGGCGCGCTCGGCGATGGTCTGCGCGATCTCGCGGGCCCGCGCCAGAGCCGCGTCGGCGTCGTCGGCAACCTCCTGCACCAGCCCGATCCGGTGCGCCTCGGCGGCATCGAACTCGTCGCCGGTGAGCAGCCAGCGCATCGCGTTGCCCCACCCGGCCTCGCGCGGCAGCCGGATAGTCGCGCCGCCGAACGGGTA
This sequence comes from Mycobacterium sp., assembly GCF_019247635.1. Lineage (GTDB taxonomy): Bacteria > Actinomycetota > Actinomycetes > Mycobacteriales > Mycobacteriaceae > Mycobacterium. Next base: position 10,136 of record NZ_JAFBAR010000013.1, read on the forward strand.
GATCCCGCGCTGTACCTCCATCTGGGTGAACCGGGTACCGGCCGCCGCGAGGCGAATGTCGGCGGCCAGCAGCAATTCGATGCCCAACGTCATGCACCAACCGTGTGCGACGGCGATCAGCGGCGTTTCCCAGGGACCGTCGAGTCGGAACGGGTCGCGGCCGTCGTCGGGCATTGGTGATTGCCCGGCCGCGATGCCGGGCCCGACGTCGACGAGGTCCAGGCCCGCGGTGAAGTGCTCGCCGTGGGCAAACAGTACGCCCGCGCGCAGCTCAGAATCCCCCTCCAGGAGCGCATAGGCGCGGGACAGGTCGGCGAGCATCGCCCGGTCGAAGGAATTGCGCTTGTGCGGCCGGTTCAGTCCGATTAGCAGGACGTGCCCGTCGCGCTCCAGCGTCACGGTGCCCGAAGAGGAGCCAGTCATCGGCTCAGTGAACCGCAGATCTGCGGATTATGCAATAGAACATAATCGTGGTGCTCAAGTCACGCCGCTCGATCGGGGCGACCGGGCAACGATTTAGCTCACACCTGGGACGATTGGATTGCGAGTTTGCCTAATTAACAGATGTCTTATATGCTCCCCAACATAGTTATGGGCCGCGGTTCTCGGCACATGCGAGCAGCACAGACACACATGCGGGGAGCAGTCATGTGGAACATCGAGCTAAACATTGCCGGTTTCCGATTCAGCAGCGAGATACCTTACGTGCGGCGCCGTCAGCTCCGGTTCAGCCCCCGCTTGGCGCACTGGTCCCTTCCGCAGCATCGGCACGAGCCCGCCGCATGACCCCGGCCACCACCAAGCGTGGCGGCACCCGCACCAAGATGCTGGTCACCGCGGCCGAAGTAATGCGTGAATGCGGGGCCGCGGGCGTCACGATCGACGCGGTGCTCGCCCGCAGCGGCGCGCCGCGCGGTTCGGTGTACTACCACTTTCCCGACGGGCGCAATCAGATTCTGGCCGAGGCGCTGCGGTACTCGGGCGATTCGATTACCGCCAAGATCGACGCCGCGGTTGACCGCGGCGCCAAAGTCTTGCTGCGCGAGTTCGTCGGCTTCTGGGAACGCCTGCTGGCCGAGGGGGATTTCCTGGCCGGCTGCCCGGTGGTGGCGGCCGCGATCGGCTCGGCCGGAGACGATCCCGAGCTGGCCGCCGAGGCGGGCGTCATCCTTGGCCGCTGGAGCACCGCAATGACTCGGGCGTTCGTCGCGGACGGTTTCGACGAGGAGGATGCGGCGTCGCTGGCGGTGATGTCGATATCCGCACTCGAGGGCGCCATCGTGCTGTGCAGATCAACCCGCAGTGTTCTGCCCCTGCGCCAAGTTAACGAGCAGCTCGAATTCCTAATCAAGGCAAGGGAATTCGTATCTCGTAACAAGGTCGCCGTCAAGCAGGGCTGACTAGCAACAGTTCCGGTTCATACGGCCGCGCATCCCACGTGCCCGCTCTGCGATGTGAGATCCAGCTGTGCTTGCGGTTAGAAGGCAGCAGGCCCGTGCGGATGCTTGGCCTGCCGGGGAACGACGGACGGCAGGGTCCTAGAGACAGTGGCAGGCGGCGTACAGCTCGAATCATTCTCTACACAAGGGAATCCGATTTTCGCGGTGAGGCCGCCCAGGTGCGATTCCAGTGGGACGTCGTTGAGCAGCGTCGGCAGTCACGGTGAAAGCACTGTGTGCTGTGCCGGATCACGCTACGCCGTGATCCTGGCCCGCACGGCTCTGCGATCACCCAGACAGCCGAGTGACCGCCGGTCCGAATCAGGTCGGTGGGAGGTTGGGTAATGTCCTTCGTGTTCGCGGCAACGCGATCGGGCTGTTCGGCAACGGCGGGATCTTGCTCGGCGCGCCCGGACCCGACGGAGTGCAGGGTCCCTAGGTGTGCTTGAAGAGAAACGGATAAGACCCAGACGACGTGATTGCGGTCAACGCTGCAGGCATCTGGGTGGATTGAGGCACGCCGTCCCGAGACCCGCGCTACGCTGGTGCTCTTTACCGCACGCCTCGACGAGCACCTTCGAGTGGGCAACGCTGGGTCGTGCCAGGCCAACGGAGGTGCGGTATGTCATCTGTTTTCGCGATTCCGGATGTAGTTGGCTCAGCTGCAACAGATCTCGCGGCTATCGGTTCGACGCTTAATGAGGCCAACAACGCTGCGGCGGCCTCGACTACGGGTCTGCTGCCGGCTGCCGCCGACGAGGTGTCGGCGGCCATCGCTGCGCTGTTCGGTGCGCACGCCGCGGGTTATCAGGCAATCGGCTCCCAGGCGGCCACGTTTCATCAGCAATTCGTGCAGGCCTTGGGCGCGAGCGCGGCCAACTATGCCAGCACCGAGGCGGCCAGCGCGTCGCCTTTACAGACCGTCGTGCAGGATCTGTTCGCCGTGATCAACGCACCGACCGAGGCGCTGCTGCAGCGCCCGCTGATCGGTAACGGCACCAACGGAGCGCCCGGCAGCGGCCAACGAGGCGGGGACGGCGGACTTCTGATCGGCAACGGCGGCAACGGCGGATCCGGCGCCGCAGGCAAGAACGGTGGGGACGGCGGAGCTGCGGGACTGATCGGCAACGGCGGCGCCGGCGGCACGGGCGGCGTCGGCAATGTTGTCGCCGGCACCGCCGGCACCGGCGGCGCGGGCGGCACCGGCGGCCTGCTCATCGGCGGTGGCGGCACGGGTGGCGTCGGAGGGGCCAACTTTTTTGTGAACGGCAGCGGGGGTCACGGCGGCGCCGGTGGCAATGCCATAGGGCTGTTCGGCAGCGGTGGCGCAGGCGGGATTGGCGGCGCAGGCGACACGACCCCCGGCGTCAGCGCTACCGGTGGTGCCGGGGGCAACGGCGGCAGCGGCGGCCTGCTATACGGGACCGGAGGCGACGGTGGCAACGCCGGACTGGGCGCCAATAGCAGCGCCGGCGGGTCGGGCGGCGCGGGCGGTCAGCTCTTCGGCGACGGCGGCGACGGCGGCGACGGCGGTGGTGGCCTCGTCGGCGGCGCCGGTGGCAACGGCGGGAGCGCCCGGCTGATCGGCAACGGCGGTACAGGAGGAACCGCCGGCGACGGCACAAGTGGGAGCGGCGGTGTTGGCGGCGAAGGGGGCAACGGCGGGCTCGTGTTGGGCAACGGCGGTAACGGCGGCATGGGCGGAAACCAGATCTTCTTGCCTGGCGCAGGGGGAGCTGGCGGCAACGCGGTAGGGCTGTTCGGCGCAGGCGGCGACGGCGGCGAAGGTGGCGGCGGTCAAACCGTGGGCGGTCTGGGTGGTGCCGGCGGCAGCGGCGGGCTCGTGCTCGGAGCCAATGGGGCCACCGGGCCGCAGGGTCCGGCCTAATACTCGCCAGCTGGGAGAGACAGCGTCATCGGCTTTAGTCGAAACGCTCATCACAGCAAGCAAATTCGCTCGCACCGCTGAAATGCACGTGACTTATGCGGCCCGCAAGTAGCGGGCGGTGTGAATACGCTGTGCGCTGTCACGGAGGGCGTTACGCTTTGATCCTTACCCGCACGGCTCCGTGATCACCCGAGCAGCCGAGTGACCGCCGGGCCAACAGGTCGGTGGAGGTTGGGCAATGTCCTTCGTATTCGCGGTTCCCGATGTAGTTGCCATGGCCGCAACGAATCTGGCGAGTATCGGTTCGGCAATCAGCCAGGCCAACGCCGCGGCGGCGTATCCGACGACGGGCATCGCGGTCGCCGCGGGCGACGAGGTGTCGGCGGCCATCGCCGCGGTGTTCGGCGCGCACGCCCAGGGGTATCAGGCGGTTAGCGCCCAGACGGCGGCGTTTCACCAGCAATTTGTGCAGGCGCTGAACGCCGGTGCGAACGCCTACGCCGGCGCGGAGGCGGCCAATGCCGCGGCAACGGCCAACCCATGGCAGGCCGCGCAGCAGGAACTGCTAGCCCTTCTCAATGCCCCCACCCAGCACCTGTTGGGACGTCCCTTGATCGGTGACGGCGTCGACGGCGTGGCCGGAACCGGCCAGAACGGCGGGGCGGGCGGCATCTTGATCGGCAACGGCGGCAACGGCGGCTCCGGCGGGGCAAACCAGGCGGGCGGTAGCGGCGGCGCCGCCGGACTCATCGGCAACGGCGGCAACGGTGGAAGCGGCGGTAGAAACACCGCCGCGAGCGGAACCGCCAGTGCCGGTGGTGCCGGCGGCACCGGCGGCCTGTTGTTCGGCAGCGGCGGAGCCGGCGGCGTCGGCGGAGTGTGGGACGGCACCGCCGGGTTGGGCTTTGGCGGCGTCGGTGGCGCAGGTGGCGACGCGATTGGGTTGATCGGCAACGGCGGACCAGGTGGAACCGGCGGCGCTGCCAGTACCAGCCTCATGGTGTTTTCCCAGGCGGGTGCGGGCGGACAGGGCGGCCACGGTGGCCTGATCAACGGGAACGGCGGCGCCGGGGGCGACTCCGGATTGGGCGGCGCGGGCAATGACGGCGGTAACGGCGGCGCCGGCGGAATGCTGACCGGTAGCGGCGGAAACGGCGGTCAGGGCGGGGCAAACCACCACGGGGGCCACGGTGGAAATGCCGGGCTGATCGGGGGCGGCGGCGATGGCGGGGCCGGCAAGGCTGACGGTTTCGATAGTGCCGGGGGCGACGGCGGCAACGGAGGGCAGCTGCTCGGCGACGGCGGAGACGGCGGCGCCGGCGGTCAAAGCTCCGTCGGCAGGGGAGGCGCGGGCGGCGCCGGCGGCAACGCCGTAGGGCTGCTCGGCGACGGCGGGAACGGCGGCTTGGGCGGGGACAGCGGCAACTTCACCGCCGGCGGCGGTGGTCACGGCGGCAACGGCGCCGTCTTGATCGGCAACGGCGGGAGCGGCGGCAGCGCCGGGACGGGCATCAACCCCGGTAATGGCGGTGATGGGGGAAATGCCGCGCTGATCGGAAACGGCGGCAATGGCGGCGACAGCACCGGCGGCGGCACCGTCGGCGTGGGTGGCAGCGGCGGGATCTTGCTCGGAGCGCCCGGCCCCGACGGGCGGCAGGGCTCCTGAGTCAGTCGCTGGCCGGCAGCGGCTTGACCTCTTTGAGACTCAGCTTGGTCTCGCCGACGCTCAGGCTCCCGGCGCCGGGCTTGGTCACCAGCACCTCGGCGCCGGTCTCGTCGACGTAGCGCTTGCCCATCACGGTGCCGTCGGCGAACGCTGGGTCGAGCTCGCCCGAACGGGGTCCGCCTATTTCCACCATTGGCGCACCGCCGCAACGCAAGTCGTCGAGGCTGTCGGCGCTTCGGACAACGATGACCTGGGTGTCACACACCTGGCTGGCGAGGCGAGTTCCGTTCTTGATCATGCGTGCAGTCCTTCCAGCTCCTGAATGATCTCCCGACGCAGCACCTTGCCGGTGGCGTTGGTGGGCAGCTCGTCGCGGAACACTACCCGGTCCGGCGTGCGCGACCCGCGCAGACTCTTGCGGACGTACTCGCGCAGCTCGTCGGGATCGGGATCGGCGCCCGGGGCCGGCACGACCACCGCGACTATGGCCTGGCCCCACTGCGCATCCTCGACTCCGACCACGGCCACGTTCCGCACGTGCGGGTGCTCGAACAGCACGTCCTCCAGCTCGGCCGGCGCGATGTTCTCGCCACCGCGGATGATGGTGTCGTCGCTGCGTCCGCCGATAAACAGGTAACCGTCCTCGTCGAGCATGGCCACGTCTTTGGTTGGAAACCAACCGTTTTCGTCGAGCACCGAGCCGATGCCGGTGTAGCGTCCGGACACCTGCTCGCCGCGCACGAACAGCTCGCCGGTCTCTCCCGGCCCCAGCACCGCGCCGTCCTCGGCGCGGATCTGCACCTCGATGCCCGGCACGGGCAGTCCCACCGACCCCAGCCGCCTGCCGACCGCGGTGTCGGTCGCGGATTGCGCCGCGCGGTGGTCGTCGGGGGTCAGCACCGCGATCGTCGAGCTGGTCTCGGTCAGGCCATAGGCGTTGACGAAGCCGACGGACGGCAACAGCTCCAACGCCCGGCGCACCAGGGGCAGGCCCACTTTCGAGCCGCCGTAGGCCAGGTTGCGCAACGACGGCAGTTGGTGACCGTCGGTCTCAAGCACCGTGACGATGCGGTCCAGCATGGTGGGCACCACCGTGGCGGCGGTGATGTGTTCGTCGTTGACCAGCCGGACCCATTCCTGCGGGTCGAAGTTGGGCAGGTAGACCATCTTCCGGCCGGCGTACAGATTGGACAGGGCGGCAGAGACGCCGGCGACGTGGTAGGGCGGCACGCAGATCAGCGCGGCGTCGTCGGGCGCGGCCGACTCGAACTCGACCGTGCCGGTGATGTAGCTGGTCAGGTTGTTGTGGGTGAGCTCGACGGCCTTCGGCTGGGAGGTGGTGCCCGAGGTGAACAGCACGATCGCGACGGAATCCGGGTCGGCAAACGCCAAAACTTCAGTGGCCGGCTCGCCGGATCGCGCGGCGGTCAGGAAGTCGTCGGAGGTCAGCTGCCGTTTCGAGGCGTCGCCGATCATGTCCTGGTAGCGGCCGTCGGCGATCACCAGCGGGTCGGGCAGCCGCTGGATCAGGCTCTGCACGCCCTCGGCGGACAGGCGGTAGTTGATCGGGGTAAAGGCCAGCCCGGCGCGTGCCGAGGCGAAGATCAGCAGGGGCAGCATCGCGCCGCCGGTACCGACGTACACGACGTGCTGGGCGCCGGACGCCGCGATGACGCCGGCACCACCGTCGGCCAGATCGCTGAGCTGCTGTGTCGTCAACCGCAGATCACCATCAACGACGGCCGTGCGGTCCGGGTTGCCCGACACAGCCATCTCCAGCAACAGCGAAATGCTCATCCGCGATCCTTCGCCGATCCCCAGCCCTTTACAAAGTCAGGCCACAGTGTAGCGCTAGCCCGTCGCCGGCCCACCCGCGCCCGCCAAGCGTGATCTCCGGACGTTGACTCTGCGTCCACGGCGGGGGTTACTCGAACAATTGCGCCCTGGACGCAGAGTCAACGCCGGAAAAACGCCGGAGCGCCCAGCCGCTATGTCCCGGTCCAGCGGGGCGCGCGCTTCTCGGCGAAGGCGATCGCGCCCTCCTTGGCGTCGTTGGACATGAAGATCGGGGCCAGGATCTTGATCTGCTCGGCGAACCGGTCCTCGAGGCTCCAGCCGCGGGATTCGGTGATGATCCGCTTGGTAGCGGCCACCGCCAGCGGTCCGTTGGCGGTGATCTTCTCGGCCAGCGTGATCGCGGCGTCCAAGGCCCCCCCGGGCTCGGCCAGCACGTTGACCAGCCCCAGCTCGTGGGCGCGCTCGGCGGACAGGTTGTCGCCGGTGAGGGCCAGCTCCATGGCGATGGCGTACGGAATGCGCTCGGGCAGTCGCAGCAGCCCCCCGCCGCCGGCGACCAGGCCACGCTTGACCTCGGGGATGCCGAACGCCGAGTCCCTCGACGCCACGATCAGGTCAGTGGCCAGCGCTAACTCGGTGCCGCCGGCCAGCGCGTACCCCTCGACCGCCGCGATGAGTGGCTTGACAGGCGGACGTTCGGTGAAGCCCATTCCGCGGCCCTCGACGACGACGTTCTCGCCGCGGGCGAAAGCCTTGAGGTCCATGCCCGCGCAGAACGAACCGCCCGCGCCGGTCAGGATGGCCACCGAGAGGCCGGCGTCGTCGTCGAGTCGGTCCATCGCGTCGGCCAGCCCACGGCTGACGGCGGCGTTGACTGCGTTTTTGGCCTTCGGCCGGTTGATCGTGATGATCAGGATCCGGTCGCGCTGCTCGACCAGGACTTCGGGTTCGGTGTTGTCGGCTGGCTGACTTGTAGCGTTGCTCACAGTGCTTGATGGTAACGGCCCCGGTTCGGGCCTCGGATCAAGCCTGAGCCATCGCTTCCTCGACAACCGTCAGATCGTCTGAAAGACCTGCGGCCCTGCGTATTTCGATGAAGTCAGCGATCATGGCATCGGTCACCTCATGCGGGTCCTTGACAGTGGCGCCGTCGGCCAGCACCGAGATGTTGAGCTGATCGACATAGCTCCACACGGTGATGTTCAGCCCGCTGCCGGCGGTCAGCGGGCCGACGGAGTAGATCTCGGTGACCAGTGCGCCGCCCACCCGGCCGCGCTCGCGCGGCCCCGGAACGTTCGAGATGTTCAGGTTGAGCACCTTGTTCTGTCCGTCGCGGCTCGCCAGCCACCGGAACATGGCCTTCGTACCCGCCGGGGGCCAATACGCCGCCCACCGGCTGATCAGCTCCGGCCCCAGCAACTGGTGGCTCTCCTTGGCGTACAGCGCGTTGTCGTGGGCGCAGCGCACCCGCTCCAGCGGATCATCGGAGTCGCTCGGCAGCGCAACCATCATTCCGCTGAACCGGTTCCCGGAGATCCGGTCCGGCGAGAAGTCGTAACTCACCGGAACCGACGCCAGCAGCGGTACCGCCGTACCGTCGTAGCGCAGCAGCAGGGTGCGCAGCGCCCCGGCCGACATGGCCAGCACCATGTCGTTGATGGTCGCCCCGAGCTGCTTACCGGTTGTCTTGACATCAGCGAAAGCCAGTGTGGCGGTGGCAAATCGGCGCTCGGGGGTGAGCATGTGGTTCATGAAGGTGGGCGGCGGCTCGAACGGCCGCGTCAGTTCCGGCGAGAGCTTCCGCGAGCTGCGTCGCACCCGGCCCACGCCCTGAGCGGTGTAACGGACCGTCGCGGGGAGCCGGCCGATGTGGCGCATGTGGTCGGCGAACGCCGATGTCATCAACTCGCGCTTGGTGGGGGCCGGGTCGGGCGTGTACGACTCGCCTTCCGGCGTCGGCGTCAGGTCCATACCGTGGGCCATCAGATTTGCCGAGGCGACGCCGTCGGCCAGCGCGTGGTGGATCTTGACCACCACCGCGATCCGGTCGTTGGCCAGGCCCTCGACGAAGTACATCTCCCACAACGGGCGACCGCGATCCAACGGGCTGCTGGCGATCTGCCCGATCGCCTCGTCCAGTTCGCGCCGACCGCCCGGGGCGGGCAGCTGCCACGGCCGGATGTGGTAGTCGAAATCCACTTCACAGTTCTCTCGCCACATCGGGTGATGGAACCTGAACGGGACGTCGATCAGCTGGTAGCCCAACGGCTCCAGCTTGTCCATCCGCGCCGCGATGACCGCACGGAACGAATCGATGTCAAAGTGCCCGCGAGTGCTTTCGTCGAGCTCGATCACGGCGATCTTCATGGTGTGCATGTGCACGTTGGGAGTCTCGCTGTACAGCAGTACCGCGTCCCACCCGCTGAGCCGTTTCAACGCAGATCCCTACCTAATTCGGCGCCCCTACAATCGGCCGCCGCTCAGATGACCTCTTTCGCGAACTGCATCCGGTTGCGATGAACCTCGTTGAGGAACAACGCCGTCGAGTGTGCCAGCGCATTGGCGCGGGGACCGTCGATCATGTCGAACGCATGGCCCGCGCCCGGCAACTCCAGGTAGCCGACCGGCGAATGCGACACCGCACGCAACCGCTCGACGAAGGCGCGCGCCTGCCAGACCGGGATGACGCCGTCCTTGCTGCCGTGAATCACCAAGAACGGCGGGGCATTTCGGTGCACGCGGGCGATCGGCGATGCGTCACGGAAAACTTCGGGGTGACGCGCAATGCTGCGCCTGACCACGACCTTCTCCAGGAAGTCGACGAACCGGACCCGTTCCGGGGTGGACCGGTCCTCCCAGTCGTAGCGGCCGTAGATCCCGACCACCGCGTCGACCGAGCTGTCGGAGCCCTCCGGCAGCTTCAGCTCGTATTGGGGGTCGTTGGCGGTGAGCCCGGCCAGCGCCGCCAGATGCCCACCGGCCGAACAGCCAGCTACCGCAACGAAACTGCGGTCACCGCCAAACTTGTCTACGTTGGCCCGTGCCCAGGCGATGGCGGTCTTGACGTCGGAGATGTGCCGCGGCCACCGGTGGTGCGGGGACACGCGGTAGTCGATGGCCAGGCACACCCAGCCCTGCTCGGCCAGGCGCGACATGAGTGCGGAACCCTGCAGCATGCTGCGGCCATGCACCCAGGCGCCGCCGGGGACGAAGATCAGTACCGGCGCGGGTTGGGCGGGAAGATCCTTGCGGCGCCAGACGTCCAGCTTCTGCGCGGGATGGTGCCCGTAGTGGACGGCCCGACGGTAGAGGTATCGCCGGTCACGCACCGCCTCCCACAGGGGCGAAGCGTTGAGTGGGGTGGGCCATTCGAGAGCGAGGTCCGCGGGCTGGACCAGCCCTTGCAGGGCGGCGACGGCGACGTCGCGGCTGCTTTCGCGGTCGCGGCGGCGCCGTTCGTTGATGCCGGGTGTCCGCCAGTCTCGTGCGGCGGCCGACATGAAGTCGGGCGCATGGCGCACGCCCCAGACGCTCATCGCGGTGGCCGTACCCAGCGGCTCGAGGCGCTTACCGACCACCGGCAGCGAAGCGCCGATGTCGCTAAAGGCCAGCATATAGTCGGCGGGACGAGCCCGCAGCAACCATCTCACACAGGGCAGGATGCGGGGTCCCCTCACCGTCATGTAGGGCAGCGTACCCCCGCACGGTTCCCGCAAACTACCGTTGCGGCGCGGTTATCTCACAAGTGCCAATTTGTGGCGGCAGCTCATTTGCTAGCTGCATCATTCGTCGAGATAATGAGTACTTTCACGTTCGCTCCACCGCGTCACTGTGACGCGCGCGGTGTAACTGAGGGCGCTAACGGCGAACATGGCCGCAGTGAGCAGCAGCCACCTGCCCAGAAACGGCTGCTGGGTTTGGCCCGTCGCCGCCTCGTAGGTGGGAGCGCCCTGCCGGATGATGCCGGGCAGGAAAACGATGAGCGTCAGGCCGGCCGCCAGCGTTGGTATCCGGATGTGGTTGCGGGCGGTGACGTTTGAGTGACGCGAGCGTCGGGGTGTGCGCGACATGACCCGGTCGGCCAGCGCGTAGACCGGGAAGAGCAACAGGTCGTGGCCGACGACCGCGGCGGCGAACCACACGGCGATCGACTGCCACCAGGTGCCGGGGTTCCACAGGGTGGCCGGCTTGAAGGTGGCCAGGACGTAGCCCAACAGCGCAAAGCCGGCCAGCATGGTCAACAGATGCACCGGATGCGAGCCGTAATGCTTTGTGAGTCTGCGCATTTCAGGGCTCGAATTCGATCGACGCGACCCACTTGGTGTTGTGCACGCCGGGCAGCGCGGGGACGATGATCCGCGCCGGATAGCCGTGGTCGAGCGGCAAGTCGGCGCCGTTGACGCGCAGGGCCAGCAGCGCATCGGGCGCTCCGATCTGATTGGCCTGCAACGTCGCCCGGCCGAACGCTCCGCCGCGTTGCAGGGAGACCACCCGCGCCGAGCGCGGCGCGGGTACGCCCGCGGCGCGAGCCAGCTCGCCCAGCCTCACCCCGCTCCAGGTCTGCACTGTCGACCACCCTTCGACGCAGGCGATGGGCAACCGCGCGGTGTGCTGCGGCATGCGGCCCAGCGTGGCGCGATCCAACACTCTCTCGGTGGGGCCGCCGCGCAGCGTCAATCGCCAGCCGGCACCGACACTTTCGGGCGTGATACCCGCGACGACGGCGGTCTTGTTGACCGGGAAGTCGCGGCCCCTGGATCCCGACAAGCCGCGCGGCAGCAGCAGAGCGGCTTGCCGGGTGACACCACCGACGGTCTGCCCGACTGTGAGCACCGCGATCAGCAGCACACCCGACCCGACCAACGCCAGGGCGCCGCGCCTGCTCATCGTGGGGTCGCCCGGATCGGCGGCTACCAGCCCGTCCGGGTCGTAGGGCTGTGGACGTGTGTTGGTTACGTTGGTGCGCAATACTTCTCGCGGCGGCAGCGACTTCAGCCCGGCGACCATGTGCGGGATCTTGACCGCGATGTGCATCAGGAAGCCGGTGCTGAAGACCCACGCCCCGAAGTAGTGGCCGTCGTAGAAGCTGAAGCCGAATATGTAGTCGTACTGGATGTTGAGCACACCGGTGACGATCTCGAAGAGGATCCCCCCGACCAGCATCAGTAACGAAATCCGTTCCAGCAGTTGGGCTATCGAACGAGCCGGTGGCCAGACGAACAACTTCGGAATCACCGACCACAGTTTGGCCAGCACTACGGGGATGATCAGCAGCCCCAGCCCCACGTGCAGACCCTGGGACAACCGGTACAGCCACGACGGCCGCGTGGGCCAGTTGAAGTCAGGCAGCCGCAGCCAGCCGACATCGGCGGGGATGGCCTGACCGAACTGCGGTGAATAGGCGGCGTAGGACAGCAACCCGGTGATGATGACGATCGGCAGCGCCACCAACAGCACCAGCCCGAAAACCGACGTCAGCCAGGGCCCGCGCAGCGGGCTGGTGAACCGGGTGAGCCGTGCCGCACCGGGCGGGGGATGCCGGTGCAGGGTGCGCCACAGCCGGCTGGGAAAGCCGTAGTTGCCGTCGTCGTCCGGCAGTGTCACAACGCCACCAGGCTGGCGACCACCCGGCCGCCGATCAGCCGGACGCCGGTCAGCGTCAGACCCACTTGTGCCGCCAACGCCGCGGCGCTGTCCACGCCGACCGACGCCCAACGGAACCACGGGCCCACGTCGCGAGCGGACTCTAGCCGCACCCAGCGCGCGCGGATCCCGATCGCCTCGGCGTCGAACTCGACCAAACAACGCCCACCGCGGCAGAGCAACTCGGCGGCGCGCCCGACGATGCGGCGCGGGTCGCCGCCGAGGCCGACGTTGCCGTCGACGAGCAGCACCGTGCGCCAACTGCCCATCCCCGGCAGCGGTTCGAACACGTCGCCGAGCAGGGCCGGCGCGCCGCCGCGACCCGCCAGGCGGATCGCCGTCGCGGAACGGTCGATGCCCAGCGCCGGTATCCCACGCTGGATCAGCCGCGCAACCAACCGTCCCGGCCCGCAGCCGAGCTCGATCGTCGGAGCGGTGCACATGCGCGCGACCGTCTCGTCGAACACCTCATCGGAGGCGTCGCCGCTGGCGTCGCACAGCCAGCGGTGCGCCGGCAACACGTGGAGCTCGCCGTCGTCGTGACGGATCCAACATCGCTCACCACCGAGCGCCCGGTCGTACAGATGGCCCAGCATGCCACGCCTCTCGCCTCGCGCCGACCGAGGGTGCAGACGATGCCCACGAGTTACGCCAGCATTTCGATCACTCGGATCGATACCCGGATCCTGGGTCGGCTAACCCAGCGAGAAGTGATTCGGCGCCGAGGCGGGGGCGGATGGGACCTCAGACCAGTGACGTGGTCCCGCGGCGCCGGATGTAGGCGGCCCAGGTGACGGCACCGCAGACGATGTAGAAGCCCAGGAACACCCAGAAGGCCGTCGTCGCCGACTTGTGCGCGCCGGCGTAGGAGGCGCGCAGCACCACGTTGATGCCGACGCCGCCCAGGGCGCCGACCGCGCCGGCGATGCCGATCAGCGCGCCCGACATCGAACGCTCCCAACCGAGCGCTTCGGTGGGTGAGAGATCCTTGATGTCAAGGGATTTCGCGGCGAAGATGGCCGGGATCATCTTGTAGACCGAGCCGTTGCCGATACCGGAGATGAGGAACAGCAGGATGAAGCCCACGACGTAGGCAACCATCACCCCGTGGCTGATCTTGCCGGGGTGGGCGTCACCCCGGGTCCCGGCGATGACCAGGATCCCGGCCGCCAGGGCCATCGCCACAAAGCAGGCGAGGGTGATCTTCGCGCCGCCGATGCGGTCGGCGAGCCGGCCCCCGAACGGCCGGCTGAGCGAGCCCAGCAGCGGACCCAGAAACGCGATCTGCGAAGCGTGCAGGGCGGCGGCGGCCGCCGTGGTGTGCGGTGTGGCCAGGTAGTTGATCTGCAGGACCTGGCCGAACGCGAAGCTGTAGCCGATGAAGGATCCGAAGGTGCCGATGTAGAGGAAGGAGATCAGCCACGCGTCGGGAAAGCGGATCACCCGCAGCATCGCCGCGGCGTTCGACTTCTGGTTGTCCAGGTTGTCCATGAACAGGGCCGCTCCCAGCGCGGCCAACCCGACCAGGACCAAGTAGGTGGCACACACGAGCTCCGGCGAACGGTTGCCGAGCGTCGCGATGACCAGCAGGCCCACCAGCTGGATGACCGGCACGCCGATGTTGCCGCCGCCGGCGTTGAGGCCCAGCGCCCACCCCTTGAGGCGCGCCGGGTAGAAGGCGTTGATGTTGGTCATCGACGACGCGAAGTTGCCACCGCCGAATCCCGCGAAGGCGGCAACGACCAGGCAGGTGGTGTAGGACTGGCCCGGGTTCACCATGAACCACCAGGTCAGCGTCAACGGGATCAACAGCGCCAGCGCGCTCACGATGGTCCAGTTGCGCCCGCCGAACCGCGCGACGGCGGTGGTGTAGGGCAATCGCAGCAGACCCCCGACCAGTGTCGGGACGGCCACCAGGTAGAACTTGCCCGCCGCGTCGATGTGATAGATGTTCTGCGGCATGAACAGCACCATCACCGACCAGATGGACCACACCGAGAAGCCGATGTGCTCGGCGAAGATCGACCAGATGAGGTTGCGCCGCGCGATCTTGCTGCCGCCGTTCTGCCAGGCAGACAGGTCTTCGGGATCCCACCGCGCGATCCGATGACGACCCACGCGCGCGCCCGGCGTCGTGGGAATTGTTTGCAAAGTTTCTGGCTGCGCGGTCATGGCGATCTCCTGCGAGGCGGGCTGGATGGGCTCAAAGCGCGCCGTTGCGCTCGGGGACGTTTATCTGGATGGTTCCGGCGTCGTCGGCGTGAACCGGGTACGTGCTGACCGACGGGCCGCCGGTGGCGACCTCGCATCCGGTCTCGAGTTCGTAGGTGTGGCCGTGCAGCGGGCAGACCACAACGCGGTCGTCCATCAGCCCGTCCGCCAGCGGGCCGCCGCGGTGCGGGCAGACCGCGTCCACGGCGCGCAGCGACCCGTCCCGCAACCGGAAGACCGCGATCTGGTGGCCCTGCACGGCGTAGGCGCGGCCCTCGCACACGGGTAGGTCCGCCACGGGCCCCAACGGGATGTCGGTCATCGCACCGGCACCTGCGGCAGCGGTATCAATGGCAGCGAGGGCCGAAACTGATTGTCCTGCAGGGTGTTTGCGGCTTGAACTCGGCTTTGCGCCCACGGGTCGCGATAGGAGTCCACCGATTTCTGCATCCGGGCGTCGAGGTCGGCGGCGATGCCGTCAGCGTCGTCGACCACGATCGCGCGGAGGCGCTCGATGCCCACTCGCGGCACGAAGGTGTAGGTGCGCTCGAGCCAGTTGGCGTTCTCGCGGTAGTACTGCAGGAAACGACCGGTCAGCGTGATCACCTCGGCGTGGGTGCCCACGGTCGCCAGCAGATCGCCCTTGCGCACGTGCGCGCCCGCGGCCCCGCCCACGTAGATCTGCCACTGCCCGCCGTCGATGGCGACGACACCGAGGTCCTTGCACAGGGCCTCGGCGCAGTTGCGTGGGCATCCGGTGACCGCAAGCTTCATCTTCGCCGGGCTGGCCAGGCCCTGGTATCGGTCCTCGATCGCGATGCCCAACGCGGTTGAATCGCCCAGCCCGTAGCGGCAGAAGTCGCTTCCCACACAGGTTTTCACGGTGCGGAAGCTCTTGCCGTAGGCGTAACCCGAGGGCATGCCGAGGTCGGCCCACACCGCCGGCAGGTCCTCCTTGCGCACCCCGAGCAGGTCGATGCGCTGGCCGCCGGTGAGTTTGATCATCGGGATCTCGTACTTGTCGGCGACGTCGGCGATCTTGC
Organism: Mycobacterium sp.; assembly: GCF_019247635.1. Classification (GTDB taxonomy): domain Bacteria; phylum Actinomycetota; class Actinomycetes; order Mycobacteriales; family Mycobacteriaceae; genus Mycobacterium. The sequence goes on from NZ_JAFBAR010000013.1 coordinate 25,823, forward strand.
GTAGTTGCTCGCTGCTGGTGACGCCGCCCTTCATCTGCGGCACCACCGAGAATGTGCCGTCGCGCTGGATGTTGGCGTGTACGCGGTCGTTGATGAAGCGGCTGGACCGTTCGTCGACGAACTCGTCGCCCCACATCATCTCCAGCAGCGAGGACAACGCCATCTTCGATTGCGCGTCTTCGCGGCCGTCGGGCGCCAGCGCCTCGAACACCGAGGACACCGAGTGCAGGCTGAGCTCGCGGATGAGTCGCATCAGCTCGGGTTTTTCGTAGGGGACGGCCGAGACATACCAGTTGGTCGCCGCGTCATCCTCGGAGACCGTTCCGTCGGCAGCCCATTCGACGATCTGGCCCACCAGGCCCTTGCACGAGCCGCAGCCCTTGCCGGCGCGGGTCGCGTTCATCACCGAGGCCAATGATGTCTGGCCCTGTTTTACGCAATTGACGATCGCGGCCTTGCTCACACCGTTGCAGTTGCACACCTGCGCGTCGTCGGCCAGCTCGGCGGCGCCGGTGGCCACGTCCGGCGTGCCGATGTCGAACATCAACGAAACCCGTTCGGGGGGAAGGGGAAGCCCACGGTCGAAGGCCTGCATGAGGAACGCCACCTTGCTGACGTCCCCAACCAGTGTTGCGCCAACCAGCTTGTCGTCGCGCACGACGAGGGTCTTGTACACCCCGTGTTTGGGCTCCACGAATTGCACGAACTCGTCGTCGTCGTTCTCCGGGCCCTTCAAGCCCATCGCGGCGACGTCAACACCGGCCACCTTGAGTTTGGTCGCGGTGCGCGAACCATGATATGCCGCACGAGGATTCACACCGGTGAGATGATCGGCGAGCACGCCGGCCTGCTCCCACAGCGGGGCAACGAGACCGTAGACCTGGCCGCGGTGTTGCGCGCACTCACCGACGACGTAGATGTCGCCGTCGTCGACCGAGCGCATCTGGTCGTCGACGACGATGGCTCGTTCGACGGTCAGTCCGGCCCGTTGCGCCAGCCCGACGTTGGGCCGAATGCCGGCCGCCAACACCACCATGTCGCAGGGCAACTGGGTTCCGTCGCTGAATCCGAGCGCGACCGGCAGTCCGTTCGCACTCAACACCTCGGTCGGCCGTTTACCGGTGTGTACGGCGATGCCGAGATCCTCCACCAGCCGGCGCAGGATAGCGCCGGCCTGGTCGTCGAGTTGGGCATTCATCAGGACAGCGCCACTCTGGACGACGCCAGCCTGCAATCCCCGATTCTGCAGTCCCCGTGCGGCTTCCAGCCCGAGCAGGCCGCCCCCGACGACCAGGGCGTTGGAGCGCTCTTTGGCGAACTCGATCATCGCCGCGCAGTCGTCGAGGGTGCGGAACCCGAACACGCCGGGCACCAATGTCTTGTTGTCGGCTTGCCAGATGCCTTCCATCGGCGGGAAGAACGACCGGCTGCCGGTGGCCAAAATCAGTTTGTCGTAATGGATTTTGGTGCCGTCGTTGGCGTGCACCAGGTGCGCGAACGAGTCGATCCGCACCACCCGCACGCCACTGCGCAGGTCGATGTTGTTTTCCCGGTACCAGTCCAGCGGATTGAGGTAGATCTCGCCGGCGTCGTCGGACCCGGCCAGCACGTTGGATAGCAGAATCCGGTTGTAGTTGCCGTACGGTTCGTCGCCGAAGACGGTGATGGCGAACCGCTCGTGGCCGCCGCGGGCGATGATCTCCTCCAACGCGCGAGCCCCCGCCATGCCGTTGCCGACCAGCACCAGGCGGGCCACGGCCGCCTTGTGGCCGTTTACCGATGGTTCAGCGAGTGCCGTCATGATCGGCTAGACCTCAACGAGCCCGATATCGATGATCGCCGTGCCGCTCAGTCCGTCCGGCGCGGCGATGAACACCTCGAGAACGGTGTCGGCGATCAGGTCTTCGACCACCCGAAGGGGCACGTGCACGGCGCCTTTGGCCCCGATGGGGAAATAGCGCATCGGGGCGCCGTCGCGCAGCACCACGATGGTGATCAGTTCGTGGGTGCTGTTACCACCGCGGAAGTAAACCGGCTGGGTGATCGCGCCGGCCGGCACGACATAGCGCAGGGCCGGGTCGAGCAGGAACGGTGATTCGTAGCCCTTTCCCGCAAAGGTGAACACCCCCTGCAGGAATCGAGGCGTGCTGCCATCGCTCACAACCGGCTCCTTTCGCTGTCGTCCGGCGTGCCCGAGGTGTCCGGGGTGTCGGCTCGAGACACTGCGACCGCGCAGACCTTGAACGACGGCATCCGCGAGGTCGGATCGAGCACCGGGATGGTCAGCCGATTGATGCTGGCCCGCCCACCCCAGTGAAACGGCGCGAACACGGTGTCCGGACGGATGCCGCTCGCGGTGCGCGCGGTCATCACCACCGCACCCCTGCGGGTTCGCAGCCGCACCTGGTCGCCGGCTTTCACGCCGAGCAGCGCAGCCAGCGTCGGGTGCAGCTCGACCACCGGCTCGGGGTCCGCCTCGGCGAGCTGGCCGACCCGCCGGGTCTGCGTGCCGGACTGGTACTGGCGCAGGACCCGGCCCGTGGTGAGGTAGTACGGGAATTCGTCGTCGGGCAGCTCGGCGGGGGCGGGCTGCTCGACGGGATAAAAGTGTGCCCGCCGGTCGGGAGTCGGGAAATCCTCGGCGAACATCCGCGTGGTGGCCGGATACAACGGGGAGGGGCACGGCCAGAACACGCCTTTTTCGGTGCTGATCCGTTGGTAGCTGATGCCCCGGTAGTCGGCCTTGCCGCCCGCGCTGGCGCGGGTCAGCTCGTCGAAGACCTCTTCGGCATCCGAGGAAAAGCCCTGTACCCCCAGGCGTTTGGCCAGATCTGCCATCACGTCGAGATCGCTGCGCACCTCGCCGGGGGATTCGACAGCCTTGCGGCGCAGGATGACCCGGCCTTCGAGGTTGGTCATGGTGCCCGACTCCTCGGCCCACTGGGCCGTCGGCAACACCACGTCGGCGAGCGCGGCGGTCTCCGACAAAAAGATGTCGGACACCACGAGAAAATCCAGCTCCCCGATCTTCTCGGCGATGTGCAGCGCGTTCGGCGTGGAGACCGCGATGTTGGATGCCATCACCCACAGCGCCCGCACGCCCCCGGGCGTACCGATGGCGTCGAGCATTTCGTAGGCCGATCGCCCCGGCAGCGGCAGGTCCGCCGGGTCGATGCCCCATACCTGGGCGACGTGGGCGCGCGCAGCCGGGTCGTCGAGCTTGCGATAGCCGGGCAGTTGGTCGCATTTCTGCCCGTGTTCGCGCCCGCCTTGTCCGTTGCCCTGTCCGGTGATGGTCGCAAAGCCGCGGTACTTGCGGCCCGGCAGGCCGAGCGCCAGAGCCAGGTTGATGAACGCCTGCACCGTGTCGGTTCCGCAGCTGTGCTGTTCGGCGCCGCGCGCGGTGAGAATCATCGCGTGTTTGGCGTTGGCCAGCATTCGCGCGGCCGTCACGATGTCGTCCTCGGGTACGCCCGTGATGCGTTCCACCCGGTCCGGCCAGTACAGTCGCACCACGCGGCGCACGGCTTCGAAACCCGTTGTCCGGTCGGCGATGTACTGCCGGTCCGCCAGCCCTTCCCGGATGATGACGTTGAGCAATCCGTTGGCCAGCGCCAGGTCGGTGCCGGGGACCGGTTGCAGGTGCAGGTCGGCGCGGGTTGCCGTCGGGGTGCGCCGCGGGTCGACGACGATGTGCTTGGCCCCGCGGGAACGGCCGTCGTCGAAAAACTGCATGGCGGGCGGCAGCGTTTCGGCGGGGTTACTGCCGACGATGAGCAGGGCGTCGGCGTGCGCGATGTCGGCCAGCGGGAACGGCAGCCCCCGGTCGATACCGAACGAGCGGTTCGACGCCGCCGCGGCCGAGGACATGCAGAATCTGCCGTTGTAGTCGATCGCCGACGTCCGCAGCGCCACCCGCGCGAATTTGCCGAATTGGTAAGCCTTTTCGTTGGTCAGGCCGCCGCCGCCGAAGCAGCCCACCGCATCACGACCGTAGTCGTGTTGTGCCCGTTGGAAAGCGGTGACGATGCGCTCCAGCGCCTCGTTCCAGGTCGCCGAGCGCAGTGGTGCGTCACGCCCGTCGCGAACCAGGGGCGTGGTAAGCCGGTCGGCGTGGCCCAACAACTCGGCCGCCGTCCAGCCCTTGGCGCACAGACCGCCCCGATTGGTCGGAAAGTCGTCCTGTGGTGTGAGAACCACGGACCCTCCCGACACATCGAGTTCGATTCCGCACTGCAACGAGCAGTACGGACAGTGCGTTTTCGTTGGCTGGGGCGTTCTGGCCGCCATGAACCATCACCGCTGCGTTGCTGCCTCGGCGAAGGTGCGGTTGCCCTGCCCTGGACGTGACAACTTCACCTCCGATCAACCAATCTCCTGTCCGCGAAGCTACGGGCAATGTGTTTCGGGGACATTTCCTCCGATTGTCCGAATCACTACCGGACGCTCACATCGCAGCTGGGCTGGCGTTATCTCGGGAAAGATCACGAATGCTTCTCGGGGCGTTGGTAATTGGCCGACCTCGGTTCGGTCATCGGCGTTCAGAGGCGGCCGGTGCGCTCGCGCCGTCCGGTGTTAGCGATACTTGGCCGATGCCGAACACCGCTGTTCACCCAGACCTGCGCCGCATCGCGCGCTTCGCCCCAAGACACCTGGTCGGCCCGCGGAGCTTGCCTGTGGTGCGCGCACTGAGCGGGTTGCGCAGTCGCGGCACCGACGCCGAGGTGGAGGTGATAACGCTGGCATCGGGGGCCGGGGTCCGGCTGTTCCGGCCCGCCGAAGTCAGCGAACCAGGACCCGCGCTGTTGTGGATCCATGGCGGCGGGTACGTGCTGGGCACCGCGCAGCAAGACGACGCGCTCTGCCGGCGCTTCACCACCAACCTGGGCGTTACCGTGGCGTCGGTGGAATACCGGCTGGCGCCCGAACACCCGTATCCGGTGCCGCTGGAGGACTGCTACTCGGCGTTGAGCTGGCTGGTCGGGCTGCCCGCGGTGGACGCGGGGCGGGTGGCGATCGGCGGGGCCAGCGCCGGCGGGGGCTTGGCGGCGGCGCTGGCCCTGCTGGCCCGCGACCGCGGCGAGATTCATCCGGCGTTTCAGCTGCTGGTTTACCCGATGCTGGACGACCGCAGTTCGACGACGGCCTCGGTCAACCGCAACTACCGGCTGTGGAACGCGCGCAGCAACGACTTCGGTTGGACCGCCTATCTCGGTGATGCGGACCGCGCGGCGGCGGTACCGGCCAGGCACGACGACCTGAGCGGGCTGCCGCCGGCCTGGATGGGTGTCGGCAGCAACGACCTGTTCCACGACGAGGATCTGGCCTACGCCGAACGCCTGAACAGCGCGGGGGTGCCGTGTGAGGTCGAGGTGGTCGACGGCGCGTTCCACGGCTTCGACCTGTTGGTTCCGAAGGCCTCAGTGTCACAACAGTTTTTTGCCAAGCAGTGCGCCAGTTTGCGCGCCGCTTTCGGCACGTTCTGAATCACTTTGCAGCATAGGCGATTTCGCCGCCGATGAGCGTGGCGGCGACCAGGCCGGCGTCCAGTTCGGCCAGTGCCGCGGCGGGTGGTTCGGTCAACACGCACAGGTCGCCGGGCTGTCCGGGTGCCACCGAGCGTGCCGTGCCCGGTGTCTCGGGCCAGCCCAAAAACATCGTCAAAGCCGTTCTCGCCGAGACGCATTCGCTCGCGTTCAGGACGCTGCCACCGGGCGTGGTGCGGTGCACGGCGGCGCGCATCGTCGCCCACGGGTCACCGCGCCCGAACGGCAGGTCGGTGGAGAGTGCAACCGGCACGCCGGCTTCGATCAGGGATGCGACGCGCCACAGCTGACGGTGCTCGCCGGGCGGAATCTCGGAGGTGTACTGGTCGCCCCGTTCGGCGACGAAGTTCGGCTGCGTGACCACGGTCACGTGCAGGGCGGCCAGGTCGGTGAGGTCGTCGTCGGCCACCACGGCGGCGTGCTCGATCCGATCCAGCGGATGGCTGCCCGCGGCACGCAGCGCGGCGATGGTCACCACCAGTTGGGCCGCGGTCACGCAGTGCACCGCCACCGGCCGATCCGCGGCATGGCGGCCGGCGATCCACCGCGTCAACGCCTCGAGGTCCAGCCGGTCATCGTGCAGGATTTTCTTGCCCGGTGACAGAAAGTGCAGTCGCGGCAGGAACTCGCCGCGCCGGTGCGCCTTCATCTCGTCGATACCCAGATCGGGGGTGGCGTCGGTGACGCCGGTCACGCCGAGCGCGGTGAGCCGGCCGCTGAGTTCGGCCAGGTCGATTTCGCGATGCCGCAGCGCGTGTGACCAATCCGTGTCGGCGCTGCGCAGGCGCCCGTCGGGGTGCCCGGTCAGGCCGATGCGGCTAAGGCCCGCCGAATTGAGGATCCACATCGCACCGCTGCGGTGTTGCACCCGCAGCGGAATGGCGGGCGACAGGGCGTCCAGCGCGGTCCGGTCCAACTCGCCGGCCACCGATTCGTGGTAGTCGATCGCGCGTATCCACCCGTCGCAACCGGGAGTGGCCGCCGATAACGCCTGTGCCAGTTGGTCTTCGGTGCGGACGTCGGGCGGCCCGACGGAAACCGAGGCCAGGGCGGCCGCCGCGGCCCGCACGTGCACGTGGTGATCGTGCAGTCCGGGCAGCACGGTTCCGCCGTCGGCGTCGAGCACGCGCTCCCCGGCTTGGGCGGGCAGAGTGTCGCCCACCTCCTCGATGCGGGCGCCGACCCGGATGTCGACCCTCCTGCCGTCGAGCAACGTGGCCCTCCGGATCAGCATCTTTCGGCTACCAAGCGGCGCACCTGGGCATCGTCGGCGCCGAGCACGGCGGCCGGCCGCGTCGGCGGCGGCGGCTTCGGGGGCAGCACCGGGTGCACCGAGCCCGTGGCAGTCTCGGGCAGCGCCGCGTAGGTCGCGGCTACGGCAGCCATGGCCACCTGGATCAGCTCGCCGCCGCCGCGGTTGAGCGAGTCGGTGACCGCACCCGCGGCCTCCAGTCCCGTCAGCGGGTCAGCGATGGCGTCGGCGCAGAACACCGGCCCCCGGCTGCTGGTGCCGACCAGGCCGCCGGCGACCGCCGCGTCGTCCCCGAACGCCGGTCGCCGGGGGTGTTCGTCATACCCGGTGATCCGCAACCAGATCCGGCCAGGCCGGGGGGCGATGTCGTCGGGGCCGAGCCGGCGTCGTGCCAGCGCGGCCGGCCGAGAGCCTTCGATCACGACGTCGGACGCCGCGAGCAACGCACGCAGCTGGTCGGCTTGACGATCGAAATCGACACAATACGAAAGCTTTTCACCGTTGATCCAGTCGAAGAAGGCCGGGTTTCCGCGTCGGGTGCCGTCGGGGCGCCGCGGGCTTTCGACCTTGACGACGGTGGCCCCCGCGCACGCCAGCAGATGCCCGCACAGCGGGCCCGCCCACATCGACGACAAGTCGGCAACCAGCAGACCGACAGGCCCGCGCGCCGGGGTCCGCTCCCCGATGCCGCGGATACCCGGGGGTGTGGCCGCGGCCTCGCCGAGCCCGGCGGCGGGGATGTCCAGCAGCTCGGCCGCCTCGGTGATCGCGGACACGGCGCGCGTGGCCGCCCAGCGTTGCAGTGTCGGCCAGGGGTCGTCGGGCACGTCGTCGGCGTGCAGCAGCGCGGGCACGGCGGCGAGATCGTCGGGACGTGACAGTGTGATGGCGACCCAGCCGTCGCGCGCCGCGAGCAGCCGGGTGGCCCCTCCTGCCGACGTGCGGCCGTTGCGGGTAAATCCGAGCAATCCGGCCCGACCGGTTAGCAGCGTGGCCGCATCCGCGGCGATCTGCTCGGCGCGGGCCAGCACGTTCGCCCGGGAAAAGTCGGGGGGCCCGTCGGGCAGGCCGGTCAGATACGCCAAACCGCTACTGGCCCACCTCGCGGTCGCCCGATCGGTCGCCATGATGGCCCCCAATCGGTCTTTTGCGGACGGCGCCGAACCCACCTCACCATGGTGCTCGCCGCCGACTTGGGTTTGCTCACCGGCCGACCACGTCGCGAGGCGAGGCAGCTCAGAACTGCAACGCGCTGAACCGCCAGTCCAGCACGGGCCGGTCAGGGTCCCCGGCCGCGGACACCACCGACCGCAGCCCCAGCACTCCGCCCGCGGCGGTCGCCTCGGCCGACTCGACATGCAGCTCGCTGTGCAGGGTATCGCCCTCGTGCACGGGTCCGATGTGGTCGCAGGACTCCCAGCCCAGGATCGTCGCCAGGTTGGGCAGCAGCCGGCCGGCCTGCGCGAGCGCCAGCCCGATGGTGTGCCCGCCGTACACCAACCGCTGCCCGCCTATTCGCGAATCGTGATGCGTGGCAGCGATATTCAGTGTCAGCCGGGCCAGCTCCGGTGCGCTGCTGACCACGTCGCCGGAGCTGTGCAGCACCGCACCCGCCAGGCCGGCATCGAAATGGGGTCCGGGCACCCGATTCCGGAACTCCACACCGTCCCACTGGGCGGTGGGATCCGTCGCCGGCGGCAACGTGTCGGCACCGATCGCCGACAAGTCGTCGGCGGGCCCCTTCTCGGGATCGAAGCCCGGGCTGGCGGGCAGCATCGCGCAACGGTAGAAGTCGAGCACCAGCCGGTCGGCCTGGTCGATGGTGATCATCCGCAGCGCCGCCAGCCCCGTCGGCGCGCGGCCCGGCTTCGGCGAATTCGCGCGCAGCCCAACCACTTCGGTGCGGGTGTAGACGCTGTCGCCGATCGCGGGAAAGCGGTGAAAGGTGAGCCCGCGGTAGAACAAGTTCGCCTTGACCCGCTGGGTGGGCAGCGTCGACTGCCCGATCGCCACGTCACACACCAGGCCAGGGTGCGCCAGCGGGCCGGGCGCGCCCGTCACAGCGGCGCACAGGTCCGCGTCCAGCGCGAGCCGCAGCCGGTCCCCCAGGATCGCTTGATGGGCCGCGGCCATGCCCGACGACAGCGTCGCCGACGGTGCCCAGTCAAAGACCTGGCCGACCGAAAGATCGTCGAAGTAGGGACCACCCGCGCGTTGACCCGAATACCCGTTCGTCGTCACAACGCCCCATGCTGGCAGGCTGTGAAACCGAGGGTCAACACGGAGGTCGATCATCAGGTGAGCAACGAACGGGACGAGGCAGAAGCCATGCTGGTCGACACCGTGCGGGCGTTCGTCGACCGCGACGTGAAACCGACCATCCGCGAGGTCGAACACGCCAACACCTACCCCGAGGCGTGGATCGAGCAGATGAAGCGAATCGGTGTCTACGGCTTGGCCATTCCCGAGGAGTACGGCGGGTCACCGGTGTCGATGCCGTGCTACGTGCGGGTCACCGAACAGCTGGCCCGGGGGTGGATGAGCCTGGCCGGCGCCATGGGCGGGCACACCGTCGTCGCCAAGCTGCTGACGCGGTTCGGCACCGCGGAGCAGAAGCGAAAATACCTGCTGCCCATGGCAACCGGCGAACTGCGTGCCACGATGGCGCTAACCGAGCCCGGTGGCGGCTCAGACCTGCAGAACATGTCCACCACCGCGCTACCGGACGCCGATGGCTCGGACAGCCTGCGCATCAACGGATCCAAGACCTGGATCAGTAATGCCCGCCGGTCCGGACTGATCGCGCTGCTGTGCAAGACCGACCCGAATGCCACTCCGCGCCATAGGGGCATCTCGATCCTGCTGGTCGAGCACGGGCCGGGGCTGACGGTGTCACGGGACCTGCCGAAGCTGGGCTACAAGGGCGTGGAGACATGTGAGCTGAGCTTCGACGGGTACCGCGTCCCGACGTCGGCGGTACTGGGCGCCGAGATGGGTCAAGGTTTCGCGCAGATGATGAAAGGCCTTGAGACAGGCCGTATTCAAGTCGCCGCGCGGGCGCTGGGGGTGGCGACGGCGGCACTCGAGGACGCGCTGGCCTACGCGCAGCAGCGGGAGAGTTTCGGCCAGCCGATCTGGAAGCACCAGGCGATAGGCAACTACCTGGCCGACATGGCCACCCAACTCACCGCCGCGCGCCAGCTCACCCGCTACGCGGCCGAGCGTTACGACAGTGGCGAGCGTTGCGACATGGAGGCCGGCATGGCCAAGCTGTTCGCCTCCGAGGTCGCGATGCAGATCGCGCTGAACGCCGTGCGGATCCACGGTGGCTACGGCTATTCCACCGAATACGACGTCGAGCGCTACTTTCGCGACGCACCGCTGATGATCGTCGGCGAGGGAACCAACGAGATTCAGCGCAATGTGATTGCCGCGCAACTGGTTGCGCGGGGCGGGATTTAACCCCGGGTCCTTCGACGGTGGTCAGCCGCATCCGGTCGCCGCTGCCTGGTTGGCGAATAAACGGTGCAAACGTGGGCGCATCGGTAGCATGTGCCACCGGGGCGGGGAGAGAGGCCAGCCGATGGACGAGGTGGCGTTCGGACGTTATCGGCTGTTGTCGCTGATCGGCGGGGGCGGTATGGGCAAGGTGTACCGGGCCCACGACACCGCTATCGGCCGCGACGTCGCGATCAAGGTCTTGTCCCCCGACATGGCCACGGAACCGGGGTACGAGGAAAGGTTCCGCCGTGAGGCCCGCACCGCCGCCCGGCTGACCGAACCGCACATCGTCCCGGTACATGACACCGGGGAAATCGACGGCCGGCTGTATCTGGTGATGCCGATCATCGACGGCACCGATCTGCACACTCTGCTCACCCGGAACGGCCCGATGTCGCCGCAGGATGCGGTCCAGGTGGTCGAACAACTCGCCTCGGCACTGAACGCCGCGCACCGAAACGGGTTGGTACACAGGGATGTCAAGCCGTCGAACGCATTGGTGACCGACGACGGCTTCGTGTACCTGATCGACTTCGGCATCGCCCACGACGCCTCGGCCACCAAGCTGACCAGCACCGGCTCCGTGGTGGGCACCCTGGCCTACATGGCCCCGGAGCGGTTCCTGGCCGGCACCGCCGACGCCCGCGGCGACGTGTACGCGCTGGCGTGTGTGCTCTACGAATGCCTGACCGGCTCTCAGCCCTTTCCCGGGGACAGCTTCGAACGGCAGATCGCCGGACACCTGACGGTCGACCCTCCTGCGCCCTGCGGCCGCAATCGCGCCATTCCGGCCGGGTTTGATGCGGTCATCGCGACCGGGATGGCCAAGAATCCGGAGGAGCGGTATCAGAGCGCCCGCGAGCTGGCCAGCGCCGCTCGCCAGGCCCTCACCGGGACGCCGGCTCCGGCCCACACCCCGCGCAGCGTGCCCACCTCGTTCGGCGATCCCGCCCCCGCCGCACCCGCGTCGGCCCAGGGTGGCAACCAGCCGCAGGCAACGCCCCAGGCCGACCCCCCGTCCGGTCTGCGCTCCCCCGGCCAAGGCCCGCCCCAACCGGCCGTCCCCGCGCAGCCATTCCCCCCTGCGCCCGCGTACGTGGTGGGAGCCCAGGCTCCCGTCGCTCCGTATCCACCGCAACCCCCCCTACCGGTTCAACCGTTCTTTCCGCCACCGCAGAGACCGCCCCGCCCGAGTCCGTTCGCGGGTGTGCCGCGCATTGCCTTCGCGCTCGACGCGGCCGCTGTCGTGGGCTTGCTGGCGACGCTGCTGTTGCCCTGGACGACGTCCGAAAGTGGCTACCGCCGACCGGAAGTCATCGTCGGTTGCGTGCTCGGTCTCTGCGCGATCACGCTGCCCTACCTGAGCCGAACGGGCATGTTCGGGCCCGCGTGGACACCGGTGAAACTCCGGGTCGCCAAACTGGTCACCGGCGCGCCGCTCGGACTATGTGCCGCAACCTATTTCGCTGTCGATGCCATCATCGGTTTCATCGACGGGGGCGCGACGAAATTCGCGCCCGCGCCCGGGGCGTGGATCGCCGCGGCCGTTTCGGTGCTGGCGGCCCTGCCGCGCCGCGCGGACCTGGTCGACGGCGGCACGCAAGGCAGTGCTCGCCTGTGGGGAACTGCTCTGACCATTATCGGCGTGGGCCTTCTGGCGTGCGCGGCGATCGGCGTGCTGAGCGTGCTGGTCGATACCTATCGGTCGCGGACGGCGGTGCTCGAACTGCGCGCGCTGGTCGTGCTTCCGGTCGCGCAGGCGGTGTTGTTGGCGATCTGGGTGGTGGCGGTGTGGAAGGTGGCCCGCCAGGCCGCGCGTGGCGACGCGGCGGGACGGCTGGTGCTGGGCGCCGCCGGTGCGGGCGCGCTGATTTGGGCGGTCCTGTGTTCGGTCGCGCTGTTCACTCTCGGCACGGCGGAGTCACTGCATCTGCCGTTCGGCGGCTTCACGCTTACGATGGTCGCCGCGCTGGTGGGGTTGTCGCCCACGCTGGTGCAGCCCGGCGAGCAGTCGGCGGCGCAGACCTGGCTCGGGGCGACGCGCGGCGTCCTGGGCCTGGTCGTCATCGCGAACCTGCTGTTGCTGGCACTGGTGGTCGTCGACGTGACGCTGACCGGCGCGCTGACCGCCGCGGTGTTTACCGCCGTGATCTGCGCGGGAGTGGGTGCCATCGCGGCAGACTGGGCGCGCCAACAGGTCAGTCTCAACCCGTCCCGCTGCCGCGTGCCCGTCCTGGCCGCCTCGGCGGTTCAGGCCGTCGCGGGGACCGCGGCGTTGCTGGTGGTGGGCCTCAGCCCGAACTCCTGGGAAGTGGTCACGGGTCCGCAGGTGGTCGCCGCGCTCGCGCTGCCCGCCGCGGCGGCCACATTCGTCACGCTGCCGAACTCGATCCGGGCGTTCTTCCCGGCGCCGACGCCGGCGTCCGCTCCCCCTGCGGCGCCAGACCCCGCCGCCCTGGCGGCCGATCCCAACACGCCGACCCAAATCCTGTATGCCCTTGCCCAGCAAAACGGCGCTCTCTGGCCACACATCGCGCGCAACCCCTCCGCGCCGCATGACCTGCTTGCGTGGCTGGCGCAGTCCCCCGACCCCGAAGTCCACGCCGCGCTGCGCGCCCGTCAACCGTAAGGACCACACGTGAGCTGGCAAAACCCCCCGCCTCAGCCCGGGTGGCAGTATGCCGCCACAGCGCCGGCCCCCGGGCCCCAGTATCCCGGGCGGGGCCCGACACAGTCGGCCCTGCTGCGCTGGATGGGCGTGGCCGCCGTCGTCTGCCTGCTGCTCGCGGGCGCCGTCGTTCTGCACCGGACTGTGCTGTCGCGGTTGTTCGGCGGGGCGGCATCCCCGCAGGAGGCGGTCACCCAGACCATCGCGGCCATCGAAGGCGGTGACCTGACGCAGCTGGGCTTGTTATTGCCGCCCGACGAGGTTGCCGGCCTCAGCGACATCGTGAAACAGATCAAACGCATCGCCTCCGAACTCGGTGACGGCGGGGCTGGCGGCCAGCTGAACGGCAACGACTTATCCAACGGCGCAAAAGTCAGCGTCCGTAACCTCACGCTCAGGGCACAACCCGAGCAGACCGGACTGACCAAAGTCAGCATCGAAAATGCCGACATCACAGCGTCGTTCGATCCCGGGAAGGCTACCGGTGTGGTCAAGACGCTGCTCGAGAGGACGGGTGGGTCCGTAAAGGAAACGACGATCACGGTCCGCGGCGCCGACGTCACGACGGACGGCAACACGCACACACTCCGCCTCGACGGCCGTGAGCAGTCGCCCTTCGTCATGACGGTCCAACGGGACGGCAGCTGGTATGTCAGTCCGCTCTTCACCTACTTGCAATACGCCTCCGAGTCAGAGGGCCACCCAACGTCACCGCCCGCCACCGGCCCGGGCTTCGGCTCCCCGGCCGAGGCGGCCGAGGGCTACCTGTCCGCGCTGGCGAAGGCGATCAATTCGCGCGACGTCTCCGCGTTCGCCCGGGCTACCGGAGGCGTCGAGGGCCGCCTGCTGCAGACGTACACCAGCCTGATCAACTCGTCGCTGGCCAGACTGGACAACAACAGATTCTCCGTCGACGTCAGCAACAGCCGGTTCCGCGTACTGTCCGAGAACGGCACCACCGCCAGGGTCCAGCCGGCGAGCCTGCATCTGACCGCCACGTCATCCGGCGACACGTACACCATCGACTGGGACGGCCGTTGCCTACAGCTCAACAACCCCGGACGCAATCAGCGATACTGCCTGGGCGACAAGTCGGCAATCGGCCCGTTCACCCCGCTCATCGATCGGCTGGACTATCTGGTCGTGGTCCGTTCCGACGGCGGTTGGAAGGTCAGCGCGTCGCGCACGGTGTTCAGCATGGTCGCCGACGTGCTCAGCTGGATCGGGGACGCCGAAATGCCGATCATCAAGGCGCTGACCCGGAAAGACCCCACCGAGGTGACCAAAGTCGCGAAGGTCGCCGGCACGGTGGACATCGGCAGCACCGGCACCGTCCAGGTCCAGGCGATCGGGCCCTACATTGACGGCGGGTACGCCGTCGTCAACATCCCCAACCCGAGCGGCCGACGGTTCGAGGTGTATTGCCATTCGACGAACCTGGGATGCCGCGTCGTCACCCTCGTCACGCCGTCCGGCCAGGCCCAGGGACTCTACTCGGGCGGAAGCGGCGGCGAAACGGGTGACTACAAGGCGATCCTGGTCGCCGACGCCGGCGATGTGGAAGTCAGGGTCGAGCAGTACTGAGCTCGTCTACCAGGCCCCAGGCCAACGCGGTTTCGGCAGCAATCATCTGGCCGGACAGCACGAGATAGGCTGTGCGCCAACGGCCTATCCGGCGGGTTACGCTGACGGTGCCGCCCGCGCCGGGAAGCAACCCGAGCCGCAGTTCCGGCAGGGCGAATAGCGAATCCTGGTGCGCCTCAACCCATCCGCAGAACGCCGCCATCTCCAGTCCGCTGCCCATGACCCGGCCGTGCACCTCGGCGCGGCAGGCCCGGCCGAGCCTGGCGGTCAGGGCGTCCAGCGCCAGTGCGGGGCTGTGCCGGGTGCGAGCCAGGTGGGCGCTCACCGGATCGGCGAAGGTGCCGAACTCGGCGAGGTCTCCGCCACTGCAGAATGATGGACCGTTGCCGCCCAACACGATTCCAGTCACCGACGGATCCACCAGCGCCACGGTCAACGCCTCCAGCAGCGCCGCGCGCGCGTCGGTGGAGAACGCATTGTGGCGTTGCGGGCGGTTGAACCGGATGCGCAGCGTGTCGCCGGCTCTTTCGGCCTGCACCGGATCGGGAAGGTCGGGCATGCGGGCGGGTCCACGTTCGGCGAGCCAGCGTGCGAACTCCGGGCCGGCCTGCAGCATCGAATAGGCCAGCGACTCGGTTACCACGCCGGCGAGCGTCGGGCCGGCGGGGTCGATCGTGCGCAGCACGTCGTCGCACACGGCGCTGGCCTGCGGCCAGTGCGCACAGCGCTGTTCCAGCTCGGCCAGGGCCTCGGGCACCGAATCGACGGTCACCACCCGGCGGTCGGCGCACGGGTCTTCCGTCAACGTGAAAGTTGCTGTGTTCAACCAGTATTCGTTCGCCACGCCGCCGACGGCGATGATCACGCCGGGTGGTGCCGCCGCCGGATGGTCCGGCGCATTCGACAGGTCGACCACCCGCAACATCGGTTATCCCGAATACTTCTCGATCAGCTCGTTCTTGTAGAGCTTGCCGGTGTCGGTGCGCGGCAACTGCGACTCGAAGACGATCGACCGCGGACACTTGAAGTGCGACAGGCGATCTCGCAACCAACCGAGCAGCTGATCGGCGAACTCGTCGGTGGCGTCGGCCTCCTCGACGGTCTGCACGGCCGCCATCACGCGTTGGCCCATCTCGTCGTCGGCCACGCCGAACACCGCCGCGTCGAGCACCTTTGGGTGGGTCACCAGGAGGTTCTCGGTCTCCTGCGGGTAGATGTTCACCCCGCCGGAGATGATCATGTGGTGGCGCCGGTCGGTGAGGAACAGGTAGCCCTCGTCGTCGAGGTAGCCGATGTCGCCGACGGTCATCCAGCCGTGCTTTTCGCGTGCCGCAGCGGTTTTCGACGGGTCGTTGAGGTACTCGAACGAGTACCCGCCTTCGAAGTAGATCTCGCCCGCCTCACCCGGCGGAAGCTCTTCGCCGTCCTCGCCCACGATGTGCACCGCACCCAGCATCGGTTTGCCCACCGACCCCGGGTGCGCCAGCCAGTCTTCGGCGGTGATCAGCGTCGACCCGATCGCCTCCGAGGAGGCGTAGTACTCGTCGATGATCGGCCCCCACCAGTCCATCATCTGCTTCTTGATCTGCACCGGGCACGGGGCGGCGGCGTGCATCACCCGTTCGAGGCTGGATAAGTCATACGAATTGCGCACGCTTTCAGGTAGTTTCAGCATCCGGACGAACATGGCCGGGACAAACTGACCGTGGGTCACCCGATGGCGCTGGATCGCGTCCAGTGCCCCCTCGGCGTCGAACTTCTCCAACACCACCGTCGTGATGCCGCCGCCCTGGACACTCATCGACCACACCGACGGAGCGGTGTGATACAGCGGCGCCGGGCTCAGGTACACCGCCTCGGGGTGCATCCAAAACCCCACCAACGCCGACATCATGCCGGGCGCCTCGGCCGGCACGACGTGTGGCAGCTCGCGTTTGATGCCTTTGGGCCGGCCCGTGGTTCCCGACGAGTACTGCAGCAGGTCACCCTCGATCTCGTCGCCGATCGGCGTATCGGGTTGATCTGCAACGCATTCCGGGTATCGCTGCCAATCCGGCAGGTCGCCGTCGGCGATCATCAGCAGGTCGGGCAGGCCGCCCGGCAGATGTTCGGCAAGACCTGCGCAGGTCTGGATCAGCGCCGCCGATCCGATGATCGCCTTGGCGTTGCTGTTGTCGACGATGTAGGCGGCCTCGGCCGCGGTCAGGTGGGTGTTGATCGGCACGTAGTACAGCCCGCTGCGACGGGCCGCCCACATGACCGCGTGGATGTGCTCGTTGTTCTCCATCAGGATGGCGACGGTGTCGCCCTCCTTCAGACCCGCCTGACGGAACCTGTGCGCCAGTCGGTTAGCCCGGGCCTCCAGCTCGTCGAAGGTGACGACCGTGCCCGACGGGTGCAGGATGATCGCGGGTTTGTGGGCGCCGACATGCTGGCGAATCTGCATGGCTGAACTCTACGATGCGTTGAGCACGAGCCCCGCGCATGGCTCTAGGCATCGCGATAGACCTCACGCCGATGCGCCACCCGTATGAAAGGATCGCCAGGACGTCGTCCTGCATTTCGTACAGAATTCGGTAGTCGCCCCCGCGGACCCGCCATCGATTGCGGTGGCCGACAAGCTTTATAGCCTTCGGTGGCCGAGGATTGTCCGCCAGCAGCGCGACGACCCCTTCGATGCGAAGACGGTTACGCTTGTCGATCGAATCGCTGGCCGTTGGACGCTACGGGTTTTGCGGACCCGATAGGTCACGCGATGCCGAGATCGCGCTTGACGAGCTCCCACGGAATCGTGTCATCGTCTGCCGCCTCGTCATGTTCCGCCAGCGCCGGGTAGTCGTCGGCATCGTCGAGATCGTCGAGAAGCTTCTCGAACGCCTGGTAACCCATCAGCACCGCGATAGGTTGGCCATGCCGCGTCAACTTGACCGCCTTGCCGTGCGAACCGAGTTCGTCGATCACCGCAGCCAACTGTTTGTACAAAGGCGTACACAGCCTGTCGCTGTTAGCCGGGCAAACAGACATCCGCCCCAGGCAGAGACTGCTGGGGCGGATGTGTTTAAGGGTGGCGAAGCGCTCAGTCCGCCTGTGCCAGGCGCTCTTTCAGAGCGTCGAACTCGTCGCGGATGCCGGTCGGCAGTTTGTCACCGACGAATTCGAACCACTCCTCGATCAACGGCAGCTCCTGGCGCCACTCGGCGGCGTTGACCACCAGCGCCTTGGTGACGTCGTCGGACTGCACATCGAGGCCGTCCAGGTCCAGGTCGCCCGCGCTGGGCACGATGCCGATCGGGGTGTCCTGACCGCCGGCGTTGTGCTCAATGCGGTCCACGATCCACTTCAGCACCCGGCTGTTCTCGCCGAAGCCCGGCCACAGGAACTGTCCTTCATCGCCGCGGCGGAACCAGTTGACGAAGAACACCTTGGGCAGCTTGGACTCGTCGGAGTTCTTGCCCAGGTCGATCCAGTGCTGGAAGTAGTCGGCGACGTTGTAGCCCAGGAACGGCAGCATGGCCATCGGGTCGCGGCGCACGGTGCCGACCTTGCCCTCGGCGGCGGCGGTCTGCTCGCTGCCCATGGTGGCGCCCATGAACACGCCGTGCTGCCAGTCACGCGCCTGCGTCACCAGCGGCACAGTGGTCTTGCGGCGGGCGCCGAACAGGATCCCCGAGATCGGCACGCCCTGCGGGTCGTCCCACTCGGGCGCGAGGATCGGGCATTGCGACATCGGCGTGCAGTACCGCGAATTCGGGTGTGCGGCATTGGTTTCCGTCTCGCGGAAGTACCAGTCGTTGCCCTTCCAGTCGATCAGGTGCTGCGGATCGCCCTCCAGGCCCTCCCACCACACGTCACCGTCGTCGGTCAGGGCGACGTTGGTGAACACGGTGTTGCCGCCCGCGATGGTGCGCATGGCGTTGGGGTTGGACTTCCAGTTGGTGCCCGGCGCCACGCCGAAGAACCCGAACTCCGGGTTGACGGCGTACAGGCGGCCGTCCTTGCCGAATCGCATCCAGGCGATGTCGTCGCCCAGGGTCTCGGCGCGCCAGCCCGGGATGGTCGGCTGGAGCATCGCCAGGTTGGTTTTGCCGCACGCCGACGGGAACGCCGCGGCGAAGTAGTACGCCTTGTTCTCCGGCGAGATCAGCTTGAGGATCAGCATGTGCTCGGCGAGCCAGCCCTCGTCGTGGGCCATCGCCGACGCGATCCGCAGCGAATAGCACTTCTTGCCCAGCAGCGCGTTGCCGCCGTAGCCGGAGCCGTAGCTCCAGATCTCGCGGGTCTCGGGGAAGTGGGTGATGTACTTGGTGTCGTTGCAGGGCCACGGCACGTCCTGCTGGCCCGCCTCGAGGGGGGCGCCCACGGAGTGCAGTGCCTTCACGAAGAAGCCGTCGTCACCGATCTTGTCCAGCGCGGCCGTGCCCATCCGGGTCATGGTGCGCATCGAGACGACGACGTACTCGGAGTCGGTGATCTCCACCCCCAGCTTGGGGTCGTCGGCGCCGAGCGGGCCCATGCAGAACGGCACCACGTACATGGTGCGACCGCGCATACACCCGCGGTACAGGTCGGTCATGATGCCCCGCATCTCGGCGGGGTCCATCCAGTTGTTGGTCGGGCCGGCGTCGGCCTCGCGCTCCGAGCAGATGAAGGTCCGGGACTCTACCCGCGCCACGTCCGACGGGTCCGACAGCGCCAGGTAGGAATTGGGGTGCTTCTTCTCGTTCAACTTCCTGAACGTGCCCGCGTCGACCAGCTGGGTGGCGAGCCGCTCGAACTCCTCCTCGGACCCGTCGGCGAAAACCACCAGGTCGGGCTGGGTCAGCTCGGCGACCTCCTCTACCCATGACAGCAGCCCCTTATGTTTAGTGGGCGCGGTATCCATGCCGGGGATGGTCGCTGAGGTCATCGAACTCTCCTGAATTCTGCGTGGGTACGTAACGGGTACGTAACGGCTCATGGTGCTGGGCATCAGGTGAAGCGTTGCTCACACACAACTGTTGCCAGCGTGTCGCTTTTTATACAGGTTATCGCGAGTGACTTGTCGGGGAAGCCCGGGGCGGGTATAAGCCTGCTCACAACAACGATTCAGAAGCCTCGAAACCGTCAAGAATTGTCACCTTCGTGCTCGTCTGCCGGCTCCCCGCCGGACTCCGCAGGTTTGCGTATACCCGCTTCGCCGAGTTCTGCGCGTACCGCGTCCAGCGCGGCCTGCACCGTCGGCATCTCCCGGTCGCGCAGCGCGGCGGCCCGCGCCGCGGCGATCGCGTGCTCGCGCAGTTCGCTGTCGATGGCGCTGACCTGGTCGGCCACCCGCGCGTTCTCGGCCTCGTCGCGGGCGTGCAGCGCGGGGGTCAACACCGATTCGGCGCCCAGCACCCGGGTGGCGACCAACTGCTCCACGACCGAGCGCAGCGAGGTGCTCACGTCACCCGTCCACCGGTCCAGCACCGCACGGTCGTGCAGCAGGCCGCGGATGTTCACCACCCAGACGGTCACCGCCAGTCCGACCGCCATGCACGCCACCCCCGCCGCCACCGCCACCAGCGAGTTGAGCCCCGGAGCCAGACTGGCCACCAGCCGGCTCAACGTCAGCGCCATGCCGAGCCCGAACCCGGCGCCCAACAGAATCATCAGCTGGGTTTCCAGTCGCCGCGATTTCAGCGCGGGCGGTCCGAATTCGACCACCGGCAGCGGCGCGGACGGGTCCTCCAGGGCGGCCGGCGTCAGCGGCACCCCCATCGCCTGCCCGAGGTCGGCAAGATGGGTGTTGGTGCCCTCGGCCACTTCGACGACTACCTCGTCAACCCGGCTGCGGGTGTACGCCTCGAATTCGGGCAGCTTCCGTCGGGTCAGCCGCGCGACGTCTTCCTGCAGTTCGGTTCGCACTGACGAACACCGGGTGCGGGCGAAGTAGGACAGCTGGAGCCGGGCCTGCTGCAGTCGGCCACGCAGCGTGACGGTGTTCTCGGTTCTCGATTGACGCCGTTGCCGCAGGGCCGCGCTGCGCTCCTCGCGCAGCGCGTCCACCCGGGCCCGCCGTCCCGCGCCGGCCGCGTCGCGGTCGAACCTACTGATGACCGTCTCAAGTCGGGATTCCCACGCCCGCAACCTATTTCGTCGCCCAACGTCGGGATCGGCGAGCAGTCCCTGGACCGCGGCGACCAAGTCGTCGACGCGCGGCTCGCCCACCTCGGGCGCCGCGGCCGCGCCCACCCACGGCACCTTTCCGTAGCGCGGCGCGTGCGCGGCCAGCTTGTCGCGGTTGCTGCTCAGCACTTCGCGCCAGTTGCGATGCACGTCGATCTTGGAAACCACCGCGACCACCACGTCGGTGTTCTCCGCTGCGGAGTCCAGCTGCGCGCAGTCGGACTGGGTCAGCGGGACGGCGGCGGACACAACGAACACCACCGCGATCGGCGCATCGCCGGGACCCAGCTCCGTCGACTCGACGAACTTGTGCTGCGGCAGCCGTTCGCGCAGCGCCGCGACCACCCCGGTTACCCCGGCCAACCACGGACCGGTGACCAGCACCACGTCCCGCCGGTTGAGGGCCAGCGAACCGAGCCGCGGCCCGAACCCGGCCACCAGCGCGTCGACCCGGCCTGCCGGGTCGTCGCGCGCCGCGCCTGTCACAGGGTCCCGCCCGCCCGCGACCAGAGCCGAAGCGATCCCCGGGCGATGTCCGCGCCGCACGCGCGGTGCATGTCGCTCACCGAGCCGAGTTTGCCAAGACTGAATTGCTGCCAGCGCACCGCCCGGGGTAGGTGGCCGGCCGGATCGTCCCGGACCCCCACCGGCAGTCCCAGCGCCTCGGCGAGGTCGACGGCGGCGCCCATCCGGGCGATCACCGTGTCGTCGCGGGACAGGAACTCGCTGACCCGCTCCCCCGCCTGGTCCCCGGAAACAGCCAGCGCCTCCAATTCCGCCACCGCGTCCAGCACCCGCTGATAGCGCGTCTCAGCACCCAGCGCCACGATCCTGTCGACGACGCCGTCGACGCAACTGACCCGGCGCAGCAGGGCCCGCAGCTGGGCGGGGCCGTTGCGCTGCCGCACCGCGGCGACCGCCAGCGCGGTGCCGAACAGGTCGAGGGCGTCCAGCAGGCGCAGCCGGGCGTCGGTCGGAACGGGATTGTTGGCCCCCAAAAAGCCGTCGAACGACCCGTCGAGGGACACCGAACCACCGGGGCAGCTGGCCAGCGCGTGCAGCGCCGCCCACAGATCGTCGTCCAGCTGATCGTCGAGCGCGGTCACGGCCAGCAGCCCGATCATCGGCTCCACGGCTGCCCCGAGGTGTGCGGCGAACTGTCGGCAGCGGGCCTGTGCAGCCGTGATCGGCCCGTCTCCGGCGAAACCGCACAGGTCGGCCTTGTTCAGTACCACCAGAACCGGGGCGAGACTGCTCGCCAGCACAGCGATCTCATCGGCGTCCTCGAGCTTGACCACCTCGGTGATCACGTAAACGACGACGTCGGCACCCCCAGCCGGGGCGACGCTTAGTCCCGCCGGCCGACCCGCGGCCGCTAGGGCGCGCGCCACCGTGCCGCGGCCCGCGCCCGGACGTCCGCGCACCGTCACGCGCAGTGGCGTGGCAACGCGCTCGGCGATCTCGCTCACCCGCGCGTCGGTGCCCCCGGCCGCAAATTGCGCCAGCTCGTCGGCGAAAATCTGGTGCCCCTGTGCCCTCATGTCAGCCTGCTTGATCCGATCGTCCCGGCTCGACCCCCCTGGTTGCGGTCATACCGCATGGTGGCACCTGCACCGGTGAGATGCGAGCCACCGTCACCTGTTACCAGCTGAAGGCAACTGTTGGATATCAATCTGGATCAGGCGCGGCTACATCAGCGGTTCATGGGCCAGGATGGACGGATGCACGCGCAAACCGGGGTCGGGATACGTCCCGAGACGCCGGTGGGCGAACGGACTGACGGGGACCGCACCTGGGGCTATCTGCCCGCCACCAGCTTTCGCTCGCGGCGCTCCGCCCTGTCGAACGGGCAGCGTGAGACCTGGGAGCGGCTGTGGCCCCAGCTCGGCATGGTGGCGCTGTCCGAGGCCGGGGCGTCAACCGACAATCAAGGACCACTGGACAGCCGAGCGTGGTTTGGCCGCGACGCCGCGCTGGTGCTCGAGATCGGTTGCGGCAACGGGGCCTCCACGGTGGCAATGGCGCAGGCCGAGCCCGACATCGACGTGATCGCGGTGGAGATCTATCGCCGCGGACTGGCGCAGCTGCTGTGCTCGATCGATAGCGCCAACGTGCCCAACATCCGCCTGATCCGGGGAAATGGGATCGACGTGCTACTAAAGCTGATTCCCCCCGGCTCACTGTCCGGTGTGCGGGTCTTCTTCCCCGATCCGTGGCCCAAGGCGCGCCACCACAAACGGCGGTTCTTGCAGCCCGGCACCGTTTCCCTGATCGCTGACCGGCTACTCCCCGGTGGTGTGCTGCACGCCGCGACCGACCACCCGGGCTACGCCGAGCACATCGCGGCGGTCGGCGATGCCGAATCCAGGCTCGCCCGCGCCCACCCCGGCACCGAATCACTACCTATCTCCGTCGTTCGCCCCACTACTAAATACGAGACCAAAGCCCAAGCAGCGGGCAGCGCCGTCAGCGAGCTGATTTGGAAGAAGCAATGACCCTCACCGAAGAAACCGCACCAGCGCCCGAAACCCTGTCGTCGGTCACCGCCGAGAGCCTCGCCGACTTCGCCGGACAGGTGCACCGGGTGCTGCTGGTTTGGGACGCTCCCAACCTCGACATGGGCCTGGGCTCCATCCTGGGTCGCCGGCCCACGGCGCTGGAACGACCACGCTTCGACGCGCTGGGCCGCTGGCTGTTGGCCCGCACCGCCGAGGTGGCCGCAGGGCGCACCGACTCCACGATCGAGCCCGAGGCCACCGTCTTCACCAATATCGCGCCAAGCAGCGCCGAGGTCGTGCGGCCATGGGTGGACGCGCTGCGCAACGTGGGCTTCGCGGTGTTTGCCAAGCCGAAGATCGACGAGGACAGCGACGTGGACCGCGACATGCTGGACCACATCGCGCTGCGGCATGGAGAAGGGCTCGCGGCGCTGGTGGTGGCCTCCGCCGACGGTCAGGCGTTCCGCCTCCCGCTGGAAGAAGTCGCGCGCGGCGGAATCCCAGTTCAAGTGCTCGGATTTCGTGAACATGCCAGTTGGGCGCTAGCGTCGGATACCTTGGAGTTCGTCGACCTGGAGGACATCCCGGGTGTTTTCCGGGAGCCGTTGCCGCGAATCGGCCTGGATTCGCTGCCTGATCAAGGAGCTTGGCTGCAGCCCTTCCGGCCGCTGTCCTCGCTGTTGACGTCGCGTGTGTGACACTGGAACACCAACGCAGGTCGCTGACGATTCCAGACAAGTCTAATCAGGACCTAGTTAGGAGCTTTTAGTGTTCGCCTGGTGGGGTCGAACCGTGTACCGCTACCGGTACATCGTGATCGGGGTCATGGTGGCCCTGTCCCTCGGCGGCGGCATCTTCGGAATGAGCCTGGGTAAGCACGTCACGCAGAGCGGTTTCTACGACGACGGCAGTCAATCCGTGAAGGCTTCGGTGCTCGGCGACAACACCTATGGCCGCGACCGAACCGGCCACATCGTCGCCACCTTCACCGCCCCCGACGGCAAGACCGTCGACGACCCGGCATGGCGACAGAAGGTCGTCGACGAGCTCAACAAGTTCAAGAACGACCATCCCGACCAGGTCCTCGGCTGGGCCGGGTACCTCGCCCTGCCGCCCGGCACCGATCCCCCCAACGCCCAAATCAAGGGGATGGCGACCGAAGACAAGAAGCACACCTTCGTCAGCATCCCGCTGAAGGGCAATGACGACGACACCATCCTTAACAACTACAAGACCGTCGCCCCGGCCCTACAGAAGCTCGACGGCGGCACGGTTCAACTCGCCGGCCTGGAACCAATCATGAGCTCGCTGACCGGCACCATTGCCACCGACCAGCGCCGCATGGAGGTCCTCGCGCTGCCGCTGGTGACGGTGGTGCTGTTCCTGGTGTTCGGCGGCGCGATCGCCGCCGGGCTCCCGGTCATGGTGGGCGGACTGAGCATCGCGGGTGCGCTGGGCATCCTGCGTTTCATCTCGCTCTTCGCACCGGTGCACTTCTTCGCTCAACCCGTCGTGTCGCTGGTCGGTCTGGGTCTGGCGATCGACTACGGGCTTTTCGTGGTGAGCCGGTTCCGTGAGGAGATCGCTGAAGGCTACGACACCGAGGCCGCGGTGCGCCGCACGGTCATGACTGCAGGTCGGACGGTGACGTTCTCGGCGGTGCTGATCATCGCCTCGGGTGCCAGCCTGCTGTTGTTGCCCCAAGGCTTCGTGAAGTCGCTCACTTACGCGCTGATCGCGGCGGTCGGGCTTGCGGCGCTGCTGTCGATCACCCTGTTGCCCGCGTGCCTGGGAATCCTCGGCAAACACGTCGACGCGCTAGGGGTGCGGACGGCGTTCCGGGTGCCGTTCCTGCGTAACTGGAAGGTGTCCCGGGCCTACCTCAACTGGCTCGCCGACAGGCTGCAGAAAACCAAGACCCGCGAAGAGGTCGAGGCCGGTTTCTGGGGCAAGCTGGTGACCTGGGTGATGAAGCGGCCTCTGGCCTTCGCCATCCCGATCGTCATCGGGATGATCGCGCTGGTCATCCCGCTGGGCAACCTGCAGCTCGGTGGCATCAGCGAGAAATACCTGCCACCGAACAACCCGGCCCGCCAGGCGCAGGAGCACTTCGACAAGCTCTTCCCGGGATACCGCACCGAGCAGCTGACGCTGGTGATCAAGAGCGACAACCACAGCCCGGTCACCGACCAGCAGGTCGCCGACGTCCGCAACAGGGTCTCGGGCATCACCGGGTTCACCAGTAAGCAGTGGGATGAACGGCCCTGCCCGGCCATCGCCGGTAATCCGTGCGTCGCCGGACCCAACGGGACGACGCACCCCGAAGACGCCTCGATCCGAGTGATCGAGAACGGCTTGGTCAACCGTAACGACGCCGCGAAGAAGATCGACGAGTTGCGGGCGATCACCCCGCCCAAGGGTCTGGAGTTCCTGGTCGGCGGTACCCCGGCGCTCGAGCAGGACAGCATTCACGCCTTGTACGACAAGGCCGGTTTGATGCTGGTGGTTCTCATCGGCACGACGATGCTGTTGATGTTCCTGGCGTTCGGGTCGGTGGTGTTGCCGGTCAAGGCGGCGGTGATGAGCGCGCTCACGCTGGGCTCCACCATGGGCATCCTGACGTGGATCTTTGTCGACGGACACTTCGCGAAGTGGCTCAATTTCACCCCGACGCCGCTAATGGTGATCATCATCGCGCTGGTCGTCGCCGTCGGTTACGGACTGGCTACCGACTACGAGGTGTTCCTGGTGTCCCGAATGGTGGAGGCGCGAGCGCGCGGCATGTCCACCGCGGAGGCAATCCGGATCGGCACCGCGACCACCGGACGCCTCATCACGGCCGCCGCAATGGTGCTCGCCGTGGTCGCCGGTTCGTTCGTGTTCTCCGACCTGGTGATGATGAAGTACTTGGCGTTCGGCCTGATGGCAGCGCTGTTGCTGGACGCCACCGTGGTCCGGATGTTCCTGGTGCCCTCGGTGATGAAGCTGCTCGGCGACGACTGCTGGTGGGCTCCGCGCTGGGCGCGGCGCCTGCAGAACCGTCTCGGGCTGGGCGAGATCGACCTGCCCGACGAGCGCAAGCCGGCTCCCGGCAAGGCGCGTCCGGCCCGCCCCCCGGTCAACGCCCCCGCGCTGGTCGCAGCCGCCCCGCGCCCCGCACACGACCCGACGCATCCGAGCCTGACCGAGCCGCCGCGACGAGCACCGTTGAGCCCCCCTCCGGCGAGCCGGCCGGAGCCCAGGCCCGTTGCGGACGCTCCCTCGGGCGCAAGCACCAAGCGGATACCGGCCAAGCCGTCGGCCGAGGCGACCAGTCGCATGGCCGCCCCGGGCGTTGACCCGACCGCCCGGAAACGGTCCGCGCCGCCCCGCCCGCAGAGCAGGCCCACACCACCGGCGCCCGCCGCGCCACCCACGCCCACCCCGCCACCGGCACCGTCTGCCGGCACGACCCACGCGATCCCGATCGCGAGCAACGGCCCTGCGGACAACGGGGATCACGGGGGCGACAAGGCCGACCCCACCACGGCGCTACCGGTCATGCGAAGTGACGGCGGCGACTCCGACGCCGCCACCGAAAAGCTCAACGCCCGCGGCCAGGGCGGCCAAAACGACAGTGGCGTCGACAACCAGCGTGGCCGCCGCCGCGGCGGCGGCGGACTTACCGCCCAGGACCTGCTGCGTCGCGAAGGCCGTCTGTAAGGCTCACTCCGAGCTTTCCTCGGATCCGTGCTCGGGGTCGTCCGACTCCGCCTGCAGGATCGCTCCCTTGGACCCGTGCTGTTCGGCGTCCTCGGTCTGCTTCTCCACCTCGGCGGAGGGATCCTTGGCCAGCAACACCTGCACCGCGTTGTTGAGGAAGGCGACCGTCGGAACGGCCAACAACGCACCGACGATCCCGGCCAGCACCCCGCCGGTGGAGATCGCCAGCACCACCGCCAACGGGTGGATCGACACCGCGCGACCCATCACCAGCGGTTGCAGCAAATGCGCTTCGAGTTGGTTGATCACGATCAGCAAGCCCAGCGTGATCAGCGCGTAGACAATTCCCTTTGCCAGCAGCGCGACCACCACGGCCACCAGGCCCGAGACCAGGGCGCCGATCAGCGGGATGAAAGCGCCGAGGAACACCAACGACGCCAACGGCAGCGCCAGCGGCACCCCCATGATCGCCAGTCCCGTGCCCACCCCCGCCGCGTCGGTCAGCGCCACCAGGAACGTCGCTCGCACATAGCCGATCAGCGACCCGTACCCGGCCGCGCCCGCCTCCCGCACCCGGTCCCGAGTGTCGACCGGGAAGATCTTGACCACGTACTGCCAGATGTTGCGGCCGCCGTAGAGAAAGAAGATCAGCGTGAAGAGCACCAATACCGCCGCGGTCACCAACTCGGTGACGGTGGCCGCCGTCGAAAGTGCGCCGCTGGTCAACTTCGCCTGATTGTTGTGCAACGCCTGGATTGCCGCGTTGCCCGCGCTGTCGATCTGCTCGTTGCGCAGGTGCGCCGGCCCCTGGATAAGCCATTTACGGGTGGAGTCGATGCTGCGGCTCACCTGCTCGACCAGGTCGGGTGCACCGACGATGAACTGGCTGACGACGAACGTCAAGATGGCACCCAGCACGGCGAACCCGCTGAGCAGGACCAGTGCCACCGCGCCACCGCGCGGCAAGCCGCGCCGGTCCAGCCAGTCCACCCCCGGCACCAGCAATGCGCTCAACATCAGCGCCAGCAGCACGGGCACGACGATCACTTCAAGCTTTTCGACCACCCACAGCAACGCCACCACGGCGGCCAGGATGACCAGCAACCGCCACGCCCACGCCGCGGTCCTGCGGACCAGAGGTTCGACCGAGGCATCGTCCACACTGACCGGCATCCGGCAAGCCTATCCGGTGCCCGCTGACGCGATCCGGTTACCGATCCGGTTACGAGGTCGACACGGTCGGCGCAGCACCGGGATCAGGGCGCCACCTGCGCGGTTACCCTAAAGCACGTGTCGCACGATGCCCCCGTCCGCAAGCTGGTCCGCCAGCGCGAGCAGGCACCGCGCGGCAAATACTGGTGGCTGCGATGGGTGGTCCTGGGCATCGTCGCGATCGTGCTCACCGCCGAGATCAGCCTGGTCTCGGATCAGCTGGCCAAAGCGTGGCGCAGTCTGTTCGAGGCCAAGGGTTGGTGGCTGATCGCCGCGGCGTTGGCGGCGGCCGCGTCGATGCACAGCTTCGCGCAGATCCAGCGAACCCTGCTCAGCTCCGCCGGAGTGCACGTCAAGCAACTGCGGTCGGAGGCAACGTTTTACGCCGCCAACTCACTAAGCACCACGCTGCCGGGCGGCCCGGTGTTATCGGCGACGTTTTTGCTTCGGCAGCAACGCATTTGGGGCGCCTCGACAGTGGTGGCGTCGTGGCAACTGGTGATGTCAGGGGTACTGCAGGCGGTCGGTCTGGCGCTGCTCGGGCTGGGCGGCGCCTTCTTTCTGGGCGCCAAGAACAACCCGTTCTCGCTGCTGTTCACGCTGGGCGGTTTCGTCGCGCTGTTGCTGCTTG
Organism: Mycobacterium sp.; assembly: GCF_019247635.1. GTDB lineage: Bacteria > Actinomycetota > Actinomycetes > Mycobacteriales > Mycobacteriaceae > Mycobacterium. The sequence continues at coordinate 54,564 of NZ_JAFBAR010000013.1, forward strand.
CCCAGGCGGTGGCGTCGCGGCCAGAGCTGATCGAGGGGATCGGCAGCCGGGTCTTGTCGTGGGTCAATTCGCTGCGCGGCAGGCCCGCCGACGCCGGTGTGGCGAAGTGGCGCGAAACGCTCATGCAGCTGGAATCGGTCAGCCTCGGCCGCCGCGACCTGGGTGTGGCTTTCAGCTGGTCGATGTTCAACTGGATCGCCGACGTCGCCTGCCTCGGCTTCGCCGCGTACGCCGCCGGCGGCCACGCTTCGGTCGCGGGCTTGACCGTCGCCTACGCGGCGGCCCGCGCGGTGGGCACCATCCCGTTGATGCCCGGTGGTCTGCTGGTTGTCGAGGCGGTGCTGGTGCCCGGCCTGGTGTCCAGCGGCATGGCCCTGCCCAATGCCATCTCCGCGATGCTGATCTACCGGCTGATCAGCTGGTTGTTCATCGCGGCGATCGGTTGGGTGGTGTTCTTCTTCGTGTTCCGCACCGAGAAGGTCGGCGACCCGAACTCCGGCGACGACCCGCCCACCGACCCGAACCTCAGCTTGGTCATCGATCCCGCCCCGTCGGCGGACCCGCCCGACCCGCCCGATCGCAATGGCGACGGCGAGGGCGGGAGCGAGGGCGGCCCAGGCTGACGGCCTCGAGCCTGCGCTCACGGCATCGAGCCTGCGTCCAGGGCGTCGAGCCTGCGCTCACGGCATCGAGCCTGCGCTGATGGCATCGAGTCTGCGTCCAGGGCGGGATTTCGGCGATTTTCCCGCCCTGGACGCAGACTCGATCCGCGGTTCAGCCGACGGTCTTCGACTTGGGCGGTGCGGGAACCGGGCTGGTGGTGCTTGGTGCAGCCCCCCCGGCCCCCGCAGCCGCGGGAGCCCCAGCTCCCGCAGCCCCGATAGCGCCCGGCAGCCCGCCCGGCAACGCGGGCAGGCCGCCCCCTCCCTGCGCTGCCTGGGCAAAGCCCAGCGCCTGCGGGATGGTGATCGGCAGCTTGCACTGCGTCGATAGATTGGTCAGCGGCTGGGCGATCCCCGTCATATCGCCGGACGCCTTGGGGTTGGCCTCGAAGTAGCTCTTCAGCAAACCGACCGATTGCGGGCCCGCC
>NZ_JAFBAR010000085.1 GCF_019247635.1 Mycobacterium sp.
CGCTACGCGCCGGGTTCCACGGGCGCGTCCGTGACGGGGTGCACCTGCAGGTCGCAGGCGTCGATGGTCGCCGGCACGGTGACAGTCGCGATAGTGCCCGGTGGGTTGACGGTCAGGTCTGTGTAGGCGGTGCATGCATTGCCGGTAGCGTCGACGGCCGTGCCCTCCACCACCGACTGCGCTCGGTGCGACGGCGACACGGTGACGGTTGGCGGGGTGGTCACGGTGCTCGGCAGCCCGCCCAGATAGCCGCGCAGTGTGGGCCGGGCATGAATCGAGTGGCTGCCGCCACCCGAATCGACCCCGGGATAGCCCCTCAGCGTGCACGGCGCGGCCCCGTCGGCCAGCGCGAACATCAAGCTCAGAGCGCGGTGGCCGACCCCGCCCTCGGTCCCCGACGCGGTAACCACGAGCTGATCCGCCGCGCACGGCGCCGGTGCAGGGTCCGCCATCGCCGGTGCGGCCGGCACCGCGACAACCGCCGCGGCGATTGCGAACACAGCAAGCCTCATAGGTAAGAAAATATCCGGAAGGTGGACCCCTGGTGACGGCAAAACGCAGGCGCACGTATGCCCCGCCGCAGGGACTAGGCTCACACGCGTGACCGAGACCACAACCGAACACCCCTCGTCGTACCCACCCCCCGAACACTTCACCCAGCAGGCCAATGCCGACGCCGAGCACTACCGCGAGGCCGAGGCAGACCGGCTGGCATTCTGGGGCAAGCAAGCCGACCGGCTTTCATGGGCGACACCGTTCACCGAAGTCCTGGATTGGTCGGAGGCGCCTTTCGCCAAGTGGTTCGTCGGCGGCAAGCTCAACGTCGCGTACAACTGCGTGGACCGCCACGTCGAGGCCGGCCACGGTGACCGGGTCGCCATCAACTGGGAGGGCGAGCCCGAAGGCGACCGCCGCACACTGACGTATTCCGACCTGCAGAACGAGGTTTGCAAGGCGTCCAACGCGTTGACCGACCTCGGGCTGGTGCCCGGTGACCGTGTCGCCATCTACCTGCCGTTGATCCCCGAGGCCGTGATCGCCATGCTGGCCTGCGCACGGTTGGGGGTCATGCACAGCGTGGTCTTCGGCGGGTTCACCGCCCATGCGCTTCGCGCCCGGATCGCCGATGCCCAGGCCAAGTTGCTGATCACCGCCGACGGACAATTCCGGCGTGGCAAGCCGGCTCCCCTCAAGGACGCGGCCGACGACGCGGTTTCCGATCCGGAGAGCCCGATCGAACACGTTCTGGTGGTGCGGCGCACCGGGATTGACGTGACCTGGAACGACGACCGCGACGTGTGGTGGCACGATGTCGTGGACTCGGCCTCCCCCGAGCACACCGCGGAGGCCTTCGACGCCGAACACCCGCTCTTCCTGCTTTACACGTCGGGCACCACCGGCAAGCCCAAGGGCATCATGCACACCAGCGGCGGCTACCTGACCCAGGCCTCCTACACCATGCACGCCATTTTCGACGTCAAACCGGAGCGCGACGTGTTCTGGTGCACCGCCGATATCGGCTGGGTCACCGGCCACACCTATGGCGTGTACGGGCCGTTGTCCAACGGCGTCACCGAAGTCCTCTACGAGGGAACGCCCAACACACCCGACGAGCACCGGCATTTCCAGATCATCGAACGATACGGCGTCACAATCTATTACACGGCACCTACCATGATCCGGACGTTCATGAAATGGGGCCGCGAAATACCCGACGCCCACGACCTGTCCAGTCTTCGGCTGATCGGGTCGGTCGGTGAGCCCATCAACCCCGAGGCGTGGCGCTGGTACCGCGACGCGATCGGCGGGAACCGCGTCCCGGTCGTGGACACCTGGTGGCAGACCGAGACGGGCTCGGCGATGATCTCGCCGCTGCCCGGAGTCACCGCCGCCAAACCGGGTTCGGCGATGACCCCTCTGCCCGGAATCTCGGCCAAGATCGTCGACGACCACGGCGAGCCACTGCCCGCCGACGCCGAGGGCGAGACGCATGCCACCGGGTACCTCGTCCTGGACCAGCCCTGGCCGTCCATGCTGCGTGGTATCTGGGGCGACCCCGAACGCTACCGAAACACCTACTGGTCCAAGTTCGCCGAGCAGGGCTATTACTTCGCCGGCGACGGCGCCCGCTTCGACCCCGACGGCGCCATCTGGGTGCTAGGCCGCATCGACGACGTGATGAACGTGGCCGGGCACCGGATCTCCACCGCCGAGGTGGAGTCGGCGCTCGTCGGGCACTCCGCGGTCGCCGAGGCCGCGGTGGTCGGCGTCACCGATGAGATCAGCGGTCAGGCGATCTGCGCGTTCGTCGTCCTTCGGGGCAACTACCAGGTACACGACGGCACCATCGACGAACTGCGCGGCGAGGTGGCCCGGGAGATTTCGCCGATCGCCAAGCCACGCGAGGTCCACGTGGTGCCCGAGTTGCCCAAGACCCGCAGCGGCAAGATCATGCGCAGGCTACTGCGCGACGTCGCCGAAAAACGCGAGCTGGGTGACACCTCAACGCTGGTCGACGCCAGCGTGTTCGACGCGATCCGCAACGCCAAGTAGCGACCGGCCGCCGGCTCAGGCCGGCACCGGTACGAATCCCGCGCCTGGCCGGTTCTTGGCGTTGACGTCGGCCAGGATGGCGTTGAAGTCCATCACCACGGCCGGGGTGTGCAGGGGGATGTATTTGATGACGCACTCCGGCAGGTTGTCGCTGAAGGCGCCGTGGATCATGCCGACCAGCAGGTTATCCACCGTCACCGGTGCACCGGAGTCACCCGGTCGCCCGCAGACCTGCATGAGGATGGTCCCCGGCGTCTGGCCCATCCCCCACGTCACGCCGCACGAATTGCCGGTGGTGCGGCCCTGCTTGCACGCGACCGCGCCGAACGTCGGATCGGGACCAACCCCGTTGATCACAAAGCCGTTGTAGTTGGCCACCGGCGCCACCTTGGCCGGGTCGAACTTGATGACCGCATAGTCCAGGTTGTCGTTGCCGGCGACCATGGTGCCCAGCGTGCCCCTGGCCTGCGCGGCCTCGGCGGCGACCTGTGCGCCCGGACCTCCGCAGTGTGCGCTGGTGAAGCCGATCAACTCCCCCGCGGTGTCGGTCCCAATGGTGGTCAGGGTGCACATCGTGTCGCCGTTGATGACGATCCCCGCGCCGCCACCCATCGGCAGCCTGTCGTCGGCCGCCGCCGTTTCGGCGGGCAAACCCACCAGGGCGTGGAGGGCGGCCACCATCACCGCCGCAAAGCACCGGTGTGCCCACTGCAAGGCAGTACTCCTGTCGAAGTGGGTCAAAGCGGGGGTCAGAGAACAGATCCGTCAGTCTACGGTCCGGGCGGAAACTGACCTCGTACCGCACCGCCGCGCATGGCAACATAAACCGCGACGATGAAAGGGAGAGGACCTCTGTGAGCAAAGCTGATCGCACGAACGGCGTACCGAGCACCTTGACCACGATCCCGCTGACCGATCCGCATGCCCGGGCCGGCGAGCCCTCGATCGGTGAGCTGATCAAGGACGCCACCACCCAGGCGTCAACTCTGGTGCGTGCCGAGGTCGAGCTTGCCAGGGCCGAGGTCACCCGTGACATCAAAAAGGGCCTCACCGGCAGCGTGTACTTCATCGCCGCGCTGGTGGTGCTGTTCTACTCCACCTTCTTCCTGTTCTTCTTTGTCGCCGAACTGCTCGAAATCTGGCTGTGGCGCTGGGCGGCGTACCTCATCGTCTTCGGCATCATGGTCGTGGTCACCGCCGTGCTGGGCCTGCTGGGTTACCTGAAGGTCCGTCGGATCCGTGGCCCACGGGAGACCATCGAGTCGGTCAAGGAGACGCGCACCGCGCTGACCCCGGGCCACGACAAGGTACCGACTGCCAAAGCCATCTCGGCCGAGTCCTCCTCCCCGGCCGAAGCCACGGCGCCCGCTGATCCCTCGGGTTGGTAGATGGCAGCACCAGATCCGTCCGTGACCCGGATCGCCGGGCCATGGCGCCATCTGGACGTGCATGCCAACGGCATCCGGTTCCACGTCGTCGAGGCACTTCCAGATGCCCCCGACGAAACCACTCCGGCCACGGCACGGCCGTTGGTGATCCTGCTGCACGGATTCGCTTCCTTCTGGTTGTCCTGGCGTCATCAGCTGCGCGGGCTGGGCGGGGCGCGGATGGTCGCGGTCGACCTGCGCGGCTACGGTGGCAGCGACAAACCTCCTCGCGGGTACGACGGCTGGACACTGGCCGGCGACACCGCCGGGCTCATTCGCGCGCTCGGACACTCGTCGGCGACGCTGGTCGGCCATGCCGATGGTGGGTTGGCCTGCTGGACCACCGCACTCATGCATCCGCGGCTGGTGCGTGCCATCGCCTTGATCAGCTCGCCGCATCCGGCCGCACTGCGACACGCAACGCTGATGCGCCGCGATCAAGGTCGCGCATTGCTGCCCACGTTGTTGCGGTACCAGTTGCCAATCTGGCCCGAACGCTTGCTGACTCGCCACAATGCGGAGGAGATCGAGCGCCTGGTCCGCAACCGGAGCAGCGCCAAATGGGTTGCCTCCGAGGATTTCTCGGCCACCATTGGCCACCTGCGTCAGGCGATCCAGATTCCGGGGGCGGCGCACTGCGCGCTGGAGTACCAGCGTTGGGCGGCGCGCAGCCAGCTGCGCGACGAAGGCCGTCGCTTCATGAGATCGATGTCCCAGCAACTGGCCGTCCCGCTGCTGCACCTGCGTGGGGACGCTGATCCGTACGTGCTGGCCGCACCGGTCGAGCGGACTCAGCGCTACGCGCCGCACGGACGCTACGTATCTGTCGCCGGCGCAGGACATTTCAGCCACGAAGAGGCGCCGGGCGAAATCAACAAGCACCTGAGGCGGTTCCTCGAACAGGTGCACGGACCCCGAGTCAGCTGACGCAGGCCCCCGTACCCACCGCCTGGGTAGCGCCGATTCGGGACATCTGGCTGGACACCTCGCCGGCGGTCAGCACGAAACCGGTATCCGCGTCGTCGACGGCCGCGCCGAACACCACGCCGAGCACCTTGCCGTTCATGTCGATCAACGGCCCGCCCGAATTGCCTTGCTCCACATTGGCTCTGATGGTGTACACGTCGCGGGTTACCGGCGCCGCGTCGCGGTAGATGTCGGGGCCGCTGAGTTTGATGGCCTCGCGAATCCGGGCCGGGGTCGCCGTGAAGTTGCCGCCGCCGGGGTAACCGAGCACCACCACGTTGGCACCCGATTTCGCCTCGGTCTCGGCGAACACCAGCGGCGGTGGCGGCAAGTTCGGGACGGCCAGGATCGCGATGTCCACCGACGGGTCGTAGGACACCACCGTGGCGTCAAAAGGCTTGCCGCTGGCGAACACCTGGACGCTGCCGGACCCGGCCACTACGTGCGCGTTGGTCATCACCCGGTCCTGTGCCACCACAAATCCGCTGCCCTCCAACACTTTCTGACAGCTGGGCGCCAGGCTGCGGACCTTGACGACGCTGGGCGCGGTGGCGTTCACCACCGGGTTGTTGGCCAGCGCCGGGTCCGGTGAGGCGACCGGGATCACCGGGGTGCGACTGAACGGCTCCAGCACGGCGGGCAGCCCGGAGGTGTTCAGCAGCGCCGAGAGCCGTTTGGGCACCGTCTTCAGCCACGGCGGCGCAACCTCGTTGACCTGAGCCAGCACGCGTGAACCCTTTACCGCGGAAGCCAATTCGGGTTGGTCCTTCGATTGTGTCAACGGCGTTGCCAACAGCCACGCCGCGGTCAGGACCACGACGAGCTGCACCGCCACCCCGATAACCGAGTCGATGGTGCGAACCGAGCGATTGCGGATCGCGCTGCGCACCGCCCGTCCCAGCACCACTCCGGCCACCTCACCCACCACGACCAGCGCGAGGATCAGGAACAGCGCGGTGAACAGTTTGGCGCGTGGCGCCGCGATGTGGGCAACGATGTGCGGGGCCAGCAGCACACCGGCCACCGCGCCGAGCAGCACACCGACGAACGACAGCAGCGAACCCAGCGCACCCGAACGCCAACCCGAGATGGCTGCGATGAAGGCGACCGCCAGCACCGCAATATCCAGCCACTGCGACGGGGCCATCGAATTCATCGCGGCTCACCCTTACCGACCAGCACCATCGCCTCGTCGAGTTCGCGAAGATCGGTGGCGTCCCAGGGCTTTGCCCAGCCCGCGACGTCGAGCACCGCGGAAATCACCTGGCCGGTGAATCCCCAAACCAGCATCTGGTTCAACAGAAACGCCGGGCCGGCCCAGCGGCTGCCGAGGTCGCCGCGGTACACCATCATCCGGTTGTCCGGATTGACGAAGGCGCGCACCGGAACCCGCGCTACTATCGCCGTTTCCGCCTCGTTGACGACGTACACCGGACCGGGATCCGACGAGTAGGCCAACACCGGGACGACATGGAACCGCGACGGCGCGATGAACGTCCGTTCCATCGTGGCAAGCGGACGCAGCCGAGACAGGTCGATGCCCGTTTCTTCGTGGGCTTCGCGGAAGGCGGTGGCCACCGGCCCGTCGTCGCCGGGATCTGACGCGCCCCCCGGGAAGGCCGCCTGGCCGGCGTGGTGGCGCAATGTCGAGGCCCGCACGGTCAGCAGCAGGTCGACATCGTCGGGCAGGCTGCCGTCGGTCGGACCGGACTCGGGTCCGGAGAACAGCACCAGCACCGCGGCCTCTCGATCGCTGCGGCGGACCGATGACAGAGCGCGAGCCGCGGTCACCATCGCCAGCACGTCGGCCGGCAGCCGACGCCGGTACGCGTCCGGTATTTCGCCGATGTTGTCGACCAGCGGACGCAACCAGGACGGGCCCAGGTCAGGCGTCAGGGGTACAGCGGTACTCACGGCGCCTCCCTCGCGTCCAGGCCGCTGCGCGGCGCTCATTTTCCGCGTCACTTCCTATTGCGCTTCTACCGCAGCCGCGACCTCGTCGGCATCGGCGAAATCCCGCGGCAGGATTCGGGCAACGCTACCGTCCGACCGCAGCACCACCGTCGCGGGCATCACATTTGGCACCCGTAGTGCTGCGGCCACCAAACGGCGACCATCCTGCAACGTCGGCAAGCGAACATTGAGGTCCGCCAGGCGAAGCAGTGCCGCCTCCTCGTTCTCGTCCTGGTGTACGGTCAGCACCATCGCGTCAGAGCCCACCCGACGCTGATACTCCGCCATCGCGGGTAATTCGGCCGTGCAGGCCGTACACCAGTACGCCCACAAGTTGAGCACCACCCGGCGTCCGGCCAGCGCGCTCGCGACATCCACGGCCGAGCCGTCCGCGGCGCATTCCACGACCACGCCGATCAATACCGCAGGGCCGGGTCCGTTACCAGCGCCGGGACACGACGGCAGGTTAGCGCGCTGCCGAGGCGCCTCCAGCGCCGCCGAGGTGTCGAAGTCGCGATGCCCGCGGGCGGTGGGCGGTGAGGGACCAGTGGTCCCGAAAATCCCGGCATCGTCGCGCAGCTGAGCCGCCAGCGCCACGATCAAGGCGACCACCACCGCCAGGACCGCGACGGTCCAGCGGGTCCTCGCGGTCAAGCTTTACCGTCCCGCTGTTAGAGCCCGGCCAGGGCCAGCAGGTGCTCGGTCTCCGGGCCCTGGACGAGAGGCGCGGCGAGCAGCGCTTCAGTGGGACCGAGACCGAAAGACGGGCAGTCCTTGGCCAGCACACAGACACCGCACGCGGGTTTGCGAGCGTGGCACACCCTGCGGCCGTGGAAAATTATTCGATGACTCAGCAAGGTCCACTCCTTGCGTTCGATAAGTTCACCCACCGCCTGCTCCACTTTGACCGGGTCCTCCTCGGCGGTCCATCGCCACCGCCGGACCAATCGTCCGACGTGGGTGTCGACGGTGATTCCGGGAATGTCGAAGGCATTGCCCAAAATGACGTTGGCGGTCTTGCGGCCCACCCCCGGCAGCGTCACCAGCTGTTCCATGGTGTTGGGCACCTCGCCGTCGAACCTCTCGACAAGGGCTTGGCCCAGGCCGATGAGCGCGGTCGCCTTATTACGGAAGAAACCGGTGGGACGGATCAGCGTCTCCAGTTCTTCACGGTCCGCCTTCGCGTAGTCCAGCGCGGTGCGGTATCTCGCGAACAGCGCGGGCGTCGTCAAATTCACCCGCTTGTCGGTGCTCTGCGCCGAAAGAATGGTGGCCACAGTCAGCTCCAGCGGCGACGTGAAATCCAACTCGCAGTAAACATGCGGAAACGCTTGCGCCAGTGTGCGATTCATCCGGCGTGCCCGGCGCACCAGGCCGGTGTGGGTCTCCTTGGACCAGCGCGCGGTGATCTTGACCCCAGGCGTGTCCGATATCGACTTAGAGCGCCCGCTCGACTTGGCCACCGTCACCTACGACAGAGTACTGATTTCGTGATCTCACTGAGACCTCGTGTTGATTCAAGGCCATGTTTACTCTCCATGTGTCGTGGTTGCTGGTGGCCTGCGTTCCCGGGTTGCTGATGCTGGCGACGCTCGGGTTGGGACGGCTGGAAAAGGAGTTGTCCCACAACACCGTCACACCGACGGACGTCGCCGAATTCCTCGAGCACGCCGAAGCCGTGGACATGCGCACACTGGCCCGAGCGGGCATGCCGGAGGCATTGGACAATCTGCACAGACGTCAGGCCCAGCGACTCGCCTCGGCCCCGCTGCCAGGGCCCAGGAGCGGGAGACATCACGCCGATCCGTTCGTTGCCGCGCAGTTCGCTGCACCCCGCACGGGCGGCCTGCCGACGCGAATGCCCTAGGGTTCTGGAGGGAATCCGCAGTTTACGGCGACTCGATACATCAATCGTGTGTAGCGTTGGCAGGTCGAGCTAATTGGCCTACCTTTAGACTCGTGTCACCTTCAATAGGTTGGCCTGCCGGTATCACATCTATCACATCGTTGGAAAGCTGAAGAGGCAACGTGGACGAGATCCTGGCAAGGGCAGGAATCTTCCAGGGGGTTGAACCCAACGCGGTCGCGGCCCTGACAAAACAGCTGCAACCCGTCGACTTCCCTCGCGGACACACGGTATTCGCCGAAGGCGAGCCCGGCGACCGCCTGTACATCATCATCGCGGGGAAGGTGAAGATCGGTCGCCGCTCGCCGGACGGCCGGGAGAATCTGCTGACCATCATGGGGCCGTCCGACATGTTCGGTGAGCTCTCGATCTTCGACCCGGGACCGCGGACGTCCAGCGCCACCACCATCACCGAGGTGCGCGCGGTGTCGATGGATCGCGACGCGCTGCGCGCGTGGATCGCCGATCGCCCCGAGATCGCCGAGCAGCTGCTGCGGGTCCTGGCCCGACGGCTGCGTCGCACCAACAACAATCTGGCCGACCTCATCTTTACCGACGTGCCCGGTCGGGTGGCCAAGCAGCTGCTGCAGCTCGCGCAGCGTTTCGGCACCCAGGAAGGCGGCGCGATGCGGGTCACTCACGACCTGACGCAGGAGGAGATCGCCCAGCTGGTCGGCGCGTCCCGGGAGACCGTCAATAAGGCGCTGGCCGACTTCGCCCACCGCGGTTGGATCCGGCTGGAGGGCAAGAGCGTGCTGATCTCGGACTCCGAACGCCTGGCCCGCCGAGCGAGGTAAGCGCGGGCGCAGTAAGCGCGGGCGCAACCGAGCGAGCGTGACGCCGAGATTGCCGTGAGGGCTGTGCATGCGGCCCCGACCACGACCACCACGGCAATCTCGCGGCGAGTTCAGCGGCGCAGGTAGTCCAGTTGCGCCTGCACCGACCATTCGGCCGCATCCCAGAGCTTCTCGTCAACGTCGACATAGACGTGTTCGACGATCTGCCGCGCACTGGCGTCGTCACCAAGCGTCCGCAGCGCCACCCGGACCTGGTCCAACCGCTGTTCCCGGTGCGCCAGGTACTCCGCCGTAACCGATTCGAGGTCGTCCAGGTCCGGCCCGTGCCCGGGCAATACGACACGGCTGCCCAGGCCGCGTAAGCGCTGTAGCGACTCCAGGTAATCGGCCAGGCTGCCGTCCTCGTTGTCGATGACGGTGGTGCCGCGGCCCAACACGGTGTCCGCCGTCAACACGGCGTCGTCGAGCACAAACGACAGCGAGTCCGCGGTGTGGCCGGGGGTCGCCATCACCCTGATCTTCAGACCGGCCGCATCGATCACCTCACCGTCGATCAGCTCACCGCTGAGACCACGCAAGAAGCCGCTGCCCGCCGAGCGCACGGGCGCCCCCGTCAGCTCGACGAGCTTGTCGATGCCGTCGGTATGGTCGCCATGCCGGTGGCTGATCAGCACCAGGGTTATACGGCCCAGCGCGGCGATTCGTCCGATGTGCTCGTCGTCGTCCGGTCCGGGGTCCACCACGACCAACTCGTCGCTGCCCTTGCCGCGCAGCACCCACGTGTTGGTGCCCTCCAGCGTCAGCAAACCGGGGTTGTCGCACAACAACACCGACGCACTGTCGGTTACCGCCCGCACCCGACCGTAGGCGGGGTGGGTCAGCGACTCGGCAGCCGCTGTCACGGCCGTCACTCGACCCTTACGATCAACTCGACTTCCACCGGCGCGTCCAAGGGCAACTCGGACACGCCGATAGCCGAACGCGCGTGCGTGCCGTTGTCACCGAACACCTCGCCGAGCAGCTCCGAGGCACCGTTGACAACGCTCGGCTGCCCGTTGAATCCCGGCGCGGAGGCCACAAATCCGGCGACCTTGACTACCCGGGTCACCGCATCGATCCCCACCACGGCATCTACCGCGGCCAAGGCGTTGAGCGTGCAGATCCGCGCCAAGGCCTTGCCCTCTTCCGGACTGACGGCGCCACCTACTTTGCCGGTCCGCGCCAGCCTTCCGGCCACGAACGGCAACTGGCCCGACGTGTAGACCACGTTTCCGCTGTGAACCGCGGGAACGTACGAGGCCAGCGGAGGCGCCACCTGCGGCAGCTCGATACCCAATTGGTCTAGCCGAGCCTTGATGGATCCAGCGCTCATTTCGGTCGCTTCAGGTACGCGACATGTTGTTCCCCGGTGGGGCCAGGCAAAACGGCCACCAGCTCCCAACCGTCAGCGCCCCACTGGTCGAGGATCTGTTTGGTGGCGTGCGTCAGCAACGGAACCGTGGCGTACTCCCACGTGGTCGGTTGGGTCATAAATGTGAGCTTATCTGGGAGCTTGTGACCGAGACGTGCACGGCTCTGGCCACGCCGCCCGACGGAGACAGCGGCCCAGATAGCATGCTGTGGTGGCAACCACACCTAGCGGGAACAGTTCCGTCGGCTGGCCCTCTCGTCTATCGAAGGCGCGCTTGCATTTTGTGACCGGTAAGGGCGGCACCGGGAAGTCGACGATCGCGGCCGCGCTGGCGCTGACGCTGGCGGCCGGCGGTCGCAGGGTCCTCCTGATCGAAGTTGAAGGGCGCCAAGGTATTGCGCAACTCTTCGACGTCCCACCGCTGCCCTACAAAGAACTGAAAATCGCCACCGCCGAGCGCGGCGGTCAGGTCAACGCCTTGGCGATCGACATCGAGGCCGCGTTCCTGGAATACCTGGACATGTTCTATAACCTGGGCCTGGCCGGTCGAGCAATGGGGCGCATCGGTGCGGTCGAGTTCGCGACGACGATTGCGCCCGGTCTGCGTGACGTGCTGCTCACCGGCAAGATCAAGGAGACGGTGATACGCACGGACAAGGGGGCCAAGAATCCGGTCTATGACGCGATCGTCGTCGATGCACCCCCGACGGGGCGCATCGCGCGCTTCCTCGATGTCACCAAGGCGGTTTCCGATCTGGCAAAGGGCGGACCGGTGCATTCCCAGGCCGAGGGTGTGGTCAAGTTGCTGCACTCCGACCAGACCGTCATTCACCTGGTGACCCTCCTGGAAGCTCTGCCGGTGCAGGAAACCCTGGAAGCGATTGATGAACTCGCGGAAATGAAGCTGCCCATCGGCAGTGTGATCGTGAATCGCAACATGCGTACCTACTTGGAACCGAAGGAGCTAGCCAAGGCAGCAGAGGGCGATGTGGACGCCGACGGGGTGAGAGCCGGATTAGCGCAGGTCGGGATCGAGCTCGCCGATGTCGACTTCGCCGGCCTGCTGACAGAGACCATCGAGCATGCCACCCGCATCGCGGCGCGCACCGAGACTGCTCAGCAGCTCGACGCCTTGCACGTACCGCGACTGGAACTGCCGACGATTTCCGACGGTGTCGATCTCGGCAGCCTTTACGAGCTCTCGGAATCACTTGCACACCAGGGTGTTCGATGAGCACAACACCGAAAACCCTTGACATGGCTGAGATTCTGGCTGACACATCCAACCGCGTCGTGGTGTGCTGCGGCGCCGGAGGCGTCGGAAAGACGACGACCGCCGCTGCGATGGCGTTGCGTGCGGCCGAATATGGGCGCACTGTGGTGGTTTTGACGATTGACCCGGCCAAGCGGCTCGCACAAGCGTTGGGCGTCAACGACCTTGGGAATACTCCGCAGCGCGTGCCGCTAGCCCCCGAGGTCCCCGGCCAGCTACACGCGATGATGCTCGACATGCGTCGCACCTTCGACGAGATGGTGTTACAGTACTCCGGATCTGAACGGGCACAATCGATTCTGGACAATCAGTTCTACCAGACAGTGGCCACTTCACTCGCTGGAACGCAAGAGTACATGGCGATGGAGAAGCTCGGTCAGCTGCTCGCCGAGGACCGCTGGGACCTGGTTGTGGTGGATACGCCTCCGTCGCGCAACGCCCTGGACTTCTTGGATGCGCCAAAACGGCTGGGCAGCTTTATGGACAGCCGACTGTGGCGGCTACTATTGGCGCCTGGACGAGGTATCGGTCGATTGGTAACTGGCGCAATGGGTTTGGCGATGAAAGCGATTTCCACCGTGCTCGGTTCGCAGATGCTTGGCGACGCCGCGGCGTTCGTGCAGTCCCTCGACGCGACGTTCGGCGGTTTCCGTGAGAAGGCGGATCGCACTTACGCACTGCTGAAGCGGCGTGGTACCCAGTTCGTCGTGGTGTCGGCAGCCGAACCCGACGCACTGCGCGAAGCAGCGTTCTTCGTCGACCGGCTGTCGCAGGAGAGTATGCCGTTGGCCGGCCTAATCTTGAATCGCACCCACCCGACGCTCTGTGGGCTACCGGTCGAGCGGGCGATCGACGCGAGCGAGAAGTTAGAGGCCAACAGCAGCGACGATGCGGCGGCCGCTTTGGCGGCGGCCGTGCTGCAGATACATGCCGACCGCGCCCAGACCGCGAAGCGGGAAATCCGGCTGTTGTCCAGATTCACCGGTGCAAACCCGAATGTTCCGGTCATCGGGGTTCCTTCGCTGCCGTTTGACGTGTCTGACATGGAGGCATTGCGCGCGCTCGCCGACCAGATCACTTCCGTCGGTGACGATGCGGGCCGAGCAGCGGCCCGCTGAGGAGCCGGCGCATCCGATCCCGTCGGTGACGATGCGGGCCGAGCAGCGGCCCGCTGAGGAACACCAGCCGTTTAGATCGCAAGAGCTGTAATGGTCGCGTAATTGGGAGGAAGGGAAACCCTGAGGTTTACACCCCTGCGGAAGCTAACGTCCGTCCTCGGCCAAATCAGCTGATGCCGCGCTGTTTGCGCCTTTCGAAGAAGGCCGACCAAGACACGACCTCGGGGTGCTGTTTGAGCAGCGCCCGGCGCTGACGTTCGGTCATCCCACCCCACACACCGAACTCGACCTTGTTGTCCAGGGCGTCCGCCCCGCACTCCTCCATTACGGGGCAGTGACGGCAGATCACAGCGGCCTTGCGCTGAGCGGCTCCCCGTACAAAAAGTTCATCCGGATCGGTCGTGCGGCACAGGGCCTTGGACACCCAGGCGATCCGTTCTTCGGTTCCAACGGCGCGAAGATTGCTGTTAACCGCAACAAGGTTCGTTCTGCGCGCTGCAGGTCGTGTTCCTGACACGAGCCGATCCCTTCCTTCCGGCCGCGACGGCGACCGCCCTCTTCGGGTACCAGCCGATGCTGAGAAGTACGCCACACTATGCACATCGGTGTTACCTGAATCTCACTGTCTGTCTAAGTTAGGTGGTCAGGTAGCAATTGCGCAACAGTCTGATAACGCTTTTTCTGGGACGCGCGTGCCGACTTTTGGTCTGGACGGGGCTCGAGACCGGGGCTTCGGACCCGTTTTATGGGCCTGACCTGTGATGCAGGCGCCAAATAACGGCGGCACGGTGAGAAACGCGCTGATCAGCGGCCGGCCAGGATTTTAGAGGTTACTTATGCGACTGGACGGCGTGGCCACGTCGGTCGAGGTGGCTACTGTAGTACGCATGTCCGAGCGCCCGCCGGCCGTACTCACGGTTCTCAAGCTTGCCGGGTGCTGCCTATTGGCCAGTGTCGTGGTCACCGCCCTGATGTTTCCGCTCGCTGGTGGCGTCGGCCTGATGTCCAACCGCGCTTCCGAGGTGGTCGCTAACGGCTCGGCCCAGTTGCTCGAAGGCCAGGTGCCTGCGGTGTCGACGATGGTCGATGCGAAAGGCAACGTCATCGCATGGCTGTACTCGCAGCGCCGGTTCGAGGTGCCCAGCGACAAGATCGCCAACACGATGAAGCTGGCCATCGTTTCGATCGAGGACAAACGGTTCGCCGAGCACAACGGTGTGGACTGGAAAGGCACGCTGACGGGATTGGCCGGCTATGCGTCCGGTGACGTGGAGACCCGCGGCGGTTCGACGATCGAACAGCAATACATAAAGAACTACCAATTGCTGGTGACGGCTCAGACCGATGCTGAGAAGCGCGCAGCCGTCGAGACGACTCCGGCGCGCAAGCTGCGCGAGATCCGCATGGCGCTCACGCTGGACAAGACATTCACCAAGCCCGAGATCTTGACCCGGTATTTGAACCTGGTGTCCTTCGGCAACAACTCGTTCGGCGTGCAGGACGCGGCACAGACCTACTTCGGCGTGGACGCCTCCGACTTGAACTGGCAGCAGGCTGCGCTGCTGGCCGGCATGGTGCAGTCCACCAGCACGCTAAACCCGTACATCAACCCCGAGGGTGCGTTGGCACGGCGGAACCTGGTGCTGGACACCATGATCGACAACATCCCGCAGGAGGCCGACGCGCTGCGCGTCGCCAAGACGCAGCCGCTGGGCATATTGCCGCAGCCCAACGAGCTGCCGCGCGGTTGCATCGCGGCCGGTGACCGCGCCTTCTTCTGCGACTACGTCCAGGAGTATTTGGCGCGCGCCGGGATCAGCAAGGAGCAGCTGGCCAAGGGCGGCTACCTGATCCGCACCACGCTGGACCCGGACGTACAGGTCCCGGTCAAGGCGGCCATCGACAAGTTCGCCAGTCCCACCCTGGCAGGCATCTCCAGCGTGATGAGCGTGATCCAGCCGGGCAAGACGTCGCACAAGGTGATGGCCATGGCCAGCAACCGAACCTACGGACTGAACATCGACGCCGGTGAAACCATGCGGCCGCAGCCGTTTTCACTGGTTGGCGACGGCGCCGGCTCCGTCTTCAAGATCTTCACCACCGCCGCGGCGCTGGACATGGGCATGGGGATCAACGCCACGCTCGAGGTGCCGGGCCGGTTCCAGGCCAAGGGCATGGGCAGCGGCGGGGCCAAGGGCTGTCCCAAGGACACCTGGTGCGTCATCAACGCCGGCACCTACCGCGGGTCGATGAACGTGACGGATGCGCTCGCCACTTCGCCCAACACCGCGTTCGCCAAGCTGATCCAGCAGGTCGGGGTGACACGCACGGTGGACATGGCGATCAGGCTGGGACTCAGGTCCTACGCCGATCCCGGCACCGCCCGCGACTACAACCCCGACAGCAACGAGAGCCTCGCCGACTTCGTCAAACGGCAGAACATCGGTTCGTTCACCCTCGGTCCGATCGAGGTCAATGCGCTGGAACTGTCCAACGTCGCGGCGACTTTGGCCTCCGGTGGGGTGTGGTGCCCGCCGAACCCCATTGACAAGCTTTTCGACCGTAACGGCAACGAGGTCGCCGTCACCACCGAAACCTGCGATCAGGTGGTGCCCGAGGGACTGGCAAACACCCTCGCCAATGCGATGAGCAAGGACGCACTCGGCAGCGGCACCGCAGCGGGTTCGGCCGGCGCGGCCGGCTGGGACCTGCCGGTGTCCGGTAAGACCGGCACCACCGAGGCGCACCGCTCGTCCGGGTTCGTCGGTTTCACCAGCCACTACGCGGCGGCCAACTACATCTACGACGACTCCACCACCCCCACGGATCTGTGCTCCAGCCCGTTGCGCCACTGCGGCGAGGGCGACCTGTACGGCGGCAACGAGCCGGCTCGCACCTGGTTCACCGCAATGAAGCCGATCGCCACGAACTTCGGCGAGGTGAAATTGCCGCCCACCGATCCCCGCTACGTTGAAGGCTCACCCGCGTCGCGCGTTCCCAGCGTCGCTGGGCTGGATATCGATGCCGCGCGCCAACGCCTGAAAGAGGCCGGTTTCCAGGTCGCTGACCAGCCGAACGCGGTCAACAGCACCGCCAAGTACGGCGAAGTGGTGGGTACTTCGCCCGGCGGGCAAACAATTCCAGGCTCAATCATCACGATTCAAATAAGCAACGGCATCCCGCCGCCTCCGCCTCCGCCGCCGGAGGGCGGCCCGCCACCGCCGATCGGATCGCAGGTCGTGGAAATTCCCGGCCTGCCGCCGATCACCATTCCGCTGCTGGCACCGCCGCCACCGGCGGCGCCGGCACCGCCGTAGTGACAGGTCGCACAAGAAGTGCGCGGTCAGGCCCCCTACGGCAGTAGGCTGCGTGCATGGCTGAAGTTGTGCCCGCCCTGATACGCACCAGCGCCGCGGCGCTGGGTTCGGCCGTCGCCGGGATCGGCTACGCCGCGCTTGTCGAACGCAACGCGTTCGTCCTGCGTGAGCTGACGCTGCCCGTCTTGACTCCGGGCTCCACGCCGCTGCGGGTCTTGCATATCAGCGATCTCCACATGCTGCCCAACCAGCGTCGGAAGCAGGCCTGGCTGCGCGAGTTGAGCAGCTGGGAGCCCGACCTGGTGGTCAACACCGGCGACAACCTGGCACACCCCAAGGCGGTCCCCGCCGTCGTCCAAACCCTGGGGGACCTGCTTTCGCGGCCAGGAGTGTTCGTCTTCGGCAGCAACGACTATTTCGGGCCGCGCCTGAAGAACCCCATGAACTATCTGACCAACCCCGAACACCGCGTCCGGGGAGAGCCGCTGCCATGGCAGGACCTGCGTGCAGCGTTCACTGAGCGCGGCTGGCTCGACCTGACCCATACCCGCCGGGAGTTCGAGGTCGCGGGACTGCACATCGCCGCTGCCGGCGTGGACGACCCGCACATCGACCGGGACCGCTACGACACGATCGCGGGGCCGGCCACCCCGGTCGCGAATCTCCGGTTGGGCTTGACGCACTCGCCGGAACCGCGGGTATTGGACCGCTTCGCCGCCGACGGCTACCAACTGGTGATGGCCGGCCACACCCACGGTGGCCAGCTCTGCCTGCCGTTTTACGGGGCGCTGGTCACGAACTGCGGCCTGGACCGTTCCCGCGCCAAGGGACCGTCCCAGTGGGGCGCCAATATGCGGTTGCATGTCTCCGCCGGGATAGGCACCTCACCGTTTGCGCCGGTGCGGTTCTGTTGCCGGCCCGAGGCAACCCTGCTGACACTGATTGCCAGCCCGATGGGCGGGCGGGACTCCAGCAGAAACCTCGGCCGTTCGCAGCCAACAGCGTCGATGCGTTGAACGAGCGGACCCGCACCGCGGTCCGCAGCCTGTCCCGAACCTGGACCGACAACGCGATCCGGCTGATCGAGGCCGACACCCGTCGCAGCGCCGACACCCACCTGCTGCGCTACCCACTGCCGTCGTGGCAGGGGCTTGACGTCCAAGTTGCGCTCTACCTCAAAGACGAGACGACCCACATCACCGGCAGCCTCAAACACCGGTTGGCCCGCTCGTTGTTTCTGTATGCACTGTGCAACGGGTGGATCGGCGAAGGTACCACGGTTGTCGAGGCGTCCTCGGGCTCCACCGCGATATCGGAGGCCTACTTCGCGGCGCTGCTGGGTCTGCCGTTCGTCGCGGTGGTGCCCGCGACTACCAGTGCCGCAAAGGTCGCACTAATCGAATCACAAGGTGGCCGTTGCCATTTCGTTGATAAGTCCAGCGAGGTCTACGCCGAGGCCGAGCGCGTCGCGCGCGAGACCGGCGGGCACTACCTCGACCAGTTCACCAATGCGGAGCGCGCCACCGACTGGCGCGGCAACAACAACATCGCCGAGTCGATCTTCCTGCAAATGCGCGAGGAGCAGCATCCCATCCCGGACTGGATCGTGGTCGGCGCGGGCACCGGCGGCACCAGCGCGACGATCGGCCGCTACATCCGTTACCGACGCCACGCGACACGGCTGTGCGTTGTCGACCCGGAAAACTCCGCGTTCTTTCCCGCCTACGCCGAACATCGTTACGACGTCGTCATTCCCGCGTCGTCCCGTATCGAGGGCATCGGCCGGCCACGGGTCGAGCCGTCCTTTTTGCCAGGCGTAGTCGACCGCATGGTCTCGGTTCCCGACGCCGCCTCGGTGGCCGCCGCCCGCCACGTCAGCGCCGTGCTGGGCCGCCGCGTGGGGCCGTCGACGGGTACCAACGTCTGCGGAGCCTTCGGCTTGCTTGCCGAAATGGCTGCCGCGGGCCGCAGCGGCTCGGTGGTCACCCTGCTTGCCGATAGCGGCGACCGCTACGCCGACACCTACTTTTCCGACGGCTGGGTCGCCGCCCAGGGCCTCGACCTGACCTGCCAGACCGAGGTGCTGGCCGAATTCGAACGTTCCTGTCGTTGGGGGTAGTGCGCGTTTGGCTTGGCGGCGTGCCGGTGCGATAGGCTGTCGTCGCTTCAAGCGGGGTGTGGCGCAGCTTGGTAGCGCGCTTCGTTCGGGACGAAGAGGCCGTGGGTTCGAATCCCGCCACCCCGACTGATCGATCAAGGACTTCGCAACGGTTCCCGCCAAAGAGGCGAATCAATATCCTCGGTTCGTAGTAGCGATCACGTCATGGATGGGTGACGAGATAGGTTTCGTTGTCTAAGCCGGAGGTGAGGTCCTCGACGTCGAAGGGGCGGGCGAGGCGGGCGCGAAGCTTCGCGGGATCGAGGAGAAGACTGATCTCAGCGGTCTGACGAGCAAACACACGCCCGAGTAGCGGGTAGAGCCGACGCATAATTGCCCGTTCAGCGGCGGTGCATCGGGAGGCGCAATACCCGACGTGGCCTATCTCGTCGGTGAGTATCTCGCTGTAGAGGCGCCCGATCCGTTGGCAGACTTCCGGCTCGTCGGCGAAGAGTTCCAACCCGGCGCGGCGCAGTTCGTCGAATATCACGCACCCGGCCATCTCTGCCGCACCGACGAACATGATCCCGAGCCGCTCGGGCATGAACACACTGGTTTTGACGAACTGGCGCATGACGAACGCCGGGGGCACCACTTGGAATGTCAAGTCGAAAACGTCCAACACGTATGCGAGAAGTCTTGTGTGGTAGTGCTCTTCGAGTTCGATGTAAACCCGTTCGGGCGGCACCTCCTCGTCACTGTTCATTCCGTAGGTTTCGCCGAGCCCGACTCCGAAACGCTCGGCCTGGTTCAATTTGGCAGTAGCCAGTAGGAACAACATCTTGCTGTCCGAGCCGGTTTCGGGTTTGCGGCGGCGCAGGTTTCGAAGAAACGTGGAACGGTCGGCAGGATGGATCGAACGGACTGGATTGGTCTCCAGGTCGCTGAAGAACTGTTCGCGATTCTGCAAGCGTCGATTGAGCAGGTCGGCCTCTCCGTCACGCCTGCGCAGAAAGTCGCGGTAGCCGTCAAGCCCTGTCGTTTTCATCGTGTCTCCATTCCTTTGACAATCGTTGTCACATAACGACTTAGTACGGCATCCGCAGTCGCGGAATCTTGAACGCCGGTGGCAAGCAGCGCGAACAATCCGGTCAAGAAGAACACTCCGAGTTCAACCGCGTCAGCTTCCACGGGGACCCGTCCTGCATGTTGTTCGTCGGTGATCGCGCTGGACAGAAACTGCGCCAACGGATGCTGCGCCACTTCGTCTTCGAGGGGTCGCGTTGACGAGAAGTGCAGTCCCAACATGTCTCGGAAGACGACGGGACCCAAACGGCGTTCGGCGGCGAGAACGTGATGCACCAGTGCTATAAGCACCGACGCCAAGTCGCCGGCGCCGTCGAGGGCGCCACTGAGTTCGGCGACGATCCTGGACTCTTCTCTTCGTTCCAACTCGACCAGGACGTGTTCTTTTGTCGGGAAGTGAAAGTAAAACGTTCCTCGCACCACGCCAGCCGTAGCGGCGATGGCGCTGACATCCGCGCCAGCCAACCCGCGCCGCGAAATCTCACCCAAGGCGGCGCCAAACAAGCGCGCCCGCGTTTCGAGTCGCCGCGCCTCCCGGACGCCTCCGGCTGGCGTTTCAGCCACAGACTGCATAGAGCCACACGGTACGCGAAGTCGCTGACACTCGTCAATGACGGTCGTCAATAAGCACGGGTGGCGCCATGGCAGCTATTGGAGCTAGCGGAGGCGGTGGGCGCCGTCGTCGGGCCGTTTGGGGCCGGCCTTGTGCAGCCAAGCGTTGGCACTCGCTCGACGAAATCCAGCTCCGCCCCGTGCGTTCCACGGCCCTTTCGCCGGCGAACGAGCATCGGCAAAGAAAAATGCTAAGAACGGTGCCAAGAATGGCGCGGCGCCAGCCTTGCACCAGCAGTAAATAACGGCAGCCATCAAAGGCTAGTAACCGCAGGCGGGCTTTACGCGCCTGCCGCTACCAACGTCAATCCATCGTTCCCGAAGATCGTGCCCGGAATAGATTCCTCGGCAAGTTCAGGGTCGATGGAGCGATGGCGTTAGAACCAGACTTTGCGCCCAGCGACCGGCCGCCCGACAGCTCCGAGGATCCACAGGATCACACCGATGACCAGCAGGATGCCACCGATGGTGTAAAGGATCCCCAGGTTGGTGACATACCCGACCACTAAGAGAATGATGCCCAGCACTATCACGGCGCGCCCCTTCTGTTGAACGCTGTCAAATTAACCGATCCAAGCTAATGTACCCGCTTCGTCCTTCTTTAATCGGGTAAACGAGATCACCGCCTAGACGCGGTGCCCGTGCAACAGCGCAAAAAACACGGTGCCCCAAATGGCCGAAAGCGCGAGAGCGGCGATCGCCTGCCCGCACCCTCCCACGGATTCCGAATCTGGATCAGCGCGAGACGCTATGCGCATCGAGTGGGCTCGGCCTCGCATAGTGGGGTCACGCCACGGAAGCGATGCCGATGCGCCGCCACCCAGCGGTAGATCGGGTTTTGTATCGCGCTGGTCAACCGGTAGATCCGTAGCGGCAGTGGCGTACCCAGCGCGGCCGAGAGCGCGGCGTTCATTGCCTTCGCCCCGGCGAAGACCGCCCCCGAGGAATCGAGCCACCAGGCAGAATCCGTCAACCGATCGGCGGGAACTCCGAGCCGCTCAGCCATCCCGGGAGCCTGCATCGGTTCGATACGCAGTCGCCCCGTCCGATTCCACGAGGCCAATCGGTTGCAGGCGCGCGTGCACATCCCACATCGGCCATCAAAAGCCAAAACGCCGTCCATGTACCCATTCTGCCTTGGTAAGCGAGAGGCCGGCACCCGCTTCCGCTTCACCCAAACGGGAGCGGATGCCTGCGGCGACCGCGCGATTACACGCAGTCGGCGCAGATTTGGCGTCCACCGCTAGTGCTGCGCAAACGGCTGCGGTGCTGCACCAAAAAACAGCTAGAGCAAGTGAATTCGTCGGCTCGCTTGGGAATGACCTGCACCGACAGCTCTTCGCCGGATAGATCCGCGCCCGGCAGCTCAAAAAAGGGCACGTCATTGGGATCCTCATCAACGACCGCTGTGGAAGTGCTGGGCAGCGCGGTTGCCAGCTCACGCAGACCCGATCCAACCTCAGCGTCGGCGTCCGCCACGCGACGTGCATCGTAATCGCTCACGATCGACATGGGCATTCCTTCCTGCCGAAGACCGGGCTAACACGCCTCTGTAGTCTCACCCGTTGGCTCTGGCATTACCCCGTTCGAGCAGCGGCCACACCTGGTCAGCTCAAGCAAATTCGACATGAGAGCGGCTTTGTACCAGAAGCTAATGTGGGTGGGTCGAGCGCTCACGAGCGCGTGAGACCAAAGCCAGGCCGAACCACGGCGCTGATACCGCGAACGTCAAGGCGGCGGTCCCCAGCAGAAATCGCCCGGCTGCCAGCGCTAACAGACCCGCCACCAAGGCCACCGCCCACGCCAGGGCAGCTACTACGCCGGGGATGCTGACACCCTCGTCGCCACCATTTACTTTGTCGCCGTATGGAATACGGTTCACATGCGCTGAACCGGTCTTCATCTTGGGTCACCCCCTATGAGGTCTACCGACGTGACCGATTCTCTTTGCGATACCCCGTCACGTATCTGGCAAACGTTTGGGATCAGAACGAAGTTCCGCAACCGCCGGGTTGGTAGCCGGGGGTTTGGGTATCCCGTGGCGAGTGAAGACCACCGACGCGGCCGCCATCCTGTTCGACGTGGACGGAACCCTGGTCGACTCCAACTATTTGCACGTGCACGCGTGGCTGCGCGCCTTCGAAGGCGAGGGCATACCGGTCGAGGCCTGGCGTGTCCACCGGCATATCGGGATGGACGGGTCCAGGCTGGTGCGCGAGCTAACCGGCCGCTCCGGCAATGAGGCGGGGGACGACCTGCTGGAACGGCTGAGCGACGCGCACAGCCGCCACTACAAAGAGTCGATTCCGCTGTTGGCTCCGCTGCCCGGCGCGCGCGCCCTGCTGCGCCACGTCGCCGATCTGGGACTTCAGGTGGTGCTGGCCAGTTCGGCGCCCGAGGATGAACTCGCCGTGCTGCGCAAAGTGCTGGCCTGCGACGACGTCATCACGGAGACGACGTCGTCGCGTGACGTCGATACCGCCAAACCCGAGCCGGGCATCGTGCAGGTCGCGCTCGACCGGGTGGGCGTGAGCGCCGAGCACGCCGTGTTCGTCGGCGACGCCGTCTGGGATGCCAAGGCCGCTTGGCGCACGGGGGTGCCGTGCATCGGAATGTTGAGCGGCGGCATCGGTCGCGCGGAACTGGAGGAGGCTGGTGCATCGCCGATTTTCGACAACCCACAGGACTTGCTGGAGCGGCTGGCGTCCTCGCCGATCGCGACGCTGGTCCGCAAGCGTTGAGTCAGCGGGCGCCGGGCACCTGCTCGCGGACCGCAACCGAACGACCGTCGCCGGTAGTGAACACCTCGATCACGACATCGTCGTCTCGGTAGCTGCCCAGCGACGCCAGCCCGGGTGTGCTCGCGATGACGTTGTTGGCCTGGTCGCCGGTCAGCGGGTAGTCGGCGACGGCGTGGCGCCAGTGCGCTGCCACGACGGTAGTTTCCGCCCGCAGTCGGGAGCACTCTCGTCGCAACACCGCCGCCAATGCCTCGGCTTGGCAGTAATAGGCGACCTCGCTGAGCACGACCAGGTCGAATGGGTCGGCCGGCCAAGCCCCGTCCAGCGACAACCGCGCCAGGTGCACCCGGTCGCGGCATCCGGCTTCCCGCAGTCGAATGTCGGCTGTGCGCAGCGCCGCGTCGGCCACGTCCACCGCCGTCACTCGATCGCAGCGCTGGGCCAACAACGCCGTCAGCATCCCGATGGAACAGCCCGGCTCGAACGCATGCCGGTAACGGCGATTCGGCAATAGGGCCAGCGTGATCGAGTACTTGCGCTGCTCATACCAGCGCGACGACAGCTGCCAAGGGTCGGCGGCAGCGGCATACATCCGCTCGAAGTAGGCGTCGGGCAGGCGCGCGGTCACCGAAACACCACCTCTCCGACCGCCAGCAGGCGCCGGAGCACGAACTGCGGCAGCACCGGCCCTTCGGAATCTCCGTCGAGCTGGCTGCGAAAGCCTTGTGCGGCATGGTGTTTGCGTTCACGCGCCCAGTCGGCCACCGGCACCGAGTACGCCCTTTCCCACGGGACCGCCGGATCGGCGGGCGTCGCCCAGTGCCACATCCAGACCGGATATTCCACGAGGGCAATGCCGGTGCGGACGCAGGCGTGGGCCGCGGCCCGGCCGACGGCCTCGTGGTCGGGATGCCCGTCACCCCGCCAGGTTGCGGCACACCAGGTACCGGGCGCCTCGCAGTCGAGAATCGCTGCCAGTGACTCGATGAGCTCGTCCTCGTGGTCGGCCAGTTGACCGTCCGGCAGACCGAGGAACGTCGGCGGAGCAATACCCAAAGCCTTTGTCGCGCCGAGCAACTCACGACGCCTCGCGGCCACCAGGCCGGACGCCGACGCACCGGCCGCGCCCCCGTCGCTGACGCAGACCACCTTGACCGCGACACCGGACGCGACGAGTTGAGCGATGGTGGCTCCCAGGCCCAGCGTCTCGTCGTCGGGGTGCGGTGCCACGACGACCAGGGCCGGGCAGGCGGTCAGGTCCAGCCGCGGCAGGGCGGGCGCGCCCAGCCAAACGCGAGCCGGGGTTCCGCCGCCGCTCAGCGGCATGGCGGCGAATCGGGCGCTGTTGCTCAAGACGTTGCTCATTGCCGTTGGTTCAGGCGCCGTGGCTCAGGTCGTTTCAGTGTGCCGACGCTCCGGCGAGCCGCCCGAGTTCGGCGAGATCCCGCTCGGCGTGGCTCTGCCGGATGTAGATGCTCAAGTCGGCGACGCGTTGGGCGTGCCGCCCGTCCTGACACAGCGGGCCTGGACCGAGCGCGCGGCCGGTGCGAGTGATGGCCTCGTCAACCGCATGTTCGACCACCGCGCGGGCACGCCGTGCCAGCAGTTCGGCGGTCCTGCTCCGGTCGAACGGATCGGCATCGATTTCGGCCGCCGCGGCCGCCAGGATCGCGTCCCCCGCGGCAATCGCGGCGTCGACGGCGCCCAGGTGCGCCAGCGAATACGCATCGGCCGATTCGCTGTTGGCGCAGCGATACAGCGGATCGGCGACCCTACGGGCGCCGCCGAGCCAACAGGCCGCCACGCCGATGGCCCCATGCCAGAAACCGGGCCGATTCAGATAGTCGCCGGGATCGCCGACGGGAACCGCGTGCGCGTTGCTGAACTGCACAGTCCGGGTGTCGCTGCCCGCCATCCCCGCGTTCCACCACGTACTTGGCAACGGCTTGACGGCCGGGCCGGTGACCGTCACCGCGAACAGACCCCGACTCCCGTCGTCGAGCCGGCCGGACACCAGAGCGTTGCTGCAGAAGCCGGCTCCCGAGCACCACACCTTGGTGCCGGACAGGGCGAACGCTCCACCTGGGAGCTGGCTCGCGGTTACCACCGCGTCGGACGACTCAGCCGCCCAGACGCCCCAGAGCTGACCGGGCTCCGGGGGCTTGCCGCCCAACTCGTCGAGGATCGCGACGGCGTCGACATGAGCTTCGGCGATCCGGGCTGCCACGATGTCGTCCTCGGCCAGCAGCGCCAGTTGCTGCCAGCGTTCGGCCGTGCGTCCGGAGGCCGGCAGGGGCAATTCCAGGCGCCCTGACTCGAGCCAGTGCTGTACCAGACCGGCCGTCATACTTAATCACCCGCCTCCGACGCAGCCAATTGATCCAGGTGTTCGGCAAACCCGCGCGGCGCCCTGGCGCGGGTGCGCGACGAGGTGCTGACCGAGAGCTCCGCGTCCCGATCGATGCGATAACCGGCGACCCGAAACCGCTTTACCAGGTCGACATCCTCGCCGGAGGGCAGTGCGCGAAAGCCGCCCACCCGCCAGTAGGCCTGAGAGCTGAAACCCATGTTGGCGCCGTGAATGTGGTCGTGTCCGTCGTCCACGCCTTGCTGATAAGCCTCCTCGTAGCGTTCGATGACGTCGACGGGATGGTGGCGCCAGTCGGCGACACGCACCACTCCCAGCACCACATCAGCGTTGCTGTTCAGCTGCCGGGTCAACCAGTCGGGGTCCACCTGGCTGTCGGCGTCCGTGCAGGCGTACCAGGCTCTGATGTGCTGGGGGTCTTGTGCGCGGAGCGAGCGCGCATATCGGAAACCCGCCGCCCGCGCCGCGCCGACGTTGCGGGCATCGACCGTAACGAAGTGCACATCGTCCCCGTACTGCCCGGCCAATCTCGTGCTGCCGTCCCGGCTGGCGTCCAACACCACCACGACGGTGACGGGGATAGGCGCGCACACGGCGGCGGCGAGCAGTGCGCGCAGGCACGCCGGCAAACTGAGGTGTTCGTTGTGAGCGGGGATCACGACAGCGGCCCAGTCGTACCTCTGCGCCGCGGCTGACATACCCCAGTGATGCCCGTTTGCCACCAATTCAATCCTCGCCGGCCTAAACCGGGTGGCCCGTTGCTAACCGCGCAGCCTCAGCGGAACGACTAACCAGAACGCCGTGAACAGCGTCAACGCGCACCCCCCGGCGATAAAACCCGCGTTACGCCCCGACACCGCGGCAAAGACAATGACCGTCACCCCGGTCAGTGCGCCGCCTAATAGCGCCAACCCCGCGTAGGTGCAGCGGTGCGCCGCCGACACCAGCTGCTGCAGGCGATGTCGCCGGAACAGCAGCCTGTGCATAGCTACCGGCGAGATCAAAAACACGGTCGCAGCAACCGAAAACCCCACCGTAGCCAGGTACACGTGGCGCATGTGTTGGCTGAGCACATCGAAGCGCTGCTGAAATGGCAGCGTCAGCAAAAACCCGGTGAGCAGCTGCACACCCGTCTGCACCACCCGGAGCTCCTGCAGCAGGTTGTTCCAATTGCGATCCAGCCGTTCGAGTTCCGTTTCGCCGCGCTCGCGGGAATCCCACTGCTGGTCGTCTTCGGGATGATCGACGTCCATGGCGCTAGATCATCCCACGGCGCCACCGGGTTGCTTCGTTTCTGCCCCGACCCCGAATCAGCAACAGTCCCATTCGTAATGGACCGCGGAGAAGTCGCATGCCAAGAGTTCGTCGGGCGCGATCGAGAACCGGCCGGTGCCGAGGTCACCCCAGATGATGCGCCAATCGGACTCTGGTTCATGGGGGTCCGAATCCAGCTGGAACAGCAGAACGTGTCCGTCGGGCAGGCTGCCGTCCTGGTTGAAGTTCGGGTAGCCTCCCACTCGATGGCCGCGGATGCCCTCATGCTCGCCTTCTTGGGGGCGTCGGCTCATGAGCCGGCCGACGAGACCAAACTCCGAGTCCGGATACACCAGCGGGCTGAATCCCGGTCTGCGCCGCAGCGCCGGAGGCGACGAGCGCCCGGGGGTGGCGCGTTTCGGGGTCCAGTTGGTGGTGACCGTGGGGTGATAGATCACCACACAATCGTCGTCTAATCCGGCGGTAATGAAGAACTGAAGCAAACCTTGGCCGGGGAAACCCAAAAGGTTGGGGAGTTCGCTGAAGTTCAGCTGCGCGATGAACGCCAGTGGTTTGCCGAACCGATCGAGCGGATGGTCTTGCGGCTGAACAAGGTACGGCGTGCCACCGACCTTTGATCCCCAGGGATCACTGGGCAGCCGGTGAGTCAGCTCGAGTTCGATTGAAGTCCGCTCCAGCAACATCACCGGCGCGCCTCCCCGCGGTTGCGAATCCTGTTATAGCGCACGAATGAGACGGTAGAGGAATGCCCGGCGGAACGTCTTGTCAGAAAACGCCTTCGGGGCTCAACGACCGGAGCAGCCTCGATGCGGCGCAGTGCTCAGCGGTTCAGCTTGCCGTCGCGCACGCCCGTCAATGCGTCGTCCAGCGTCGGGTAGAGCGGGAAGGTCTTGTCCAAGCCAGTGAGGTGAATTGGCCGCCTGGTCGCGGGGCCGCGTGCCACCACTCCGAACTCCGCGGAGCTGCCGAGCTTCTCGTAGGTCGCGGCCAGAATCTTGAGCCCGACCGAGCCGAGGAAGTCCACCGCGGAGAGGTCGACGACCAGCGCCGACGGACCTTCGGCAACCACTGCGCCGATCGCTTGCTCCAGAGCCGGAGCGGTGACCAGATCAATTTCGCCGCTGACACTGACGACGGCGACCCCATCGTGGTCTGCAACCAAGGTGGTGATCGAATCGGGAGCTGACAAGGGCGGTCCTTATGTCCGGGTGTTCACACGTGGTGCAAGCCTAACCTGCGCTTGCGAAGCATGGACAAGATATGCCCTCAACACCCCGCACGACCGGTGCCAGGCTAGTCTCCCCAATAGGAACTGCGTCCTGCGGAGCACGACGCGCACTCGGGGCGCACTTGTGAGGGCTTGGAGGACAGATGTCAGATTCGTCATCGGAGTTCGCCAGCACCAACGCCGCCGTCCAAACGGTTAGCGAAGGTTTGCTGCCCCAGCTGGTCCAACACCTGCGGCAGAACCGAACCGGTCTGCGTGAGGAGTGGGCGCGCAGGATCACCGAGGCGGAGCTGCTCACCGCGATGACGCCCGAGGAGATCTTCTCCGAGGCGACCGCCGTCTACGACAACTACGTCGAGGTGCTCGAAACCGGAAGCGTCGAGGCGCTGCAGGACTACGCGCGCGATCTGTCCGAACGCATCATTCCGCGGGGCGTGGAGACCGACGAGGTCCTCGGCATTGTGTTGCTGCTGCGCGACGTGCTGGCGCGCTCGCTGTTCGAGAAATACCAGACTGATTTCGAGATGCTCACCCGCGTGCTGGACGCCTACGAGCCGGCGGCCAACCGGATCGCCAACACCGTGGGTGTGAGCTTCGTGCAGGAGCGCGAGCGCATTATCCGCCAGCAGCAGGAGGCGATCCGCGAGCTGTCGACGCCAGTGCTGCAGGTTCGCGAGCAGTTGCTGATTCTGCCGATCATCGGCGTACTCGACAGTCAACGCGCCCGGCAGGTTACCGAGCAGCTGCTGCGCGCCATTCGGGCCAACCGCGCAAAAGTGGTGGTCATCGACATCACCGGTGTCCCCACCATCGACTCCACCGTGGCCAACCACCTGGTGCAGACCGTAGACGCGTCGGGGTTGATGGGTGCCAGCGTGATCATCACCGGCCTGTCCTCGGAAATCGCGCTGACGCTGGTGACGATCGGGCTGGACCTGTCGAAGATGAACGCGGTCGGCGACCTACAGGGCGGCATCGAGGAAGCCGAGCGGCTGCTGGGCTACGAAGTCACCCGTACCGGCGAGTAGCCGGCAAGCACAGCTAGCGCGAGCAGGCCATGCCGGTACCGATTCTGAAACAGGGCGCGATCCTGATTGCCACGGTGCAGGCCGCGCTCACCGACTCCGACACCGAGCGCCTGCGGTACGACCTGATGGAGCGGGTGAGCCGGTTCCGCGCACAAGGAATCATCGTCGACGTCACCGCCATCGACGTGATGGATTCGTTCGCGGCCCGGTCGCTGCGCACCATTGCGCACATGACCCGCCTGCGCGGCGCCGCCACGGTGATCGTGGGGTTGCAGCCCGAGGTGGCTTTCGCGATGGTCCAACTCGGACTGGCGTTCGACGACATGAACACCGCGCTCGACCTGGAAGAGGGCATAGCCCTACTGAATAAACAACTGGGCCTGGGGAGATCGACGATCGGGCGCGACGGTGCCGGGTGACGCCGTGGTCGCCATCAACAATTCCGACGACATCGTCGCAGCCCGCAAAGCCGGACATCAGCTCGCCCTTGACCTCGGATTCTCGCTGACCGACGTCACGATGATCGCCACCGCGATCTCCGAGGTTGCGCGCAACATCACCAGCTATGCGGGCCGTGGGGCCGTCCGGGTGACGGTGGCCGAACGGGAAGGCCGCGATGCGCTGGTGGTGCTCGCCGAGGACGACGGTCCCGGCATCGCCGACATCGAACGCGCCATGGAGGACGGCTATTCGACTGGTCGCGGCTTGGGTATGGGCCTGCCCGGGGCTCGGCGCCTGATGGACCGATTGATCGTCGAATCCACACTGGGCCGGGGAACGGTCATCGAGATGTGGAAATGGGTGCCGGGCCGTGGGTGATCACGGTCGACTCGGGCCCATCGAATGGGCGACGGCGGGGCGCCCACGGCCAGGCGAGCGCACCTCCGGTGACCAGCCGATCGCCGTCGGCGTCGACGGCGCCGCTCTGTTCGGCGTGCTGGACGGTCTCGGGCATGGCCCGGCGGCCGCGAGCGCGGCCCAGCGCGCGGTCGGGGTGCTCCAGGACTGCCCCGAGGAACGGCTCGACGTCTTGGTCCAGCTCTGCCACCGGGCGTTGGAAGGCACCAGAGGCGTCGCGATGACCCTGGCGCGGATCGACTTTGACGCCGGCAAGCTCAGGTGGACCGGGGTCGGGAACGTCACCGCTTATCTGGTCGCCAAAGCGGCGAGCGGACTGGAAATCCGCTCCAGTGCCGGCCTGGTGGGCGGGATCGTCGGTTACCGGATACCGGAAATCATGCCCACGCGGACGGTGTCCATCCGCGCCGGTGACCTGCTCGTTATCGCCAGCGACGGCATCACCGACGACCATTTGGACCACATCGATTTCGCTGCCCCAGCGGCGGTTATTGCCGAGCGGATCCTGGGTAAACACGCGAAGGAAACTGATGACGCGACAGTGCTCGCCGCGCGCCATCGGGGAATCTCGACATGACCACTACCGAAGACTTTCACGCACACTACGTCGCCGCGCTGCGCCGCTATCTCGACGCGCGCGACGAAGACAGCTTGGCTGTCGGCCACGAGCTCGGCCGCAGGGCCCTGCAGGAACGAGTCAGCATGCTCGACATCGTCGAGAATCATGTCCGATTCATCGACGAGCTGCGGGACGATTTGCCGGACAACACGCCCAGCACACTGGAATTCCTGTTGCAAACGCTGGCCCCGCTTGACGTCGCGACTCGGGGATTTCTGGATGGCACAAGGCGTTACGCGGAGCAACGGGCCCGCGCTGAGGGGCTGGCCGATCGCGACAAATTCCGCACCGCCCTGGTGAATTCCTTACAAGAGGGGTTCTTCGTCGCCGACGCCGAGGGGGCGGTGGTCGACATAAACGCCGCCTTCGCTGAGATCCTCGGCTATCCCGCCGCGGATCTGCCGTACAAGTGGCCCCATCCCTGGTTGGTCGACAAGAAGACCGCGGCCGAACAACAAGCCCGGGTACGGATCGAAGGCAGCGCCGACTACGAGACCCCGATCCGGCATCGCGACGGCAACCTGGCCTGGGTCGCGGTGAGCATCAACGCGGTGCGCGGATCCGGTGACGGCAAGGTGGACAAAAACGAAAAGGACGTCTATGTCGGAACGATCCGCGACATCACCGCCGAGCGCGCATTCGCGGCCCGGGAGAGCGCGGTGCTACGGCTGGCCACGGCGGTAGGCGTGGCCAAGAGCGTGACCGAGGTGCTTTCGATCACGCTCAACGAATGCCGAACCGCGCTCGACGTGCAGCGGGTGGTCGCGGCGATCTGGTCGGCGGGTGACGGCGAGCCGACGGTGCAGATGGCGGGTGAACCTACCGTGTCGACCTGGCGCGAACTCGATCCGTTGCTGCGCCAGACATTTCAGGATGCGCGTCATCAGCTGCCGTTGACGGCAAAAACGGTCGACTGGCCGGATGCTCCGGGTAAGGCCCGCGGCATGGTCGCGGTGCTGTCCGGGACCGGTGACCTCGCGTTGTGGTTGGAGTTGCGAGTTCCGCGTTTCGTGAGCGCGGAGGATCGGCTGCTGATCACGGTGCTCATCGGCCACCTGAGCCTGGCCATCCAGCATGTCCGTCAATTCGAGAGCGCCCGCGAAACGTCGCTGACACTGCAACGCGCGATGCTGCCGCCACTGGATCCCCCGCCCGGCTTCGCGGTGCGCTACGAGCCCGCGGTCCCGCCGCTCGAGATCGGCGGCGACTGGTATGACGTGTTGCCGGTCGGTGACGACCAGATCGGCGTCGTCGTCGGTGACTGCGTCGGCCGCGGTTTGCCGGCCGCCGCGATCATGGGCCAGCTGCGCAGCTCGGCGCGCGCGCTCCTGCTCACCGGCGCCCAACCCGCGGTGTTGCTCGAACAACTCGACGCGGCGGCGGCGTTCATTCCCAACGCGTACTGCACGACGGTGTTCCTGGCGATTCTGGACATCAAATCCGGGAACCTGCACTACAGCAACGCCGGGCACATGCCCGCGGTGCTTGCCGGACCCGCGTCCGATTCCGGGGCTGACACGACACTGTTGACGGACGCCAGTTCGGTGCCGCTGGCGGTCCGGCGGGGCGCGCCGCGCCCACAGGCGTGCCACGCGTTGCCGCCCGGCTCGACGCTGATGGTGTTCACCGACGGTTTGGTGGAACGCAGACACGAGTCGATCGACGAGGGGTTGGCGCGTGCCGCCGATGTCTTACTGGAGACGATGAAGTTGCCGCTGGACGCCGTCGCGGAGGCAGTGCTGAATGAGCTGGCCCCCGCGGCGGGATATGACGACGACGTTGCGATGGTGATCTATCGCCAGCAGCCGGCGCCGCTTCGGATCGAAAGCCCTGCCACCGCAGGGCAATTGGCGCCGGTTCGGCATCAGCTCGCCGACTGGCTGCGGGCGGCCGAAGTGCCTGCGACGCTTTCGACCGACGTCGTGCTCGTGCTCAACGAGGCATGCACCAACAGCATCGACCACGCGTACCGCGGTCAGTCCAGCGGCGGGATGCTGACCGAGATCGAAATTGTGGGGTGCGAGCTGCACGCCCGCGTCACCGATTCCGGTTCCTGGAAAACGCCGGCCGCTGACCCGGGCCACGGTGGGCGAGGTCTGCCGCTGATGCGGGCCCTCAGCGAGTCGATGGAGCTGGACAACACCGCCTCGGGAACGACCGTCAGGTTCATATTCCGACTGTCGGGGGCCGAGTCAGCTGAAGAAAGGGATGGCCACTGAACCGTTTGCCCAGTGGCGTTTCGGGAAAGCCACCTCAGTGACTCGCGCATCGACAACAGTCGAACCGGCCCTGCCGGCGGCACACGGACCGCTGTCGACGGCTGTCCGCCGCACGTTGGCCGGACCGGCGTCACACGACCACCTCAGCCGCATCGGCGCATCCGTGAGCGATTCAGATCCCTACGGTCTGGATCTGCAATTGGCCCTGCACATGTGTTACGAGTTGCACTACCGGGGTTTTGCCGGGGTGGACCCGATGTGGGAATGGAACCCCATGCTGTTGCAGCTGCGCGCCGAGCTGGAGCGTGTCTTCTTGGCAGGTGTGCGCCGCGACGTCGGCCCCATCGAAGCCGACCGCACCGCCGCGGCCGAAATGGCTTCGATCTCAATCGAACCCGCTAACGGCACCGGGCCATCTTACTATCTGCGCGACGCCGGGAGCTGGCAGCAGATGTGCGAATACTTCGTGCACAGATCCGTGTATCACTTGAAGGAGGGCGATCCCCACGCCTGGGTGATTCCGCGGCTGATCGGCGGCGCCAAGGCGGCTTTCGTGGCGGTCGAATTCGACGAGTACGGCGCCGGTCAAGGCTCCCGGGTGCACCAGCAACTCTTTGCCGATCTACTCACCGCCGCCGGGCTGGACGCGACGTATCTGGGCTACCTCGATGCCGTCCCGGCTGAATCGCTGGCCGTGGTGAACCTGATGTCGATGTTCGGTTTGCACCGCCGCTTGCGGGGCGCCGCGATCGGACACTTTGCGGCCACGGAGATCAGCTCGCCGCCCGGGTCGCGCCGCATGGTCGAAGCGCTACAGCGGTTGGGGGCGCCGGCCCCCTGCATCGCGTTCTACAGCGAACACGTCGAGGCCGACGCGGTGCACGAACAGGTGGTGCGGCTCGACGTCGTCAGCGATCTGGTTGCCCGCGAACCACAGCTTGACCCAGACATCGTATTCGGCATGCGTGCACACTCCGTCGTCGAAAACCGGTTGGCCGACACCATTATGGCGTCCTGGGGGCAGAACCGGACATCGTTGCGGCAACCTTCGGACTAGGCGGTCCGGCACCTGCGGTGGCTGGTGTCGCACAGCGGATACTCCTTGCTGCGGCCGCAGGTGCAGATGGCCACCATGAACCGGTCGGATTCGACCACCCGCCCGTCGGGCATCTCGATGTGCACTGGACCGGACACCAGCACCGGCCCTTTGGGGACCACCCGTACCCGAGTGCCGGTCATGGTTTGTCCGCTCTGATCACGACGAGTTCCTCCGTCCGGCATCCGCGTTGCACCAAGCCGACGCATTCCAGCCAGCCGGCCCGCGCCGACAACACCGGCCCGAATGGAATACGTTGGCTTGCAACGACATCAGCGCTTAGACCGCCGCGACGCAACGCGCTTAACGAGCGTTGCACACCGGCAAGCGTCGACTGTACCAGCAGCAGGGAACCGCCGTCGCACAGCAGAGTTGCCGCCGCTGCGCACAGCGGATCCAACACCAGACGCCCATCGACACCGGCATTCCATGCCCACGAAGGACCGGCAGTATCGCTCTCACAACCGGGCGGAGTGGGCACATAGGGCGGATTGGCCACGACAACCTCGAACGGCGCGCAATCGAGCGCCGCGACCCATGACCCGTGCCGCACATCGACATTCGCGCCAACATCGGCGACGTTTCCGCGCGAATACCGCACGGCGTGCGGACAGCTGTCGAATGCGGTGACACTAGCGCAGCCCATGCCGGCGGCGGCGATGGCAACGAAGCCCGATCCGGTGCAAAGGTCAAGTACCCTGCGGCGCGGAATCAACCCACTGCGGCGCATCGTTCGGACCAGCAGGCGTGAGTCGTACTGCGGCTGGTACACCCGCTCGGCGAACAGGGCATCGTCGGGAGCGGGCGAGATGATCGTCACATCTGACCTTTCTCGGCAGCTACCGCTCTGCCGCACCGGGAAGTCACTGGGATGAACCGAAACACGTTGTAGCCGAACGTTATTGCCGTGAGGCCGCCGCCGCTTGGGCGAATTGCCTGACGATCGTCGAACAGAACGCCTGAAGGTCTTTGGGCGAACGGCTGGAAATCAGGTTGCCGTCGACCACCACCTCCTCGTCTACTACCCGGGCTCCCGCATTACGGAGGTCGGTGCGAATGCTCGGATACGAGGTCAGCCTTCGGCCCGTTGCCACACCGGCCTCCACCAGCGTCCACGGTCCATGACAGATGGCGGCGACGGGCTTGCCTGAGTTGACGAAGTCACGCACGAAAGCGACGGCAGTCTCGTCAAGACGCAGCTTGTCCGGGTTCACCGTGCCCCCTGGCAGCACCAACCCGTCGTACTCGGCCACCGATGCGTCCGATACCGCGCGATCGACGGTAACGGTTCCGGCCGGTTCGAGGTCGTGATCACGCGCCTGAATCTCGCCGAGCTGCAGGGACAGTAGCTCGGTCTGCGCCCCGGCCTCCTGCAACGCCGCGCGCGGCTGCTCGAATTCCACCTTTTCCACGCCGTCAGCAGCAAGAAACGCAATCCTTTTGCCTGCCAGTTCATTCGACATCGCTGTACTCCTGTTGTCCGAGGATCCCGTGGCCCGCAAACGAAGACCGGCGGGCCGTGCACCAGGCGGCGTAGAGGTCGCGACCGCCAAGGCCCTTGACAAGGGTCACAGTTGCATTCGCTGCAACGTCATTCAAAGCCAAACTCCTTGCGCCGCCGGACAGCTGCCTGCCATAGCTACTTCAATGCGGCCTGCAGCGGATCGGACCCATCGTGGTTATTCACCCATACCCGTGCGGCTGTGGACCAAACGTGTCAGCCCGAAGCCGATCGCAGTGCCTCCAGCAATGGTCCCGCTGCTTCTTTGAAGAACAGCTCCTGCGACTCACCGCCGATCTGGATGACCGCGATGTCGGTGAAGCCCGCTTCCCAGTAGGGGCGCACCGCGTCGACGATCGCGTCCAGATCCGGCCCGCAGGGGATGCTCTCCGCGACGTCCTCGGGCCGCACGAACTGGGTCGCACCAGCAAAAGCCGCCGGTGTCGGCAGGTCGGCATTGACCGCCCAGCCGCCGGCGAACCAGCGGAACTGGTCGTGGGCGCGTTCGACGGCGGCGTCCCGATCGGGGTCCCAGCACACCGGTATCTGGCCGACTACACGTCCCCCGGGGAGCCCGGCGGCCTCGCGGGCGCCGTGCCAGCCGTCCACCAACCCGGAATCGGGTTGCACGGCGACCAGGTGGTCGGCGAGTTTGGCAAACTTCTCGATCGCCTTTTTCCCACCCATGGCCAGCGCGATGCCGACCGGAACCTCGGGTAAGTCCCATAACCGCGCCGAGTCGACCTGAAAGTACTCGCCGCGCCAGTTGACCAGCCGACCGCCGAAGAGCTCGCGGATGATCTCGATGCCCTCGCGCAGCATTTCCTGCCGGCGCTCGATGGCGGGCCAGCCCTGGCCGACGACGTGTTCGTTGAGGTTCTCGCCGCTGCCCAAGCCGAGGGTGAAACGCCCGTCGGCCATGATCTGCACGGTGGCAGCCTGCTGGGCGACGACGGCGGGGTGATACCGCATGGTCGGACAGGTCACGTAGGAATAGAGGTGCACTTTGTCGGTGACTTGCGCCACCGCGCCCAGCACCGCCCAGGCGTTGGGAGCGTGCCCCTGCGACGTCAGCCACGGCGAGAAATGATCGCTGCACACTTCGAAGTCGAAACCCAGCTCCTCGGCTGAAACCGCATGCCGGACAAGGTCTTTGGGTCCGCACTGCTCGGTCATCAGGGTATAGCCGAAATTCGTCATGCCCAGACGGGTACCCGGACGGTCCGGGGGCAAACTGTGCTACAGGCGTTCTTTGACCGCCGCGGACAGACGCGCGCCGTCTGCCTTGCCCGCCGCGATCTGCGTGGCGAGCTTCATGACCATCCCCATCTGCTTCATGCCGGGCCGTTGCCCGATGTCCTCGGCCACCTGGGCTATGGCGGTCTCGGCGACGTCGGCCAACTCGGCCTCAGTGAGCGGGGTAGGCAGGTACTCGTCGATGACCCGCGCCTCGGCGTGCTCGTTGGCGGCGAGCTCACCGCGGCCGTTCTGGGTGTAGATCTCGGCCGCCTCGGCACGCTTGCGGGACTCCCTGGCCAGCACCTTGATCACCTCGTCGTCGGTCAGCTCTTTGGCCTGCTTGCCCGAGACTTCCTCGGTCTGGATTGCGGCCAGCAACATGCGCAGCGTCGCGGTGCGCAATTTGTCCTGCGCCTTCATCGCCTGGGTCAGGTCGGCCCGGAGCCGGGGTTTGAGTTCCGCCATGATTGAGACGCTACAACGCGGGCAGGGCACGAACCGGTCGCGACCTGATGCAACCTGAAGCCAACGTGCAGCGACATTGAAGCCACATTGAGAAAAGCCCTGACCGTCGACAGGATGGAGGCCATGACGAACGACGACGGCGGCTCAAAACGGTGAGCACGCTGCCGCCTGGCCATCCGGATGACCCCAGCCACGGAACTCCGGCGTATGCACCTGTCGACTATCCCGGGCTGGGATACGGCGCGCCACCCGGGTACGGACCGCAACCGGGCTACGGCACGCCACCGGGGTACGGAGGGCCACCGGGCTACGGCGCGCAACCGGGCTACGGCGCGCCACCGGGGTACGGAGCGCCACCGGGCTACGGCGCGCAACCGGGGTACGGAGCGCCACCCGGATATGGGGCGCCTCCCGGCTACGCCGTGGGGCCGTTGGTCGGGCCGCCAATGACCCCAGGACTCGCCCTCGGACAGCTCAAACCCGGCATCATCCCGCTGCGTCCCCTGACACTGAGCGACGTCTTCAACGGAGCTGTCGGTTACATCCGGACCAATCCGAAGGCGACGTTGGGGCTGACCACCCTGGTGGTGGTCGTCATACAGGTCGTCACCCTGCTGGCCACGCTTGCGCCGCTCGAGACCGCCAGCCGACTCAAGTCCGACTCGTCCTATCAGCTGACCGGGGCCGAAGTCGGGTCCTGGCTGGTCTCCGCGAGCGGCGGCCTCCTGCTCAGCTGGCTGGGCAGCATGTTGCTGAGCGGCATGCTCACGGTCATCGTGGGGCGTGCGGTGTTCGGGTCGCCGATCACCATTGGCGAAGCGTGGGCCAAGATTCGTGGTCGACTGCTCGCGTTGATCGGCTTGGCGCTGCTGGAAGCCGTCGGCCTGGTGGCAATAATCGGGCTCGCAGTGGTGCTTCTGGTCGGCGTCGCGGTCGCCGCCAACGGAGCGGTCGCCGTCCTGGTGGGTCTGCCGCTGATGCTGGCGGTATTCGCGCTGCTGGTCTACCTCTACGCGGAGTTGATGTTCGCGCCCGTGCTCATCGTGTTGGAGCGGTTGCCGGTCCTCGACGCGGTCACCAGATCCTTTGCGCTGGTGCGCAACAGCTTCTGGCGCATCCTTGGCATCCGGCTGCTCACGGCGCTGGTGGCGAGCCTTGTCGGCAACGCGATCGCCGCGCCGTTCAGCATCGTGGGCCAGATAATGGTGATGGCGACCGGATCCAACGGTTCCACCGGCATGCTGCTCGCCGGGACCACGCTGTCGGCCATCGGCGGGGCGATCGGCCAGATCGTCACGGCACCCTTCACGGCCGGGGTTGTGGTGCTGTTGTATACCGACCGCCGGATGCGCGCCGAGGCCTTCGACCTCGTGCTGCAGACGGGCACCACCGCCGGCCCCAGCGCGGCGGCGTCCACCGACAACCTCTGGCTCACCCGGCCCTTCTAGGGATCAGGCAGGACTGACTGAACGTGCCGTCCATCGACATCGATCGCGATGCCGCCCACCAGGCGGCCCTAGACGAACTCAACAAACCGATCTATCCCAAACCGTCTGCGGGGGACCAATTCAACGAATGGCTCAACCACCTGCTCTATCGGCTGTTGGAGAAGTCCTCCGCCATCCATGGCGGGTGGTTCACCATTACCCTGCTGCTCATCCTGCTGGGCATCGCGCTGGCGGTCGCCGTGCGCATCGCGCGCAACACCATGCGCACCAGCCGCCGCGGTGATCACCGATTGTTCGAAGCCGCTCAACTGACCGCCGCCCAGCATCGCGCGACCGCTGAAAGCTATGCAGCGGAAGGAGATTGGGCTGCAGCGATCCGTCACCGGCTGCGCGCCGTCGCTCGCCAGCTGGAGGAGTCCGGTGTGCTCGATCCCGCGCCCGGCCGCACCGCCAACGAGCTGGCCCGCGACGCCGGCGCCGCGCTCCCCCACCTGGACCACGAGTTATCCAGGGCAGCAACGGCATTTAACGACGTCACGTACGGCGAGCAGCCGGGGACCGCGGAGGCCTACCGGATGATCGTCGACCTCGACGATCACCTCCGCTCGCGATCACCAGCCACGCCGTCGGGGCCGGGTCAACCCGTCGCGGCTGATTCGTGGGCACAGATCCGCTGATGGCAACGCGGACCGAATACGCGACCCCCTCGCCGGCGCAGCGCTGGCGATCGTGGCGGTGGCCGGTGTTCACACTGTTGGTGCTCGCGGTCGTCGCCGCGATCGCCACCTACCTGACGACGCCCCGCCCCGGCGACCGGATGGACCCGGAGGGGACCGGCCCCGACAGCGCGCACGCGTTGGTCACCCTGTTGCGCGACGCCGGCGTCGAGGTGATCGTCGCCCACGGCGTCGGTGATGTCGAGCACGCGGCGCGAGCGGACACGCAGATCCTCGTGGCGCAGAGCCAGTATCTGACCGACCGCACGCAGTTGGATCGGCTGGCGGCGGCCCCGGGCGACCTGTTGTTGGTGGACCCGGCGGCGCGAACCCGCGAAGCGCTGGCTCCCGGCCTGCGGCTGAAGGGCACCAGCAATCTGGATACCCAGCCGAATTGCACTCTGCGCGAGGCTAATCGGGCCGGCACAGTTCAGTTCGGGCCGAGCGACAGCTATGCGGCCACCGGTGGCCGCGTAATGACCAGCTGTTACGACGGGGTACTGATTCGCTTTCACGACGGTGGGCGGACCGTCACCGTGGTGGGCGACGCCGACTTCATGACCAACGGCGGCCTGTCGCAGGACGGCAACGCCGCGCTAGCGATGAACCTGGCGGGCGACAAGCCCCGCCTGATCTGGTTTGCCCCCAGCCACGTTGAGGGTGAAACCTCCTCTGCCACATCGATTTCCGACTTGATTCCGGAAAACGTGAGCTGGATCGTCTGGCAACTGTGGCTGGTAGTGCTGCTGTTGGCGCTCTGGAAGGGCCGTCGCGTCGGGCCGCTGGTGGCCGAGGAGTTGCCGGTCGTGGTGCGCGCCTCGGAGACAGTCGAGGGTCGCGGTCGCCTGTACCGCGCCCGCCGGGCCCGCGACCGCGCAGCCGAGGCCCTGCGCACCGCGACACTGCAGCGGTTGCTGCCGAGGCTCGGTCTCGGCAGCGCGGCCTCCGCACCGGCGGTGGCGGCGGCCCTGGCCGATCGGGCTCAACGCACCGGACTGGATGCTGAGTTCGTCCGCTACCACCTTTTCGGCCCGCCACCGGCCACTGACACCGACCTGTTACTACTTGCCCGAGCGCTCGACGACATCGAAAGGCAGGTCACACACTCGTGACAGAAACGGCACGTGATGCATTGCTCGCGCTGCGCACCGAGATCGGCAAGGCCGTCGTCGGACAGGATGGGGTGATCAGCGGGCTGGTGATCGCGCTGCTGTGTCGCGGCCACGTGCTGCTCGAAGGCGTTCCCGGCGTGGCGAAGACGCTGCTGGTGCGGGCGCTGGCCGCGGCGTTGCAGTTGGAGTTCAAGCGCGTGCAATTCACGCCGGACCTGATGCCCGGCGACGTCACGGGCTCGCTGGTCTACGACGCGCGCACCGCGGCTTTCGTGTTCCGGCGGGGCCCGGTGTTCACCAATCTGCTACTGGCCGACGAGATCAACCGCACCCCACCCAAGACACAGGCCGCACTGCTCGAGTCGATGGAAGAGAGGCAGGTCAGCGTCGACGGCGAACCGAAGCCGCTGCCCGACCCGTTCATCGTCGCCGCGACCCAGAACCCTATCGAATACGAGGGCACCTATCAGTTGCCCGAAGCTCAACTCGACCGTTTC
This sequence comes from Mycobacterium sp., assembly GCF_019247635.1. GTDB lineage: Bacteria > Actinomycetota > Actinomycetes > Mycobacteriales > Mycobacteriaceae > Mycobacterium. The sequence continues at coordinate 40,928 of NZ_JAFBAR010000085.1, forward strand.
CTGCTCAAACTGAACGTGCAGTTGCCGGCGCGCGACTCCGAGATCACCATCCTCGGCCGACACGCTCACGGCTTCGACCCGCGCGATCTGTCCGAGATCAAGCCGGTCGCCGGAGCGGCCGAGCTGGCCGCCGGCCGCGAGGCGGTGCGACAGGTGCTGGTCGCCGATGAGGTGCTCGGCTACATCGTCGACATCGTCGGTGCCACCCGCTCCTCCCCCGCCCTGCAACTGGGTGCGTCACCGCGTGGTGCGACCGCCCTGCTGGGCACCGCCCGGTCGTGGGCGTGGCTCTCCGGACGCAACTACGTGACTCCCGACGACGTCAAGGCCATGGCCCGCCCCACGCTGCGACACCGGGTGATGCTGCGACCGGAAGCCGAGCTGGAAGGTGCCACACCCGACGGTGTGCTGGAGGGCATCCTGGCCTCGGTCCCGGTGCCCCGCTAGTGATCCTGACCGGGCGCACTGCATTGGCGGCGCTGATCTGCGTCCTGCCGATCGCGGTTTCGCCTTGGCCGGCAAAGGCTTTCACGGGTCTGCTGGCGGCGTTGGGGCTGCTGGTGGCCGTCGACGTCGCGTTGGCCGCAAGCCCCCGCAGGTTGCGCTTCCTCCGTTCCCCGGACGGCTCAGCCCGGCTCGGCCAGCCCGTGGATGCCGCCCTGCTGGTGCACAACGAGGGCCGCCGCCGGTTCCGCGGCCAGATTCGCGACGCCTGGCCGCCGAGCGCGCGCGCCGAGCCGCGCACCCACGCCGTGGCGATCGCCGCCGGGCAGCGCGTCTGGATGGGTAGTGCGCTGCGCCCGGTTCGGCGCGGCGATCAGCGCGCCGCGGTGGTCACCGCCAGGTCGATCGGGCCGCTGGGTCTTGCGGGACGACAGAGTTCGCAGCCGGTGCCCGGCCAGGTCCGGGTGCTGCCGCCGTTCCTGTCGCGTAAGCATCTACCGTCGCGGCTGGCCAAGCTGCGCGAGATCGACGGGCTGTTACCGACGCTGATCCGTGGGCAGGGCACCGAATTCGATTCGCTGCGTGAGTATGTCGTGGGAGACGACGTCCGCTCGATCGACTGGCGGGCTACCGCGCGTCGGGCCGATGTCGTGGTCCGCACGTGGCGGCCAGAACGCGACCGTCGGGTGGTAATCGTGCTCGACACCGGGCGCATGGCGGCGGGCAGAGTCGGCGTCGACCCCACCGCCGCCGATCCCGCCGGGTGGCCGCGGCTGGACTGGTCGATGGACGCCGCGTTACTGCTGGCGGCCCTGGCCTCCCGGGCCGGTGACCACGTCGACTTCCTCGCCCACGACCGGGTGAGCCGGGCCGGCGTATTCGGCGCCTCGCGCACCGAATTGCTGGCCCAACTAGTCGAGGCAATGGCTCCGCTGCAGCCGGCACTCGTTGAATCCGATTGGCGCGCAATGGTTGCGGCGATCCTGCGGCGGACCCGTCGGCGCTCGCTCGTGGTGCTGCTGACCGACCTCAACGCCACGGCTCTCGAGGAAGGCCTGCTGCCCGTGCTTCCGGGGTTGTCGGCCAGACACCATGTGCTGGTCGCCGCGGTCGCCGACCTGCGGGTCGACCAGCTCGCGGTTGGACGCGCGGATGCGGCCGCGGCGTACGACGCGGCGGCTGCCGAACGGTCCCGCAATGACCGGCGCGCGATCGCTTCACGATTGCGTGGCGACGGGGTCGACGTTGTCGACGCAGTTCCCACCGATATTGCGCCCGCGCTGGCCGACCGCTACCTGGCGATGAAAGCCGCTGGGCGACTATAGGTTTGCGCGCGCAGGCTCTGCCGACTCAGCCGGTGGGGACGACGTCTGGCGCGTCTTCGATATCCCCTGTCTCTCCGGCCGTTACGGCGCGTCGGCCGAAGTACACGACATACGTTAGGAACGCCGCCTCGGCGAGGATCCCGATGCTCACTCGAACCAACGTCGGCAACGACGATGGCGTCACCAGCGCTTCGATCAATCCGGAGACCAACAACACGCCTACCAGCCCCACCGCGACCGACACCACGGCGCGACCCTGCTCGGCCAGCACCTGCCCGCGCGGGCGGTCACCGGGCGCGATCACCGACCAGCCCAGCCGCATTCCGGCCGCTCCGGCCAGGAATACCGCCGTCAGCTCCAGCAACCCGTGCGGGAGCAGCAGACCCAGCAGCAGGCCGCCCTTGCCGGCGTGAAACATCAGGCCACCGATCAGGCCCACGTTGGCGGCGTTGTCGAACAGCACAATCGGCACAGGCAGCCCCAGCAGAGTGGAGAACGCGATGCACTTGGCCGCGACCCAAGAGTTGTTCAACCAAACCTCAAGGGCGAACGACGCGGCCGGGTGGTCGCTGTAGTACGACGCGACATCGTGGTTGACCAGTTGGTCGATCTCGCTCGGCGTTCCGACTGCGGCCTGTACCTCCGGGTTGAGGGCCACCCAGGACCCGACGATGACAGCGACGGCGAAGAACAGCACCGCCGTCGCCAGCCACCACCGCCAGGTCCGGTAGGCCACAACGGGGAATGACACGGTCCAGAACCGGACGAAGGTGCTGCTCAACGGCGCGTGCGCGCCAGTCACCGCGGACCGGGCACGCGCCACCAGGCTCGACAACCGGCCGATCAGCAGCGAGTCCGACGATGCCGACCGCAGCATCGACAGATGGGTGGAGACCCGCTGGTAGAGCTCGACGAGTTCGTCCACCTCGGACCCGGTCAGTGACCGACGCCTTTTGATCAATTGGTCGAGCCGGTCCCAGGTACCGCGGTGGGTCAGCACGAACGCGTCGACGTCCACGTTGCGCAGCCTACCCAGCGGTCGAGCGGGCAGTAGCGGTGACAATATCGCCGGTTCTCGCAACGCGCTGCCGTCGGGCGAGTACCAGAACGCGAGGGCGTGCCTAGTAGCGTTCGGTGGTATGTCGGAGGTGGTGACCGGCGACGCCGTGGTTCTCGACGTGCAGATCGCCCAGTTGCCGGTGCGCGCCGTCAGCGCGCTAATCGACATCGCGGTCATTTTCGTCAGCTACATACTCGGGCTGGTCGTGTTGGCGACCGCGCTGCGGGAGTTCGACGACGCGCTTATCGCGGCCTGCGCCGTCATCTTCACGGTCCTGGTGCTCGTTGGCTATCCGCTGGCATTCGAAACCGCGACGCGCGGCCGCTCGCTGGGCAAGATGGCCCTGGGCCTGCGGGTGGTGTCCGAGGACGGCGGCCCGGAGCGTTTCCGCCAGGCGCTGTTTCGCGCGTTGGCGTCGGTGGTCGAGATCTGGATGCTGATGGGCAGCCCGGCGGTGATCTGCAGCATGTTCTCACCGAGGGCCAAGCGGATCGGCGACGTCTTCGCCGGCACGGTGGTCGTCAGCGAACGCGGGCCTCGGTTGGGACCCCCGCCGATGATGCCTGCCTCGCTGGCATGGTGGGCATCCTCGTTGCAACTGTCGGGACTAAGCCCGGGCCAGGCGGAGGTGGCCCGCCAATTCCTCTCCCGGGCAGCACAACTCGATCCCAGGTTGCGTGATCAGATGGCCTACCGAATCGCCGGTGACGTGCTATCCAGCATCGCGCCGCCGCCACCGCCGGGGGCCCCGCCGCAGCTGGTGCTGGCCGCCGTGCTCGCCGAACGACACCGCCGCGAACTGGCGCGACTGCGTCCCACCACGGGCCCTGTCGGAGGAATCCCCGCGCCCGCCCTGGCGTCGGCGCCGTGGCCCTCAGCGCCCTGGCCGGTCCCGGGGCCGCAGCCGGTCCCGGGACCGCAGCCGGTCCCGGGGCCGCAGCCCTCGCCCACCCAGGCTGAGGCCTGGCCACAGCCAAGCGAGCAAAGCGGCGGATTCTCGCCTCCGCAGTGACTACTGCGCGACGGTAAGCGCCAACATGGCGACGTCGGCTACCAAGAGCGCCAAGCCGACCAGCGGAACGGCGATACCGCGGGGCCGCTTGGCGGTAAAAAACGAGACGGCAATCACCGCCAGCGCCACCACGGGCGCGCCATAGAACAAGACGCCGAAATCTATTCCCCCGAAACCGAGGTTCGGACATTGGTGGCCGCTACACCCATCGGTGCTCATCACGGCGCCAAGCGCAAAAAGCATCACGATCGCAGCGCCGGGCACCGTCAGCAGCGCCAACACCCAGTTGATTGTGGACCGCCCGGGCCCGCCACCAGCGCTGCCGCCCCGCCGGGGTTCGGTCGCGCTGCCGGGGCCCCCGTCGATCGTGAGGTGGCGGTTGTCAGGATTCATCAGTCAGGTCCTACCCGGCCGCAGCGTGATGCAAACAGGCCTTCAGTCGGGTTCAGCGTCGGTCATGTCGGCGGGTCCCCCCTCCGGCAGCGTCCGAGCATACCTATGGGTCCCGACGGATGAAACCGCAGACGGGAATCAATTGACCGTTGCATCGCGTTAGTTCACGATATATCGTGATATTCCGTAAGGCCGGGGAGGCTTCCTTAGCGCCTCCCCCGAGAAACACAGAAGGACATACAGAAAATGAGCAACCTATTCACTCCCCCCGGCGGGCCCTTCGCCCGACCGGGATTCGGAACCGGCTTCGGGCCCGGCCCAGTCGGTCGTCGTGCCGTGCACGAGGCCAAGCGGCAGGCCCGCCGGGAATTCCGCGAACACCTGCGCGACCACGCGCCCGACCACGGAGGCCCCGGTTTCGGCGGTTTCGGCCCCGGCTTCGGCGGTGGTTTCGGTCCGGGCTTCGGCTTCGGCTTTGGCCCCGGCGGGCCGCGCGGCGGTAGGCGACGTGGCGGTTTCGGCCGCGGACGTCGCGGTGACGTGCGTGCGGCCATTCTGGTTCTGCTGGCCGAGCGACCGATGCACGGCTACGAGATGATCCAGCAGATCGCCGAACGCAGCAACGGAATATGGAAGCCCAGCCCCGGTTCGGTGTACCCGACACTGCAGCTACTCGACGACGAGGGCCTGGTCACCGCCGGTGAAACCGATGGCAGCAAAAAGCTCTACGCGCTGACCGACGAGGGTCGCGCGGCGGCGGAGAAGGTCGAGACCCCACCGTGGGAGCAGATCGCCGAAGGCGTCGACGCGGGCCAGATCAACTTGCGGGCCGCGGCGGGCCAACTGTTCGGGGCGGTCGCGCAGTCCGCGCACACCGCTACCTCCGAGCAGCAGCAGCGCATCGTCGAGATCCTTAACAACGCGCGACGCGAGGTCTACGGCATCCTCGGCGAGGACTGACCCCTTTCGCCGCGGGCTTTTCAAACCGCGAGCGTGCGCAAATGTACTGCCGCACCGGCGTGTCGGCGTACAGACGCGCACGCTCGCGGTTAACGGGGGCCAGAGCTAGGAGACGTCGACCCAGTCCAGGGTGCGTTGGACGGCTTTCCGCCAGCCCGCATAACCCGCGGCGCGTTGCTCGTCGTCCCAGCTGGGCGTCCAGCGCTTGTCCTCTTGCCAGTTCGCCCGCAGCTCAGACGGGTCGTCCCAAAAGCCCACCGCAAGACCCGCGGCGTAGGCCGCACCCAACGCGGTGGTTTCGGCTACCACCGGGCGCACCACGTCCACACCCAGCACGTCGGCCTGAATCTGCATGCACAAGTCGTTGCCGGTGATACCACCATCGACTTTCAAAACCTCAAGGCGTACACCGGAATCCGCTTTCATCGCGTCTACCACGTCGCGGCTCTGGTAGCAGATCGCCTCGAGCGTCGCACGGGCCAGGTGCGCGTTGGTGTTAAACCGCGACAGTCCGACGATCGCGCCGCGCGCATCAGATCGCCAGTACGGGGCGAACAACCCCGAAAACGCCGGCACGAAATACACGCCGCCGTTGTCGCCGACTTGGCGCGCCAGGGACTCGCTCTGCGCGGCACCGCTGATGATGCCCAGCTGATCGCGTAGCCATTGCACGGCCGAGCCCGTCACCGCGATCGAACCCTCGAGCGCGTACACGGGTTTGGCATCCCCGAACTGGTAGCAGACGGTGGTCAGCAGACCGTTGTCCGATCGCACGATCGTCTCACCGGTGTTGAGCAGCAGGAAATTGCCTGTACCGTAGGTGTTTTTCGCCTCGCCGACGGCCAGACACACCTGACCCACCATCGCCGCATGTTGATCACCGAGCATTCCGGTAATCGGGACCTCGCCGCCGACGGGTCCGGTATCGGTGGTGACGCCGTAGGGCTGCAGCGGTGACGACGGCGCGATCGCCGGCAGCATGGCTCGGGGGATGGAGAAGAACGAGAGCAGCTCGTCATCCCAATCCAAGGTCTCCAAGTTCATCAACATGGTCCGGCTGGCGTTGGTCACGTCCGTGACGTGCACCCCGCCCCTTGCTCCGCCGGTCAGGTTCCACAACACCCAGGTGTCGGGCGTGCCGAACAAGGCATCACCGCGTTCGGCGGCATCGCGCACCCCGTCGACGTTCTCCAGGATCCACTGCAATTTCCCGCCGGAAAAATAGGTGGCCGGCGGCAAGCCCGCCTTGCGCCGGATCACGTCGCCGTGGCCGTCCCGGTCCAGCGCCGTGGCGATCCGGTCGGTGCGGGTGTCCTGCCAGACGATCGCGTTGTGGTACGGCCTGCCGGTCTTCTTGTTCCACACCAGCGTCGTCTCGCGCTGGTTCGTAATACCAAGCGCAGCAATATCTTTCGGTGTAATGTCGGTCGCGTTCAGCACGGACATCAGCACGGAGGCGGTGCGCTCCCAAATCTCCACCGGGTTGTGCTCTACCCACCCGGCCCGCGGCAGGATCTGCTCGTGTTCGAGTTGGTGGCGGGCGACCTCGGCACCGTCGTGATCGAAGATCATGCAGCGGGTGCTGGTTGTGCCCTGGTCGATGGCGGCTATGAAGTCAGCCAACTGCGCTCCTAGCGTCGGACACTGCGTGCCGGCCTCCATGATTGCCTATCGGGGTGACCCTCACCCCACGAAGGGGTCGCGCACCGTGATGCCCTCAAACTTCCGGAAGTCGCGATCGTGACTCCAGATCGTGGCGATGCCGTGCTGGCGCATGAGGGCCACAAGATGGGCGTCGGGAACCAGATTGCCCCGGGGCTTGACGGTATCGGCCACTCCTCGATATACCCGCCAGAAGCCGTCGCCCTCGCCGACCAGGCGCACATGCGGCCGGGCGACCAACTGTTCGATGTTGTCGGTGGCGACACGCGGCGTCAGCGGCGCCTCCAGTAATGCCGGGTGGGTAACGATGCGCAGGTAGCCAAGTGCGACCGGCCACAGCAGGTAGACGAGACCAGGTCCGGCCAGGAATTGCTCCACGAGCGCCTTCGCCATCTCATGAGACGGACTGCCCCGGTGGGTCGCATATACCAGGACGTTGACGTCGAAGGTTTCGCTCACGTCTCGTTTTCCCGGTCCAGGACCGCCCAGACGGCGTCCTTATCGTCAAGATCGACGCGAGGCCGCAGGTCGGCCGTCGCCCAGCGAACATCCACTCTCGCGCGGGGTTTGGCTGCCAGCGCTTGCGCCAGCAGCTCCGAGACGAGCCGGCCCAACGTCTTGCCCTCGTCACGCTGACGCAGTTTCAACGCGCGCAAAATGTCGTCGTCGATGTCGATCGTGGTACGCATGCATCAGATGCTATCGTGCTGAGCATCTGATGCGTCTCGTGTCGGGCCGGTTGCGCACGCGACCGTAACCCTGTTGCATCGGCCGTGTGGGCGAAGAGGTCAAGCGCACCACCTATAACCGCGGACACCGCCGGGAATACCGGCGCAAGGTGCAGCTTTGTCTGGACGTCTTCGAGACGATGCTGGCCCAGTCCAGGTTCGATGCGGACCGCCCGCTCACCGGCATGGAAATCGAATGCAACCTAGTCGACTCGAATTATCAGCCCGCCATGTCAAACCGCTTTGTGCTGGACGCGATCGCGAATCCGGCCTACCAGACCGAATTGGGCGCCTACAACATCGAATTCAATGTGCCGCCTCGGCTGCTTTCGGGCCGCGCCGCGCTGGGCCTGGAGGCGGAAGTCCGCAAAAGCCTCAACGACGCCGAAACCAAGGCCAGCTCCACCGCCGGCCACGGCGGGGCGCACATTGTCATGATCGGCATCCTTCCGACGCTGATGCCCGAGCATCTCACCGACAACTGGATGAGCGAGTCGACGCGATACACGGCACTGAACGATTCGATTTTCTCCGCCCGTGGCGAGGACATCCCGATCAACATCTCCGGCCCCGAGCCGCTGAGCTGGCGCGCGGCGTCCATCGCGCCCGAATCCGCGTGCACCAGCATGCAATTGCATCTGCAGGTAGCTCCGGAAGATTTTGCCGCCAACTGGAATGCGGCTCAGCTGGTCGCGGGCCCGCAGCTGGCGCTCGGTGCCAACTCGCCCTTCTTCTTCGGCCACCAACTCTGGTCGGAAACCCGCATCGAGCTGTTCGCGCAATCCACCGACACTCGACCCGAAGAACTCAAAACTCAAGGCGTACGCCCGCGGGTGTGGTTCGGCGAGCGGTGGATCACCTCGGTGCTCGACCTGTTCAAGGAGAACATCCGCTACTTCCCCTCGCTGTTACCCGAGGTTTCCGACGAGGATCCCGTGGCCGAACTGGCCGCCGGACGCAACCCGCAGCTTGCCGAATTGCGGTTGCACAACGGCACCGTCTACCGGTGGAACCGACCGGTGTACGACGTAGTCGAAGGGAGGCCGCACCTGCGGCTGGAGAACCGGGTGCTGCCGGCCGGACCGACCGTCGTCGACATGCTGGCGAATTCGGCTTTTTACTACGGCCTCCTGCGCTACCTGTCCGAAGCCGACCAGCCGCTGTGGACGATGATGAGTTTCTCTGCGGCACATCGCAATTTCCTGCATGCGGCCCAGCACGGCATGGACGCCCCGTTGCATTGGCCGGGTCTGGGTGAGGTGACCGCGCGGCAACTGGTGCTGGGCACGCTGCTGCCGATGGCGTACGAAGGGTTGCGGCGACATGGCGTGGACACCGAGGTCCGCGACCGGTTCCTGGGCGTCATCGAGGGACGCGCCGACACGGGCCGCAACGGCGCGTGGTGGCAGGTATCCACCGCACGCGACTTGCAGGAACGCGGGATGAGCCGGCCGGCCGCGTTAGCCGAGATGCTGCGCCGGTACTGCGAGCACGTGCACGCCAACGAGCCGGTGCACACCTGGTAACCGTGGGTAGGTTTGGAAGCATGGCTTCGGAAGTAATGGACTGGGACGACGCATACAAGGGTCAGGGCTTCTTCGAGGGGCCACCACCGTGGAATATCGGGGAGCCGCAGCCCGAACTGGCCGCGCTGCTGCGCGCCGGAAAGTTCCGCAGCGACGTGCTGGACGCCGGTTGCGGGGTCGCCGAGCTGTCCTTGGCGCTGGCCGCCGAGGGCTACACCGTGGTCGGCATCGATCTCACGCCCACCGCCGTCGCGGCGGCGGCGAAGGCGGCCGAACAGCGCGGCCTGACCACGGCCAGCTTCGAGCAGGCCGACATCACCACCTTCACCGGCTATGACGGCCGGTTCAACACGGTCGTCGACAGCACGCTTTTCCACTCGTTGCCGGTCGAGGGACGCGACGGCTATCTGAGCTCGGTGCACCGCGCGGCCGCCCCTGGGGCCGGCTACTACGTGCTGGTGTTCGCCAAGGGCGCCTTCCCGGCCGAGTTCGAGGGCGGCCCCAACGAGGTCGACGAGGACGAACTGCGCACCGCGGTGAGCAGGTACTGGGAGATCGACGAGATTCGGCCAGCCTTCATCCACGCCAACATGCCCGCCGTTCCCGGCGGTGGGACATGGCCGCATCCCCGCGACGACAAGGGGCGGGTGATGATGCCGGCGTTTCTGTTGAGCGCGCACAAGGCAGCGTGATGGCCGGCGAGCGTCATGCGGTGCGCCCTCACCGTCCACGGCGCCCCGGCGTGACGCTCGGTATCCGCTAGGTGCCGGTCGCCGCGGTTGCGGCGATCAGCGCCTCGGCGAACGTCTCCAGGTCTTCGACCGTGGTGTCCACGTGCGGCGAGATGCGCAGTGCCGGAGTGGTCATCTCCAGGGGTGCCCGCTGCACACCGGCGTAGGTGGTCAGGATCCGCCGCTCGGTGAGCAGCCACTGGCGTACCGCCGATGGGTCGGCACCGTCGACCGGAGCAAGCGTGGTGATCGCGCTCGGCTCTTCGACCTCTTCGAGCACGCGCCAACCGGGCACATCGGTCAGGGCGCTGCGGCTTGCGGCGCCCAGCTCGGCCAGGCTGGAGCGAACGGCCTCCGGTCCATAACCGAGGTGTTCGCCCAGCGCAACCGAAAAACCTACTCGCGCGGCGACATTGGCTTCACCGAACTCGAGCTGGCGGGCCACCGTGAGCGGCCCGGCCCATTCGGGAGCCGCCAGCCGCGGCGACAACCGCTCCAATAGCTCGGGGCGCACGGCGAGCACGCCGACGCCCCGCGGCCCGGCGATCCACTTGCGCGACGACGAGTAGCTGACGTCGGCTCCCACGGCGCAGTCGATCTGGCCCAGCGCCTGCGCCGCGTCCACCACCAACGGCAACGCCAGCTCTCGGCAGAGCTGTGCGACCATCGGCAGCGGTTGCACGATGCCGCTGTGGCTGGCCACCGGGGTGAAGTGGACCAGGGTCGGGGGGTCGTCGGCGAGCACCAGTGCCGCGTCGTCGAGGGCCAGCCGACCGTCGCCCAGCGTCGGCAAGGGGCGCACGTCGAATCCGTGCGCGGCCATCACAGCCAGGTTGGGGCCGTATTCACCGGGAAGGCAGGCCAGCGTCCGATTTGCCCCGTCTTGAATCGGCCACCCACCCAGCAGCAGGTCCAGCGCGTTCAGCGAACCGGTGGTGAACAGCACCTCGGCGTCGGGCATGCCGCATAGCGCGGTGACCGCGGCGCGCCCGGCGTCGAGCACAGGCGCCGCGGCTTCGGCCGCCACGTATCCCCCGACCTCGGCCTCGTGTAGGGCGTGCCGGGCGGCGGCGTCGAGCGCGGCAAGGCTCTGGCGCGAGCACGCGGCGTTGTCCAGGTGCAGACCGGCAAACGGTGGCCGCGCCGCCCGCCACCGGTCGGCCAGGGCCTCGCTCACTTGGCGGGCTTCAGTGCCAATGCCAGCCCAAAGTCGCCTGCGTCGTCGGTCCACCATCGGGTGCGCCGCAGCCCGGCGCCGGCCAGTTCGGCGCTGACTCCGTCCGGGCGGAACTTGCACGACACCTCGGTGAGCATCTCCTCGCCGGCCGCGAAGTCGACGGTCAACTCCAGCGCACCGATGCGGACCCGCTGGCCGCGGTCGGCCCGCAGCCACATTTCGATCCGCTCCTCGTCGGTATTCCAGCGGGCGACGTGCTGGAACACCTCGACATCGAAATCCGCGTCGAGTTCCCGGTTTATCACCGCGAGCACGTTGCGGTTGAACCTCGCTGTCACCCCGGCGTCGTCGTCGTAGGCACGCACCAGCCGGCCGGGGTCCTTGACCAGGTCGGTGCCCAGCAACAGGCTGTCACCGGGCCGCATCACCTGGGCCAGGGTCCGCAGGAACTGCGCGCGCGGGCCCGGCGTGAGGTTGCCGATCGTCGACCCCAGGAACACGAACAGGCGCCGGCCGCCGTCGGGGATCTCAGTGAGGTGTTCCTCGAAATCGCCGCAGACAGCGTTGATTTCGATGCCGCTGTACTCGTGCTGGATGGCGTTCGCGGTGGCGGACAGCACGCCGGCATCGACGTCGAACGGCACGAATCCGCGTAGCGATTTACGGTCGCGCAGCGCGTTCAACAGCAGCCGAGTCTTCTCCGAGGTGCCCGCGCCCAATTCCACCAAGGTGTCGGCCTCGCTCACCGACGCCACCTCGGCCGAACGCGCACGCAGGATCTCGGCTTCGGCACGGGTTGGGTAGTACTCGGGCAGTCGGGTGATCTGGTCGAACAGGCCGCTGCCGACGGAATCGTAGAACCATTTGGGCGGCAACGATTTTGGCGTATTCTGCAGCCCCACGGAGACGTCGTGGCGCAGCGCGTGGTAGGCCGAGTCGGCGGCGAGGTGGTTCGACAACGACAGCGTCATCAAGGTCCTTTCGGGTGGTCCAGCGCGGTCAGCGTGACGTGTTCGGCGGTCACTTCGACGAGATGGCGGTCCGGCACGTCTTCCCATTCGGAGTCGTTGTCATAGGGCTCGCTGGCCACCACCACGCCGTCGGCGCGGCGCAGGATGGACAGCGTTTCGTTCCAGGTGGTTGCCAGCAGCCGAGAACCGTTGCCGGCCAACACGTTCAGCCGGGCATCGGGATCGGCAGCTCCAAGCTCGAGGATGGTCTCACCCAACACGTCCAGGCCGCGCTCGAAGATCGTGGCCGCCAGCATCGCGCTGTCGCAGACCGATTCGGCCTTCGCGGTGAGCGGCAGCACGGCGCGGTCGATGACGCCGTTGTGCGACAACAGCCAATGGCCGTCGGTGAACGGCGCGGTCGCGCTGATTTCGATCGGCATGCCGATGGTCGCCGAGCGCACCGCGGCCACCACGCAGTGGCTGCGCAGGGCCGGCGCGACCGAGTCGAATGAGGTGTCGCCCCACAGGGGTGCCGAACTGCGCCAGCGACGGGGTGCGGCGCCCGCCGAAGGGCTCTCGAAAAACCCCACACCCCACCCGTCGGCGTTGAGCAGTACGCGTTTCTGCCGGCGCGGGGCGTAGGACTGCACCCGCAGGCCGTGCGGCGGGTCCAGCACCAGCGAGGAAAGGGTGACCTCGCGCCCCAGCCAGCCGAGATGACGGCACATCAGACGTCCTCGACCGACCAGGCCAACCGGACACCGGAGAAGATCTGCCGACGGTAGGGGTGATCCCAATTGCGGAAGCTGGGCCGCAGGATGGCGGGCTCGACCGCCCACGACCCGCCGCGCAGCACCCGGTAGTCGCCGTCGAAGAAGGGCCGCGAATAGCGCTCGTAGATCATCGGGACAAAACCCGGCCACGGCCGTAGCGGCGAAGAGGTCCACTCCCACACATCGCCCAGCAGCTGCTCGACCCCGTACGCGGACGCTCCGGCCGGGTAGGCGCCGACGGGCGCGGGCCGCAGCGCGGTGCCACCCAGGTTGGCCAGCCCCGCGAGGTTTTCGGCGGTGCCACCCGCATTCCCCCACGGGTACCGGCGGCGGCTACCGGTCACCGGATCCCACGCGCAGGCCTTCTCCCATTCCATTTCGGTGGGCAGCCGCGCGCCGGCCCAGGCCGCATACGCCTCGGCCTCGAAATAGCTGACATGCTGGACCGGCTCGTCGGCCGGGATGTCCTCGACATAGCCGAATCGGGTTCGCGTTTGCCCGTCGGGATTCCAGAACTGCGGCGCGGTGAGGCCCGCCTGCAGGCGGTGCTGCCAGCCGCGCGCCGTCCACCACCGCGACTCGGTGTATCCCCCGTCGCCGACAAAGTTTCGCCATTCGCCATTGGTGACCGGAACCCGGCCGATCCGGAACGCCGGCAGGTCGACGGTGTGGGCGGGGCGTTCGTTGTCCAGTGAATAGGGCTCGGTCGCGGCGTCCACGCCGAGCACGAATGGGCCCGCGGGCACCAGTACCGACGTCCCGGCCAGGCCCGGCCGGCCCGCGGGCAAGGCGGGGGGGTCGCGCAGCAGCGGCGCGCCGGTACGCAGGTTCAGCGCCTGCAGCATGGTCTCGTCGTGTTGGTTTTCGTGGCTGATGACCAGCCCGAACCGAAAGAGGGTCTCGTTCCCGGGTGATTCGTCCGGCAGCGCGTCCAGCGCGTCTAAGGCCGCGGACCGGACCGTCCGGCAATACGACCGCGCTCGTTGCGGAGACAACAGCGGCAGGTCGACCCGGCTGGCGCGGGAGTGTTCGAACGCGTCGTAGAGCCCGTCGACCGCGAGCGGCAGCATGCCCGGCCGGCCCGGGTCGCCGTCGCGCAACAGCCACAGCTCCTCCTGCTGACCGATGTGCGTCAGATCCCACACCAGCGGGCTCATCAGCGGGTCGTATTGCCGGAGCAGCTCCCGGTCGTCGAAGTCGACCAGCCGTAACGTCCGCGTCCGCGCCCGGGTCAGGCCGTCCGCAAGCTTTTGCCGTGAGGTCACGTCGCGCCCTGCGCCGAGCGCGCGAGCCGCGAGACCCGCGAGACCGTAGCCGCGACGCCGTGCTCGATGACCTGGTCGGAAAAGTCGTCCGCCGGACAGCGACCACGCTCGACGTTTTGCAGTAACCGCTGCATCGCGTCGGTGAGCCTGGCCGGTGCGCGCTCGGCAGCCGCGGCCAGACATCGGTTGGCAGCGGTGTGCAGGTGCCGGTCCTGCAGGCCGACCCGGGCCGCGGTGTCCCAGGCCGTGGCCACGGATTCGACAGCCTCGGCCGCGATGTCAGCCGCACCCGGGTCGTCGAGAAGCGTCACCATGGTGAACGCCACGGCGGGCCACACGTCGTACGCGACGGTGTCCAGATAACGGATCTCCAGCCACTGCCGTGGCCGCACCGGCGGGAACAGGGTGGTCAGGTGGTAGTCGAGGTCGGCCAGGGTGGGACGACGATCGCCCAGTAGCACCCGCCCGTCCGCCCAGTCGGCGAACGGCACGTAATAGGTGACGGCCACCGGGTCCGGGTCGTGGACCAGCATCACCGGCGCCTTGAGTGCGTAGCGCGCCCAGTCCGTACCCGGGTCGTCGCCGCTGGCCCCCAGGATCGGGCCGCACCTTGCGGAATCCATCCGTCCCCAGACCCGCTGCCGTGCGGACACCCAGCCGGTGAACTCCCCGCCCAGCATCGGCGAGTTGGCGGAGATCGCGATCATCGTCGGCCCCAGGGCGTGCGCCAGCCGGACCCGCGTGGCCCAATCGGCGTGCGGCCCGACGTCCAGATTGACCTGGATCGAGGCTGTCGACGTCATCATCGCCGCGCCCGCCACCGCGCTGTCGCTGGCGGCGAAGAACTGTTCCATGGCGCGGTAGCGCCCCCCCGGGTTGACCCGCTTCGCCGGCCGCAGCGGGTCCGCGCCCAGAAACAACAGTCCCAGGCCTGCCTGGGCGACCGCCGCCCGTAGCACCGCCTGGTCACGGGTCATGGCGTCGATCGCCGGCAGCACTCCGTCCAGCGCCGGGCCGGACAGTTCGATGGCGCCCCCGGGTTCGACGGTGACCCGGCTGCCTCCCGGCAACGGACCCAGCCGTCCCAGCACGTCGGTGATTTCGTCCCAGCTTGGCCGGCGCAGCGGATCCTTCGGGTCAAAGCAGTGGGCCTCCACCTCCAGCCCCACACGGCCCAGCGGACCGTCGACGAGGGAGCCATCCGCGATGTACTGCGCGGCATCTTGGGAGTTGGTGATGACGGTGTCGGCCGAGCGAGCGCTATCCAGCTGCGAGGCTGCGGCGGTGAGGGCGGCGAATGTCATAGCGCGATCCCTCCGGGGCCGTAGCCTGAACGGCTATCGGGAATGAATCCGGCCATCACTTCATCTTCCAGATCGCCCCGACATATTCCCGCGCGTGCCGGCCGCGCGGGTGAGATATGTACCCATATTCACCCCGGGCTACTGACCGAGTGCGTTCTGCATCGCCCCGGCCAGCACGTTGACGGCGGGACCGGCGTTGCCAGACTGGCAGACCTTGGCCTGCAGCAACACGTTTTCGCGCAGCCGAGTTTGAACGAAGCAGCGCCGATCGGTACCCGCTTCTTGTTTGCTCCAGTTCGCATCCGTAGCGGACGGCGCGCCGCCGTCGAACGACCACACCTCCGTAATCCCGGTGTCCAGGTGCATCGCGGTGGTCTGCCCCGAGCAGCCGACGGTGCGGTCGGTTACCCGATGGAAGGCGCGATTCGCGGCGTCGTTGTTGGCGAATACTCCCACCGACTGCTTGACGTAGTGGGTTTGGTCACCGGCCGACGTCTGGGTGGTGGCGCCGTTGAACGACGCCAGGTCGGGATCGTCGTACACCTCCGGTAAACCGATGTCCGCCCAGTTGTTGCAGACCGGAAGCTCGACCGAGTAGCCCTGGAACGGCTGGGTGAACACCGATTCGAATCCCATCGGCGCGCCGACGATATTGCCAACTGACCCCTTGCTGAGGACGGCGTAGGACACCACCCCGGGCTCCGACGGATGCGCGACCGCAACCGGGGCTGTCAGTGAGCCCACGATTCCTAACCCGAGGCTCGCCGCCGCGACGGCGATCCGCATCCGGCTAGACCTTGGCCGAGACTTCGACGTCGATATTGCCGCGGGTGGCCTTCGAGTAGGGACACACCTGGTGCGCCTGCTCCACGAGTCCGTCGGCGACGCTCTTTTCCAGGCCCGGGAGGTAGCCGACGATCTTGCCGGTGAGCCCGAATCCGCCCTCGGAGTCCTTGCCGAATCCGATCTGCACGGAGACGTTGCTGGCGTCGTCCAGCTTGACTTTTGACTTACCCGCCACCAGCCGCAGCGCGCCCAGGAAGCAGGCCGCGTAACCGGCGGAGAACAGCTGCTCGGGGTTGGTCCCCTCGCCACTGCCGCCCAACGCCTTGGGCGGCCGGGTGTCGAGCTCGATGCGGCCGTCGTCCGACTTCACGTGGCCGTCGCGGCCGCCGCCCGTCGCCGTGGATTCGGTGGTGTAAACGACTTCAATGGTCATGAGACTCGATCATGCCAGTGCAGTGATCGTCAGCCCAGGTTCGCCCGGACCCCCTCCTCCACCTTCTTTCCGAGATCAGCGTCGACATTGCGCCAGTACTCGAACACCCGCGACAGCACCGGCTCCTTGACACCCTTGGACGCGTGTCCAATGATGTTGTGCGCCAAGCGCTCCCGGGCTTCGTCGTCCAGAACCTCGCGGACCATGGTGCCGGCCTGGCCCCAGTCGTCGTCATCGCGACGCAACGTGTAGGCGGCGCGCACCATCTGGCCGTCGGCCAGCCAATGCACCTCGGCCGCGCGCGCCGGGTCCGCATGGGGACCGCCGTAGGAGTTGGGCGCATACACCGGATCCGACACGTTGCGCATCCGCATGGCCCCGTCCTTGGAGTAACTGTTCACCTCCACCTTCGGCGAGTTGACCGGGATGTGTTTGTAGTTGGTGCCCAGCCGGGCGCGGTGCGCGTCGGCGTAGGAGAAGCCGCGAGCCAGCAGCATCTTGTCCGGGCTCAGCCCGGTACCGGGCACGATGTTGTTGGGTTCGAAGGCCGCCTGCTCGATCTCGGTGTGGTAGTCGGTGACGTTGCGGTCCAGCGTCATCTTGCCGACCTCGATCAGCGGATAGTCGCCGTGGGGCCACACCTTCGTCAGGTCGAACGGGTTGAACCGGTAGGTCTTGGCCTCCTCGAACGGCATGATCTGCACCTTGAGCGTCCAGCTGGGGTGGTCGCCGCGCTCGATCGACTCATACAGGTCGCGCTGGTGGTAGTCGCCGTCCTCACCGGCCAGCCGGTCGGCGTCCTCCTGGGTCAGGAAGTCGATGCCCTGATCGGTGATGAAGTGATATTTCACCCAGAAGAGCTCGCCGCCGGCGTTGATCCAGCTGTAGGTGTGGCTGCTGTAGCCGTTCATGTGCCGCCAGCTCTTGGGGATGCCGCGATCCCCCATCAGCCAGGTCACCTGGTGGGCGGACTCCGGCGAGAGTGTCCAGAAATCCCACTGCATGTTGTGGTCCCGCACGTTGCTTGCCTGCAGGCGCTTCTGGGATCGGATGAAATGCTGGAACTTCAGCGGGTCGCGGATGAAGAAGACCGGCGTGTTGTTGCCGACCATGTCGAAGTTGCCCTCGGTGGTGTAGAACTTCAGCGCGAATCCGCGCGGGTCCCGCCAGGTGTCTGGGCTGCCGCGTTCTCCCGCGACGGTGGAGAACCTGGCCAGCATGTCGGTCTTGGTGCCCGGCTGGAACACGGCCGCGCGGGTGTATTTGCTGACGTCGTTGGTCACCTCGAAGTGGCCGAATGCGCCGCCGCCCTTTGCGTGCGGCTGGCGTTCCGGGATGCGCTCCCGGTTGAACTGGGCCATCTGCTCGATCAGGTAGTGGTCCTGCAGCAGGATGGGGCCGTCGGGACCGACCGTGAGCGACTGGTCGTCACTGGGCGCCGGCGTGCCGGCGTCGGTGGTGGTGAAGCGCTGGGTCATCTCGCTATCTCCTCGTCATCTCCGCGGAACGGCAGATTCATGAAAATCCCAGAGTTATAAGGACGTTCGGGGTGGCGCGTTCGGACTCATGGTGCCAATGGATACCCGGACAACAAAAGCCCTTGTATCAGGGCAGCGACACGGTAAGCACGCGACACGCAGGTCACCTTGCCAAGTATGCGCCTTTTCTGGAACGAATCAAGAAAAAAAAGCCGGCGCAGCTCGTCTCTTAGTGCGGCGCCGTCGTGCTAGGGCTAGCAGACGGAGCGGTGCTCGTCGGCGACTGAGCGGGGCCGCCGGGACCACCCGGTCCGAACCCCGGCGGAGGACCAGCCGGTCCGCCAGGCCCCATGGCCGGGAAGCCAGGGCCACCCGGCGCAAAGCCCCACGGTCCGCCACCCCCCGGCGGTGGTCCGCCGGGTCTGAACATGCCGGAATGGTGACGATGTTGGTGACAGCCGTGGCCGCCGCTCAGGACCATGGCGCCGGCAAAGAAGACGGTCGCCAAGATGAAGATGACGCCGGCGACGATCACTACCCACGCCGCGGCGGCGTACAACCTCGGCGGCTTTGCGCGCTGCCGGGGCGGTGGCGCCGGCGGTGGTGCAGTGGCGACGGGTGTCGTCGGAGTGGTTGGAGGTTCTGCTATTTCGCTCATTCCTCGATACTGCCCTCGCCGGCTGCGGCCGTAACAGGTTGGCGGCCATAAATTTGCTATGAATTGACCCTTCGGCGACATTTAGCCGTGTAGCCCGGCGCTCGAGTGAGCGCCGGGCTACAGATGGAAGGGTGTTGGCCCGCGGCGATCCTCTCGCCCGTGAGCACAGCGACTGGTTTGTCCTACGGCGTCCGGGACGGGGTTACCGACGACGGAATCTGGCTGGGTCCGGGTGCGCCCGGCGTCACCGAGGCAGGTGCCCCGCTCTGCGGCGTCGCCGAGGGCCCGGCGCCTGGTCCGCCGAAGGCACCCGGTCCGCCGCCGTGATGCGGATGCATCGACATCGCGTGGTGCTTGTGATGGCCGTGGTGGCCGCCGTGACCCGAATGCTTCCCGAGCGCGAAGCCGGTGAAGAAGATGACCGCCGTGATGAAGACGATCCCTGCGACGATGGCGACCCACGCCGCAAACTGGAAGACCCTAGGGGTCCGGTGTACCGGTTGCTCCACGACATGGGTGGCAGGCACCGGCTCTGTGGCGGTTGCTGTCCGCACAGTTGGGGTTTCAGGTGTTTCACTCATGAGACGAATGATGCCTGGATAAACAATAGTCGCGGCTATGCGCTACTTATGTAGCAGCTGTGAGCCCAAAAACGGCCCACTAGCTGCGGCTACACTCCCGTCCCGGGGGTCGCCATCGGTGCCTCAACGCCCCAGCCCGGCATTGCATGAGCAGGTCAGCCGGTACCCCGTCCCGTTTGCTGCTGCAGCTCGTCGATCAACTGCGAGGCTGCCGCCTTCGTCAAATTGTCTGGAACCTCGCGCCCGGCTTCCTGGGCCAGCGTGTGTAGGTAACTGCGCTGAGGACCGGTCATCGGCTCATCGCCAGTAACCCAGTCGGCCGTATCTTTCGCCGGATTCTCCTGCGGCGACGGTGCCATGTGGTCATCCATGACTTCACCTCCCTAGCGGAGGAGATAACCGTCGCACGCGTGTTCGAAACACCGCGCTGTTTTGACATGTGGGATGCGGGTGACCCTAACGGGATGAACAGCAAGCCGATGCCAGTGCCCGAAGACGCCAGGAAGGCGACTGAAGAGCAGCGTGAACAGGAGGACCAACTGGAGCACCGGAATGACGACCCGGACGCACCGGGTTCGCACCAGTCGCACCACGAAATCGCCGACGAGAGCACACGGTAAAGCCCAGCTCGCCAGATCAGGGCTTGAACGGATTCACCGCGTACTGGATCACCCGATAGGGCGCGCTGAAGCGGGCGCGGGTGTCCCACTGGCTGACGAAAATCCGCAACTCGTCGAGCGTGGAGCCGGGTGATATGTAGCCGCCATACGGCTGGGCAAGTCGATTGTCGTAGGGCGACGGCAGGCTTTCGGCAGGATCGGGCCAGTCGTCGTGCAGGACCACCGTCGTCACCGGCGCGGTGCCCAGCGAGGTGGGGTCGTCGGCCACCCGGACCTCCATGTTGCCGGTGCTGGCGTTGAAATACGACAGCACGGCCTTGCCGTCTATCAGCCTGAAGCACATCTCACCCACCTGATCCGGCCATAGCGGCGTCGGTGGCCTGCCCCAAGCGCCGTCGGCCCAGCCCTGCCAGCGGGACCGATCGGGGAAGGCGTCCGGCGCGACCCGGTACAGCTCCACCGGCTGGGTGCGGGTGAAGCTGTTGGCCACGACGTACACCCACCCGCGCGGTGACTCGGGAGTCGGGATCGGGTCGTAGTACCCGCTGATCTGAGTCTGTCGTCCGCCCTGGTAGGAGGCGTCGCGCCGGGATCCGGGAACCGTCTGCCAGCCGCCCCGCGCGGGTTCGGCCCCAACCAGCCGCGAGTTCTGCGGCCCCAGGTTTTTGGTCGTCGTGATCAACAGGTAGTTGCGGCGGTTGATCTCGACCACCCCGGCGGGCAGCTGCGACATCCCAAGCGGCGTGGGATCGGCCAGCAACGGCTTGGTGACGCCGGTGACGCCGGTGTAGCGCACCCCGGCGGGGTCGTCGACGGATGCGGTGTCGACGTGCAGGGCTACCGGCGAATACCAGCCGCCGAATCCGACACCCTGCCCGACGAAACTGTCGCCGCAGACCTGCAACAGCTCGGTCGGAAAGTCGACGAACTCACACAGGTCGGTGGCGCCGATGCCATAGTCGCCCGTGGCGGTTCCGGTGCCCGCAGCCGGACCGATCCGCAACACCTGGCCGGGTGCCAGCGGCTGCACTATCGGCTGTGGTTGCGGCGCGGGGGGATCCGCATGTGCACTCGAAATATCTTGCGGCACAACCAAACACGCGACCACCAGGGTGTACCACGCGACCCGGGCCGAGCTCACCCGCAAGTCACAATTGAGAGATCAGCAACTCGGCGATCTGGATGGTGTTCAACGCCGCCCCCTTGCGCAAGTTGTCACCCGAGACGAAGAACGCCAGACCGCGCCCGTCCGGCACCCCGGGATCACGCCGGATGCGGCCGACCAGTGACTCGTCCACGCCGGCCGCGGCCAGCGGCGTCGGGACCTCGACCAGCTTGACGCCCGGTGCGCCATCGAGCAGTTCACGGGCCCGCTCGGGCGACAAAGGCCGAGCGAATTCGGCGTTGATCGACAGCGAGTGTCCGGTAAAGACGGGAACCCGCACACACGTACCGCTGACCGCCAGGTCGGGAATGCCGAGAATTTTGCGGCTCTCGAAGCGCAACTTCTGGTCCTCGTCGGTTTCACCGGAGCCGTCGTCCAGTAGCGACCCCGCCTGTGGCACCACGTTGAATGCGATCGGCGCTACGTAGGTGTTGGGCGCGGGAAACTCCAGCGCGCCGCCGTCGTGCACCAATTGTTCCGCGTCGTCGACGACGGCGCGCGCCTGGCTGGCCAGTTCCTCCACCCCGGCCACCCCGCTGCCGGACACCGCTTGATAACTCGACACCACCAGCCGGACCAGCTGGGCTTCGTCGTGCAGCACGTTTAGCACCGGCATCGCGGCCATAGTGGTGCAGTTCGGGTTGGCGATGATCCCTTTTTTCAACGACCGCGCCCCGTTGGGGACATCTCGCCCGAAGTTCACCTCGGACACCACCAACGGCACGTCGGGATCCTTACGCCATGCCGAGGAGTTGTCGATCACCGTCACTCCGGCTGCGGCGAATCGCGGCGCCTGCACCCGCGACATCGTCTTGCCGGCTGAGAACAATGCGATGTCCAGGCCGGACGGGTCGGCCGTCTCGGCGTCTTCGACCTCGATCTCCTGGCCGCGGAAGTCCAGCTTGCGGCCCTGCGAGCGGGCGGACGCGAAGAACCGCACCGACCCCCCGCTATCACGAGCGGGAAAGTCACGCTCGTCGAGCAGCCGACGCATCACCTGGCCCACCTGTCCGGTGGCGCCCACCACTCCTATCGACAAGCCGTTTGCGCCCATCTAGCGCCCCGTTCCCGCATAGACCGTGGCCGCTTCGTCGCCGCCGAGGCCGAATGCCTCGTGTAACGCAACGACGGCCTTGTCTAGTTCGGTGTCCCTGCACAGCACCGAAATGCGGATCTCTGAGGTCGAGATCAGCTCGATGTTCACCCCGACGGCGGCCAGGGCCTCACAGAATGTGGCCGTTACCCCGGGATGGCTACGCATCCCGGCGCCGATCAGCGACACCTTGCCGATGTGGTCGTCGTAGAGCAGCTGGGTGAAGCCGATCTCGTCCTGCAGCGAGTCCAGCTTGGCCACCGCGGTGGGACCGGCGTCTCGTGAGCAGGTGAAGGTGATGTCGGTCTTGCCGTCCTCGATCTTGGAGACGTTCTGGAGCACCATGTCGATGTTCACGTCGGCGTCGGCGACAGCCCGGAACACCCTGGCGGCGTACCCCGGAATGTCGGGCAGCCCGACGATGGTCACCTTGGCCTCGCTGCGGTCATGCGCGACACCGGTCAGAAGGGGGCTTTCCATGGGTTTGTCCTTGATCGATCCGACGACGACAGTGCCCGGCTTGTCCGTGTACGAGGACCGAACATGCACCGGAAGGTTGTACCGCCGCGCGTATTCCACGCAGCGCAGCATCAGCACCTTGGCGCCGCAGGCCGCCATCTCGAGCATCTCCTCGAAAGTGACGGTGTCCAGTTTGCAGGCGTTGTGCACGATTCGGGGGTCGGCGCTGAAGATGCCGTCCACGTCGGTGTAGATCTCACAGACGTCTGCGCCAAGGGCGGCCGCCAGGGCGACCGCGGTGGTATCCGAGCCGCCGCGGCCCAGCGTCGTGACGTCCCGGGTGTCCTGGCTGACGCCCTGGAATCCGGCCACCAGAACGATGCGGCCCTCGTCGAGCGCGGCCTGCAGCCGTCCCGGCGTGACGTCGATGATCTTGGCGTTGCCATGCGTGCCGGTGGTGATCACCCCGGCCTGCGATCCGGTGAACGAACGAGCGTGCGCACCCAGCGATTCGATCGCCATGGCCACCAACGCATTGGAGATCCGCTCACCAGCGGTCAGCAGCATGTCCAGTTCCCGAGGCGGCGGCACCGGGCATACCTGCTGAGCGAGGTCCAGCAGGTCGTCGGTGGTGTCGCCCATTGCCGAGACCACCACGACGACGTCGTTGCCCTGCTTCTTGGTCTCGACGATGCGCTCGGCGACCCGGCGAATCCGGTCGGCGTCGGCCACCGAGGATCCGCCGTACTTCTGCACGACGAGCGCCACTGGTATTTCCTGCCTTTCTGGCCCCGCGGGTTCGCTGTCACCGCCAGGGTTTAAGTCCACAACAGGATACGTGGCGGCGCATCTCGGTTTTTTCTGGCGCGAGCGTGCGCGGTTGTACGCCGAATGCGGCGTGTCACCGTACAGACGCGCACGGTCGCGGGGTGACGGCTTTTTGCCCGAAAGGCCTATCGCGGTAGAGTGCACAACGTGCAGCGGGTGCTCCTTCTCGGACGCCGCGACGGGGTCTGATCCAGACCGGCTACCCGTCGCGGGTGTTCGCGACGCGCCGGTCTGATGTTCCTTCTCACATCCCCGGAGCAAAAACCGTGACTATTTCTGATTCACCTGACGCTTACAGCTCAGCACGCACCATCGTCACGCCCGCCGGCCCAACCGAACCCGGCCAACCCGGCTGGAATCCCCAGCGCGGCACGTCCATGCCGGTCGGGCGGTACCGCCCCTTCGCCGACGAAGTCGAGCCCATTCGGGTGGCCGACCGCACCTGGCCAGACCGCGTGATCACCACCGCGCCGCTGTGGTGCGCGGTAGACCTGCGCGACGGCAACCAGGCGCTGATCGACCCGATGAGCCCGGCCCGCAAACGCCGCATGTTCGACCTCCTGGTTCGCATGGGCTACAAGGAGATCGAGGTCGGCTTCCCGTCGGCCAGCCAGACCGACTTCGACTTCGTTCGCGAGATCATCACCGACGGCGCCATTCCCGACGACGTCACCATCCAGGTGCTGACCCAGTGCCGACCGGAATTGATCGAGCGCACATTCGAGGCGTGCGAGGGCGCCGCGCGGGTCATCGTGCACTTCTACAACTCGACGTCAATCCTGCAGCGGCGCGTGGTTTTTCGCGCCGACCGGGCCGCGGTGCAGGCCATCGCCACCGACGGCGCCCACAAGTGCGTCGAGGAGGCCGCCAAATACCCGGGCACGCAGTGGCGCTTCGAGTACTCGCCGGAGTCCTACACCGGCACCGAACTCGAATACGCCAAGCAGGTGTGCGATGCCGTCTGCGAGATCATCGCGCCGACACCGGACAACCCGATCATCTTCAACCTGCCCGCGACGGTGGAGATGGCCACACCGAACGTCTACGCGGACTCGATCGAGTGGATGAGCCGCAATCTGGCCAACCGGGAATCCGTCATCCTGAGCCTGCATCCGCACAACGACCGCGGAACCGCCGTCGCCGCAGCCGAATTGGGCTACCAGGCCGGCGCCGACCGGATCGAGGGCTGCCTGTTCGGCAACGGCGAGCGCACGGGCAACGTGTGCCTGGTGACGCTGGGACTGAACCTGTTCTCCCGTGGCGTGGACCCGCAGATCGACTTCTCCAACATCGACGAGATCCGCCGCACCGTCGAGTACTGCAACCAGCTGCCGGTGCACGAACGTCACCCCTACGGCGGCGACCTGGTCTACACCGCGTTCTCCGGCAGCCACCAGGACGCCATTAACAAGGGCCTGGACGCGATGAAGCTGGATGCAGATGCCGCGGACGTCGATATGGACGACATGCTGTGGCAGGTGCCGTATCTGCCGATCGACCCCAAGGACGTCGGGCGGACCTATGAGGCGGTGATCCGGGTCAACTCGCAGTCCGGCAAGGGGGGGGTGGCCTACATCATGAAGGCCGATCACGGCCTGGCCCTGCCGCGACGGCTGCAGATCGAGTTCTCCGGCGTGATCCAAAAGATCGCAGAGGGCACTGCGGGAGAAGGCGGCGAGGTCACTCCGAAGGAGATGTGGGACGCGTTCTCTGAGGAGTACCTCGCGCCGATCCTGCCGCTGGAGCGGGTGAAGCAGCGGGTGGATGCCGACGAGGAAGACACCGGCACGACCAGCATTACCGCGACCGTGAAAATCAACGGCGTGGAGACCGAGATCAGTGGTTCCGGCAACGGTCCGCTGGCCGCGTTCGTCGACGCGCTGGGCGGTGTCGGATTCGACGTGGCCGTCTTGGATTACTCCGAGCATGCGATGAGCGCAGGCGACGACGCCCAGGCGGCGGCCTACGTCGAGGCTTCGGTGTCGATCGCGAGCGCGGCGCACCCGGTGTCGATCGCGAGCGCGGCGCAGCCGGGCGAAGCGGGTCGGCACCCATCAGATTCGGTGTCGATCGCGAGCTCGGCGCATTCTGTGGTCAGCCGAACGGTCTGGGGTGTGGGGATCGCGCCCTCGATCACCACCGCGTCGCTGCGGGCCGTGGTATCCGCGGTGAACCGAGCGTCCCGCGCTGAGTGACAGCCGACGTGGCGGACGCGCGAAGGAGCCTGGACCCGGCTGCCGCTCAGAACAGGGCGAACTGCTCGTCGACCGCGGCGGTGTCGGCAAACTCCTCCATGCTGGTGCCGCCGATCACGGAGCCGACGCTGCCCATGAAGTGCGCGTCGGACACCACCGGCACGCCCAGCTGCAGGGCGTGATAACCCTTGCCCTGCCCGGGGGCTGCATCATTGCAGACCACCAGCGACGTCTCGCGGTCGACGTCGTCGCTGTAGGCCAGCCCGGCGTGCAGGATCCGCTCGACGAGTTCCTCGTGGGTGCGGACCACCTCGGCGGCCAACGCCACCCTCATGCCCTGGACCAGCGGCCGGCCCCGAACGTACCGGCCCGGGTTGTGGTACGGGCATGGCATTCGGGATGCCAGCGCCTTCAGCGGGCGCAGCGCGTCGTGCGTCACCCGCCCGTTGGGCCAGCGGCGCCGCGTCACCGGGTGCACCGGCAACCAGACGTCGCGTTCGCGCGCTCGTTGTAAGGCCGATTCCAGCACCAGGGTCAACACCATGGCGTCGTCGAACGCATCGTGTGGCCGTTCCTGCGTCACGCCCCAATGGGCGGCCAGTGTCTCCAACCGCAGGTTGTCCAGGCCCAGGTCCAGCCGCCGGGCCAGCTCTACCGTGCACATGACGGCATCCACGGGCAGTTCGGCTTCGGCCATCTCGGCTTCAGCGGCCAGGAACGCGTAGTCGAACGCGACGTTGTGGGCCACCAACGTGCGGCCGCGCAGCACCTCGCTCACGTCGCTGACGATGTCGGCGAATTGCGGCTGATCTTCCAGCATGGCCGCGGTCAAGCCATGCACATGCGTGGGTCCGGGGTCCACCCCGGGATTGAGCAGGCTGACCACTGACCGCTCTACTCGGCCGTCGGCGTCGAGACCGAGCGCGGCGATGCTGATGATCCGGGCCTGACCGGGACGGAAGCCCGAGGTCTCGACGTCGATGACGGCCCAGCCCGCGTCCGGGCGGCTAACCGGCCGTCCCCAGATGTGGCTCATGGCTTGAGGATGGCACGTCCGACCGACATCACTGCGGTGCTGCGCCGTCGTGTCGGCACTGGGTTGTGTTGGCCCGCAGCACTCGGCGCCCGGCGCCGCGCTTGCGATCGCCTTTAAACTGCGCGGGTGGTAACCACCCGGGCGCGTCTGGCACTGGCCGCGGGAGCCGGCGCGCGCTGGGCGTCTCGGATGACCGGACGCGGGGCCGGTGCCATGATCGGCGGTTTGGTGGCGATGACGCTGGACCCCTCCGTGTTGCGTCAACTCGGGGAGAACAGGCGCACCGTCGTCGTCACGGGGACCAACGGCAAATCGACCACCACCCGGATGACCGCGGCCGCCTTGCGGACGCTGGGCCCGGTGGCCACCAACGCCGAGGGCGCCAACATGGATGCGGGGCTAGTGGCCGCGCTGGCGGCTAACCGCCAGGCCGGATTGGCAGCGCTGGAGGTCGACGAGATGCACGTGCCGCACGTTGCAGATGCCGTCGACCCGGGTGCCGTTGTGCTGCTCAACCTGTCCCGCGACCAACTGGACCGCGTCGGCGAGATCAACCTGATCGAACGGACCCTGCGGACCGGCCTGGCTCGGCACCCGACGGCGGTCGTCGTGGCGAACTGCGACGACGTGCTGATGACCTCGGCGGCCTACGACTGCCCGAACGTGGTGTGGGTGGCCGCGGGCGGCTCGTGGGCCAACGACTCGGTCAGCTGCCCACGCAGCGGCGAGGTGATTGTTCGTGAGCAGGGCCATTGGTATTCCACGGGCGCCGACTTCAAGCGCCCCAGCCCGCAGTGGTGGTTCGACGCCGACACGCTCTACGGTCCCGACGGGCTAGCCCTCCCGATGCAGCTGGCGCTGCCCGGCTCGGTCAATCGCGGCAACGCCGCACAGGCCATCGCGGCAGCCGTCGCGCTGGGCGTCGATCCGGGTGAGGCGGTCGCCGCTGTCTCCCGAGTCGACGAGGTCGCCGGTCGCTACCGGACGGTGCGGCTGGGCCAGCACGAGGCGAGGATCCTGCTGGCCAAGAACCCGGCCGGCTGGCAGGAGGCGCTGTCGATGGTGGATAAGCATGCCGCCGGGGTGGTCATCTCCGTTAACGGGCAGGTGCCCGACGGGGAAGACCTGTCCTGGTTGTGGGACGTGCGGTTCGAGCACTTCGAGGAAACGGCAGTGGTCGCCGCCGGCGAGCGCGGCACCGACCTGGCGGTGCGACTGGGATACGCGGGCGTGCAACACACGCTGATGCACGACACCCTGGCGGCCATCGCGTCGTGTCCGCCCGGGCGAGTGGAGGTCGTCGCCAATTACACCGCGTTCCTGCAGCTGCAGCGGAAGCTCGGGCGCCATGGTTAATCGAGCGGCTGACTCCGTGTTGCGGATCGGGCTGGTGCTGCCCGACGTGATGGGCACCTACGGCGACGGCGGTAACGCCGTGGTGCTGCGCCAACGATTGCTGCTGCGGGGCGTCGCGGCCGAGATCGTCGAGATCACGCTGGCCGACCCGGTTCCGGAGTCGCTGGACCTGTACACGCTGGGCGGCGCGGAGGACTACGCGCAGCGCTTGGCCACCCGCCACCTGTTGCGGCACCCGGGACTGCAGCGCGCGGCCGGCCGGGGTGCGCCGGTGCTGGCGATCTGTGCGGCCGTCCAGGTGCTCGGCCATTGGTACGAGACGTCGGCGGGGGAACGGGTCGACGGCGTGGGCCTGCTGGATTTGACCACCTCACCGCAGGATGCGCGCACCATCGGCGAACTGGTGGCCAAGCCGTTGCTGGCCGGCCTGACCCAGCGCCTGACCGGTTTCGAAAACCACCGCGGCGGCACCGTCTTGGGTCCGGATGCGTCACCGCTGGGCGCGGTGGTCAAGGGCGCGGGCAACCGGGCCGGCGACGGCATCGACGGCGCCGTGCAGGGCAACGTGGTCGCGACCTACATGCACGGACCATGTCTGGCCCGCAATCCCGAGCTTGCCGACCTGCTGCTTGCCAAGGTGGTGGGTCCGTTGCTGCCGCTGGAGCTGTCCGAGGTGGAGTTGCTGCGCGGCGAGCGACTGTCGGCACGCTAAGGCGCGCCCAGCACTTTCGCGATAACCCAAACGCAGCGCACGCCACCCGCAAAAACGGACCCTTCAGACCATGGCGCGGCGGCCGGTGAGCGCGCGGCCGAGTGTCAGCTCGTCGGCGAACTCCAGGTCGCCGCCCATCGGTAGGCCGGACGCAATGCGTGTCACGGTCAGGCCGGGAATATCGCGCAGCATCCGCACCAAGTACGTGGCGGTCGCTTCGCCCTCGGTATTGGGGTCGGTGGCGATGATTACCTCGGTGATGTCGACGTCGTCGACCCGCTCACCGATGCGGCTCAGCAGCTCGCGAATCCGCAGCTGATCGGGACCCACCCCGGAAAGCGGATCAAGCGCGCCGCCCAATACGTGGTAGCGGCCGCGGAATTCGCGGGTGCGCTCCACGGCCTGGACGTCCTTTGGCTCTTCGACGACGCACACCTGCGACCCGTCCCGGCGGGGATCAGCGCAGATGCGACACCGGTCGTGGTCGGAAACGTTTCCGCACACCGCGCAGAACCGCACTCCGTCGCGGACCTTGGCCAGCACGGCCGTCAGCCGGTCGATGTCCGGCGGCTCCACGGACAGCAGGTAAAAGGCGATGCGTTGCGCGCTCTTGGGTCCGATACCCGGCAGCTTGCCGAGCTCGTCGATGAGATCCTGGACGGGCCCCTCAAACAAGTCAGGGCCCGGGGAACTGTGTAGGAGGAGCCGGCGGGGTGGGCGGGGCCGGCGCGGCCTGAGCGGCAGGGGGGGCACTCATTCCGCTGGCCAGCGAGCCCAGCCGCTCCTGTGCCATCTTGGTGACCTGCTTGGACGCGTCGGCCAGTGCGCCGACGATCAAGTCCTGCAGAGTCTCGATGTCATCGGGGTCGATGACCTTGGGGTCGATGTTCACCGCGACCACTTCGCCGCTGCCCTTGACGACGACTTTGACCAGGCCGCCGCCGGCCTGGCCGTGCACCTCGGCGGTGGCCAGCTGATGCTGGGCTTCCAACAGCTTCTGCTGCATCTGCTGCGCCTGCTGGAGCAGCGCCGACATATCGCCTCCGGGTTGCATGACAATCCCCTCGCATCTCGGTCTCGACTTGGTTTCGCCTGTGGATGTCGGGCGATTCGAAACATTCAGCGTAGACCGCGCGGCGTTACCTTGGCGCCGTGGACGTACGAGTCAGCCTCCGTGTCGGGATCGCGATGATGGTCGGAATGGTCGTCGTGGCCGCGGCTCCGGTGCTGCCGACCGCAACCGCGGTACCTTCCAACATCGCCGGCATGGTGGTGTTCATCGACCCCGGCCACAACGGCGCGAACGACGCCTCGATCACGCGTCAGGTGCCCACCGGTCGCGGCGGCACCAAGGACTGTCAGGCCAGCGGGACGTCGACGAACAGCGGCTACCAGGAGCACACCTTCACTTGGGACACCGCACTTCGGGTCCGTGCCGCGTTGAGCGCGCTCGGGGTCCGGACCGCGATGTCGCGGAACAACGACAACACGGTGGGGCCATGTGTCGATCAGCGCGCCGAGATGGCCAACGCGCTGCACCCCAACGCCATCATCAGCCTGCACGGCGACGGTGGGCCCGCATCCGGGCGCGGATTCCATGTCAACTACTCGGCCCCTCCGCTCAACGCGGCGCAGGCCGGGCCCTCGGTGCAGTACGCCCAGATCATGCGTGACCAGCTGCAGAGCTCGGGCATCCCGCCCTCCAACTACATCGGTCAGAACGGCCTGTATGGCCGCTCCGACCTGGCCGGTCTGAACCTGGCGCAGTATCCGTCGGTCCTCGTCGAGCTGGGCAACATGAAGAACCCCGCCGATTCGGCGCTGATGGAATCGCCCGAAGGCAGACAGAAGTACGCCGAGGCGGTAGTCCGCGGCATCGCGGGCTTCCTGGCAACCCAGGGCCAGGCGCGCTAGACCTGATTGCCCGACTCGACCTGGCTCTTCAGGTTGGCCAGCACCTCGTTCTGAATCTTCTTCAACCCCAATGGCGCAAAGGTCTTTTCGAAGAATCCCTTGACGCCCCCCGCGCCCGTCCAGGTGGTGTCGACGGTGACGGTGCAGCCCGGCCCCGCGGGTGCCACCGTCCACCTGGTCACCATCGACGAGTTCGCGTCCTTTTCGATGACGGTGTGGCCGGCGACGTCGACGTCGACGTGCACCTCGCGAACCCGCGATTTGGTGGCCTGCAGGCGCCATTTGGCGACCGTGCCCGCTCCCTGGCCGCCCTGCAGCACCTGGTACTCGCTGTACTGCGGGGACAGGATTTTCGGCCGGACATTCTGGTAATCCGCGACCGTGGTGAGTGTGGTCGCGGGATCAACGTTGATCAGGATTGTGCTGGCTGCGCTCACCTGTCCCATCAGGCACAACTCCTCCGTTGTCGATGCAGCGACGCTGCAGGGATCGTTATCCGGGACTAGGGTATATGTGGTGCCTGCCCAAGCTTCCGCACTGTCCGCCCACAACGCGGGCGTCGAGCGGTTGTTGGCCAGCTACCGGTCCATCCCCGCAACGGCGTCGGTCCGTCTCGCCAAACCCACCTCAAATCTGTTCCGCGCCCGCGCCAAACGCGATGCGCCCGGCCTGGATACGTCGGGACTGACTGACGTCATCAATGTCGATCCGGACGCCCGCACCGCGGATGTCGCCGGCATGTGCACCTACGAAGACCTGGTGGCCGCGACCTTGCGCTACGGACTTTCGCCACTGGTGGTCCCGCAATTGAAAACGATCACCCTCGGTGGCGCGGTCACCGGCCTCGGTATCGAGTCGGCATCGTTTCGCAACGGCCTGCCGCACGAATCGGTGCTCGAGATGGATATCCTCACCGGCGCTGGCGAATTGCTCACCGTATCCCGCAACCAGCATGTCGACCTGTTTCGCGCCTTCCCTAATTCCTATGGGACGCTGGGTTATTCGACACGGCTGCGAATCGAGCTCGAGCCGGTTGAGCCGTTTGTGGCCTTGCGGCACATCCGGTTTCAATCGTTGACCGACATGGTCGCGGCAGCGGAACGGATCATCGAAACCGGTGGTCGAGACGGCGTACCGGTGGACTACCTGGACGGCGTGGTGTTCGGCGCCGACGAAAGCTACCTGTGTGTCGGCAAGCGAACCACCACCCCCGGCCCGGTCAGCGACTACACCGGGAAAGACATCTACTACCGGTCGATCCAGCATGAAACCGCGATCAAAGAAGACCGCCTGACCATCCACGACTATCTATGGCGCTGGGACACCGACTGGTTCTGGTGCTCGCGCGCGTTTGGCGCACAAAACCCGCGGGTGCGGCGCTGGTGGCCGCGCCGGTATCGGCGCAGCAGCACCTACGGGAAGCTGGTGGCCATAGACCAGCGCTTCGGTATCGCCGATCGGATCGAGGCGCGCAGATCTGCTTCGGGGGGACGTCCGCGCGAGCGGGTGGTGCAGGACGTCGAGGTGCCGATCGAACGAACCCCCGATTTCCTGGAATGGTTCCTGAACAACGTCCCGATCACGCCGATTTGGTTGTGCCCGTTGCGGTTACGGGACAATGACGGCTGGCCCCTGTATCCGCTGCGGGCCGACCGCAACTATGTCAACATCGGATTCTGGTCATCGGTGCCGGCCGGTGGCACCGCGGGCGAGACGAACCGTGCGATCGAGGCCAAGGTCGGCGAGCTCGACGGGCACAAGTCGCTGTATTCCGACTCCTTCTACACCCGAGAGGAGTTTGACGAGCTCTATGGCGGGGAGTCCTACAACACGGTAAAGAAGACCTACGATCCCGATTCACGTCTCCTCGACCTGTATGCAAAGGCGGTGCAGCGACGATGACAACCGTTAGGGAACCGGACCGCATCTCGGGCAAGCTCAGCATGGCCGAGATTTTGGAGATCTTTACCGCCGGCACCCGACAGCCGCTGAAGTTCACCGCGTACGACGGCAGCACCGCCGGCTACCGCGACGCCGAACTCGGCCTGGAGTTGTGCAGCCCGCGTGGTGCCACCTACCTGGCCACGGCCCCCGGTGAGCTCGGAATTGCCCGTGCATACGTGGCGGGTGACCTGCAGACCCACGGCGTCCATCCCGGTGATCCCTACGAGCTGCTCAAGACGCTGACCAACAAGGTCAAGTTCAAGCGGCCGTCGGCGCGGGTGCTGGCCAACGTCGTCCGTTCGATCGGCGTCGAGCATCTGTTGCCCATCGCGCCGCCACCGCAGGAAACTCCCCCGCGGTGGCGCCGGGCCGTTGATGGCCTGCTGCACAGCAAGACTCGCGACGCCGAAGCTATCCACCATCACTACGACGTGTCCAACTCCTTCTACGAATGGGTGCTCGGGCCGTCGATGACCTACACCTGCGCGGTTTATCCGAACGCCGACGCAGCCCTGGAAGAGGCCCAGGAAAACAAGTACCGGCTGATTTTCGAGAAGCTGCGGCTACAACCCGGCGACCGGCTACTGGACGTCGGTTGCGGCTGGGGCGGGATGGTGCGGTACGCCGCCCGCCACGGCGTTCGGGTCATCGGCGCAACGCTCTCCGCCGAACAGGCGAAGTGGGCGCAACAAGCGATCGCGGAGGAAGGACTGGCGGACCTTGCCGAAGTGAGGCACTCCGATTACCGCGACGTGGCCGAGACGGGGTTCGACGCGATTTCGTCGATCGGACTGACCGAGCACATCGGCGTCAAAAACTACCCGTTCTATTTCGGCTTCCTCAAGTCGAAGTTGCGCACCGGTGGCCTACTGCTCAACCACTGCATCACCCGCCACGACAACAAGTCGACGTCGTTCGCGGGCGGCTTCACCGACCGATACGTCTTCCCAGACGGCGAGCTCACCGGTTCGGGACGCATCATCACTGAAATCCAGGAGGTCGGCCTGGAGGTGCTGCACGAGGAGAACCTGCGCCACCACTATGCGATGACGTTGCGCGACTGGGGCCGCAACCTCGTTGCGCACTGGGATCAGGCGGTCGCGGAGGTGAGTCTGCCCATCGCCAAGGTGTGGGGCCTGTATATGGCCGCCTCACGAGTAGCCTTCGAGCAGAACAACCTTCAGCTGCACCACGTCTTGGCGGCCAACGTCGACGCGTGGGGCGATGACAAGCTGCCACTGCGGCCTTGGTGGACGCCTTAAACCGGGCTACCCGTCATCTATCCGGCGCGCCCCCAGCTCGTTCTGCAGCAACTCCAGCGCCACCTCTTCCGGATCCCGACGCGGGGTCGACTCGTCGTCGCGGCCGGCTTCGGCAAGCATGCTCTCCTCTTCGTCTCGCCGGGTGGATTCCACCGATTCGATTGCGGGAGCGGGCTGTTCGACTTTAGGATGCAACGGCTTCACCTCGGCCGCGGCAGAGCCCCCAACCTCGCACCGCACCCGCCAATCAACCCCTAGCGCATCTTTGAGCGCGTCGGCGATGACGTCGGCGTTGCGCTGTTCGGACAGCCGCTTGGCTAGCGGCGCCGAATCATGGGTCAGCACCAGAGTGTTGTCCTCGACCGCTCGCACGGTGGCGCCGGCCAACATCACTTCGGTGGTGCGGCTGCGCTGACGCACCTTGTCGCGGACCGTGGGCCACATGGTCCGCACCGCGGCGGAGTCGAGTTCGCCAGGGGCAGTAGGGGATTCCGCCGGTGGCGGCGGTGGTGCAGGCGTGGGCGTGGATTTCGGCTCGGCGGCCACTGCCTTGCGAGGCGGCGGGGTTGGCGCAGCCGACGGCGTGGCCGCTGAGGCCGGCGCCCCCGGTATCGACATGTCCAGCCTGGTCTCGATCCGTTCGACGCGTTGCAGCAGCGCGGACTCCGCGTCACTGGCCGACGGCAGCAGTAGTCGCGCGCAGACGACTTCGAGCAGCAGGCGCGGCGCCGTCGCACCGCGCATCTCGCCCAGCCCGGCCTGGACTACCTCGGCGTATCGCGTCAGCGTCGCCGGACCGATTCGGGCCGCCTGCTCCCGCATCCGGTCCAGCACGTCCTCCGGCGCATCCACCACGCCGCGCGATGCGGCGTCGGGAACCGCTTGCAGCACAATGAGATCGCGGAATCGCTCCAACAGATCGGTGGCGAACCGACGAGGGTCGTGGCCCGCGTCGATCACCGATTCGATAGCACCGAACAGCGCCGTGGCATCCGCGGCCGCGAGGGCGTCGACGGCATGATCGATGAGTGCGACATCGGTGGCACCCAGGAGCCCCAGCGCCCGTTGATAGCTCACCCGACCGCCCTCAGAACCGGCCACCAGCTGGTCGAGCACCGAGAGTGTGTCGCGCGGCGACCCCCCACCGGCACGAATCACCAGCGGATAGACCGCATCGTCGACCACCACGCCCTCCTGCTCGCAGATCCGCCCGATCAGTGCGCGCATGGTACGGGGTGTCAACAGCCGGAACGGGTAGTGATGGGTGCGCGATCGGATGGTCGGGAGCACTTTTTCCGGCTCGGTGGTCGCGAAGATGAAGATGAGGTGTTCGGGTGGTTCCTCCACGATCTTGAGCAGCGCGTTGAATCCCGCGGTGGTGACCATGTGTGCCTCGTCGACGATGAACACCCGGTAGCGCGACTGCGCCGGCGCGTAGAACGCGCGGTCCCGCAGCTCACGGGTGTCGTCCACGCCACCGTGGCTGGCGGCGTCGAGTTCGACGACGTCGATGCTGCCGGGCGCGTTCGGCGCCAGCGCTTGGCACGATTCGCACACCCCGCACGGGTTGGCCGTGGGCCCCTGGGCACAATTCAACGACCGCGCCAGGATGCGCGCCGACGATGTCTTTCCGCAGCCACGCGGCCCGGAGAACAGGTAGGCGTGGTTAATCCGGCCCGCTTGTAGGGCGACGGACAGCGGCTCAGTGACGTGCTCCTGCCCCACCACCTCGGCGAAGGTTGCCGGTCGGTATTTGCGGTAGAGGGCCACGGTCAGCCAGGCTACCGACGCGGGCTGACGCGGGCAGCAGCGCAGCCCTCCGATGCGTTGACTCTGCGCCCACGGTGGGGCCCACTCGCACTTTGTCGCCCTAGCCGCAGAGTCAACGCGATGAAGTGGCGTCAGCGGCAACGCATCGGTCGCCTGGCCGCTCAAGGATTTTCCAAGGATCCCAAGAGGCGCCTTGCGCAACGTGGGGGCTGTCATTCAGCACCACCGCCCCCAGCCAAGGAAATCGAACGATGCAAGAACTAGCACTCGCGTTAGCGCCCGAGCAGACCGTCCAGCACGACGAAACACCGGTCGATGTCCGTGAAACGATGCGGCGTTTGCCGGCTTTGCTTCAGCTGCCGTTGACATATCTGACCGGCAAGGCCCACACCGGTCAGCACGGCCCCAAGCTCACTCCCACCTTCCATTTGGCAACAGCTCTGGGATCGCTCGCAATCGGGCTCATTTTCAGCGCGGTCGCGTGGTCCGGCCCGAATCTGCTGCTGCTGGTCCTGGGCTGGGCGGTCACATTGCACGGCATGCGGAATCTGCGCATGCTGATTTTTCACCAGTGCGCCCACCGCAACATGTGGGGTAAGGCCCGTGCGGATCGCCTCGTCGGGCGAATCATCGCCGCCGGCCTAGTCGTGCAAAGCTTTCAGCGCTACAGCAGCGAGCACATCAGCGACCATCACGCCGCGCGACACATGACGCTGCATGACCCCACCGTCCAGGCGATGCTGGTTACCCTGCGGCTGCGACCGGGCATGACCCGGCAGCAAATGTGGCGGCAGATTATTGCCCTGCTGTGCTCGCCGGTGTTCCACGCGCGATTCGCCCGGGCGCGGGTGCGGTCCTATGTGCACGGCGCGACACCCGCCGAGCGTCGAGTGGCACTGTCGGGTTACCTCCTGCTGGCAGCGCTTCTCACGCTGCTGCACGGCTGGATGTTCTTCCTCGTCGCGTGGGCATTGCCGCTGTTCTTCTTCTTCCAGATCAGCAACGTGCTGCGGTTATGCGTGGAACACACTTTTCCCGCCAAGGGCGTTGAAGTTCGCCGCGGCCGCGCCTACATGGCCGGGCTGAGCAATGCGATCTTCCTCGGCGAGCCGGTGCCGGGCTACGAGCTCACCGGTGTTCGCCGTGCCTACGCATGGCTGCGTTGGGCGCTGCGGA
Source organism: Mycobacterium sp. (assembly GCF_019247635.1). GTDB lineage: Bacteria > Actinomycetota > Actinomycetes > Mycobacteriales > Mycobacteriaceae > Mycobacterium. The sequence goes on from NZ_JAFBAR010000085.1 coordinate 77,707, forward strand.
TGGCGCTGATCCACTTCCCCAGCCGCTACCTGGTGCTCACCGGCGACACCGTCGTCCACGACTACCACCACCGCTCCCCGATGAGCCGCGAATGGGCCGGCTACTTGTTCGCCCGGCAACGTGACCTCGAGGCTGGCCACCCCGGGTGGCCGCCGTACCGCGAAGTCTGGGGCCTCATCCCCGCCATCAACCTCGTGCTCGACTCCCTCGCGAGCGCGGACGCCGACGAATTCGATCCAGACCGCCTCGCCGACATCAGCGATCGCGAGCTGTTCGCCGCCTTCGACGACTGACCCCCGTCCCACCCCCACATACGACCGATCCAAGCGCCCGAAAGGCAGAACACCATGAACAACACCACCACCAACACCGATGCCGCGCCACGCGTCGTCATCCTCGGTGTCGCAGCCAGCGACGCGCACGCGGTCGCCAACCAGCTCATCGCGATGATGCTGCGCCAGAAAGGTTTCGTCGTCATCAACCTCGGGGTCTGCACCCCACTCGAGGAGTTCGCCGAGGCCTACCACGCGTACCCACACGCAGAGGCAGTCCTCATCGGCAGCCTCAATGGCCACGCTTATGAGGACCTCAAAGCGCTGCCGCAACTACGGTCGGCCGGACAACTCGCATGCCCGATCATCGTCGGCGGCAACCTTTCGGTGGGCAGCCACAAGAGTGCGGACACCGCCAATCGGCTGCTGGATCTTGGCGTCGACCACATTCTTGAGGACGCAAACGAGCTGGGCGCCCTGCTAGACCACCTGGCCGGCGAACGCAACACCCAAGACCTCGGCGAACGACAGACCCGACCCACGCTGGCTACGGTCGGCTCATGACGCGCCAGGGATTGCTCGATCTGACCGTCGACGAAACACTCGACTTGCCCGACCTCCCCGAGGTAATCGAATACCTCCGAGGCTCCACCAAGGCCAGTGCCCACACCGTCCTGCGTGCCGCGGCCGACACTGGCATCCCCGCGTTGCAACCCCGGTGCGGCGTCGGCGGTCACGACGAAATGCGTTCGTTGCTCCAACAACTCGAAGCCGGTGCGGCACCGGACCTGCTGCCGGTCACCATCGACGCGCACACGCGCCTCCGGCACTTCGACGTCGCGGCTGCAACGCTGCAGACGTCGCCCACCAACCTCAACGGCTATCCCCTGGTCAGCCACGGGTGGGAACGCGGCCGCGAACTGAACGCATGCGTGCAGGCGCCGCTGGAGATCCGTCACGGCTCACCCGACGCCCGCGACCTCTTCGCGGTAGCCATCGCCTCGGGCATCACGTCGTTCGAAGGCGGCGGAATCGCCTACAACCTGCCGTACTGCAAGGACGTTCCACTGCCGGTTTCACTCGAGGCCTGGCGAGAGGTCGACGCGGCGTGCGGAACCCTGGCCCGGGCCGGGGTGATCGTCGATCGCGAGCTCTTCGGAACACTCACCGCGGTGCTCGTGCCGCCCTCTCTCAGCCTGGCCATCACGTTGCTGGAGGCGATCCTCGCGGCCCGCGAGGGCGTCCGCTGCGTGTCCATCGCATATCCCCAAGGTGGGGCACTAGCTCAAGATGTCGCGGCACTGCGCGCGATTCCACGTCTCGCACGCCGATACCTGCCGCCCACTGTCGAGGTCTTCGGAGTGCTTCACCAATTCATGGGCGTGTTCCCGCGCGCGCGTGACAAAGCGGACGCTCTCATCCTCTACGGCGGCCTGACCGGGCGCCTCGGGGGCGCCGCGAAGATCATCACGAAGACCAACCAAGAGGCTTACGGGATCCCCGACGTCGAGGCCAACATCGCCGGCATCCGTACCACCCGTCTGGCCACCTCCGACCTGCTTGACTTCGTGCGAGTCGACCAAGAGCAGGTCGAAGAGGAGCAGCAGTGGATCGAAAGCGAGGTCGACGAGCTGGTCCAGCCGATCCTGGCCGCCGGCGACACGGCCGCCGCGATCGCGCAAGCGTTCGCCGCCGGGACCCTCGACATCCCATTCAGCGCAAGCATCCACGCCCACTCCCAAGTCACCCCCCAACGCGACGGGACCGGTGCCATCCGCTATCTGCAGGCTGGCGCACTGCCGTTCGGTCGATCCACGCTGCAACGCCACGCTCGGCTGCTTGGCACCCGTCCGGGGCACCACAACGCGCCTTCCGAGGCGATCACGTCCATGCTCCGCGACATCAACTACTTCGCCGACCACAGCGACAAGTCATGACTGCGCAGATCGCTACCGGCACGACAACCGCCGGGCGCGCGGGAGTAGACGCCGTTCCGGCGCCGCTTCTCATGCTCGCCGGAATGGTGAGCACGCAACTGGGTGCGGCGTTCGCCAAGCAGCTGTTCGGCACGGCCGGCCCTGCGGCGATGACCCTGATGCGGCTGGGCTTCGCGGCCGTCGTGCTGATGCTGTGGTGGCGGCCCTCACTTCGCCTGGACCGCCGTACCGCGGGCGCCGTCGCCGCGTTCGGCGTGGCTATCGCGGGCATGAACCTGTGCTTCTACCTGGCCATGGCACGCATGCCGGTCGGTGTGGCCCTGACGTTGGGCATGGCCGGTCCCCTCGCCGTCGCCGCGCTGTCCTCAAGGCGGGCCAAGGACCGGCTGTGGGTCGTGATCGCGGCGAGTGGTATCGCGCTGCTCGGCTGGCAGGGTGGGGCGGCCGGCCTGACCGGTCTACTGATCGCCCTTGCCTGCGCGGTCTTCTGGGGGGCATATGTGCCCCTCTCGGCGAAGGTCGGGGCGATGCTGCCCGGCGGCGGTGGCCTGGCACTCGCCATGGCCTTCGGTACCCTGTGCTCGCTGCCCGCCGGACTGGCCCACGGCGGGCAAGCGCTCACCCGGCCCGACGTACTCGCCTTTGGATTCGGCGTCGCGATGCTGTCGTCCCTCGTTCCTTACACCTGCGAGATAGAGACGCTGCGGCGGGTGTCTGCGCTGGTCTTCGGGGTTCTGCTGAGTCTGGAACCCGCGATCGGCGCCCTGGTCGCGCTCGCGGTCCTGCACGAAATCCTCTCCCCGGCTCAGCTGCTGGGCCTCGCCGCCGTCGTGACGGCGTCGATCGGCGTCATCCTCAACACCTGGCCGGCCCGGCAAAACCCCACCTCCACCGAAGGACCCGAACCGAAAGGCACCCTACGCAAATGATCGACACAGGCAGCAAGGCAGCGTTGGCAGGCAGCCCCGAGGGCCGACACCAGCTCAAGGAACTCCTCGACACGGCCCTTGGCGCCCTCGATGACGCCGCGGTCAAACGCGGCGGCCCCGTCACCCCCGGCGGACCCGAGGCGGCCAAGGCCGCGGTCCAGCAGGCTCTGGGCGGCGGCACTTTCCTCACCAAGGAACCCAGCGCCCAGCGGGTCACCGACCTCTTCCAGGCGTACGCGACGTGGGCGGTCGACCTCACCCATCCGTCCGCGGTAGCCCGCATGCAGTGTGCGCCCACCGCCGCGGCCGCCGCTGCCGAACTAGTAGCGGGCGTACTCAACCAGTCGCTGCACGCTTGGGAGAGCGGCCCCTTCGCGCTCGAACTGGAGCGGCAGCTCATCGCTGAGATGGCCTCCTGGGTCGGCTACGGCCCCCACGCATCCGGAACCCTCACCCCCGGTGGCAGCATCTCCAACCTGATGGGGCTGCTTTTGGCCAGGGACCATGCCCTTCAGGAGGCAGACGATGCGGGCCCTGGCTCCGGTGCGGTGTCCCGGGCCGGCCTCTCCGGACGACCAATCCGCCCCCGCATCCTCTGCTCCGCGGCCGCCCACTTCTCCGTCGCACGCGCTGCCGCATTCCTCGGCCTCGGCCGGAACGCCGTGCTCACCGTGCCGGTTGATGAGCGAGGCCGCATGCTCGCCGGAGAGGCGCGGCGGATCCTCGCCGGCCTGGCCGCCGATGAGGTTCCGGTAGCGCTGGTCGCGACGGCCGGCACCACCGACCACGGCTCGTTCGACCCGCTGCCCGATCTCGCGGCGCTGGCCACCGAGTACCGGATGTGGCTGCATGTCGACGCGGCGTACGGGATCGGCGCGCTGTTCTCGCGGCAGCTCGCATCGCTGCTCGACGGACTCGCCGAAGCTGATTCGATCGCGTTCGACCTACACAAGTTCGGCTGGACCCCGGCTTCATCCAGCGTGCTCCTCGTGCGCGATCGGCGACACATGAACTGTCTCGACGAACAGGCCGTCTACCTCAACCCGTCCGACGACGAGGCCGCCGGCTTCACCTCTCTGCTTAGCACCTCTTTGCAGACCACCCGCCGCTCTGACGCCTTGAAGATCGCGGCCACGCTGCTGACAGTCGGCCGCGCAGGCATGGGCGCCTGGGTGGACGCCTGCCACGAACAGGCACAGCATGCCGCGGCCCGGATCGCCGCAACCGACGCCCTTGCCCTGGTGGCAGAGCCCATCCTCAGTACGGTGATCTTCCGCTGCCGGAGCACGGACGCGGCCGCGGTCGAGGACGAGGACGCGTGGAACTCGGCTATCCGCAGGAAACTGATGACCGACGGCCGGGCACTGCTCGCCCGCACCAAAATCACCGGTCCGGACGGCACGCCGCAGGTCCACCTGAAACTAGTCTTCCTCAACCCCACAACGACCACGAACGACATCGACGAGCTCCTGACGGACATCGCAACCGCCGCCCGCGAACTGGCGGCCACGTCGGCGTAAAACGGCCGATCGGCTCAGCGTCTACCAACGGCCCAATACCGCACCCGCGGCTCGAGTGCTTCGATGTTCTTCGATGTTCTTCGATGTTCTTCGGCCCAAACGATTCCGATGCCGGCGCGCCGGAGTCGATGCGAAATGGCTTCGTGTGCATCGCTCGATGCTGCCGGCTGATGCGTAATCCCTTCCAGCACAAGGATTCAGCGAAAGCAATTCAAGGATCTTGCAAGAGATCATCCAGTCCGCATGCGCATGCTAGGTCCAGCATCAGTGCAACGGAAAGGACGACCAATGCCCCTTATTGGTTCCATCATCAACGCGGCGACAAGCTGGGAGTTCCTCACCTGGATCATATTGTGGGTCATCTTGTTGCCCGTGGAAGCGCTCATTCCGCGATTCCGCTACGACTCGACGAAAGAACCCCTGTGGCAGCGGGTACGGCGGAACATCGCCGTGGGGTGCATCTACCGCCTGGTGGCCCTTCCGATCGCGATCACACCCGTCGTGCTGGCCGCATCGCACATCTCGTTTTGGCACCGCCCGTCGTGGATGGGCGGCATCGCGTTCATGATCATCGATTTCATCATTTTGGACTTCGGCCAGTACGCAATGCACTTGGTGTTCCACAGGTCGAAGTACCTGTGGATGTATCACATGGTCCACCACCTGGATCAGCACTTGGACGCGACAACCGGCGGCCGTGCGCATTTCGTTGAGCATGCGATCCTGGCGTGGGTGTCCGCGGCGGCAGTGTTGATCTTCGCGATCCCGCTGCGTTCGGTGATGATTTGGCAGACGATGACGTTCTTCTTCGTCTTGTATTTACACGTCAACGTGCAAGTCGGGCAGCGGGTGCAACGCCGGATCAGCCGCCTGTTCTGCACCCCGGCGTTCCACGACATCCACCACGGGCGCGACATCGAATACACCGACTCCAACTACGGGTTCGTGCTGACGATCTGGGACTATCTCTTCAAGACGTACTCGACGATGACGCGGCCCGAGGGCTTCTCGAACGGCCTGGACAGCCACGGCGACTATTCGGCCGCCGAGCTGACGCTGAATCCGATGTTTCGACGGGGGAGACCCTTTCGGGAGGTCGAGAGCGTAGCGCGGGCAACCGAGCCGGAGCCCGCGCTGGTGTGAAAGGTCCGTCCTGGGCCCCGTGGACAGGGGGTCTGGGCGCGGGCCGGCGCCCGGCCTCAGCGCCCGGTCGGCGCCGCGGCGAGTCCCCGATTGAGCAAGAACTCGGAAGCCGCCAGCAGCGCGCAGGTCGCCAACCCGTCGACCGCGTTGCGCAGGTCCGCCAGCGGCGGAAAGGTGGGCGCGATCCGGATGTTTTTGTCGTCCGGATCCTTGCGGTACGGGAACGACGCACCCGCCTCGGTGACCGCGATGCCGGCGTCTTTGGCCAGAGCGACGGTCCGGCGCGCCGTGCCGGGCAGCACGTCAAGGTTGACGAAGTAGCCGCCCTTGGGCTCGTTCCAAGAGGCGATCTTCGAGTCGCTGAGCCGCTTATCCAGAATCTCGAGCACCGCGGCAAATTTGGGCGCCAATATCTGCTGGTGGCGCAGCATGTGCAGGCGCACCCCGTCGGCGTCGCCGAAGAGCTGCAGGTGCCGCAGCTGGTTTACCTTGTCCGGTCCGATCGACTTCTTCGCCGCGTACTGCAGGTACCAGGCGATGTTCCCCAGCGACCCGCCGAAGAAACTGACCCCGGCCCCAGCGAAGGTGATTTTCGAGGTGGACCCGAAGACATACGGACGGTGCGGGTTGCCGGCCTTGGCGGCCAGCCCAAGGACATCGACCTGGCGGACGAAGTCATGGGTCAGTGTGTGCACCGCGTACGCGTTGTCCCAGAACAAACGGAAGTCGGGCGCGGCGGTGCGCATTTGGACGAGCCGGCGCACGGTTTCCCACGAGTAGGTGATGCCGGTGGGATTGCCGAACACGGGCACCGTCCACATCCCCTTGATGGCCGGGTCGACGGCCACCAGCTCCTCGATCAGGTCGACGTCGGGTCCGTCGTCGAGCATCGGCACCCGGATCATCTCGATGCCCATCGTCTCGGTGATGGCAAAGTGCCGGTCGTAGCCCGGGACCGGGCACAAGAACTTGACGCCCTCCGGCTCGTTAATCCAGGGGCGCGGCGAGTCGACGCCTCCGTGCAGCAGCGAGAAGACGACGACATCGTGCATCAACTCCAGGCTGGAGTTGTTCCCGGCGATCAGGTTCTGCACCGGAATGCCGAGCAGCTCACCGAAGATCGCTCGCAACCCGGGAAGTCCATGCAGGCCGCCGTAGTTGCGGGTATCGGTGCCCTCCTCGTCGCGGTAATTCTCTGCGGGCAGGCTCAGCAGCTGGTTGGACAGGTCGAGCTGCTGGGCAGACGGTTTGCCGCGGGTCAGATCCAAGGCCAGCTTCATGGCCTGCAGCTCCGCGTAGTTTTGCTGGTTACGCGCGTGCACGGCCGCCAGCTCCTCGGGGCTGAGCGAATCGAACGACACCATAGCTTTGCGGGGGCCTTTCGCCGTCCAAGAGTGGGTCAAAGAGGGGACCCCGCGCACCCGACAGAGCCCATTGACCCTTGCTGCCTTCCGGCCCTGGGGGAGTTCACAGGATAGACGCCGCGCGGGGTCCATCGGCGAGTGTAGTACCTGCGCCGGGGGGCCCGGACGTGGCCGCGGGACCCCTGGGCGGCGTCAGCCGCTACCATGGCGGCGGAGGATTCGCCTAGTGGCCTATGGCGCTCGCCTGGAACGCGGGTTGGGTTAACAGCCCTCGCGGGTTCAAATCCCGCATCCTCCGCAATTGGTCGCCCTCTTTCGAGGCGCGGACAGCCACGTTGCGGCTCGGTTGCCTTAGGCTGGCCCGAGCTCACAGCATGAGGAGGCGTATGGGGCGCAAGGTCGCGGTCCTGTGGCAGGCGTCGTTTTCGGTCGCTGCCGGCGTCCTCTACTTCTATTTCGTGCTGCCGCGCTGGCCCGAGCTGATGGGCGACACTACGCATGGGCTGGGGACGACCCTTCGGATCGTGACGGGTGTGCTGTTCGGTCTGACCGCGCTGCCGGTGGTGTTCACGCTGCTGCGCACCCGAAAGCCGGAGCTGGGCACTCCCCAGCTGGCCCTGACCATCAGGACCTGGTCGATCGTCGCGGACGTGCTGGCCGGGGTGTTGATCGTGGGCACCGCGATCAGCGAGATCTGGCTCAGCCTCGATACGGCCGGACAGTGGCTGTTCGCGATCTATGGAGCCGCGGCTGCGATCGCCCTGCTCGGGTTCGCCGCGTTCTATCTGTCGTTTGTCGCCGAGATGCCGCCGCCTCCGCCCAAACCGCTCAAGCCGAAGAAAGCAAAAGAACGGCGGATCCGTCGCAGGAAGGGCCGCAAGAGCGAGGACGCCGACGAGACCGAGGGGACCGACGAGCCCGAGGAGACCCCCGACGATGCGGCCGAAGAAGGCGACGACGACGCTGCGGAGGTCGAGGCCGAAACGGTCGAGGCCGACACCAGCGAGGCCGAGACGGTCGAGGCCGACCAGGCCCCGGAGCCCGAGACCGAAGGCGCTCCGGTGACGCAGGAAGCCCCCACGCCCACAGAGACCAAAGCGGCCAAGGAAGTCGAGGACTCCGAAGCCACCAAGGTCGCCGACGAGCCCAGGGCCGGGCTGCGTAACCGCCGCCCCACCGGCAAGACGTCGCATCGGCGCCGGCGCCCGCGAGGCGGCGTCGCGGTGGAGGAATAGCGACCGGCTAGACGAGGACGACCGGGATGTCGGTGTTCTCGTCGGTGTAATAGCTCGCGCAGACCCGGTGGTAGCCGTCGGCGATCTGCAACGGAACACCGGTCGCATAGTCGCCGCGGATCAGCAGGATCGGCGAAAGCGACTGCTTCTTCTTGATTTTGGCCAAATCGGCGGCCACATGCGGATTATCGGACGGCAGCAGACTCAGTTGTGCCGCCCGCAAAATGTCTTTTGCAAACTTGTGCACAACCGTTCCCGCACGCAGCTTGTCGGTCAGCTGTTTGACGATGTGTGGCTCCGCGAGCAAGTCCAGATAGTCGCCGGCCGCCGGAAAATCATGGGCCTCAGGCGCTTCCAACCATCTCACTTTCGCCATCGGGTGTCTCCTTCACCGCTTGACGGGGTCTGCCCCGCATTTATTGGGATCGGTAGCAACTTGAGCGGACTGTACTTGCTCCCATGCCGGACGCCAACGGGGCGACGCATGAACGGAAGGAAATCCAGTGAAACGAGTTCTCGTGGGTGCGATCGCAACCCTGGGCTGCGCATCGGCGCTGGTGGCCTGCTCGAGCGGCAGCCACAGCGCGGGCCCGGCCAGTGTCGCCACCGGCAGCGGGGGCACCCAGGTCAAGGTCGGTGGCACCGACCTGCCAGGCCTCAACCCGGCTTCGGTGACCTGTGTCAAGCAGGCCGGCAAGATCGACATCGGCAGCGGTTCCACCGGTGGCCAGCAGCAGGCGCTGGCTGTGGTGATGACCGACGAGCCCACGCCGACCGTCGAGTCGCTGGCGCTTGTTGTCGACGGCAACGCCCTGTCGGTCGCCAACAACATGGGACAAAAGGTGGGTTCGGCCACCGTAGCGGTGGACGGCAAGACCTACACCATCACCGGTCAGGCGCAGGGTGCCGACTTGAAGAACCCCATGGCCGGCATGATCACCAAGGACTTCAACATCAAGGTGACATGCGGCTGATCTGTCGGTCTCCGGGCGGCGGGCGTGCCTCACTCACGCGTCCGCCGCACCGGTCGGCACAACGGATTTATTATGCAGCAGTGCCGATCCCCGACGAACTGGAGCGCGCTCGTCGCATGACGTTCGCCGCCGACGAGGTCGCGGCGCGGGACCTGCTGCTGTCCCTGGTACCGCAGATCGAGCACGCCGACCGGGACGATTTCTTGTTGGAAGTCTTGGCGCAGCTGGGCGAAATCTACCTGTTGCGCGGCGCGAATGACGGGGTGCAAGAGTCGATCCGACGCATTCGAGATTGTTTGGCAGTCTACTTGGCGATCCGCGCGGGGACGATGCCCGAGGCGGCCGGCCAGGTGCGGATGTCCAACACCGAAGTCGACCGCATGGTCCGCCGATATTCGCGGCGCGCACAGTTTTTGGAAATCGGCTTGGCCGCAGCACTGGGCGATCACGAGGGCGCCAACAACGGGCTGCGCACGCTGGCCGCCCCGGACGATGACGCCTTGCCCGGCCTCGCCGCCGAACACGCGTACCTGCTCACCCACGCGCGAATCCGGTGTGCGATCGCACTCTGCGACGACGACCTGCACGTGAGGTCTATCCCGTTGTGGCAGACGGTAATAGACGCCATCGACCGTGCGGAGGAAGTCTCCGAAGCCACCGACTACCTCCGAGTTACCGGCGCCGCCGCGTACGGCAGATTCTGCGTGGAGACGGGCCGGCTGACCGAGGCCGAGCCCTGGCTGCGTCGCGCCGGAGCCAGGGCGCAGGCGAACGGATGGGAACTGGCCAGCGCCAGAACACAACTAGAGCGGGCCGCGGCGTGCTGGTCGGCGGGTGATCGCTGGGCAACGGAG
>NZ_JAFBAR010000075.1 GCF_019247635.1 Mycobacterium sp.
ATGATCAAGATGATCACCACTTCGGGAAGGCCGCGGAAAACATCCGTGTAGATCCGCGCCGGCCAGCGCAGCCAACGCGAGCGCGAGATTCCACAGACCGCCAGCGCCAACCCCAGGGCGAGCCCGATGACGCTGGCGCTGCCCGACAGAATCAACGTGTTCGGCAGTCCCGTGGTGAGCAAAGTGGGGACGGCCTGCCGGTACATCTCCCAGTCGAAAAAGGCATCGCGCAACTGTGCCAGTGTCGACTTCGGTGCGGCCGGGCCCACCGGCTTACTGTGGCGGCTGGCGGCGATCGCGGCGAAGTCTGGCAGTGTCGGTGCGGCAACGGTTTTCGACCCGGGCTTCCAGCCCGGCGGCAGCGTCCGCGGAACCCATTGGGAATAGAGGTCCGCCCAGGTGCCGTCGGCGATCACGGCGTCCAGCCCGGAGTTCAGCGCATCGACGAGGGGTTGGTTGTCCTTGGCCACCGGATAGGCGACAAACGCGCCCGGGCTGAACGTGTACGCGACGGCCTGCGCCGGGTCGCCTGGTTGCAGCGCGTTCGACGCCTGTCCCGCCGGCGCAACCCACGCATCGATCTGGCGGGATTTGAGGCTGGCGTACACGGTGGCGAAGTCGGGATACTTCACCGGCTGCAGGTGCAAGGTGTCGACGACGTAGGACTCCTCGATGGTCCCCTGGACCACGCCGATTCGTTGTCCGCCGTTGAGATCACCGAACTTCTGGATCGCCGAGCCAGGAGGCACGACGAGCGCGAAGTAGCCGAAGTCGTAGCCGTTGGTGAACGCGACGGTGCGCCGCCGAGCCTGGGTGGCTTTGACCGACGCCGAGCCGACGTCGAAGCGCCGCGCTGCCACCTGGGCGAGCAGCCCGGAGAAGTCCGTCCCGACGAAACGGACCTGCAGGCCGAGCTTGTTGGCGATGGCGCGCAGCAGCTGGTTGTCGAACCCGGTGAATTGCCCGGTCGAACTGATGCAGACATTCGGCGGGGCGTCCGACAGGGTGCCTGCGGTGAGCACGCCCGGCGTTCCCAGCCCCAGCGCAGCTGCGTTCACCGAGCTCAGCGGCACGACGCTGGGGGTGGTGTCCGGGTCGTCCTGGCCCGCCGCCGCCGTCCCGGCATGACCGGAAACATCGTCCGGCAGCGCCCTGGCACTCTCCAACCCGGCCGGTGCGCACTGATTGCGGTCGGCCGCCGCGGGCGCGGCCCATACCAGGCTGCCCACCATTAGGATTGTCGCGACGAACGGCGGCAGCTTTGACCTCCAGTCGGCATGCGCGCCCCGGCGGGAATTCATCACCGCCACCGTAACGACCAGCCGGCGGTCCTTCTACAGGACGATCGACGGCTTGGTGTAGACGCCATCGGTGGCACTGTCGGACGCCGGGAACACTCCCCGCCGACACAACTCGGCGAGCATGGTGTGCGCCATGAGTTGTGAGCGCCCTGTGCACGCGGCGCGCGCGCTCTGCGGGTCGCGGCGCTGGATTGCCGCGGTCTCTTCTTCGTAAAACGGCAGCATGTCGTCGCGGCTGTTTTGATAGGTCATCCAGAACACGCGGGGAATGAGATTTTGTGAGGCGCGAATCGTGGCGTACAAGCGCGGGCCGGCGTACTCGTCGTTGACCGTGCGCCGGTACTCGGTCGCGACTTCGGAAAAGGTCCGCGAGTCCTTTGCGTTGCGCAGCGAGCGCAGCAGCGCGTCGAGTTGCCCCAGGATCCGCGGGGTGGGGTTGGTGGCGGCTCGGGATGAGGCGATGGCATTGAGCAACCCGTCGAGTTCGTGATGCTCGAGGACGGTGGCTTGGTCGAACCGTTCGATGAACGCTCCCCGGTGATAGCGGGTCGACACGATGCCGTCGTGTTCGAGCTGAACCAGCGCCTCTTGGATGGGGACGCGGCTGATCCCCAAACCAAGCGCGATCTCGTTGCGGTCAACTCGGTCGCCGGTGCGCAGCTTGCCGGTCAGCAGAAGGGTCAGGATGTGAGAAACAACCTGGTCCTTCTCCTTGACCCCGTATTTCTTCGGCATCAGTTTCTACGTGTCTCTTTTCCGCCCCGATCCAGCCATCAGCGCTGGCAAGTTTCTCACGTCTTGGCGCGCGCGTTGAGATGTTTGGCAGATGAAGCAGAGGCAAATATGAGGCGGACGGCTTAACGGCTGTCGCGCCATTTGCACAGCGCTTCCGCGGAACTCAGATCGTAATCGGGACCGCCGCAACCGACGGTCAGCAGTGTGACGCCGAGACCGACGAGGGATTCGGCATTCGTCGTCAGGTCCCCGCGGCTTTGAGCCCCGGCCGAGCGTTCGATGAGGCCGGGGTCCCGCCCGACGTCGGCGCAGTGCCGGTCCAGTACGGCGGTCTTCGCCGGCAACTCCTCGGCAGAGGCGAAGCTGTGCCAGATGTCGGCGTACTGGGCAACCAGTCGCAGGGTCTTGCGCTCGCCCCCGCCACCGATCAGCACCGGGATATCACGGGTGGGTTGCGGGTTGAGCTTGGTCAGACGCTCGTTGATTCGGGGCAGCGCGGCGGCCAGGTCGTCGAGGCGGCTGCCGGCGGTGCCGAATTCGTAACCGTATTCGTCGTAATCCTTCTGCTTCCAACCAGAACCGATCCCCAGGATGAGCCGTCCGTCCGAGATGTGGTCGACGGTTCGGGCCATGTCGGCGAGCAGTTCCGGGTTGCGGTAGGAGTTGCACGTCACCAGGGCGCCGATCTGGATGCGCGACGTCTGCTCGGCCCAGGCCCCGAGCATCGTCCAGCATTCGAAATGTGCGCCGTCGGGATCTCCATAGAGCGGGAAGAAGTGGTCCCAGTTGAACGCGATGTCGACACCGATGTCTTCACAGCGGCGAACGGCGTCGCGAATGTCGCGGTAACGGGGAGCCTGTTGGGGTTGTAATTGCACGCCGATACGGATTGGGCGGTCGGAAGTCATGTCACCACCGTATGCCCGGCCGTGACGGCGCGGAGCCGCCGGGATCGCGCTGGGCCTGAACGGGCCGGCTCAGCGCGCATCGATCAGCGAGCGGAGTAGCTCGATCAGGGCGCGCGGCTGGTCGCTTTGCACGGAGTGGCCCGAGTTCTCGATGATGTGTGCCCCGCGGAAATCCGTTGCGCGCCTGCTGAGTTCAGCAACGTCGTGGTCGTTGACGAAACCCGAAGTACCACCACGCACGAGGGTTACCGGTGCGGATAGGGCGTCGACGTCATCCCACAGGGTGCTGAAATCAGGAAAGGCGCGAATGGCGTCGTAACGCCACGTCCAGTTGCCGTTGTCGAGGCGGCGGGAGTTGTGGAACACCCCGCGCCGCAGCGCTTTTACCTCGCGGTGCGGGGCCGCGGCGACGGTCAGGTCGAGCATGGTTTGGAAGCTGGGGAACTCGCGCTCACCTTGCATCAACTCGACAGTGCCACGCTGCTCTTTAGTCATCTCGGAGTGCCGCTGCAGCGCCGACGGGGTCACGTCGATCAGGACGAGTTGACGTACGAGCTCGGGTGCCACCGCGGCCAGCCGTATCGCCGTCAGCCCACCGAGTGACATGCCCACCACGAATTCGGCTGTCGGCGCAAACTCGCGCAAGGTCGGGACCAAAGTGTCGGCATTGTGCTGCGGCGAGTAGTCGCCGTCCTCGCGCCAGGCCGAATGACCGTGCCCGGGAAGGTCCACCGCCAGCGCCGGCTCGCCGAGACCGACGATCACGGTGTCCCAGGTGTGTGCGTTCTGCCCGCCACCGTGCAGAAAAATGATCCGCGGCGCCGAGCCGCCCCAGCGCAAGGCGCTCACCGCGCCAGCCGTGATCCGCTCTACCAGGGGAGGCGGACCCGTAACACCGGCCTGCTCGGCGTTCTCGGCCAGCAGATCGAACTCGGAGAGGCCGGTCAGTTCGTCCTCGGAAATGTCGGTCACAGCGTCGAGACTACGAACTGTGCCGCGGAATAGAAAAGCGGCCCCATAGCCGCGAGCGCAACGTGACTGCGGAAAACGCGCATGAAAATCGCAGTGGCGTTACGCGCGCGGCTTGCAAAAACGGGAAGAGCTACCCCTCGATGATGAACTCTTCGAGCTGGGCGCGAGCCACGTCGTCCGGCAACTGCTGCGGAGGGCTCTTCATCAGGTAGGCCGAAGCCGGAATCACCGGTCCGCCGATGCCGCGGTCCTTGGCGATCTTGGCCGCCCGCACCGCGTCGATGATGACGCCAGCAGAGTTGGGCGAGTCCCACACCTCGAGCTTGTACTCCAGGTTCAACGGCACGTCGCCGAAGGCGCGGCCTTCGAGACGCACGTAGGCCCACTTGCGGTCGTCGAGCCAGCCCACGTGGTCGGACGGGCCGATGTGCACGTCCTTGGTCTTGAACTCACGCTGCAGGTTACTGGTGACGGCCTGCGTCTTGGAGATCTTTTTGGACTCCAGCCGCTCCCGCTCGAGCATGTTCAGGAAGTCCATGTTGCCGCCGACGTTGAGCTGCATGGTGCGATCGAGTTGCACCCCGCGGTCCTCGAACAGTTTGGCCATGACGCGGTGGGTGATGGTCGCGCCGACCTGGCTCTTGATGTCGTCGCCGACGATCGGCACGCCGGCGTCGGCGAACTTTTTGGCCCACACCGGGTCGGAGGCAATGAACACCGGCAGCGCGTTCACGAACGCCACACCGGCGTCGATGGCGCATTGGGCGTAGAACTTGTCGGCCTCTTCCGAGCCCACGGGTAAGTAGGAGACCAGCACGTCGACCTCGGCGTCCCTGAGCGCCTGGACGACGTCCACGGGCTCGGCGTCGGACACCTCGATCGTGTCGGCGTAGTACTTGCCGATGCCGTCGAGCGTCGGGCCACGCTGCACGGTCACGTTCGTGGGTGGCACGTCGGCGATCTTGATCGTGTTGTTCTCCGACGCGAAGATCGCCTCGGACAGGTCGAAACCGACCTTCTTGGCGTCCACGTCGAACGCGGCGACAAACTTCACGTCGCGAACGTGGTACTGGCCGAACGTCACGTGCATCAGACCGGGAACGGTGCTGTTCTCGTCGGCGTCGAAATAGTATTGGACGCCCTGGACCAGCGAGGACGCGCAGTTGCCGACGCCCACAATGGCGACTCGAACCTCCGTCAGCGCCTCTGGCGCCCGTAGCGGACTGTACTCACTCATGGGCGTTCTCCTTAACCTCTAACTTCCGTCTCGGGTGTAGTTCGTAGGACTTGCTTGGGGTCGGGTCCTGTTACGTCTGTTCGGACAAGCCGGGCGCGGCCCGTTCGGCGGCGATGAGCTCGTTGAGCCACTTGACCTCACGCTCACTGGATTCCAGCCCTAGCTGATGCAGCTGGCGCGTATAGCGGTCGAACGAACTGCTGGCTCTCGCCACCGCGTCGCGCAGCCCCTCCCGGCGTTCCTCCACCTGGCGGCGGCGACCCTCCAGGATGCGCATCCGTGCCTCGGCCGGGGTGCGATTAAAAAACGCCAGGTGCACTCCGAAGCCGTCGTCGGTGTAGTTGTGCGGGCCGGTGTCGGCCACCAGCTCGCCGAACCGCTGGCGCCCCGTGTCGGTCAGCTGGTAGACCCGCCGGGCACGCCGGACCGGGGTGCCGGCCGGGGCCGCGTTCTCGGCGATCAAACCGTCGGCCTGCATGCGCCGCAGGGCGGGATAGAGCGAGCCATACGAAAACGCCCGGAACGCGCCGAGCAGGCCGGTCAGCCGTTTGCGCAATTCGTAACCATGCATCGGAGATTCGATGAGGAGACCCAGGATGGCGAGCTCCAGCATCGAGTCACCTCCTTTGCGCAGCTAGTTACGTTGGGTGGTTACGATGGTACGACGCCTCGCGTCATCGTATCGTTTCGATATATTAGCGACAACACCACCAGACGTTTGTGCGGTGTTAGTCACAAAGAGCGGAACTGGCCACACCCGCGCGCAGTTGTTCACGCCGGCGTCAGCCGGGCGGCCTAGTTCACCGGCCCGGGGTCGTGTCGTGACACCACCACCAAGCGGTGCCCAGCCATTTCGCAATCCAACGCTCGTAGAAGTCAGGCGCTGCACTGGTATGTCCGACCGGCGCACGGGCGCCAACAGCTTCGGTTGCGTGTCGGCGCTGCGGTTGGCGACGTACTCTGGTCACCGTGCGACTGCAGCGACAGGTGGTGGACTACGCGCTTCGGCGGCGCTCCCTGCTGGCCGAGGTGTACTCGGGCCGCACCGGGGTGTCCGAGGTGTGTGATGCCAATCCCTATCTACTGCGCGCCGCGAAGTTTCACGGGAAACAGAGCCAAGTGGTGTGTCCGATCTGCCGCAAAGAGCAACTCACGCTGGTGTCGTGGGTGTTCGGTGAGCACCTCGGCGCGGTGTCCGGCTCTGCACGTACCGCCGAGGAGTTGGTCTTGCTGGCAACCCGGTTCTCGGAGTTCGCGGTCCACGTCGTCGAGGTGTGTCGGACCTGCAGTTGGAATCACCTGGTGAAGTCGTACGTGCTGGGTGCGGTGCGCCCAGCACGACCTCCCAGGGGGACCGGCGCCCGCAGGGCCAGTGAATAGCGAAGGGCGCCACCACCAGTCGTCCAGCGACGAGCCGCCCGAGCAGGCGGCTGATGGTGGCGGCAGACATTCGAGCGGCGAAGACGGCCAGAATTCGGTCCAGCGTCCGCCATCGGGTCCGCGTCGCCAGGTTCCCCCCGACGACCGAATGACCGCGATCATCCCGGCCGTCACCGATGAGCGGGCGCCGGGGCAACCCGACCCGATCGAGGCGGTCAAGGCCGCAATGGATAGTTCTGCGCCGACGCCCGCCCAGCGCGATCCGATCGAGGCGGTCAAGGCGGCGTTGGGCAGCACGTCGGCTCAGCATTCGCGGCGCGACCGACCGGGCTCAGGACGTCGCCCGCCCGGCGGACCACCGCCTCCGCCGGGGCCGCCCGGACCGCCGGGCGGCAGACCTCCAAGACCCATCGCGAATCGCCAGTGGGTCCAACGGGTGAATTGGCATTGGGTGCGCCGCGGGCTCCTCCTGGCAGCGGTACTGGTGGTGCTGTTGCCGATCGTCACCTTCGGCATGGCCTACTTCATCGTCGACGTTCCCAGGCCTGGTGACATCCGCACCAACCAGGTATCCACGATCCTGGCCAGCGATGGCTCGGAGATCGCGAGAATTGTTCCGCCCGAAGGTAATCGCGTGGACGTCAGCCTCAACCAAGTTCCGGTGCACGTGCGCCAGGCGGTGATCGCCGCCGAAGATCGCAACTTCTATTCGAACCCGGGCTTCTCGTTCAGCGGGTTCGCACGCGCGGTGAACAACAACCTGTTCGGCAACGGTGATCTACAGGGTGGATCGACCATCACTCAGCAGTACGTGAAGAACGCGCTGGTCGGGTCCGCGCAACACGGGCTCAGCGGTCTGCTGCGCAAGGCGAAGGAACTTGTCATCGCCACCAAGATGTCGGGGGAGTGGTCGAAAGATGACGTGCTGCAGGCTTATCTGAACATCATCTACTTCGGCCGTGGCGCATACGGGATCTCGGCCGCGTCCAAGGCCTATTTCGACAAGCCGGTCGAGCAGCTCACCGTTTCCGAGGGGGCACTGTTGGCGGCGCTGATTCGGCGACCGTCCACACTGGACCCGGCAGTCGATCCGCAAAGCGCCCAGACTCGCTGGAACTGGGTCCTCGACGGCATGGTGGAGACCAAGGCATTGTCGCCGAACGATCGCGCGGCACAAGTGTTTCCGCAGACCGTCCCGATCGACCAGGCCCGCGCCCAGAACCAGCCCAGCGGCCCCAATGGGCTGATCGAGCGTCAGGTGACCAAAGAGCTCATGGAGCTGTTCAACGTCGACGAGCAGACCCTGAACACTCAGGGCCTGGTGGTCACCACGACGATCGACCCGAAGGCCCAGCAGGCCGCCGAAAAGGCGGTAGCGAAGTACCTCGAGGGCCAGGATCCTGACATGCGGTCGGCCGTCGTTTCGATCGACCCGCACAACGGCGCGATCCGCGCGTACTACGGCGGTTCTGACGCAAACGGTTTCGACTTCGCGCAGGCCGGACTGCAGACGGGGTCGTCGTTCAAGGTCTTCGCCTTGGTTGCCGCGCTTCAACAAGGCATCGGCCTGGGTTACCAGGTGGACAGTTCGCCGCTGACGGTGGACGGCATCAGTATCACGAACGTCGACGGGGAGAGTTGTGGGACTTGCAATATTGCCGAGGCGCTTAAGCTTTCGCTGAACACCGCCTACTACCGATTGATGCTCAAGCTGAAGAACGGGCCTCAGGCCGTCGCGGATGCCGCGCATCAAGCCGGCGTCGCGGCCAGCTTCCCCGGCGTTGCCCACACTCTTTCCGAAGATGGTAAGGGCGGACCACCCAACAACGGAATCGTGCTGGGCCAGTACCAAACTCGGCCCGTCGACATGGCCTCGGCGTACGCCACGCTGGCCGCCTCTGGTGTCTATCACAAGCCGCATTTGGTGCAGAAGGTCGTCAACGCCGAGGGCCAGGTGCTGTTCGACGCCGGCAACTCCGACCAGGGCGAACAACGCATCGACAAAGGGGTCGCCGACAACACCACCGCCGCCATGGTGCCGATCGCGGGATACTCGCGTGGGCACAGCCTGGCCGGCGGACGGTCGTCGGCAGCCAAGACCGGCACGGTGCAGTTGGGTGACACCACCTCAAACAAGGACGCCTGGATGGTCGGGTACACGCCGTCGCTCTCGACGGCCGTGTGGGTCGGCACCGTAGGGGACAATGTGCCGCTGGTAACCGCTTCTGGCGCAGAGGTTTACGGGTCGGGGTTGCCGTCGGACATCTGGAAGGCAACCATGGACGCCGCCCTGAGGGGCAGCTCGAACGAATCGTTCCCCAAACCGAGTGAGATCGGCGGCTATGCGGGTGTGCCCGCCGCGCCGCCCCCACCGCCTGCCGCGCCGTCGGTGACCGTCATCCAGCCGACGGTTGAGGTGGCACCTGGTATCACGATCCCGGTTGGCCCGCCCCAAACGGTCACCGTTGCGCCCCCGGCTCCGGCGCCATCGTCTGCCCAGCCGGTGCCGCCAGGGCAGTCGCCGCCGTGACCGGCGCGGCAAATCAGCGCGCCACGATCTCACCTCGGCCGCTGGCCGTGGACCTGCGTAGCGCCGACAACCGCGATTGCCCCAGTCGCACAGACACATTGGGTGCCGCCTTAGCTGATGTCATCGGGGGGCCGGTGGGCCGGCACGCGTTGATCGGCCGCACCCGACTCATGTCGCCGCTGCGGGTGATGTTCCTGATTGCGCTAGTGTTGCTGGCGCTGGGTTACTCGACCAAGGCGGCATGCCTGCAGAGCACCGGCACCGGCCCGGGTGATCAGCGGGTCGCGAACTGGGACAACCAGCGTGCGTACTACGAGTTGTGTTATTCCGACACCGTGCCGCTCTACGGCGCGGAGCTGTTGAGCCAGGGCAAGTTTCCGTACAAGTCCAGTTGGATCGAACGCGATTCCAGCGGCACACCCCAGGTCCGCTACGACGGCCAGCCCGCCGTTCGCTACATGGAGTATCCGGTGCTGACCGGCGTATATCAGTACATGTCGATGGCGCTGGCCAAGACCTACACCGCGCTGAGCAAGGTCGCACCGCTGCCGGTGGTGGCCGAGGTGATCATGTTCTTCAATATCGCGGCGTTCGGGTTGGCGTTGGCCTGGCTCGCGACCGTCTGGGCGACAACGGGTCTGGCCGGGCGGCGGATTTGGGACGCGGCCCTGGTGGCCGCCTCTCCCGTGCTGATCTTTCAGATATTCACCAACTTCGATACCTTGGCGACGGCGTTGGCAACGAGTGGCCTGATGGCGTGGGCACGGCGTAAACCGGTGCTGGCCGGCGTGCTTATCGGGCTGGGAGCCGCGGCCAAGCTGTATCCGTTGCTTTTCCTGGGCCCGTTGCTGATGCTGGGAATCCGGACCGGCCGCCTGTCTGCGGTTGCCCGGACCGCCGTTGCGACGGGCGCGACGTGGTTGTTGGTCAATCTGCCGGTGCTGCTGCTGTTTCCGCGGGGATGGTCGGAGTTCTTCCGCCTCAACGCCCGGCGCGGTGATGACATGGACTCCCTGTACAACGTCGTCAAGTCGTTGACTGGCTGGCGCGGCTTCGATCCGACACTCGGCTTCTGGGAGCCGCCCACCACGCTGAACACCGTGGTGACGGTGCTGTTTGTATTGTGTTGTGCGGCAATCGGTTACATTGCGCTGACCGCCCCGCAGCGGCCGCGGGTAGCGCAGCTGGCCTTCTTGGTGGTGGCGGCGTTCTTGTTGACCAATAAGGTGTGGAGCCCGCAGTTTTCGCTGTGGCTGGTGCCGTTGGCCGTGCTGGCGCTGCCGCACCGCCGGATACTTTTGGCGTGGATGACGATCGACGCGGTTGTCTGGGTGCCCAGGATGTATTACCTGTACGGCAACCCGAACCGGTCGCTGCCCGAGCAATGGTTCACCTCGACGGTGCTGCTGCGTGACGTCGCGGTGGTGGCGTTGTGTGCCCTCGTTGCGCGCCAGATCTACCGGCCCAACGAGGATCTGGTGCGTTGGAATGGTCGTGTCGACGATCCGGCGGGCGGTCCGTTCGACCGTGCCCCCGATGCTCCGCCCGACTGGCTTCCGCGCCGGCTACGGCCTAACGCGCTGCGCCAGCCCGTGGCGTCACCGTCCGAAGATGCCGCGCCGGAACGAGAGACCGTCACGACGGAGGCATGATGCTGCTCGCTATCCCGCTGTTCGATCGGTTCACGGCACTCGATGCGATCGGGCCTTACGAAGTGCTGCAACGCATTCCGTCGATTGACGTGATATTCGTCGGGCACCGCCGCGGTGAAGTGCGCACGGAGAACGGGATGTTGGGCGTCACCTGTGACTCCACGTTCGACGAAGTCGATGCGCCCGACGTCGTGGTGGTTCCCGGCGGGGTGGGGACCCGGCAGCTGATCCACGACGACATTGTCCGTGGCTGGCTGCAAGCGGTGCATCCGCGCACGACGTTCACGACGTCGGTGTGCACGGGCGCCCTACTGCTGGCCGCGGCCGGCCTGCTCGACGGTCTTACCGCGGCGACGCATTGGAGTGCGGCCGCGCTGCTCGAGGAGTTGGGAGCGCACTACGTGCCCGAGCGCGTCGTCGAGCACCTGCCGCAACGACTCATCACCGCAGCGGGTGTATCGAGCGGCATCGACATGGCTTTGCGACTGGTCGAGTTGCTGGTCGATCGGCAGGCCGCCCAGGCTGCCCAGCTGCTGATCGAATACGACCCGCAGCCCCCGTTCGACTCGGGCTCGCTGGCAAAGGCCGACGCGGCGACGAAGGCCAGGGCCGGCGAATACGCGCGAGCTCGGAAGTGATTTTTCAGCTCGGCCTTACGTCCGGTACCCTGGGGCGGTTGCCGACGCAGGCGACCCTCCTGCCACGGAACGACCGTGGCCGCTCAGACCAGAGGAGGTGGTGAGGTTTCCATGCGTCCATACGAAATCATGGTCATTCTTGACCCCACGCTCGACGAACGTACCGTAGCCCCGTCGTTGGAGACGTTCCTCAATGTTGTCCGCAAGGATGGCGGGTCCGTCGACAAAATCGACATCTGGGGTAAGCGTCGGCTGGCTTACGAGATCGCGAAGCACGCCGAAGGCATCTATGTCGTCGTCGACCTGAAGGCCGAACCGGCGACGGTGTCCGAACTCGACCGCCAGTTGAGCCTGAACGAGTCGGTTTTGCGCACGAAGGTGATGCGCACCGACAAGCACTGACTGTCCGCTGTCGGTGCCGGCGCTTAGTCTCTTAGCAGTCTCTTTGCAGGCACAGCGATCCCACGCTCCAACGCTCCAGGAGGAAAATTGTGGCTGGTGACACCACCATCACCGTTGTCGGAAACCTGACCGCTGACCCCGAGCTGCGGTTCACGCCGTCCGGTGCGGCGGTCGCCAACTTCACCGTGGCATCCACGCCCCGGATCTACGACCGTCAGAGCGGGGAGTGGAAAGACGGCGAGGCGCTGTTCCTGCGCTGCAACATCTGGCGGGAGGCGGCGGAGAATGTGGCCGAAAGCCTCACGCGGGGCGCCCGCGTGATCGTCACCGGCAGGCTCAAGCAACGTTCCTTCGAGACCCGCGAGGGCGAGAAGCGCACCGTTGTCGAAGTCGAGGTCGACGAGATCGGCCCCTCGCTGCGGTACGCCACTGCCAAGGTCAACAAGGCCAGCCGCAGCGGCGGCGGGGGCGGCGGCTTCGGCAGTGGCAGTGGCAGTGGCAGTGGCGGGGGCGGCGGCGGATCTCGTCCGGCGCCTGCACCAACAGGCGGCGGCTCGGGTGACGACCCTTGGGGCAGCGCCCCGGCGTCGGGCTCGTTCGGCGGCGGTGACGACGAACCGCCCTTTTAACTCACAACACTTCAGATACGGAAGAAAGACACATCATGCCCAAGTCCACCAAGCGGCGCCCGGCTCCGGAAAAGCCCGTCAAGGCGCGCAAATGCGTCTTCTGCGCCAAAAAGGACCAATCGATCGACTACAAGGACACCGCCCTGCTGCGCACCTACATCAGCGAGCGCGGCAAGATCCGAGCCCGCCGCGTCACCGGCAATTGCGTTCAGCACCAACGGGATATCGCGATAGCGGTCAAGAATGCCCGTGAGGTGGCGCTGTTGCCCTTCACCTCCTCGGCGCGCTAATCGCCCACACCCCAACGGAAAGTACGAAAACGATGAAGCTGATTCTGACGGCTGACGTCGACCACCTCGGGTCCGTCGGCGACACTGTGGAGGTCAAAGACGGCTACGGTCGCAACTTCCTGCTGCCGCGCGGCCTGGCGATCGTGGCCTCGCGTGGCGCCGCGAAGCAGGTCGAGGAGATCCGCCGGGCTCGCGAAACCAAGACGGTGCGTGACCTCGAACACGCCAACGAAATCAAGACCGCGATTCAGGCGCTCGGGCCGGTCTCGCTTCCGGTGAAGACCGCCGCCGATTCCGGCAAGTTGTTCGGTTCGGTGACTGCCGGTGACATCGTCGCCGCCATCAAGAAAGCGGGCGGGCCAAACCTCGACAAGCGAATCCTTCGGTTGCCCAAGACGCACATCAAGGCCGTCGGCACCCACCCCGTATCGGTGCACCTGCACCCCGAGATCGACGTCGAGGTTGCGCTCGAGGTCGTCGCGGAGAGCTGACTCGAAGCTCCGCACCACCCCGGCGTCGCCGGTCTCGTTCGGCCGCCACTCGGGGCGATGTTTACTTTGACGCCGCCACAGGTACAGGCGCGCTGGCGAACTATTTCTAGCGCCCCTCCGGACACACCGCGTTACCGCCCCTTAACGCAGCGAAAATGTGGCCGAAAGCCAACACGCCCGGGACAGTAACCTCACGCGACACGCCGAAGAGATTCTTTTCCACACCGAAAATGCCGCTGTGAACGGCGTTAATCTGCAGGGATGGCGGCACGCCGGGGACTAATCCACAGGTTTTCCACAACCCGCTCAACACAGGTGTCGTCGCGTATGCACACGCGCTCCACAGCTTCATGAACAGCACCCCCTTGGAGGACTCGCCAGCAACGTTTAGCGTCCCGGCAGGAGAGGAAACGGGGTGCGACGGGTGGGAGCCACAGTGAGTGCCTTGGCCGACGCTCTGGATGTCGGTCGTCGAATGTATGTTCGGGTCGTGGTGTCGGAGGAGGTGATAGCCCGTGGCGGTCGTTGACGACCTGTCGCATTCCGGAATGGACGCCCCGCCGCCCAGTGAAGACTTCGGCCGTCAGCCGCCTCAGGATCTCGCCGCCGAGCAATCGGTTCTTGGCGGCATGCTGCTGAGCAAGGACGCCATCGCCGACGTGCTGGAACGCCTGCGGCCCGGGGACTTCTATCGCCCGGCCCACCAAAACGTCTACGACGCCATCCTCGATCTGTACGGGCGGGGGGAGCCGGCGGATGCGGTCACGGTGGCCGCAGAACTGGACCGCCGCGGACTGCTGCGCCGGATCGGCGGCGCGCCCTACCTGCACACCCTGATCTCGACGGTGCCAACGGCAGCCAACGCCGGCTACTACGCGGGCATCGTCGCCGAGAAAGCGCTCCTGCGCCGGCTGGTGGAGGCTGGAACGCGGGTCGTGCAGTACGGCTATGCGGGCGCCGAGGGTGCCGACGTGGCCGAGGTGGTGGACCGCGCGCAGGCCGAAATTTACGATGTCGCCGACCGCCGGCTCTCCGAGGATTTCGTCGCGCTGGAGGATCTGCTGCAGCCGACGATGGACGAGATCGACGCCATCGCCTCTAACGGCGGCCTGGCTCGCGGTGTGCCCACCGGGTTCACCGAACTCGACGAGGTGACCAACGGGCTGCACCCGGGCCAAATGATCATCGTCGCCGCCCGCCCGGGGGTGGGCAAGGCGCTGGCGTTGGACACCCCGCTTCCGACGCCGACCGGTTGGACGACCATGGGTGACGTTGCGGTCGGCGATCAGTTGCTTGGCGCCGATGGGCTGCCGACACGGGTCGTGGCGGCCACGGACGTGATGCTGGGGCGGCCGTGCTATGCGGTGGAGTTCTCTGACGGGACAGTTGTTGTCGCCGACGCCGCGCACCAGTGGCCGACGACCCGAGGCGTCCGGACCTCGGCTCAGCTGCGGTGTGGTTGGGACACTATTGCCGGCGCTGGGTCGACGCGCTGTGCCGAGCACGGTACCAGGACGGCCCTGTTGACGCCGGTGCTGCAGATCGACGCGGTGCGCCGGGTAGACAGTGTTCCGGTGCGCTGCGTGCAGGTGGACAATTCCGCGCATCTCTACCTGGCTGGCCGCGGGATGGTGCCGACGCACAACTCCACCTTGGGGCTGGACTTCATGCGCTCATGCTCGATCAAGCACCGCTTAGCCAGCGTCATCTTCTCGCTGGAAATGAGCAAGTCCGAGATCGTGATGCGGCTGCTGTCGGCGGAGGCGAAAATCAAGCTCTCCGATATGCGTTCGGGCCGCATGAGCGACGATGACTGGACGCGGTTGGCGCGGCGGATGAGCGAAATCAGCGAAGCCCCGCTGTTTATCGACGACTCGCCCAACCTGACCATGATGGAGATTCGCGCCAAGGCGCGGCGGCTGCGGCAGAAGGCCAACCTGCGGCTGGTCGTGATCGACTACATGCAGCTGATGACGTCGGGCAAAAAGCACGAGTCACGCCAGGTGGAGGTATCCGAATTCTCGCGTCACCTCAAGCTTTTGGCCAAAGAACTTGAGGTTCCGGTCGTCGCGATCAGCCAGTTGAACCGCGGTCCTGAGCAGCGCACCGACAAGAAGCCGATGTTGGCCGACCTTCGCGAATCGGGATGTTTGACCGCCGCTACGCGAATCCTGCGCGCCGACACCGGTGCCGAGGTCACGTTCGGTGAGCTCATGCGAACCGGCGAGCGACCGCTGGTGTGGTCGCTGGACGACAGGCTGCGCATGGTCGCCCGGCCGATGACCAATGTCTTCCCGAGCGGTCGCAAGGAGGTGTTCAGACTGCGGCTGTCCTCAGGCCGCGAGGTTGAGGCCACCGGAAACCATCCCTTCATGAAGCTCGAAGGCTGGACTGCCTTGGAGGAGTTGAAGATTGGCGATCGGATCGCATCACCGAGGCGGGTTCCAGAGCCTGTTGACACGGAGCGGATGGACGATTCTGAGGTTATTCTGCTCGCCCACACGGTCGGCGACGGTTCGTGTGTCAAAAGGCAACCTGTCCCGTCTGCCTCCGTCGACGAGGCGAACCAGGTTGCAGCGACCTCGGCAGCGCATTTCGGTGTGACGGCGATTCGAGACGAGCAGTCTGCAGCACGAGTGACGACACTGCGGTTGCCGACACCAGCGTGGCTCGACGGCCTGGGCCTGTTCGGGAAGCAGAGTTACGAAAAGTTTGTGCCGGAAGCCATTTTCCGTGCGCCCAACGACCAGGTGGCATTATTACTCCGCCACCTTTGGGCGACCGGTGGTTCTGTCTGCTGGGATGCCGAGTTCGGACGAGGGCGTATCTACTACGCGTCGACCAGTCGACATCTCATCGACGACGTTGCCCAATTGCTGCTGCGAGTTGGCGTCTTTGCGCAGATCAAGCGCGCACCGAAGTTTGGTTATCGTGACTCGTGGCACTTAGTCATCTACGGTGCGGAGAATCAGGCCAGGTTCCTTAGGCATGTCGGAGTCTACGGCGTGAAATCGGCAGCGGCACAAGAAGTGCTGTCTCATCTCGAAAGCGTGGTGCGCAAGCAGTTTGCTTCAGCCATGGACACCCACTCGCCGAATCGGTCGAGGCTACATCGCGCCGCGGCGCCACTCCACGATCGTGAGGTTCATGCGTTGGCAACCAGCGATGTGTACTGGGACACGGTGGTCGAGATTACGAGCCTTGGAGAGCAGGACGTCTATGACGGGACCGTAAGCGGCACACACAATTTCGTCGCCAACGGCGTCGCGGCGCATAATTCTTTGGAACAAGATGCCGACGTCGTCATCCTGCTGCACCGGCCGGATGCGTTCGAGCGCGACGATCCGCGTGGGGGAGAGGCGGATTTCATTCTCGCCAAACATCGTAACGGCCCGACTAAGACCGTCACCGTCGCGCATCAATTGCACCTGTCGCGCTTCGCCAACATGGCGCGGTGACTGCGATGTCGAGATGCAACGAAGATTGACAAACAGGCACTGATTGTTTGACAACGTGGTTAGTCCCACTAATTTTCCGCACTGCGCATTGGCTGTTCTGATCGGACTCAACAGGCCATTTGAATAATTATTGAATCCGGCCGCCGATGTGAGTGCCTCCGTTACCCGCCGTCGATTCCCAGTCCGGGTGGATTACGCTTCCGGTGCAGTGACATCCATTCCACGCCGACGATCGATTCGACCGTTGTGCGCAGTCTCGCTAAGTCATCTGAAATTTGATGGGCACGTGCTTGAGACCACCGACAAACGTCGTGGCGATATCTGCGGCTCGGTGGCAAGCGATACCGACTCCGGGCGTGGGAGCGCAATGCGATAAAGGCTGGTTACTTCCGTGCGAGCCAACGTGGCGCCTAGGCAGAATTGGACGCCGTGCGCGAAGGCAATGTGCTTGGTCGGATTTTGCCAGACGCGAAACTGATTGGGATTTGTCGAACACGTCCTCGTCCCGGTTGGCCGACGCGTACGACATCAAAGGACTCCCAGCGGCGATCGCGACGTCTCGAATCGTCGTCGTTGCCGCCACGATCCGCATGAATGCCTTGACGGGAGTGACCCAGCGAATCGTCTCTTCTGTCGCGAACGCCAACAGCGTCGGATCGGATTTGAGCCTAGCGAACTGATCGGGATACCCGGCCAGTGCTCGCATCCCGGCTGCGATCGTGGCGCTCGAAGTGTCATGTCCGCGGTGGCGATGATACGTACTTAGGACCGATTTCCCGAACCGTAGACGGACCTGCGACACCAGAATGGACTGTAAAGTATGACAGGCGGCGTCGACCCGTGTATTGACAAAGGCCCAGTAAACGCATATCAATGGACCGATATACTGTAAAGACGCAGGGATTTTAGCGGTGGCCGACGCTTACTACGAGTTCGTTGACGCGGACGACAACGCCGAGACGTTCCGCGCCACCGATCTGGTGATCAGCACGTGGGCACGCGAGATCCAGAACGCGGCTCCGGTGTCAGCGTTACTCGTTCGTGCACTGGAGCGATGCGCCAGTCGTGACGATGCTCGGTTAGGCCGCGTGGTGATTGATCTGCTGGGCCCGATTCCGGCACAGGGTGATCTGCGGGTCAGGGCGAGGGTCGAGCGGCCGGGCATCAAGATCGAGTTGGTCGTTGCAGAACTATTGGCTGCCGACCACCGCGGCGCGCAACGAGTGGCGGCTCGGGCCACTGGCTGGCGGTTGCAGTGCAGTGACAGCACCTCGGTGGCCTTCGCAGCTGAACCGATGTTGGCATCACTGAGCGCGTCCACGGCGCGCGACCCGTCGAACTGGGAGCGTAACTACTTGCATAGCATCGACTGGCGATGGATCAACGACGCTGTACGTGACGTCCCGGGCGAAGCGTGGATCAGACCGATCGTCGATCTGGTGGCTGGCGAAGAGATGACTCCGCTGCAGGGTCTGTTCGCCGTCGCCGACGCAGCCAATGGCATGGGATCAAACCTTGACGTCCGCCGCTGGAGTTACATGAATACCGACCTCACCGTGCACCTGCATCGACTACCACACGGGCCCTGGATCGGCATCCGGTCCCATTGCGATTTCGGATCCGACGGCGTCGGTACATCCATCGGCACCTTGTTCGATCAGGTAGGACCGCTCGGCAGTCTTCAACAATGTCAGCTGCTGCGCGCCTTAGTGCCTGCCGGCGCGGACGCGTGATGTCCGACCGGCAGCCTGTGATGGCTTTTGATACAGCCGATCGCACCTTCGTGGCCCATCCCTGGGAGGTCTACGAACAGATTCGC
The DNA here is from genome assembly GCF_019247635.1 of Mycobacterium sp. GTDB lineage: Bacteria > Actinomycetota > Actinomycetes > Mycobacteriales > Mycobacteriaceae > Mycobacterium. Next base: position 18,443 of record NZ_JAFBAR010000075.1, read on the forward strand.
GCCGCCGGCGGCGTGATGTTCAATCCGACCGTCAATCGCTGGATGGTGACCGGCTACCAGAGCGTACGTGAGTTGCTTACTCACCCCGAACAATTCGGATCTGAACGGGGTCTCGTCGAGCAAGCCGCACTCTTCGGCGGCCCGACCATGGAGTTCTACGACAGCCCCCACCATGACGGCATCCGGTCAATTTGGTCGCACGACTTTCGTCCGCGGGCCTTGGAGTCGTGGCGACCACTGATCACCGAGATGGTGCGCAAACAGGTTGACCCTGCCGCCGAACGCCTCCGCCAAGGCGGCCGGGTCGAACTCGTGTCGGAGGTGACCCGCGCGATTCCTACCCTCGTCATCGCCCGCATGATCGGGGTCGACGATGCGATGGTTGACCGGTTTTCGGCGTGGAGCGATGCCATTGGTGCCTCGGCGCAGGGCTATACCAGCCCCGGCGAGCACGGCCAGGCGCTGATCGCAAACGGTAAGGCTGCCACCGCCGAACTCAATGACTATCTGCGAACACAGCTGAGCGCCAAGCGTTGCCCCTCGCAGGGCGGCCACGATGGCCTGCTTGCCGCCATGTTGCAACACGAATATGCGTGCTCGCACATGACTGAGCAAGAGATCGTTGCCAACAACACCCAACTTGTCTTCGCCGGCAATGAAACGACCGCCAAACTCATGGCCCAGTGTTTGGTGACACTTGCGCAGCATCCCGATCAACGCCACGCTATCGCCGCTGATCCGAACCTCGTCGCTGCGGCCGTCGAAGAAGTCCACCGACACGAGACCATCTCTCACTCAATCTTCCGTGATGCCGTGGGGGAGCAGAACATTGGAGGCCACACCATCCCCGACGGCGACAGAGTCACATTGCTCCTCGGGGCGGCTAACCGCGATCCGCACCGATGGGAGCGGCCGGCGGACTTCGATATCCATCGGAAGCGCCTTCCCCACATCGGATTCGCGTTTGGCATGCACAGCTGCCTCGGTATGAACCTCGCCCGGCTGGAGGCTCAGATCTTTCTTAGCGAGTGGATCAGTGCGATCAGTGACTGGAGCATCGAGGGCTCGGTCGACTACGGAACCAATTACGCCGTGCGCGGCCCAATGCGCGTCGTCGTCAGGTCGGATTCTTGACCTATGGCTGAGGAGACACGCGATCTTTCGTCTGCCGTGGAGGCAGGCGATGCCGGCCAGGCCCCGCCGCCTGAGCGCATCCTGGCGGCAACCAAGGAGGTCCTGCGGCGCAGTGGGACCGGCAAGCTCAATATTTCCGAGGTTGCCATCACCGCCGGCGTTTCGCGGCCGACGTTGTACCGATGGTTCGCGACGAAGGAAGACTTGCTCGACGCGTTCGGCAAGTACGAGCGTCGACTCTTTGATGCGGGGATGACCACGGCGACCAAAGGGCTGTCCGGCCGTGAGCGTCTGGATGCAGGCTTGCGGTATATCGCAGAGTTTCAGCATGAGTATTGGCCGTCGCACCTCGTCGACAGCGAGCCCGAGGTGGCGATAGCCCAAACCGAAACGGCGTTACCGGGGTTGGTGGAAAGCCTGATGAAAATGATTCCCGGACCCGCTGCGACTCTGAAGGCCACCACGGCCGTCCGTGTCGCAGTGTCGCACTATTTGGTACCTAGTACCGATTCAGACGAGCTCCTATCGCAGCTGCGTGAGGCTGTCGGCTTGTACGACATGACCGACACCTATTTGTCCTCAGACCCGGTTACCGTCGAATTCTTTGATGGCAACACTCGCATCTTGTCTGACGACGATCGCTGGCTCATCCGTGAGGGCGGCGCTCTCGAAATCACCGACGCCGCCGGCGCGATCGCCGTCTATAGCCCGACCCACTGGCGTTGCGTGTCTCAAGCCAGCGGCAACGGCTGACCGCTATTCATCGGCGTCGAAGGGCAAAACGTCGGTATAGGTCATATCTTCGCGGTCGCGGCGTCCGAAGATGAACTTGTCGTCAGCACCAGATCGCTGGCGAATCTGGTCGAACCAGCTCTGCCCCGAGGGTTCCACTCGCGACCAATCCCACAGCACCACTCGGCGCGCGATCTTCCAGCAGGCCGCCCGCCGCTCGAATCGATCCCAGTAGCGACCACGCACGATCTCGTCGTGAAGTTGATCCCGATCATCGCGACGCTGGTGGAAAGAAGTGAAGTACGACTCGACGCGGGCCGTATCGCCGTCGAGGTCGATAAGGACGTTGCTGATCGAGTGCTGGGTCAACAGTAACGGCGACCGTGCCAGGTTGGCCACAATGTTGCGGACCGGCCCGTTGGCCAGGCCATGGTAGTCGGTTCCGTCGTCGTGAAATCCCGAGGCGTACAGGTCGACGTCGCCGCGATCAGTGCCGCGCGCGATGCGGTAGAGCACTTCGGTGATCTGTTGTTTGTCCGCCAGTTCTCGGACCAACCCGACAAGATCATCCTTCACGGCAATCTCCTCAGCATGCCTCCGCCTCTTGAGACCCGAGCTTCCGATATTGACACTCATATGTCAATCTGTAATGCGTGACGTTAGCTTTTGAACAGCTCGGTGCGGATCTGTCGAATTGGAACCGCTGGGGTTCCGAGGATCAAATCGGAACGTTGAACCACATTAAGCCGCATCACATCGTTGCGGCGGGCGCCCAGGTCCGAGCAGGCAAGGTCTTCCATCTAAGCATTCCTGTCGGGAGCCAAGGACCCCAGAACGGCGTGGCCGGCAGGTTCAATCCCATCCACTTAATGTCGATGCAGCCTGCAGATTGGGAGCCCCATGGGCTGCAGGTCTCCGACGATTGGATCATCATGCCGTTGCAGTCAGGCACGCAGTGGGACGGGCTGTCACACGTCGCCTATGGAGGCCTGCTCTACAACGGCTACCCAGTCGAACAGATTTCGACGCGCTTCGGCGCTCGCAAGCTCGCGATTGATGCGATAACTGAGCGCGTTGTCGGGCGAGGCGTTCTCTTGGACATTGCACGCCTGCATGGCAAGGACTGGCTCGAATCCGGTTACGCGATCAGCCCCGAGGAACTGGACGCCGCTGAGAAGGCCCAAAACGTGACCGTGGGCGAAGGCGACTTCTTGCTTGTACGGACCGGATGGCGGACGAAGTTCACCGCCGAACGGCGTCCCGATGACTGGCTAACCCATGAGCCCGGGCTGTCTCTCGAATGCGCGCGGTGGCTGCATGACAGATCGGTCGCGGGCGTCGGGTCCGACAACTGGGGAGTGGAAGTCGTCCCCGAAACATCGGTTGGCATCCGGATGCCATTCCACTGCATTGTTATTCGCGACATGGGCATGCCTCTGGCTGAAATCTTGGCGCTCGATGACCTTGCCGCCGACTGCGCCGCGGACGGCGTGTGGAGCTTCATGTTTGTGGCGCCCCCGCTGCATATCGCGAATGCCGTGGGATCGCCCACCACACCGATCGCGGTGAAATGAGCCGAGCATTTCAGTACCGGTTGCGAACCGCCACTGCACTGGTCAGCGTGCAGGATTACCGCGCCGCGGCGAAAAAGGCGCTACCCAGCATGGTATGGGCCTATCTCGACGGCGGCGCCGAAGATGAACGGACACTTCGTGACAATCGCGACGCCTTCAGCCAGTGGCGGTTGCGCCAGCGCGTCCTTTGCGGGATCGACGCCGTGGACGTGTCCACTGCGATCGGCGGTGAAACCCTTTCCCTGCCGGTCATTCTGGCGCCTACCGGCCTGACCGGACTAGCGCACTGGTCGGGGGAGCTGGCAGCGGCGCAAGCAGCCGAAGCAGCAGGAACACGAGCCACGCTCAGCACCGCCGCGTCCTACTCCCTCGAAGAAGTCGCGCGAGGAACGACCAGCAACCACTGGTTCCAACTCTACCCCTGGGGAGACAAAGGACTGTCCGCGACGTCGCTGTCAGCGTCATTACTCGACCGTGCTCGAGACGCCGGCTACCGCACACTCGTGGTCACCGTCGATGTGCCGATACAGGGCAATCGCACCGGCGAGCGACGCACCGGGATGGGCCACCCCCTGATCTTGTCGCCACGACGCATCGCCGATGCGGCCATCCGGCCGCGCTGGTGGTATGGCCTGATTCGCCACCGCCGCGTCAGCATGGGCAATCTCACCCAGGCGCGCGGTGCTGCGGCAGCCGTGCAGACGGTCGCGGCGCAAAGCCGTGCGGTACGAGCGGATTTGACATGGTCCGACATCGCAGCGTTGCGGGAACGATGGGAAGGACCCTTTCTGGTCAAGGGGCTTTTGGAGGCTGCAGATGCAGTCCGCGCAGTCGACGACATCGGAGCGACCGGTGTCATCGTGTCGAACCACGGCGGTCGCCAACTCAACGGGGCATCGGCCAGCCTGACGGCACTTCCCAGCATTGTTGGCGCAGTGGGCGATCGCGCCGATGTGTTAATAGACGGCGGCATCCGGTACGGCAGCGACATCGCCACCGCCCTGGCCCTCGGGGCACGTGCAGTCCTGATCGGCAGGCCCTACATCTACGGACTGGCGGTGGGCGGTGCAGCGGGTGTCAAGGCCATCCTAGACATTCTGGCCGCCGAACTGCGCCAGACCATGACGCTCATGGGGGTCGCCAAACTCGACGACCTGAAACCGGAATCGCTGATTGCGCAGCCGTGCTCGCCGATGGCGCACTAATCATCTATTCGATACCGGTCTCAGATTGCCGCCGCTAGACGAGCGGTCCGCACATCCAACTCAATCCGCCCGATAACGACGCGTGTGGCAGGAGGTACCGAAATGACAAAGGCAGCACCGATTCCCGCTGGCCCCACGGACTTGACCAGCTCCTGGCTCTCGGTGGTGTTGGGCGTGGACATCACCGAGGTGACTGTCAGCGCCGTCGGAACCGGTCAGACCGGCGCCACTTATCGGTTGACAGTTCGCTATGCGGGCGAGCGATCGGGGATGTCTGACTCATTCATCGCGAAGCTGCCGTCGCAGGACGAAACGGTGCGCCAGCGGGTTGCGCTGGGATACCGCGCCGAGCACGCCTTCTACGCCGAGGTGGCCGACACGCTATCAGTGCCGCTGCCGCAATGCTTTTACTGTGACATCGACCGCAACGGTGCAGATTTCGTCCTCCTGATGGCCGACTTGGCGCCTGCGGTGCAGGGTGATCAGATTGCCGGCTGCAGTGCAGCCGAGGCGCGCTTGGCGGTCACTGCGCTCGCCGGTGTGCACGGTCCGCGCTGGTGCGACCCTACGTGGCTGTCCTTCACGGGAACCGCCATGCCCCGGGCAGATGCCGAGTTGGCCAAGAGCATTGGCGATGTCGCGCGCACCGCCGCTCAGACAACCGTTGTCGGGCTCGGCGCGAGGATGACCGAAGCAGACCGCGCGACATTGACCGAGGCAGCGGACCTTATCGGCGCGTGGCTGCTGCTGGCGCCGGACCGCTTCAGTCTGCTTCACGGCGACTACCGGGTCGACAACCTGCTCTTCGATCCCGAACGCACCCGCGTCAGTGTGGTGGACTGGCAGACGCTGACGATTGGACTACCCGCACGCGACCTCTCCTATTTCATGGCGACCAGCCTGGCCCCCGACACCCGGGCCGAGGCCGAGGAGGAGCTGGTGGGTCTGTACTTTGATGCGTTGGTCGACCACGGTGTCACCGAATACTCTCGCGAAAACTGTTGGCAGGATTACCGAATCGGCATGTTGCAGGCACCGCTGATCACGACCTTCGGTTATGCGTTTGCAGCGACCACCGATCGCGGAGACGACATGATGCTGACCATGATCGAACGAGGATGCCGGGCTATTCGTGAACTAGGCACACTGGAGCTGGTCCGTCAATTGAGCTGACGAGGATCACCGATCCCGCCCTGCGGCGCGATCCTGTCGATGCGCGCCAAGTCGACCGGCGCCAAGCACCGCGCTGCCGCCGCAAGATTCTCGGCTACCCGGCCTGTGCTACCCGCACCTGGGATCGGAACGACGTCATCGCGCTGGGCCAGTAGCCAAGCCAAGTAGAGCTGTGCCGGCAAGACCGCTTGGCCTCGTGCGAGTTTGGACAATTCCTCGCCGATCGACACGCTCGCGCCGAGATTCTCTGGCGCTCTCGCGCGAAAAGATGGCGTAGTCCGATTGCAGCACCGAATCGGATGCACCGCGCACATCTGTCCGTCTGGTCTAACCTAGTCCGTTCGCTTGATCTTGAGCCCAACGGTAGTCGGCCTTTCCGGACGGGCTGCGTTCAATAGCCGGTCGGAACAGAATCGCCTTCGGGAGCTTGTAACGGGCGATCGACTTGGCTGCGTGAGCAATCAAATCTGCTGGCCCGGCAGATTCGCCGTCGGCGAGCGCAACGACCGCAACAACTTCTTGCCCCCACTTCGTGCTGGGTCGACCGGCTACCACGACGTCGGCCACCGCCGGGTGCGAGGTGATCGCCGTTTCCACCTCTTCGGCGAAAATCTTTTCCCCGCCCGAGTTGATCGTGACCGAGTCACGGCCCAGTAAAGTGATCGAGCCGTCTACGTTATGCCGTGCGCGGTCTCCGGGCACGGCATAACGGACGCCATCGATGATGGGGAACGTCGCGGCGGTTTTCGCAGCGTCGCCCTTGTAACCGAGTGGGACATAGCCTTTTTGCGCCAGCCAGCCGATGCCGTCATGACCGGGCGAGACGATCGACGTCAAGTCCTCAGCGGCCACACACGTGTCGGGGCCCGGCCTGAAGGTGCCGGTTGAGATGGCGCCCGATGTTGACATGTGGTGCATCTGGGCACCGGTTTCTGATGATCCGACCCCGTCGAGGATCACGACGCCAGGCACCGCTTGGATCAGTTGCCCCTTGATAGAGGGGGTCAGTATTGCGCCGCCGTTGGCAATCGCTACGAGTGACGAAAGGTCGTAGGAGCCGGTTTTCATCGCTGCGAGCAGGGGTCGCGCGACCGCGTCACCAACCACGGTCATTCTCGAGACGCCCTCGCGCTCTATGGTTTTGAGGACATCGGCGGCGTCGAGACGGTCGACGACGGAGGCGAACACCATTGTCTGTCCGGTCGTGATCGCGGCCATCGCCGCCCACTGCGCGGCGCCGTGCATCAGCGGAGGCAAGATGAGGGTTTTGGCGCCGCCCGTTTTGACCGCCCGCGCGACGATGTCGTCGAGAGAGCCCATGACCTCGCCGGTGATCATGTTCCGGCCGCCGAACGATGTCATGAAGATGTCGTGCTGGCGCCAGAGCACACCTTTCGGTCTGCCGGTGGTGCCTCCGGTGTAGAGGACGTACAGATCGTCCGGCGACGGCTGGCTCGGTGGCGGTTCGGCTGCAGTGCTCGCAATCACTGATTCAAAGTCGACCGCGCCGGGGATGAGGGCATGGCCGGACTCGTCGGCGATCTGAATCAGTACGTGCAGCTCGGGAAGATCTGGCAGGATTTCGGCGACTCGTGATGCGAAGGCGGCGTGATAGATCAACGCGGTCGCGCCAGCATCGGTGAGGAGATCGCGCAATTCGGTGTTGACGTACCGATAGTTGACGTTGAATGGGGCGACCCGGGCCCGGAATGCGGCCAGCATTGCCTCGACGTATTCGTTGCCGTTATGAGCGTATATGCCCACGAGGTCTTGACCCACTGCGTGCCCGGCCAGGCGCGATCGCTCCGTGTAGCAGCCGAGGCCACGTGAGGACAGGTAGGACGCGAGGCGCGTGGACCGGTCGTTGATCTCAGCGCAGCTAAAGTGGCGGTCTCCTTGCACTATGAGGTCTCGAGCGCCGATCTTCGCCGAGATCGCATCGGCAACTGCGGGCATCGTGAATTGCGACGACGGAGTCAAGCTGAGTCCTCAGTTTGAAGTTGCCGGTTGTTTATCGTGGCCGCCGCCGGTGCATGTCTGCAGGCTGCGTCTGCTTCGGTTCGGTGTGTTGCCGGCGAAGCGGGTCGCCGGCCTGCATCCTGATCTGTTCGATTCGTTCGTCGCTTGGCATGACCGGGCCGGTGTCGGGGCGTTCGTCGATGTTGAGGTCAGCGAGGCCGAGTTCGGTGAGGAGCGCAATGCCGCTGGCGTTGGTGATAAAGCGCTCGTCATTGGTGACCCCATCTTCGAGAAGCTTTGCGCCGATGAGACATATCACCGCCATCTTGAACGCGTTGAGTGCGCGGTACCAAGGACGATTCGCCAGGGTGATGCCGCTGGCGGCTTGGTAGATCGCGAGGAACTGCTCGATGGTCGGGGCCGATGGGTGACTTGTGAGGCCGACGGGCTGCATCCACAGCAGTTCCATCCAGCCGATGTCGGTCAATGGGTCGCCGACCGTGGTGAGTTCCCAGTCGAAGACCGCACTGACGTTCTCGTCGACGAAGGCGAAGTTGCCCGGTTTTGGATCGCCGTGGACCAGCGTGATCTGCGGGCACTGTGGTGGGGTGGTGTTGGTCAGCTCGTGCATGAGCAACTCGAGGGCGGGCAGGGGCCCGCGCCGCACACGCAGCAGTTCGCCTCCCCAACGCCGTAGTTCGCGCCGCAGGTGATCCTGGCCGTTGTCGAGGCGCTCGAGCCCGGTGCGATGCAGGTCGACCGTGTGGATCGCGGCGAGTTGTTCAGCCATGGATTGGCACATGCCGTGAAGGCGCTCGGTCGTTGCGTTGGGTCCTTCCGGGGCCGTCAACTCGTAGACCGTTCCGTCGAGGTGTTCCATGACGAAAAAGGGGCGTCCCAACACGTCACCGGATGCTTCCAGCCACAGCGGGTGCGGCGTCCGTACGGGTGTACGTTGCAGAGCCTCAAGGATTTCGAATTGCCGGGTGAGGTCATAGGGTTCGAGCAGCGCCGGCGGTCGCGGACGCATGCGGAGCACGACGCGCCGCCTGTTCGTGGCGTTTGGTTCGCCGCTCGCGATGGTCAGCGAGATGGTTTCGGCCGAATGCCCGACCTGCAGGTGGTCGAGACCGTCGATCCGCACGTTGTCCTCGTCGGGCAGTTGTGTTTTGAGCCACTCGCTGAGTCGCTGGCGGGCTTGCAGGTCCGAGTTCATGGGCAATGTCGCTCTATTCACGCCGCTACGTGTACGACACCGTGTAATCAGAATCTGCGTTCAGACCCAGTTCGGGCCATTCGCCGCCGAGAATGCTCTCCATGATCCCGTATCCCACGGCGTCGCCGTCACGGACCCGGATCGGCGTATCTCGCAGCTGGCCGAGCCGAGAGAGATTATCGGGGGTCCAGCAATCGTCGATGTATTCTCCATCGACGTGCAGCGCGCCTTTCCATGATCCGTGCTTGTGCCCTGACCATGCGCCGTAGCCGCCGGGCTTCAAGAAGAAGCCTGTCTGCCCAAGAGCTTCGATCTCAATGGTGCGTTGCTCGCCAGTCTCCATGGTCAGATGCAGTCGGCCGCCGGTGATGAACCGATTCCGAACGTCGTAAGTGATGTCTGGTTCGACGCTTCTGACCGCGATTTGATTGCCGGAGTCGTCGTTGAGGTAAGCCGAGCTGTAGGCCCACGGACCTTCCGCCACGAAAATTGCTGTCTCGTAATAACTACCGTCAGGTCGTTGAAAGAACGCGGGCGACCACTTCATCCCCCCTCTCGCGCCTGGCGGTGGCGGCACAGGCGGGATCAAATCAGTCAGCGGTTCACCGATAGCTTGGCGTACGCCCCAAGAGTGGTCCCGGAAGCCGAACCATTCGCTCTCATTGATGTCATGCGTAACGCCATCCACAGTGACTGTGCCCGATGCCCACCCGCCTTGGTGATAGCGGATGACGTTGACATCGATACGGCCGCTGCGGCGATCGCGCACCAGGTTGCGCTCTTCGAAGTACGGCGGGGTGACGCCAGATAACACGATGTCGAACGATACCGGCTGAACCTCGTTGGGCTCCAAACGGAACCTCGTCTTGCGCAGCGGTTCAATAATCTCGTAGTGGAGTGGGCCGACTGCCATCTGTTCAGGAGCCGAGGCTAGTTCGCGACTTGCGCGGACGGTCCACTGCTCCCTGCCGCGAGAGACGCCGCCGAAGCTGTCGATGATGCCGCGGTTCTGATACTTGCCCAGCCCGAAATCGATCTGCAAAGATCCGTCAGTGCGAGCGAAGGACGCCCAGATCTTCTCGGTCCAGGCGAGGTCGGTCTGAGACAGGGTTGCGAAGGTGTCGACGAGTTGGTGATTTAAGCCCTCATCGGCGGCGAGGAGCCGCCCGATATCCCTGATTCCCATTAGCTTCTCATCCTGTTCTGTGTGCTGGTGGATCGTTCAGGCGGCCTCGTCGATCGTGTGCCTGCCGCAGCCACGTGCGGAAACGGACGTGACGGCGCTTGCGATTCGCGTGGGCGGCTTCGTTGGGCCGCCCGTCAGATCTCGAATTTGAGTGCGGCTCCGGCGTCGACGAAGAGTTGCTGCCCAGTGACATATCGGGATTCGTCTGACGCGAGGTACACCACAGCGTGTGAGATGTCACTGGAATCGACGTAGGGCACAGGAATCGCCTGCATCACCGGAAAACTGAGTTCAGCGTCTCCGCGGGTGGGGCTGGGCAGGTCGGGGCGAAACGTCCGATACATCTTGTCGTTGTGCAGCATGTCGGTGTCGACATTCGTGGGGTGCACGGCGTTGACGCGAATGTGGCTGGGCCCCAAGGTCAATGCAAGTGCCTTGCTATAATCGACGATCATCTTCTTGGCGAGTCCATAGCCGGCTCCGCCTGGGCCCGGCAGCGCACCGCCGACGATGCGGGCCTGCGAATGCAGCCCGGCGATCGATCCGGTCATGATCACCGATCCGCCGGACTTCAGGTGGGCCAGGCCGACGTGCACAGTGTTGACTACGCCCACGAAATCCACGTCGAAAGCGTCAATGAATCCCTGTGCCGGTACGTCGTAACCAAGCGGACAGATCGCGGCGTTCGCCACGATCACATCCAGTCCGCCGAGCTCGTCGACCGCTCGATCGAGCTCCTTCTGCAGCTGCGTCCGGTCCCGAACATCAACTTTGGCCGACATCACTCGTCTACCGGACTTTTCTACCAGCTCAGTGGTTTCGGCTAAATCCGCTTCCGATGCCAGGGGATAGGAATTGGTGTCGATATTGCTGCAGATGTCCAGCGCGATGATGTCGGCGCCTTCGTCAGCGAGATGTACAGCATGGCTGCGCCCTTGCCCGCGCCCGGCGCCGGTGACAAGGGCAACTTTGCCCCTAAGTCGGTTCATTCATTGCTCCTCAACTGCGTGCTCGCCTTGACTTCAAGTTCTGGGGTCAGCTGACGACGCCTCGTAGGGCGTCGTGTCCGTACATCTGAGCGATGAGTGACGAGAAATCAGGTCCACGGCGCAGCATCATGCCGCCGTCGACGTTGATCAACTGGCCGGTAATCCATTTCGCTGCATCGCTAAGCAGGAAGACGGCAAGGCTGCCGATGTCCTCGACCTCGCCGAAACGTGGTAGCGGGGTGTTGATGCGGTAGTCCTCGCGCACCGGCTCCATTGCGAATACTGGACCCAGAAGTTCTGTGCGTGTGAGGCCGGGCCGAATGGAGTTGACCCGCACTGACGATGGTCCCAACTCGTCTGCGGCCATTTGCACTAAGTGATCGACGGCCGCCTTGCTCACTCCGTAGGCGCCGAACCATCGATGAGTGTTGCTTGACGCAATCGATGAGATCGCGACGAAGGAACCGCCGCCACCGCGGACCATCTCGCGCGCCGAATGCTTGAGTGCGTACATCGTGCCATTGATGTTGAGGTCAATGGTGCGCAGCCATGCCTCGGAATCCATGTGAGTCAGTGGAGCGAGTGTCTCGTTGCCTCCCGCGGAATGCACGACGCCGTAGAGGCGCCCGCTCCAAGCGGTTGCTTCCTCGACGACATCGCACACCTGCTGTTCGTCGGTGACATCGGCAGCGATGTACCTCACCATGTCTGGGTAAGCCTCGCCGGCGATGTCGGCCGCAGCGGCTGCCAACTTTGCGGCAGTGCGTCCGATGATGACCACGTGGCCGCCCGCATGGACGATCGCTTCTGCGACGCCCTTGCCGATGCCGCTGCCACCCCCGGTAACCAAATACGTTTGGCCGCTGAGAGAAAGGTTGAGCGACTCATTCGTACTCATCGGCGCGTCCCCAGCGGCTCCGTGGGAGTGAAGACCACAGGCATGGCTTGCAGACCGCTCACAAAGTTAGCAGGACGAATCGGCAACGGATCGTCTGCGGCCAGGCGAAGATCTGGCAGTCGCTGCAGTAACCGCCGAATCATGACACTGATCTCTAGTCGCGCCAGTTGATTACCGAGGCAGAAGTGTGTGCCGAAACCGAATGCTAAGTGGTTATTGGGTGACCGCCGAATGTCGAAGATCTGCGGTTGATCGAACTGCTGCTCGTCGAAGTTGGCCGACTCGAACAGGAGCATTATCTTCTCGCCCTGCCTCAGCTCTGTGCCGTGAAAGTTAATATCAGCGGTCAAGATTCGGCACATGTTCTTCACCGGAGAGGTCCAACGCAGCATTTCCTCAACAGCGCTGGGCAACAGTGCATCGGGTTCGGCACGCAGTGCAGCCCACTGATCTAGATGGCGGAACAGCTGCTCGGTACCGCCGGTCAGTGTGTGGCGGGTTGTCTCATCCCCACCGACGAGGAGCAACAGCGCCTCTTGGAAGATCTCTTCGTCGCTCAGGGATTCGCCATCAATTTCGGCATGGCACAGTGCACTAATCAGGTCATCGGCAGGCTGTTCGCGTCGGGCTGCAATCATGCGTTTGAACAGCTCGGACAGGGCCATGAATGCTTGAACCATAACCCGCGCATCGGCTTCCGAGATCGTCGAACTGAGTCCCGCAATCATGTCGTCGGAGTGCTTCAGGAATTCCTCACGCTGCTGCGGATGGACCCCGAGCATGTCACCGATGATGGCCATCGGGAGCGGCGCCGCAATTTCGCCGACGAAATCACACTCTCCTCGCTCACACACTGCGTCAATGAGGTCATCGCAAATTCGGTCGATCGAGCCCCTAAGGTCTTGAACCCGCTTGCGCGTAAAGCCTGTGTTGACCAACTTGCGTCGACGTAGGTGGGCGGGGTCGTCCATGTCAATCATTTGGGGGACAGGCGGCACATAGTCAGGCCGAATGCCGGCCGCACTTGAGAACAGTTCCGGCTGACGCTCAGCCTCGATGACGGCGCGATACGTCGAAGCACCGGCCTGCCCGTTGCGATCGCGGAACACCGGCTCATGGGTTCGCATCCACTGATACGCCGCGCGTGACGGGCCCGCGTAGAAGCCTCCTTCAGCCAGGTCGATATCAGGCCGAACGTCAAGCAAGTCCACCAACTATTGATCCTTCCGAAGCGTTGTCGTCTGGGCTTGCATCCACGATTGATGCTCAAAGCCTTGTGTCGCGTGGCAAGCCGTCGCGCTCGCTCCAACAGTGACAGATAAGACACGATGTGTAAAGTAAAACAGACCATTTGTCTGGCCGCGTAGATATATGGGCACCTAGCGAATTGCAAAGACAAACGTGATGTAACGGCCGCTTGTGGCGGGACACAGCGCCGAAGAGTCACGGCAGTCATGGATTCCTAGCGACAGGCGGCCGGCGATCTGATGACTGCGACAGGGGACTGCCCCGGTTTGGTTGACTCCTTGATGTGTCCCGGCTTCGACGGAGTCCGTGATGTGCCCCGGGTTGTACGGAGTCGGTTTGCTTGACTTTTGGTCACGACGTCCGTCAAAGGAGCCGTGTCCGTGCCGAAGCGTTATCCCGAGGAGTTCCGCCGCAAGGTTCTTGATCTGGTGGCCGCCGGTCGCCCTGTCGCTCAGGTCGCGTCTGATCTGGGTATCAGTGATCAGACCATCTATGCCTGGCGCAGGCAGGATCTGATCGATACTGGCCATCTGCCGGGGTTGAGCCGCGGCGAGCAGACTGAACTCAGCGCCGCCAACAAACGCATCCGAGAGCTGGAAAAACGACGTGGCGATCCTGAAAAGGGCCCGTGAGCTGTTGCGGGACCAGCACGACCCAAAAGTCTAAAAGAACGACGCCTGGACCCACAGATCACCCTCGGATTATTCACCGATGCATCGGGTTTCCCGCTGATGGTCGCGGCGTTCGAAGGCAACAGAGCAGAGACCACGACCATGGTGCCGGCGATCAACGCGTTCAAGGCCGCACACCAACTCACCGACGTCACTGTGGTCGCCGATGCGGCCATGATTCCCGAAGCCAACCAGGTAGCGCTGCACGCAGCCGGGCTCACCTACATTCTGGGTTCCCGCATTCCGTTCCTGCCCGATGTGGTGCGCGAATGGCGCGACAACGACCCCGGTGAGACGATTCCCGATGGGCTGGTGCTCACCCAGCCGTGGCATCAACGTCATCGGAGATGGTCCTCGGCATACCTGATCGGGTGATCCACTACCAGTACCGCCATGACCGGGCCCGGCGCACGCAGCGCGGCATCGGCCAAGGCCCAACGCGCGGCCGCCGGGCACGCCCCGAAGGTCCCTTGTTTGAAGCGTTGTAGGGCGGGTGGCGTTACGACATCATTGCGCTAGCTCGTCCGAATGCTGAACTGCACCAAATCGATTCACTTAATGATTCAAACCGCGAGGTGTTCGCCACTGACATTTTCGCGAATCGAATCCGCGGCATGCATGAATGCAGCGCTCGGTCATAGCTATTAGCGAACTTTGAACACCCTTCGGGAATCTGCAGCCGGCCGAAGCTGATGATTAGAACCGCGGGTTCCGAACGTCGGCGTGACGGATCTCGATCAGTGAGCGTCGCTAGCCTTCCGCAGCGGATTTGGAACTGGCGACTTCGGGACACCGCTGAGCTTGCGGAGCGTAGCGATGCAGGCATGCAGTTCTTCGAGAGCCACGCTGGCCGCCTTAGCTCGGAAGAACTCATGCAGCCGACGCAACGACTCCTGTTGTACGCCAGCGCCTCGTGGCGTCACCTCGATGTGAGTGACCCGCTTGTCGGCATTCGATGGTGCCCGTCGCAGCAAATCCGCTCCGGCGAGCTTGTCGATATCCGCGGTGATCGTACTCGGCAGCACGTTGAGGTATTCACTCAGCGAGCTAGGGCGGTCGAACCCGGCGTGGACCAGAAAAATGATGCCGAGGGCGCGTTCAGAGATCGCATACTTGTCGGCCACCGGCATGGTGAGTTTCGAAATCATGCGTTGGACGTCCATCGCTGCTCCGAGGAAGTCGACGATATCGGCGTCGTCGGCAGGCCTGATGGCGTCGGTCACGACGCCACACGTTACCCCGCCCCGCCTTCTGCCAGCGTCTCCCGACAAATAGTTCATTATCTGAAGGTTATGAGTTACTGTTTTCATGCGAGGCGAGATTCGCCGCACGCGCCAGCAAGGTCGCGTCAACAGCGCGGAGTGCCATGAAGCCATTAAGCGGTGTCCACGAAGCTACGGACGACAGCCGCACCGGCCACTTACGCGCGACTACGTCCTGGAAGACCCTGATCTGCTGGGCGATGGTCGCCGGGCTGGCGGTGATTGTTTTGGTGACCGCGCAGAAGCACGGACCAACGTCGCCCGAGAACGCGAATCCAGACGGCATAGGCAAGCCGCCTCCGGTGGAGCCGCTATTGTACCCCTTCAACTGGGTCTTCTGGGGTCAGATTATCGGCGCTCTGCTCGCCGCCGGTATCGTTGTCGCATCGGTTCGGGCGTGGAGACGCCGGCCCGGGCATCCGGTCGTACTTATGGCCCTTGCCTCCAGCACACTGTTGTGGTGGGACCCGATCAACAACTGGGCTATCGGGTTGGTCTACAACCCGGATCTGTGGCACTTTCCCCGGGGTTGGCCGTGGCTCAATATCTCTCCGATCATCGAACCGCTGACTTCGTTCGTCTACGCGCCCTACGTCTTGGTTCCCTATTTCTTGGCCATGCCGATGCTGCGGGCCGTTCAACGACGCAGCGACCCGAAGGCCGTCGTCTGGGGCCATCCCCTGATATCGATAGCCGTGTTGACGTTCGTGATTGGCGTGATCTGGGATGCTGCTCAAGAGATTCTCCTGACCCGTGCGCAGTTTCTCACCTACAGCCATGCCATCGAATTCGGCACGGTCGATGCGGGCAAGGACAGTCAGTTCCCGCTCTTGATGGCTAGCGTGCTCATCACGGTCATCATGATCCCTGCGTCGGTTCTGCTCTATCGCGACGACACCGGTAGATCGCAGGCAGAAAAGATTGCCCAGCGATTGCGTCTGCATGCTCGTCACCCCAACCTGGCTACCTTTTTGGTGATGGCGATCGTCTTGAATATCGCGATGATCAGCTTCAGTTCCGCGTTCTGGCTGGCCCGCGCGACGGGTGCCGCGTCCACCGTGGCCTGCCCGTGGCCGTACCCGCAGGCTAAGACCTGGGATCCGCACGGCTACTACCAAGCCCAGGGAGCCCCAGCACCGTTCACCGCCGGTAAGGCCAGCTCGTGGCAGATCGCGCAACCCGAAGGCCGACCGACAGGCGTCGCCGTGAAGTCCGAACGCTGCAATCCTCGGTGACCTCGGCGGCGGCCCGACCAGACGACGACGCACCGCCACCCCTGTGCGGCATGCTCGCATCTACTATCACCGGTCGGCCCCGTGGGGACAGCCACGCCCACCTTGCCGAGGCCGTCTGTCGCAGGCCGACATCACCCGCGAATGATCAATTCAGCGGCCCGCTCGCCGATCATCATCGAGGCGGCATTCGTATTGCCGCCGACGATGCTCGGCATGATCGATGCATCGGCCACCCGCAGTCCCTCCACACCCCGCACCCGCAGCGCGGGATCGACGACCGCGCGTTCGTCGGTACCCATGCGGCACGTCCCGACCGGGTGATATACGCCCGAAGCGTTTCGACGGACAAATTCAGCGAGATCGGCGCCGTTCCGGTCTGCACCCGGTAACACCTCGTGACCGACCTCCCGTGTGATCGCTGCGTGCGCCAACGTCTCCCGGACGAGCTGCATGCCGGCGACCAGGGTCGCCAGATCCTGGGGTTCGGCCAGATAGTTGGGATCGATCAGGGGAGCGGTGAACGGATCTGTCCCGGCCAGCCGCAGGGTTCCCCGGCTCTCGGGATAAATCATCGTCGGCATGAGCGTCAACGACAACGACGAGTCAGCTGGCAGGTGCAGGCCTGGCTGGTCTTGGTTCTCGGGATAACCCATGGGAAGGATAAACATCTGCAAGTCCGGGACGTCGGTGCCCGTCCGCACTCCGCTATCGACGAAACCTACGGCCTCGAACAGAGTGTGCGCCAGAAACGTTGACCGTGGACGCACGCATTCACGGACCGCTGCCCCGGCGAAACTCAGCGGTGATGCACTCCGCCCACCGAGTGCTTGATAGGACATCGGCACAAACAAATGATCGTGCAGGTTGTCACCGACCGGCAGGTCGGCTAAAACCTTGATCCCATGCTCACGCAAGTGGGCCGCAGGGCCGATGCCGGAGAGCATCAGAAGTCGCGGTGAACCGAGCGCCCCTGCGCTGATGATCACCTCGCGGCTCGCGCGCGCAGGACCTATCGGTCGCCGGTCACGGCCCACGACCAACTCCGCACCCGCGGCACGGCCGTCCTCCACTATCACCCGGGTCGCAGTGGCACCGGTGAGCACCTGCAGATTCGGTGGCGCGTCCCACAGATACCCACGGTCGGTGCCCACTCTGCGGCCAGCGCCGGCGCTCTGCTGTATCGGCGCTACCCCGGCCTGCTGGGCACCGTTATAGTCGTCGTTCATCCCGACTCCGGCGGTCGCCGCCAGCGCGGCCATGTAGCTGTTGGTGACATTCGCCAGGCCCGCGGCCCGTTCTACTGCGATCGGGCCATCTCCACCGCGCAGATCGCTGGGACCGTCCTCGAAACTCTCCAGCCGCCGGAAGGACGGCAGCACCTCGGAGAACCCCCAGCCCTTCGCACCATCGGCCGCCCAATCGTCGTAGTTCTGCCGATTTCCGCGCACAAACGCCATGCCGTTGATCACGCTGCCGCCGCCGAGTACCCGGCCGTGAGACTGAGGAAGCTTGCGGCCCTCCATATGTCGTTGCGGGACGCTGTACGCGTGCCAGGTGACCAGCCGCTGCAGGGCCGTGACCGCGTGGATGGCCCCACACATGCCGGGGACTGTGACCAGTGGGCCGCGACGCTGGCGTCCCGACTCAATCAGGGTCACCGCGGCGCCGGTGTCGGCCAGCCGCCGGGCCACGATCGCCCCTGCGCTCCCAGACCCTACGACGACGTAGTCAGCAGGCTTCGGCCCGGCGGAATCCTTGGCCACCCGTGCTCTGCCCATCCCAAGACCTCCGTTGCCACGCCAGATTAATTTCATAATCTGAAGTATCTGTCGACGTTAACATAGTCGTCCACCGACAGGCACCATCGCGTGATCTCGCACAGACCATCCCACAATGCGCAGTTCCTTGGGCCTATCCGAACAACGGTGGATCTGAGCTTGATCTGGCGCGCCGAGCGTGAGCTTGGTGGACGGCCGTCAACGCCATCGGTAAGCGCCGAACACCGGCGCCGTGACGATGCCCGGGGGCTCTTGCAGCACATAGGGAATCGCGCGCACCCCGGTCATGGCCACCGCGAGTTGGCCGCCGGACGATCCGGCGAGGTCATCGACCGGGCTGTTGTCGATGGTCAGGTCCAGCCGGATCGGCGGGGCCCCCTCTACACGGATGCGTACCAGGAACTGTTCGTCGGGAAGGTCGGGCCAGTCGACGACGTCGCGGGTGACCGTCCAGTATTCCTCGGCGACCAGCACCGGTGCACCGCGGTGGTAGGCCGTCCAGGAAAGTTTCTGGGCGACAACGGTACCGGCGGCCAAGGCGCCGAACGCGACCGGCACATCGTGGTCGGCGGTGGCGGTCTCGATGGTCGGGCGAATCTCGTCGATCCCCAGGTGCAGCACGTCGGCGGCCGACGCCAGCGCCTGTTCGTACTGGATCGAGACTGCCCGGAACATCGGTGCGTCAACGCTCATGTCGGCCGGGTCGTTGCCCATGCCCATCAGGTCGACGAGCATGCCCTTTTCCGTGACCGCCGAGCAGTCGACGAATTCCGAAACCGTGATCCGATGCACGCGCTGCGACAGTCCGGTCAGGGTGGTGGCGAGACGCTCGAACATGAATCCGGGATGTTCACCGGCCGCGTGAAATCGCGCTCCCGATTGCTTGCAGGCATTGGTGATTCGTTGCTCAACGTCGCGGCCGTAGGTCGCCAGGTGGCTGTAACTGGTGGTGGTGATCACGGTCTTGCCGCTCGCCAACAGCGCGACGATGTCGCCGGTGTTGGTGTCCTCGCGGACGGCCTTCGACGCGGCATGCAATACGACGTCGGCGTCGAGCGCCAGGATCGCGGACTTGTCGCCTGTGACCGTGACGCCGGTCGGCGGTCGGCCCACCAGCGTGCCGGCATCGATCCCCACTTTCGCGGGGCTGTAAGCGAAAACGCCGACCAGCTCGAGGCCCGGGTTGTCGATGACCTCGCGCAGTTGCGCCGACCCGACGGGGCCGGTCGCCCATTGAATCACCCGGACCGTCATGCCGGCCCGTCCGGAAACTTCAACAGTGCGCCGGCGTCCACTCGGATCTGCTGGCCGGTGACGTAACGCGACTCGTCGCTGGCCAGGAAGACGGCGAGATTAGCAATGTCCTCCGGCTCGACGTAGGGGATCGGCATCGCCTGGAAGTGGGTGAAGGCCGGCTCTACATCGGCACGGGTGGGCTTTTGCCTCTTCATATCGGGGCGGAACACCGCATAGAGCCCGTCGTTGTGCAGCAGATGTGTATTGCAGTTCGTGGGGTGGATGGCGTTCACCCGAATCATCTTGGGCGCCAAATGCAGTGCCATCTGTTCGACATACCCGACCAGAGTGTTTTTGGCCCACGCATACCCGGCCCCGCCCGGACCCATCAGGGGATTCGTCGTGGTCGCCGGCATCATGCCGGCCGTCGATCCGGTCACGATGATCGACCCGCCGTCGCCGAGGCGGGACAGTGCAACCGCGACGGTGTTCATCACGCCGAGCAGGTCGACGTCGGTGGCGTCGACGAAATCCGAGGGCAGCGGATCGCCCATAGCCATCGGCAGGATGCCGGCATTGGCGACCACGATGTCCAGACGGGAAAGCTCGGAGATCCCTTCGTCCAACGCCTTCCGCAACTGATCACGCTCGCGCACATCCGCCTTGACGGCGACGCAGCGCCGACCGAGGTTCTCGACGAGTTTGGACGTCATCTCGAGATCCTCGATAGTGGCGAGCGGATAATTGTTGGACTCGATCTGGTCGCAGATGTCGATACCGATGATGTCGGCGCCCTCGGTGGCCATCTGAACCGCGTGCGCGCGTCCCTGGCCCCGCGCCGCGCCCGTGATGAATGCGACCTTGCCACTCAGCCGATTGCTCATGTTCTCCGTCGGATCGTTTTCACACAATCTAAACCTCTAGAGGTATCATTTGTAAGCCGTACGTCGGTGTCGTCGCCGGCGGCCGGGTGGCAGAGGGGGTGGCGTGGCTAAGCCCAAACAAATCGCCGACGAGCTGCGCGCGCTGATCATCACCGGAGGTCTCGACGAGGGCGACCTGTTGGGCACCGAGGCCGAACTGATCGAACGATTCGACGTTTCGCGTCCGTCGTTGCGCGAAGCCCTGCGGATGCTCGAGGCCGAAGGCCTGATCTCGGTCGTTCGCGGCGCGTTGGGCGGGGTCATGGTCCACCGTCCCGACCAGCGGATGACCGCGCGCGCGGCCGCCCTGGTGTTGCAATCGCGGAGCGTCGCGCTGGCCGACGTCTTCGAAGCCAGCGCGGTGATTGAGCCGGCGGCGGCGCGGATGATTGCCACCTCGCGTCACCGCCAGCGGGCGGTAGCGCAGTTGCGCGACGTGATCGTCGAGCAAAAGCGCACGGTGCATGACCCGCTGGCGTGCACCAACGCCATGGTCAAATTCCACAGCGACATTGTCCACCTGGCCGGCAACCAGACGCTGATCATTATCAGCGAAATGCTCAACGAGGTCATCACGCGGGCAGTCGCGGACGTACGAATACGTATGGGGCAAGAACCGCAGGCCGCGTGGCGTCGCAACATTCGCGCCAACGAGATGCTTACCGATCTGATCGAAGCCGGCGATGGGGAAGGAGCGCAGGCCCATTGGAATGCGCACATGGGACGGCTGCGCCGGACCCTGCTCGGTAAGCGCGCCGGCGCCCTGATCGAGCTCAATCACCACCGTTAGGCGCTGCCAGCGTCCGCGCATCATAAACCTCTAGAGGTATGTGTGGACGTTTCCTTTGGTGGTGGGGTAGGTTGAGCCGAAGGCGCGAGGCGCCGCAGCCTTTCCAGAGGAAAGCGATTGAGCACCAACACTAAAAGAGCCAACGCGCCCATCTCGAGGTTCGACTTTGTCAACGGTGCCGGCGGCTCGTCGCTTTCCGCCGCCGACCCGCACCCAACGAACCATGCGTTGGCCCAGCAGGTCGTGGTGGGCCTGGGCGGGAGCGTCATGGTCGCCTCGCGGGAACTGACCACCGAAACGCTCGGCAAGCCGGAGGTGTTCTCCTCAGCCGACCTGGTCGAGCAGGGCAACACCCGGCCCCTGATCCCGCTCGGCGTCGACCCACCCGATCACGGACGCTACCGACGATTGCTTGATCCGCTATTCGCGCCGCGCCGGATGGAGGCCCAGGAAGCCGACATAGCCGAGCGGGCCAATCACTTCATCGACGCCTTCATCGACCGTGGATCATGCGATTTTACAACGGAATTCGCCGAGCTGTTTCCGTCCGCGGTGTTCCTGGGGCTGATGGGCCTGCCCTGGGAGGAACTTGAGACGTTGGTTCGGATGCGTGACGGACTGTTGCATCCGGGAACGTCGGAGTCGACCGCCGAACAGCGCACCGGAATTCAGCGCGAGACCGCGCAACACGTCTACGCCTATTTTGATCGGCTTCTCGACGACCGGCAGGCCAACCCGCGCGATGACGTCCTGTCGGCCATTGTCGGACCCGACGAGGATCGCGTGCCTGAGGGTGCGATGTCTCGTGACGAGGCACTCGGCACCTGTTTCGTGCTGTTGACGGCCGGGCTGGACACCGTCACCGACTCGCTGACCTGCTTTTGGGCCTACCTCGCCCAAAACCCGGACCGCCGCCGCGAAATCGTCGCCGACCCGGCGGTGATTCCGCACGCGGTCGAGGAGTTGCTGCGGTGGGAGACTCCGGTGCCGATGGTCGTCCGGTGGGCCCGAGAGCAGACCCGTCTGGGCGGCGAGGTCGTGGCCGCAGGGCATCATGTGCTGGTCAACCTCAGCGCGGCCAATCTGGATCCCGCCGAATTCGCCGAACCGCTCACGGTCCGGTTCGATCGCGCCGGCAACCGCCACCTGGCGTTCGGCGGCGGCGCACACCGCTGCCTGGGATCGCACCTGGCACGCCGCGAGCTGCGGATCGCGCTACACGAATGGCACCGGCGTATACCGGAATACACCTTGGCTCCCGGCTACCAGGTGCGCTACCGGCCGCCACTTCGGTGCGTCCCCGATCTGCAGCTGTCGTGGTCATGATGGCCCGGGTCGCGCAGTGGGCCACCGGCACCACCGGGCGGCTCGCTTTGCGAGCCATAATCGACACGCCCGCCCTGGAACTTGTCGGCGTGCGAGTCTACGACCCAGACAAGGTCACCATTGTCGTCCAACATGTGACCTGGCTCGACGACGAGGTCGCCCCCGAGTGGTCCACCCGCGAAGGCTATGAGATCGAATTCGACGGCGCCCTAACGCTGCGATGCAACCTCGTGCTGGGTACCGCCGGCGGGGATCGCACCGGGATGGGCTGCTTGGCAGCGGCCATGCATGCGGTGCACGCCATCGAATTCGTCATGGCGGCGGCGCCCGGTGTCGTGGATCTGGCCAAGACCGCTTCGATTACCGGGGGACACGTATGGCCGCACAGGTGACTCCGGCGCGGGTCGGGCTGCTCATCGACTACGTCAATGACGAAGGCGCCTTTGATGACACGATTCTGCCGTCGCTGCAGCTGGTCGCCGACGAGTATCTGCAGCGCGGCATCCTCGAGCGGCCGGTCGAATTTGTCGTGCGAGCGGTGCGGGGCCTGCCCAATGGGTCCTTTCGTGCGGTTCGTGATGCGTTCCACGAGCTGTTGGCCGAAGACGTCCTCGTGATCTTCGGTCCGTGGGTTTCCGAGAACGGCGTCGCGCTGCGACCGTATGTCGAGAAGGCCGCCGAGGTGCCGACCATCACGATGGGTGCCTCGGAAAGCATGTTGGGGGAGTGGGTGTTTGGGCTACCCGCCGGTTCGATGGAGGAAGAGCCCATTATCATGGCCACGGTGGCGACCCTGGACGGTTGCCGCACCACCGGTATTGCCTTCGAGGATTCCCTGATCGGTCGCGAGTACCTGAGGACCGCGCGGTTCGCCTGCGAGCAGGTCGGGTTGACGATCAACGCCGAAGTGGCGATACCTCAGGTGGAGGCCGACAAGCGCAGCGCGATGGCCACCCTGGCGGCCGACAAACCCGACGCCCTGATGCACGTCGGATTCGGTCTGGGTCTGATCGGAATGAACGAGGCGCTCGAGGCGATCGGCTGGATGCCCCGCCGCTACACCACCACGGCCTTCGAATTCGCCGCCACCTCGGACTGGTGGTGCCACCAGCTCGCCGGCTGGATCGGCCTGGACCAGTACGACGAACGCAACGTCGTCGCACAGGAGTTCTTGGATCGATTCGAAGCACGGTACGGCCGGCGACCCGCGTACTTCTTCCCGGTCTATTGCTACGACGTCGGCCGGCTGATGATGACCGCGCTGGCCACCGCACGCCCGCTGAGCGGCCCCGCGGTCAAAGAGGCGCTGGAGCGCATCAAAATGCTTCCGGCCGCCAGCGGAGCACCGGGGACGCGATTGCGCTTCGGCAAGTTCATCCGGCACGGATGGGTGGGCAGCGAGTTCCTGGTGGCCCGCCGCGTGCTGGTCGACGGCAGCAGATCGGTTCTGCACGCCACGATCGAAGGTCTCGTCGAGGCGACGCTGTGACAGGAGTTCGATTGTGGCGCAACAGCATCCCGGCGAAATGTTTGATCTGACGGGCCGCGTCGCGGTCGTCACCGGCTCCACCCGCGGGATCGGCCGGGCCATCCTGGCCGGGTTGGCCCGGGCAGGCGCTGCGGTGGTGGTGTCTGGCCGAAAGCAGGACCGCTGCGACGAAGTCGCGGCGCTGATCAGGGCGTCCGGAGGCAAGGCAATTGGAATCGCGTGTCACGTCGGCGATTGGAAGGCCACACCCGGTTTCGTCGGCGCTGTACTTGAGCACTACGGACGCATCGACGTGCTGTTCAACAATGCCGGGATCAATCCCGCCGTAGAGGACGTCAACTGCGTGTCGGTGGAGTTGTGGCGGAAGGTATTTAACGTCAACGTGGAGGGCGCGCTGCGGATTAGCCAATGCGTTGCGCCAGTAATGCGCGAGGGCGGCGGCGGCAGTATCGTCAATGTCGGATCGATGGAGGGTTACTCCCCGTCCCATCCGCGCTCGGTGGTTTACGGCGCGTCCAAAGCGGCGCTGCGCAACCTCACTGTCTCGATGGCAAACACGTGGTCGGCGTGGGGTGTGCGGGTCAACCTGCTGTGTCCCGGCCCATTCGCGACGGAGATGCTCCTCGAGGCCGAACGGGCTTACCCGGGCTCGCTGGATATGCTGGCCAACATGAACCCGCAGCATCGCGTCGCGGAACTTGGCGAAATCGTCGGCCCCGCACTCTATTTGGCCAGCGACGCCTCGTCCTTTGTGACCGGAGATGACATCGCCGTCAGCGGGGGCATGCGCAAGTAGCCGGAGCCGTTGGTGCGCACCGCCGCGGGCAGCGTCTATCAAGACGTTCGTGGTGCGCTCGCAGTTTCGAGGTGGATCATCAGACGCGTGAGCACGGTGTGCCTTGCATCCTGCAGAGTATTTTCATTTTGTAGAATGTCTGCAATACTGTTGACTTTGAGGGTGGGGTGTGCAGGGTCCGTGCAGATCCTTGCCGCATCGATGAATCGGGGACGCGCTGGCATGGAGCAACTGGGTGACCAATTGGCATTTGTCGTATTAGAAGACGGCGCCCACATCACTGCAGATGTACTCGAGCAGCATGTCCGCGAGCCATTCGTCGGTGTCAAAGGGTCGTGCGACATTTCGCTACTCGATCACCTACTTCCGGGTAACGGCGGCAAGGTGTTGCGAGCAAGTTGCAGTCCTGCACTACGGTGTCCGAGACCAGCCATGGGGGCTCGGCATGAACCTGTTCGCTGCGGCACGGCGGCGACCCAGATCGAATGACAACGGGTCTTCCTCTGGCTACGGGAGCGAAGAGGTGGTAGCGGCGCCACACGGGCAAGGTTCGCCGACGCTTGTAGACGGGCTTAACGAGGCGTTGGCCGCGGCCGAAGTGGCCGAAGCCGAGGCCGCAGCGGCTGAGGCGCATGCAGCTGCGGCCTCGGCTCGAGCTCGGGCGACAAGACTGCGCCGGCAGGCCGAGCTCATCGCCCAGCGGGCCGGCGAAGGCACGGCGCGCCAGCCCCCCGACACTGGTAACGGGGTCAGCGAGGCTAGCGAGGAGAAGACCGATGTCCACGACGTGGCACGCGGCGCGGACGGACTCCCTAACATCGAGGTCGCTGACGCGGAGAAGGTGACCGGCACGGGCGAGGGCAGCGGTGGGACCGAGGAAGCGGCAGTCGCCGGCGCGTCGTCAACGTCCACGTCCAGTTCGCCGCGGCGCTGGCGGCCACGGTTGAGGTGGAGGCCGATCGTGGCCACCACGATGATTGTGCTGAGCATTGCACTGCTGGGAGCTAGTGGCTACATGATCGCGCTGGACCGCCGGATATCGCAGCAGCGGCAGCGAAGCGCGGAATTCGCCGCGGCGGCCCGCCAGGGTGTTGTCTCGTTGATGTCGCTTGACTTCACTCACGCCAAAGATGACGTGCAGCGAATCATCGACAACTCCACCGGTGACTTTAAGAAGAACTTCCAAGCGACCGCTGATGATTTCGCCAAAGGCGCGCAGGACGCCAAGGCGGTAAGCAACGCCACCGTGAATGCCACCGCGGTTGAATCGATGAGCGATAACTCAGCGGTCGTGCTGGTCGCTGTCAAAACCACCGTCACCAACATCAGCGGTGCCAACAATGAGCCGCGCTCGTGGCGGCTCAGCGTGACCGTAGCCCGCGATGGCGGGCAGCTCAAGATAGCGAAAGTCGACTTTGTGCCATGACGGCCGAACAGGACTCGCATATCGGCGACGTCGAGACGCCCGATGCTGAGGCCGACGAGCCTGCAGCTGGGATGGATACGCGCGACGCGGTCGACGATCGATCCGGATACGACAAGTCCGGCGAGAGAACAACCACACGCCGACCACGACTCGGTGTCAGCACCGGTTGGTTGCGCCGATGCCTGGTGTTGTGGCGATCAATTTTGTTGGGGCTGTTGATCCTAGGGGCCACTGCCGTAGCCGCGTGCGTATTCTTCTTGCAGTACCGTCCGTATCATCAGACCACCGACGCTGCCGCGCGTGACGCGATCAAGGCCGCGTCCGAAGGCTCGGTCGCCCTACTGTCGTATGCCCCGGACACCCTCGAACACGACCTCGTCAACGCGAAGTCACATCTCACGGGTGAATTTTTGGGCTACTACGACAAATTCACCCGCCAGATTGTGACCCCCGCCGCCAAGGAGCATCACGTTCAGACCACTGCTGTCGTGGCCCGCGCTGCCCTTTTAGAACTACATCCCAATTCGGCGGTGGTTCTGACCTTTATCGACCAGACCACCATGAGCAAGGACAAACCCGAACCGATCGTGGCCGCGAGCGCTGTTCGCGTCGGTCTCACGAAGACTGATGGCAGATGGCTGATTTCCGCGTTCGACCCGGTCTGAGGCGGTGCGATGCCAGGGCACCCGGGCCCGGCCCCATGGCTTCTCGCCCCGCGATTAACCATGATCGCCCCCGGTACCAACGAGGTTGAGGGTCACGACGGCTGGGCGGCGTGCTGTGTACGTTTCGTGATTGATGTGGGGCTGCACAGCGTCGCTGGTTTACCGTGACCCTGGGAGCCGATCGCCGCGCCGCCTACAAGGGTAGCTGCGCACGTCGGCAGTCCTGTGTCCGGCAAAAGCCCACCGGAGGTGGGTGGGCATGATGCGGACTAACTGGCGGGGCGGTCTCGGGGGGTTCCGCCCCATCAGGCTCCGCGGGCGAGCCGGAAGGGTTGCAACGCCAAGTCTAGAAGCTCTGGCGTGATCATCCCGCCGGCGTATTCGACCCAGCACCAGCTTCGCGCTACCTGTTTGCCCGAAGAGTTGTTCGTCAACTGCCCGAAAACGTGCACGGGACTACCGTTGGTGTCGAAGGTCATGTCGTAGGAATCGGTGCCGATGCGAGCCTTCAACGCGATGATCTTGCCGCTGGCATTAAAGCTCGGCAAGGCAACGATGTCGTCGTGAACCGTGGTCACTCCCCCTTTGACGTGGTAGCCGGGCCCGAACTGTAGGTCGTCTCGGCCCTGCCAGAAGCTGCCGCCTCCGACTTCTCCATCGGTGTATTCGTGCATCCATGACACCCACATCCCCTGGAGCTGGCGGACGATCGGTAACTCGGTATAGGCCATTCCCGGTGGGCCGTAGGCGAAGTCCTGATGCGCATATCCCGACACTTTGACACCGCCGATGGTTCCGCGCGCGTGCATAAGTTCGTGGCGGTAATACACCTCATGGTCGATCCCGGCCTGGACCGGCACATGGGTCACAACCACATCGCTGATCGGTGTGCCGTGGATCTCCCAGCGGCCGCTGGCGTCATACCAGTGGCAACCCTGCATATCGCGCTCGATACGGCCGCTGAAGTAGTTCGACTGGATGAGGTCAGCTGTGGCGGTGTAGGTGTAGGGCTCATACCAGTCGATGGAGGCGTACTCGCTGAACAAGTGGGCCGCGTCAGCGTTCAACGTCTTCTGCAAGGAGCGGAATCCGCAAATGGGCGACACCACATGGGTCATGCCGACGACGAAGTCGTCCGCTCCGCGGACTCCCCAGTAATCCTGTGAGGACCCGTCGCTGACGACTGCGCCGTACCAAATCCCGGCCAGACCCACTCCGGGGCCCGGCACCCAGTCCCGCCTATAGTGATCCAGCGACGCCGGCTCGTGTGAGACGTCGAATTCAACGCGATCCAGCAATCGCGGCTCCTAACGGTCATCCGGGGCGGCAACGGCCGCCCGTACTTTTGCAGATTGTCTGCGATTCTGATATGAGTCTGGCATCGCGGCAGTGTGGGCACAAGGCATTGCTGTCATGTCGTTGCCGCCAGACGGCCGCCGCGGTCGGAGGTAAGGCATTGCGGTAGAAGGTGTTACGCAATGTGGCTGGGAGCGCCCACGGCGCATAGCTCGACGGGCCACATGGTCAGCCTGAAAAGGCGCCGGTGAACAGGGGTAGGTCCAGATGGGTCAGCACGCCGACGGAACCTGCGACGACCGCAGGGATGGCGTTGACGGCGTGTGCCCGGTCATGAGCACATCGGGTTGTTGGGCGTCAAAAGTGGTGCGGGCATCGATGCGGGTTTCGATGCCGGGGTCGCCCTCGATCTTGATGCTCCAGGAGCCATCGCCGTAGGGCCAGTCTGCGGGCGCGGCATCTTTGCTGAGCGTCCACCACATCTGGCTTTCGATCCGTATTTTGCAGCATGCGTTCGTTCACTGACGCGGCTTCATCGGGGCTTCCTCATCGATGACGATGCGCAATGTCTGAGGTCCCAACAACATCGCGACCGGCATCGGATGAAACACCGGATCAGCCATGTGGAAACTGACGACCCGACTCAGGAAGGCGCGCAACGCGATACGGATCTCCATGCGCGCCAACCCTGCTCCAGGGCAGATGTGGCGACCCGACCCGAACGACAAGTGATCGCGGGAACCGCGGTCCACACCGAATACGTCGGGGTCCTGGTACACGGATTCGTCACGATTGGCAGCACCGATACACATGAACACCGTCTGGCCCGGCTCGATGGGCCGAGCGCCGAGCTCGGTAGGGCGCCGACAGGTCCGCACCATGAACTGCGCAGGCGCATCGATGCGCAGCGCTTCTTCCACCGCGGCATCGACCGACGAGGGGTCAGAGCGCAACGCGGCATACGTCTGTGGGTGATGACCAAGCCGGTAAAAAAGATTGCCGATGGCATTGCGCGTCGTATCGGTGCCGGCGCCGATGATGAACATGATCTGGGCGCGGATGCTGCGCAGGCCCAGGCGCTTCCCGTCGACCTCGGTCGACAAAAACCGGCTCAGTGCATCGTTAGGCCACGCATCCATCGGCTCCGCGAGGCGCTCGGCGATACGGGTGTCCACGTGATAACGCATCTGAGGGTTGCTGTCGGCGATGGCAATGCTGCGCCCCGACGCTGCCGCCTCCTGAAACCGCTCGCCGCTTTCTCGTATCCAGTCGACGAACAGCCCGGCGTCGGATTCAGGGAAGCCTAGGAGCCGTGTGATCGCAGCGGGGGGGATGGGCCGTGCGAGATGTTCGACCAGGTCAACGCCTTGATTGCCCGCGTCTCGGGCCTCGGTCAGCATGGTGTCGATGAGGTTGTCGCACAGCCGACCGAGGTAGGGCTCGATGCGTTGACTCTTGTGGAACGCGACTACGGAGTTGATGATCTTGCGGACTTTCCCATGTCGCGGTTCGCTGATAGCCGCGATGTGTTTGTCCTCTTCGGGGAGTTGCTCCTGGCCCGCGCTGCCGCCGAAGTCGTTGACGGAATTGAGTCCGCTCGCTACGGAGTCGTAGGAGACCGCCGCCAAGATCCCATCCAACCCGGGGAACGGCACGACTTCTCCCTGCGTGCGCATCACCCGGTAAGCGGCGGCGCGCTGGTCGGGATCGTCGTCGAGTGGGTTGGGCGCCACCAGCTCGTCGCGCTCGCTCACCGATGTGCCCTCGCCTGGGCGTCTTCTCGCGTTTGTCGCCGGTCCTGGCACTGTCTGCGCCCCTCGTTCGGTGACACGTCCACTGTCAAACCCCTCATAAGAATGCAGATTGTCTGCAATTCTGGTGCAGTTTGGCACCTCGGCGACGCGTCCGCAAGGAAGTCGACCCCAACCGCGCGCAATAATGTGTAAACAGTCTGCGATTCGGCGCCGGCGCCAACGGAAGGAGTAAGTGTGGTGAAGGAGTTGAGCCGATGACCCAGGCAGTGCGGCGCCTGGAGCGTCGCAGCAGCGGCGAGTTGGTGGCCGATCATCTTCGGCGCCAGATCATCGCCGGCGAGATCGGCCCCGGCGAGCGGCTCACCCAAGAAGATATCGGCGCACAACTCGGGGTGAGTCGGGTGCCGGTCCGCGAAGCTTTGGTAATTCTGGAACAAGAGGGCTGGGTGCGTATGGAGATGCACCGCGGTGGGCGAGTGCTGCCCATCGAGACCTCGATCGGCGACAACGCCGAGGTGTGGAATTTGATATTCGGTCTGGTGGCGCGCAGGGCCGCTGGCCGCCTTACTCCTGAACTCGATACCCAATTAGCAGACATCGCAAGACAACTCGACGCCACCAAAGACGCGGCGGCGGTGTGGGATTTGTGTGAGGCCTACTTGGACGTGCTGTTCGAGGCCGCCAGCGCCCCGGCGGTGGCCCGCACGCTGCGTCGTGTCCGCACCATGGCCGTCGACTCAATCTTTGACGTCGTGCCGGAGACCCTGGAGGTCAGCAGGCTGGGCACGCTCGCTGTGATTAAGGCAGTGCGCGCCCACGACGGCGAGCGGGCCGTCGCGGCTCACGACGACATGCAGGCCGAATGCCTGCGTCTTTTGGTGTCAGCATTTGAGCGCCGCGACCCAGAGCAGCCCGCGTAACGGCGTTCTCGCCGGCTTATGCACGCAGGATGGACTGGGCGCGGCCGTCGGTCCACCAGTCGCTGTTGCCAAGGCTGTAGTGCACGATTCTTCGATCACCGTCTCGTTGGCACGTCCCGTCTGCACCGATCAACGCACTGGGCATCAGCGTTGGGCGTTCACCTGGTGCATCGATGCGCCATTTCCGTGACTGATCGAGAAACCGGTAATTCACCGTTTCAGGAAACCTATTGGCGCACGCGGTTGGTCGTGCGTGGACATCGGTGGCAGTGAAACGCGCCCGCCTCGGCGTGCACCATGGCGAATCGCCACCCGTCAGGCCATAGGCGAAGCTGGCCTGCACCATGGTGCCGTCATCGTATTCGTTCGCGACGTGCTGCCAGAATTCGCGGCCTTGTCCGTACGAGCTGGCGATCCACCCCGCGAGGAGTATTTGGCCAACGAGGGCGGCGCAACGAACGCCCGCCTTGGGATATTCCCCGTCACCCTCCACAAAACGTAGAATGTCTGCAATACTCTAGCTGCTCCGGGTTGAGGGAGGCAAGTAGGTGCGCAGCTACGACCGACTGTTCATCGGCGGGGGATGGGTGGCCCCAGCTGGTGCGGGCGCGATCCAGGTGATGTCGCACCACATCGAACAGGTTGTGGCCCGCGCTCCAGAGGCGACTGCAGCCGACGTCAATCGTGCCGTCGCCGCGGCGCGGGAGGCGTTCGATCACGGCGAATGGCCGCAGCTGACGCCGGGCGGCCGCGCCGACTATCTCGCCGCGCTCGCTGCGGCTTATCAACCGCGAGTGCCCGAGATGGCGACAGTGATCACCGCGGAGATGGGCTCACCGATCGGCTTCAGCCAAGCGGGTCAGGCGTTTGCCGCGGTCATGCTGATCAACGCCTATGTCGAACATGCCGGGCGTCACCCCTGTACCTGGCGTCAGGCGCTTCGCGCAACGTCACCGGCCTCGCGCTGCCCATCGACGGCGGATACCTGAGCAAGTAGGGGAGGACGGCACACCATGCAGGGCAGCCCAATTCGCGCCACCGCAACGGCGGGGGCAACACCAAACCGCCCTCGCTGTGGGCAATGCTGGCCGACACGGGCGCGGGGGCCCCACCAGGCACGGCGACACCACACCTTGCGATCAGGCCGCGGGCCGCAAGTGATCGGGGGTGGTCACAGTGGCGCGCTTCCCACCAGCTAGCGGCGTACCTGCGGACGGCCACAGCCCTGTCGCGCCACCCAAAGCGCCGTCCCGTGGCAAACGCTCTGAAAGGCAACGCTATTGGCAGGCCTTAGCAGGTGCAGCCACCATCGCGGTGATCGCGGCGGTCGTCGCGATCACCGCGGTGCAGTTTCGTGGCGGCTTCAGCTCCAGCGTGCCGGTGACGGTGGTGTCTCCGCGGGCCGGGTTAGTGATGAATCCGGACGCCAAAGTCAAGTTGCACGGCGTCCAGGTCGGCAGGGTGGCCTCTCTGCAGACGCTGCCCGACGGTCGGGCGATCCTTCACTTGGCGATGGATCCCGCTTCGCTGCAATACATTCCCGCCAACGTGCGGGTAAACATCGCATCCACCACAGTGTTCGGCGCGAAATTCGTTCAGCTGTTAGCACCGGCGCGGCCGTCACCAGAAACCATGCACGCCGGCCAAGTGTTCGACGCGGGACAGGTCACCGTGGAGATCAACACAGTGTTTCAAAAGCTCGTGGCGGTGCTGTCGAAGTTGGACCCCGCCAAACTCAATGAGACACTTGGCGCGATCGCGGCAGCAGTCGATGGCCGCGGGCACGAGATCGGCCAAATGCTCTCCGATCTTGACGCATTCCTGGCGAAGTTGGACCCCAGCCTACCGACTCTGGACCACGAGCTCGCGGTCGCACCCAGAGTGCTCGGCGCCTATGCCGATGCCGCCCCGGATCTGCTGACCGCAGTCGCGAACGCCAACCGGATCAGCCAGACCGTTGTCGACGAGCAGCACAACTTAGACGCGTTGCTGATCGCCGCGACGGGGCTGGCGGAGATCGGTCACGACGTGCTGGCCACCAACCGGCAGTCACTGAGCGATGTCGTGCACCTGCTGGTGCCCACCACCGATCTGACCAACAAATACAACCAGGCCCTCTACTGCATGATGGGGGGATTGGTGCTGGCCGCTTACCAGCCCAACCCGGTGCTGCCCGGCGCCATGGTCGACGCGAGCTTCACGCTGGGCCACGAACGTTTCCGCTATCCCCAAGACTTGCCCAAAGTCGCCGCGAGCGGCGGCCCGCAATGCGTGGCGGGCCTGCCCAACGTCCCCTACGAGGCCCGCCCGCCCTACGTCGTCGCCGACGTCGGCTACAACCCGTCGCGCTACGGAAACGAGGGGATCCTCTTGAACTCTGATCGCCTCAAGACGTGGTTGTTCGGGCCATTACCCGGGCCGCCGCGCAACAGCGCACAGGTCGGGCAGCCAGGATGAGGCCAGTGGGCGCCCCGTTGGTCAAGTTCGGGATCTTCGCAACGGTCATGATCGCGTTGACCGCCTTCTTGTTCATGATCTTCAACCAGTACCGCGGAGGCGCGACCACCGCCTACTCCGCGGTGTTCAGCGACGCGTCACGACTGAAGACTGGTGATTCGGTGCGCGCGGCCGGAATCCGAGTCGGGACCGTCAACAGCGTGGCCCTGCGCGGTGACCGCACCGTGGTGGTGGATTTCGACGCCGATCGCAACGTGGTACTGACCACCGGAACCAAAGCCGCGGTGCGCTACCTAAACCTGGTGGGGGATCGCTACCTCGAGCTGGCCGACGGACCCGGCTCGACGCGCATCCTGGGCCCTGGCACACAGATACCTCTCGACCACACCGCACCGGCGCTCGACATCGACCTGCTGATCGGCGGGCTCAAACCGGTGACCCAGGGCCTTAACCCCCAAGACGTCAATGCCTTGACGCAATCGCTGCTGTACGTGTTGCAAGGCCAAGGCCAGCCCCTGCAGTCGCTGCTGGCCAACACATCATCGTTCACCAATGCCTTGGCCGATAACGATCAGGTCGTGCAGCAACTGATCGACAACCTGAACACGGTCGCGGCAACGCTGTCCAGCAGCGGCGGCCAGTTCTCTGCCACCGTGGACCGCTTGCAGCGGTTCGTCTCCGGGCTTTCTGCCGATCGTGACCCGATCGGAGCGGCTATCCAATCTCTGGACAACGGAACCGCCTCGCTGGCAGATCTTCTCGCGCACGCCCGCACACCGCTAGCCGGCACCATCAACGAACTCAACCGGCTGGTCCCCCAGCTGGATCTGCACAAAGACCACATCGACGCCGGACTGCAACGCGAACCCGACAACCTGCGCAAGCTGGTGCGCCTGGGTGCCTACGGCAGCTTCTACAACTACTACCTGTGCGGGGTGCAGATCCGCGTGACTGACCTTCAGGGCGCCACCGCGGTGTTTCCCTGGATTCGGCAACAGACCGGAAGGTGCGCCGACAACTGATGGGTAAGTATCGCGGGCCCAGACTCATTAAGCCCGGTTTCATCGGGGTCGTCTTGATGGTGCTCGTCATCGCTGTGGGGTTGCGGCCCGAGCAATTGGTGTCGTGGGCCACCGCGATCCGCTATCAGGCGTTGTTCAGCCAAGCCGGGGGACTGGACGCCGGCAACGATGTCACTGTGTCGGGCATCAAAGTCGGCAGCGTCTCCGATGTCACACTCGACAACGGCCAGGCCCGCGTGCGCTTCACCATCAAAGGCACGGTGGTGCTGGGAAATCTCACCACCGCACATATCCGCACCGGATCACTGCTGGGAAAGCGGGTGTTGACACTGGAGTCCGCCGGCGCAGCCCGATTGCGCCCCTTGGATGTCATCCCGACCTCACGCACATCCTCGCCCTATTCGGTGACCGAGGCGGTCGGTGACCTCACCACTGACATCGCCGGCACCGACACCCAGACACTCAACCAATCCCTGGACACCCTATCGGCCACCATCGATACGATCGCCCCCCAACTGGGCCCGACCTTCGATGGGGTCACTCGGCTGTCGCGAGCTCTCAACGCCCGCAACCACACACTGGGTGAGCTGTTCAAAAACGTCCGCGAGGTCAGCGCCGTCCTCTCAGCGCGCAGCGCCCAGGTCAACACCTTGCTCCTCGACGCCAACGATCTGGTGAACGTCCTCACAGACCAGCGCCGGGCCATCGTCGAGCTGCTCGCCAACACCTCGGCGGTCGCCAAACAACTGTCCGGCTTAGTCCACGACAACGAAGCAAAACTGGCGCCCACCCTGGACAAACTCAACGCCGTGATCGCCGTGCTGCAAAAAAACAACGACAACATCGCCAAATCCCTACCCTCGTTAGCCCAATACGAACTGACCTCCGGCGAACTGGTGTCCAGCGGCCCCTACTACCAGGCGATGATCGCCAATCTGGGTATGCCCGAACTCCTGCAACCGTTTTTGGATTATGCGTTCGGATTCCGCAGGGGGACGAACGCAGGCCAACCACCTGATAACGCCGGGCCGCGCGCCGAAATACCCTTCCCGGTCAACGGAATTCCCAAACCCGGCGAACGGTGGGGCGGTCAATGATCACGCGCAACCGGGTTGTCCGGGTCGTTGCCGCCGTACTGGTCGCGCTGATCGGCGCCGCGACCCTGCTCATCTTACGTGAAACCGCCTGGCGGCCAACAACAATCAGCGCCTACTTTGTGTCAGCGACAGCGATCTACCCCGGCGACGACGTGCGCGTCGCGGGGATCAAAGTCGGGCGCATCACCTCCGTCCAGCCCCAGGGCCCACAAGTCAAAATGACCTTCACCGTCGACCATGGCGTCCCCATCCCCGCTGATGCCAAAGCAGTGATCGTGGCGGCCAACCTGATCTCGGCACGATATGTCGAACTGACCCCCGCATACCGACGCAGCGGCCCTAACTCAGGGGGTCCTACCATGCCCAACGGGGCCGTGATCCCGAGCGAACGCACCGCCGTGCCCGTGGAATGGGATCAGGTCAAAGACCAACTGATGAGGCTGGCAACAGAGTTGGGACCCAACAGCCAAGTCTCGACACCCTCGATCGCACGTTTTATCGACAGCGCAGCCAACGCATTGGGGGGCAACGGGGACAAGCTGCGCCAGATGCTGGCCCAGCTTTCAGGGGTGGGACGGATCCTGGCCGACGGCAGCGGCAACATCGCCGACACCATCAAGAACCTCCAAACCTTCGTGACCGCGCTTCGCGACAGCAAGCAACAGATCGTGCAATTCCAAGACCATTTCGCCACCCTGACCAGTGTTCTCAACAACAACCGATCCGACCTCGACGCGGCACTGACCAACCTGTCGCAAGCAGTCGGCGAGGTCCAGCGCTTCGTCGCCGAGACCCGCGATAAGGCAAGCGAACAAATCCAGCAGCTGGCTGATGTGACGAGCAACCTTGTCGCGCACCGCCAAGACATCGAACAACTCCTGCACGTCGCCGGCACAGCGGTGGCCAACGGCTACGCCGACTACAACCCCGACACCGGAACCATCCTCGGATCGGTCTCGCTCAACAACTTCAGTAGCCCAACGCAATTCCTGTGCGCGGCGATCGGCGCGGTCGAAAACACCACAGCGCCAGAGACGGCGAAGCTGTGCGGGCTCTACCTCGGTCCTGCGCTGCGTCAGCTGAACTTCAACAACATGCCGATCCCGTTCAACCCATATCTGGCACCAGCACCGCACAACCTCATCTACACCGACCCCAGCCTGGCCCCCGGCGGCGTAGCTCCCGCCACGACCGAACCCCCGCCGGCGGTGTCGGCCTATACCGGACTCAACGGCGATCAACCCCCACCACCGGGCTGGAATCAACCGCCCGCACCGCCAGGCCTCTACGCGCCCACGCCGGCATTCCCCTATCCGGCGCTGTATCCCGGAGCCCCCCCTCCCGCACCGCCCAGCGTGGAGAACATGCTGCTCCCCGCGCCGGCCGCGCCGCAGGGACCGCCCACACCGCCCGGTCCGCCTGGGCAACAGCCGCCGATCGAAGTAACACCACCGTCATGACCGCCGGCTCACCCGCGCGCACCCTGCTGGGCCTGGGCACCCTGACGGTCCTGGCGGTCACCGGCTGCGCCTTCCACGGGCTGAACTCGCTTCCGCTGCCCGGCGCCGTCGCAAACGGTCCGGATGCCAACGTTTATCACGTCGAAATCGCCAACGTCGACACCCTGGAGTCCAATTCCCCGGTGATGATCCACGACGTCATCGTTGGCAGTGTCGGCAAGATGACCTTTCAAAGCTGGCATGCCGACGTCGAGATCCGCGTCAAACCCGGCACCGTCATCGCCGCCAACGTGGTGGCCACCGTCGGGCAGACCAGCTTGCTGGGATCGATGCACCTCGAGCTCGATCCGCCCGCCGACCAGCCGGCGGCCGCACCGTTGCAACCGGGCGCCACCATCCCCCTGAGCAAGTCATCGACCTATCCCTCGACCGAGCAGACGCTGGCCTCGTTGTCGGCGGTCGTCAACACCGGGGGCCTGGGCCAGGTCGGCGACATCATCCACAACTTCAACACCGCACTGTCCGGACACCAAGCCGCGGTGCGCGACCTGATCACTCGGCTCGATCACTTCGTGACAGTACTGAACAACCAGCGCGACGCCCTGGTGGACTCCATAAAACAGCTCAACCGGCTCACCGCCACACTGGGCGCACAGCGCGACGTGATCACCGAGGCGTTGCGCAAGTTGCCGCCCGCGCTCGAAGTGCTCATCGCCGAGAAACCGCGCATCATCAACGCGCTGAACAAGCTGCGATTATTCGCCGATACCGCGGCGGCCGTGGTCAACGACACCCAAGCCGACCTGGTCACAAACCTGAAAAACTTGGAACCGACGATGCGCGCCCTCGCTGATGTCGGACCCGGAATCGACGACGCGCTCGTCGAATTCCTGGTCTTTCCCTACGGCCAAAACCTCATCGACCGCGGACTCAAAGGCGACTACATGAACCTGTTCGCGATCGGAGACATCACCGTACCCAGACTCAAAAAGACCGCTCTGCTGGGCACCCGGTGGGGCCTTGAAGGCGCACAGCTTGTGCCCGCACCGGGAGATCCCGGTTATGACTGGTACTACACCAACAATCCGCTCTATGTCGGTGTGCAGTCGGTGCCGGTCACCGGTGTCACCGTGCCACCCCCGCCCGCGCCCGCGGGCCCGATGAGGCTCACACCGGGTGGACCCGTGCCTTCCAGCCCGCCGATCCCAAGCGTGCCGCTGTGGTTAACTCAGCCGCCGCCGTGGGCGGCCTTGCCACTTCTCGCTGCACCCCAGCCGCCTGCCGGCCCGGTGCCCGCCGCGCCGAATTCCGCTCCGCCGCCGGTGTTCCCGCCGATGGACGAAGGTGGCCGATAGATGCTCACTCGGCTTGTACGTGTTCAGCTGGTGATCTTCACCCTCGCCTCGATCATAGGGCTGGTGGTGATGGTCGTCACCTATCTGCAGGCACCCACCTTGCTGGGCGTGGGCCGCATCACGGTCACAGTCGAGCTACCCGACACCGGTGGGCTGTACCGTTTTTCCAACGTCACCTACCGGGGCGTGGAACTCGGCAAGGTCACCGCGGTCAACGTGACCCACACCGGCGCCAAAGCCACTCTCTCGCTTGCCAGCTCACCCAAAGTCCCCGCCGCTCTTCACGCCGACGTGCGCAGCATCTCGGCGGTCGGCGAACAATACATCGACCTCCAGCCCCGCAACGACGCGCCGCCATACCTGCATGACGGCTCGGTCATCGCCGCGGCCGACATCACGATCCCTCAAGAGGTGGGGCCGCTGCTGAACCAAACCAGCGCGCTGATCGACAGCATCCCCAATGGAAAGCTCGGCCAGCTACTCGACGAATCGTTTCGCGCCTTCAACGGCGCCGGCTACGAGCTCGGCTCGCTAGCCGATTCCGCGGCAAAGGTGTCCGCCGACGCCAACGCAGTAGCAGACCACAGTCGCGACCTGGTGCAAGACAGTGCCCCACTGCTGGATTCACAGGCCGACACCACCGACGCCCTTCGCACCTGGGCGCACAGCCTGGCCGGGCTCACCGGGCAGCTCGTCACCAACGATCCGCAACTGCGAACCCTGCTGCGCACCGGCCCCGGCGCCGCCGAGGAAGCATCACGGCTGCTTGAACAGCTGAAACCCACGTTGCCGGTGCTGCTGGCCAACCTGAGCTCGTTGGGCCAGGTTTTGGTGACCTACCGGCCCGATATCGAGCAGGTGCTGGTGTTGTTCCCGCCGTTTCTGGCCAACCTCCTCTCAGAAGCCGGCGACCATAATCCCACCGGCATCGGACAAGGCGACTTCACACTCAGCATCGCCGACCCCCCATCCTGCACAGTCGGATTCCTCCCACCCAACCAATGGCGTTCTCCGGCTGACGCCACCGTGATCGACACCCCCAAAAACTTGTATTGCAAGCTGCCCCAGGACTCCCCGCTGGCCGTGCGCGGCGCCCGCAACTACCCGTGTATGGGCAAACCCGGCAAGCGGGCACCGACCGTAGAAATCTGCAACAGCGACAAACCCTACGAACCCCTGTCCATGCGTGAACACCTCCTAGGGCCCTACCCCCTAGATCCCAACCTCCTCGCCCAAGGAATACCGCCCGATGACCGCATCACCGAGCGCGACCACCTCTTCGGTCCGGTGGAAGGCACACCGCCGGGAGCGCCGCCTGGGCCGATAGCACCGCAGCAGCCTCCCGCGGGGGCACCGCTACCTGCGGGACCGCCCGACGGCGCCAACAGCCCCGCGCCGCCCACGAGTGCCCCGTCACCGGCACCTATCCCGCCGATCGACACCGGTGGTGTCGCGCCCGCAGCTCCAAGCGCGTCGCACAGCACCGGGTCGAGCCATCGGCCCTCGCTGGCCTTCGCCCAGTACGACCCCGGCAGCGGAAGCTATGTGACACCCGACGGCCAGAGCTACAGGCAATCCGACTTGGCCACTGGGAGGCCGGCCAAAACGTGGCAAGACCTGATTCTGGGGCAATACGCATGAAAACCAAACTCTCGCGGATATCTCGCATCGCCACCAGCTGGGCACTACCAGCCACAGTTGTGGTGGCCGCCGCAGGCGCGACGTTAGTTATGGCACCGCACGCCGGAGCAGCCTTCTGCGACCCGCCACTCAACGGAACCTTCGCCGCGCACTCCGATGGGGCATGGGCCAAGACCAACGACGTCTTCCACGACGAAACACCGGCCGTCAGCACGTGGACCGCCACCACATCATGCACCGCCGACTTCCCCAACTGCGCAGGACAGGTCGCAAGCAACCAAGGATGGAGCGCACCCGCGACCTGCCAAGCCGGCGGAATGTGGTACGTCAAACGCCATCTCGACCACTGGGAACACTGCGGCGACGGCACCGAGGCGCCCGGCGACCAACTCTTCTACTTTTCACCACAGTTGACAGGCGCACCAAGCTTTTCCGCCGTGACAACCTTCACCGGCGTCGACAGAACAGTCGGACCCAGCGGGGGATGCGGCATCAACAAACCCCTAGTCATCGAAATACCGTTCCAGCTGACCAAGATCGGGTGACCCTGTTGTACCTCTTCGACGGCAAACCGACCGTGACCCACGTATTCACCGTGAACCACCGACTCGACACAGCGAGCACGTTGCTGATGTAGTGGTCGGATGGTGGGTTTGGCGGAGATATTGTCAAGACCTGTGGATCGGTAAGTTTCGGGCAACCTTCGATCCGACGGTTTGTGGCTCCGCGGCGCGTCGGTGAAAAGTCGATTAGTGGTTGGGTATCGCGTGAGTTCGCGGCACCTAAACGCCAAAGCCACCGACCTTCTCAATGCGGATCCTGGTCAGCAGGCCCGGCGGGGAGTCGCGCGGCGGAAAGTATTCGCTGGACCCGAGCATGACCTCGGCGAGCTCGCTCAGCAGTTCGGGGGCTCCGCCCTCGACGATTCGGGCAGAGCCGGTAACGGATAGATACGGCGTCTGTTGCCCCGGGTGATCCTTGGACAGGATCGTCACAGCCACGCGGGGGTCACGGCGGATGTTGCGGGTCTTGTGATACTCGGTCAGGTGCGCGCTGACCAGCTCGTCGCCCTCAGGCGTGGACTGCAGAGCGACCCACACGACCGACACCTGGGGGCTGCCATCCGCATTGATGGTCACCAGCGTGGCGTCGGCGCCGCGGCCAATGAATGCGCGTGCTGACTCGTTGAGTTCCATGCCTTTCCTTCCATTGGGTGTCACGGCGCGGTGCGCGGCGTGTTCGCAGTGCTCTGCGATGGGCAACGGTCTTGGAGGTCGATCCATTTCAGCGCCCACCGGTTGATGTCGAGCAGGACCTGGCCGAGCGCAGCCCTTGTCGGTCCCGGAGACCAACGCGCACAACACCGTTGGGGCCCCACGCGACCCGGTATGTCGCTGGCCGCCGCATAGTTGGGGCGGTCCGGCCACGCGATGAAGTGAGTCTGCGCCTGTGCGACGCCGCCTTACAGCCGTGCGAGCAGCTCGGCCTTCTTCGCGGCGAACTCGTCGTCGGACAAGATGCCGCGTTGATGCAGTCCGGCCAGCGACTCGATGGCCGCGACGATCGCCGCCGAATCGCCGGACGCACCGGTTGCGGACTCGGATGCCGATGGTTGGGGTGCGGCCGGGGGTGTCGTATCTGCCCGGTGCCGCGGGGCGGGTGCCGCGGCAGGAGTTTCGGCGACCTGCCGCGAACCGAGCTCGTTTAGGTCCGATACGTCGAAGGTGCCGAATTGGCTGGTGAAGCTCACCACGCCGTATCCGCCGCCCTGCTGCTGTTGCACACCGCCGATCTGATGTTCGCCGGTATCGAAAACCCTTGTCACACCGTTGATCTGGATCGCCAGCCGTCGGGTGCTCGGAAAGATCGCATAGCGCGCACTGTTCTGCCCCCCGGACGAACTGGGCACACCGAGGTCGGCCGGCCACCAGTTGGCCGAGGTGAACCCGGCCTGGTCCGCCGCGGTCGAGGCGGGAAAGACCGTGGTGGTGGCCAGCAGTTGGACCAAGTCGTTGCACAGCGCGTCGACGCGTGCCTTG
This sequence comes from Mycobacterium sp., assembly GCF_019247635.1. Classification (GTDB taxonomy): domain Bacteria; phylum Actinomycetota; class Actinomycetes; order Mycobacteriales; family Mycobacteriaceae; genus Mycobacterium. The sequence goes on from NZ_JAFBAR010000075.1 coordinate 60,395, forward strand.
AGCGCGTTGTCGAACATGTTGCCGACCATCGTCATCCCGCCCCGCATCCACTGCCCGGTTCCGCCGAGTTCGGGGATGGAGAACTGAGCCATGGTGCCGCCGCCGGCGTGCAGGGCAAACAGCATGGCCAGCGCCGCCTCGCGGGAGATTCCGTGGCGTTGGGCGATGTCGGCGATGGCGCTTTCGGCGGTGGGGGTGACCGTTGCCTTCATGATGGTGAAATCTTTCGTCGTCGGTACTGTGTCGACACTACGCAAAGCCGCCCTGGGATGCGCACCCGAGGACTGCCGAAAGCACCGGCGCCGGGAGATGATGCGAGCGTGACAGCAACTAAGGCAAACGACGTGCTCCGCGTTGGCGAGTTCGAGCGGACGTTCGACGAGATGCTCGCGCGCTACGACATACTCAGGCTCCCCGATGGTCCCGGTCGAGCCGACTTCCTGGTCGGGCACGCCAGCCAGATCCGCGTGGTGGTGACGTGGGGCCGGCCCGGAGTCGACGCCGACATGATCGCGGCGCTGCCCAACTTGGAGGCCATTGTGAACAATGGGGCCGGGGTGGATTCGATCGATCTGGAGGCGGCGAGGCGCCGAGGAATCGGCGTGAGCAACACCCCTGACGTGCTGTCGGACACCGTCGCCGACACGGCACTGGGATTGATCCTGATGACACTGCGCCGTTTCGGCGCCGCTGACCGTTACGTTCGGGCAGGCCGATGGGCATCGAACGGCCCGTTCCCTTACGCCCGGGACCTTAGCGGCCTGCAGGTCGGGATCCTGGGGTTGGGGCGCATCGGTTCGGCCATCGCGACTCGGCTGCTCGGATTCGACTGTGCCATCGCCTATCACAACCGCCACCGGATCGATGGATCGCCCTACCGCTACGCGGAGTCAGCGGTGGAGTTGGCCGAGTCGGTCGACGTTCTAGTGGTCGCGACGACGGGCGACCACAACACGCGGAACCTGGTCGACCGCGCCGTCCTCGAGGCGCTGGGTCGCGACGGTTATCTGATCAACATTGCGCGCGGCAGCGTCGTAGACCAGGACGTCCTGGTGGAGTTGGTAGCCGGCGGCAGGCTAGCGGGCGCCGGGCTGGACGTATTCATCAACGAACCTCACGTACCCGTCGAATTGTTCAACCTGGACAACGTGGTGCTGTTTCCCCACATCGGGAGCGCGACAGTGCGGACCCGAAAGGCCATGGCGCTGCTCGCGATCCGCAACCTCAACAGTTACCTGAGCACCGGCGAGCTGATCACACCCGTACTGCGACCGCGACGACAGTGATTTGGATAGGCGGGGAATAGTCACGCAGGGGACCGACGTTGACACGGCCCAAGGACGACAGTTAGGCGCTCATGAAGATCGGCATCTCCACCTTCGTCAACGACGACAGCATCGATACGGTATCGCTGGCGCGAGCGATCGAGGAGCGAGACTTTCACTCCCTGGTCGTCGCCGAGCACACCAACATCCCGGCAAGCAGAGAGTCCGCCTACCCGCTCGGCGGTGAGCTGCCGCCGATCTATTACCGGACGCTGGACCCGTTCGTCACGCTCGCCGCCGCGGCCGCCGTCACCACCACTATCGAGTTGTTCACCGGAATCGCGCTGCTCATCCAGCGCGACCCGATCATCACTGCGAAGGAAGCCGCGAGCATCGATCTAATCTCCAACGGCCGGTTCGTGTTTGGCGTGGGCGCAGGATGGAACATCGAGGAGTTGCGCAATCACGGCACAGATCCCAAGACGCGCGGCGCACTGTTGGACGAGCGCATCGAGGCCATCAAGGCGCTGTGGGCAACAGACCCCGCCGAGTACCACGGCAAGTACGTCGACTTCGACCCGACCTTCAGCCGCCCCAAACCCGTGCAGAGGCCGCACCCGCCCATCTTCATCGGTGGTGACTCCGACGCCACCGTCAAGCGGGTGATCCGACACGACGCCGGTTGGATCTCGAACCCGTTCCCCATCGAGAAACTGAACAAACGTGTCGATCAACTGCGGTCGGGCGCGGGCCACGATGTCCCGCTCGCGATGTTCGGCACGCCGCTGGACCCCGACTACTGGCATGCCGCGCAGGAACTGGGTTTCGGACGGCTTGCGCTGTTGTTGCCCACCAAACCCCTCGATGAGTCGCTCCGCCTGCTGGACAAGTACGCAGAACAGGTGGCTCGATACCAGGGTTAGGTCAGCACACCCTGGATCGCTGGTGCGACGAGCGCGACCAGTCTCGGCAACTCCCGGTCAAGACCGTCTGAGGCGAGTCTCGATGTGCCAACTGATTGAGATGACACCGCACGTCAGACGGGTGCGCGGACGCCGCGGAAGTCTCAGCCGGTCCATATGAGCGAGGTTTCCACCCATCCGGGTGGGGGTGGCGGTAGTCTCGCCTAATGACGGAGGCAACGGCGCATCGTCGTCAGGCGAACTGGGGTTCGATGACTGGGCGTTTTGCGCGAAAACAACTGACCCATACCGCCATCGCGTTCGGCGAATACTGCGCGACCATACCGGGCATCGGACGTCACCTGGAACCAGTCGGTACCATCGCGGCGGTCGGAGTTTGGGGCTCACGGCACATCCCGGCGGCCATCAGATCCATTTCGCGGCCCCGCACCGCTCCGCCGGCGCCTACCCCACCGCCGGTGGCGGTCCCCGAGACCGTCGACGTGTGTGTTTCTGCGCTTCGGGGCATCATCAGCGACCCCGAATCCGTCTCCTGGCCGCGTCCGCAACGGTGGGCACCCGTCTTACAGCGAGGGGAGCATCGAAGCCGCTACCTCTATCAGCCCAAGGTCCGCTACGGCGAGACCCAGGGAATGCTGCTCGACGTGTGGCGCCGACCCGATCTGCCGGCTACCCCGGCGCCTGTGCTGATCTTCGTGCCAGGGGGGGCGTGGGTGCACGGCAGCCGCTCCTATCAAGGCAACGCGCTGCTGTCGCGCCTGGCCGAAGCCGGTTGGGTGTGCCTGGCAATCGATTACCGGGTGTCCCCACGACACCGCTGGCCGCGCCACGTGATGGACGTCAAAGCCGCGGTCGCCTGGGCCCGCGTTAACGCCCACAAGTTCGGCGGCGACCCCGAATTCGTCGCGATCGCAGGCTGCTCGGCCGGTGGGCACCTTGCCTCGCTCGCCGGGCTGACCGCGGGTGACCCGCACTTCGAGAGCGAACTCGCCGCCGGTACGGATGCCTCGGTCAACGCGGTCGTCTCGATCTATGGACGATACGACTGGTACGACCGTTCGACGCCCGAGCGCGAAGGTTTTGTCGATTTCCTGCAAGACATTGTGGTCCAGCGCGGCTACTACCGGCACAGCGAGGTCTATCGCGCCGCATCGCCGATCGAGCGGGTCAGCGGGGATGCTCCGCCGTTTTTGGTCGTGCACGGCGGCGCCGACGTCGTAATTCCGGTCGCGCAGGCCAGGGACTTCGTCGGTGCCCTGCGGGGCACCTCCCGGCAGCCCGTCGGCTATCTGGAACTGCCGGGCGCTCAGCACGGTTTCGACCTCATCGATGGCGCGCGCACCGGCGCGGCCTGTCAGGCGATCGCCCTGTTCCTTGGGGAAATGCACCGACGGCACCGGCTCGCCACAGTGTCGGTGAGCTAGTCGGACCGCCCGTGACCGAGCAAGGGCGTAGCCGGTGAAACGCCTCGGCGGCTACGACGCCTTGCTGCTCTACAGTCAGACCCCATCCGTCTACACCCACACGATGAAGATCGGTGTAATCGACGCTGGCCGAAAGGGTCTCACGTTCGAACAGTTCCGACTGCTGATCGCCGAACGCCTCGGCCTCATGGAGCCGCTGCGCTACCAACTCGTCGACATCCCGTGGAAACTGCACCACCCGATGTGGCGCGAAAACTGTGACGTGGATCTGGACTATCACTTGAAACGGGTGACGGCCCCCGGTCGTGGCGACCGGCGCAGCCTCGACGAGGTCACCGCCGAAATCGCCAGCACCCCGCTGGCGCGCGATCGACCGCTCTGGGAATGTCATTTCGTGGAGGGCTTGGAGGCCAATCGGGTCGCCGTTATCGGCAAGGTGCATCATGCCCTCGCCGACGGCGTGGCTTCGGCGAACCTGATGGCCCGCGCCATGGATCCCGCCAGGGCCCGAGTCGCCGCGGTGAGGAGCCTACCCCCGCCCGACCCCATCCCGACACGCCGCGAACTGATCGCGGCGGCCGCACGCGACCACCTCGACAACATCCGCACGGTGCCGGACCTGGTCGGCTACACGGTCTCCGGGATCACGTCGGTATATCGCCGTTCCCGGAACCGACGACGGCACCCCTCCATGGCCCGGATCCTGCGGGCCCCGGACACATTCATGAACCACGTGGTCTCACCGCGGCGCACCTTCGCCAGCGCAACGCTTGCCCTGGCCGACGTCAAAGAGGTCAGCAAGCGCTTGAACGTCACCATCAACACGATCGTCCTGGGCGTAGCCGCTGGTGCCTTGCGCGAGCTGCTGCTGCACTACGACGGGCATGCCGACGAGCCGCTATTCGCCTCGGTACCATCCAGTTTGGACCTGTCACCCGACCGCATCTCCGGCAACGAACTCGGCGGTATGCTGGTCTCGCTGCCGGTGCAGATCGACGACCCGCTGGAGCGCATCCGACTGACCGACCTGGCGGCCGACGTCGCCAAGGAGAACTACCGGCTGCTGGGGCCCGAATTCACCGCCCGCTGGACCACTTTCGTGCCCCCGGCGCTCGCGCCGGCCGCGTTCGCGTGGTTGTCGCGCCGCGATGCGAAGGTCCGAATCTTCAACCTCCCGATCTCCAACGTTCCCGGCCCCCGCCAGCGGGGCCGCTTCGGCGACTTGACACTCAGCGAGATCTATTCAGTCGGACCGCTGACCGCGGGCTGCGCCTTGAACATCACGGTCTGGAGTTATGCCGACCAGTTCAACATCTCCGTGCTGGCCGACGACTGCACCGTCGGCGATCCCCACGAGGTGACCGACGCCCTTGTCCGCGAATTCGGGCAAATCCGTTGCGCTGCAGGATATTCCGATCTCATCACCCCGGTTCCGACCGCGATGGCGCTGGTCGGGCCCCGGCTGGGCTAAGGCGACGTCGCCGCTTCGAGCTCGTCGAGGGCCGCGCCGGCTTCGACGGAGTCTGGTTTGAGAGGCGGCCTACTACGCTCAAAGCCTCAGGCCGATCCGACGTCCGCGCATGCATCGGTGAACGCTCGGAGTGCACCAGCCAAGATGCCCCACGGGTCGGCGAATATCCCGGGACGGCCGCGGTACGGCGACCGCCGGTGGAGCACTGTCCTGATCACCGGTACTAGCACCGGTGCGAGCACGTGTAGCGGAAAGCGCCACACACCCGCCTTAGCGCGTACTTGCGCCAGCATGTCGGGCCACGAATGGTTTTGAAACTCAAGACTCGCCTGCGCCCGCGCCGTGTCCATCCAGTCACAGACGAACCATGCGTCAGGACGCTCCGGATCACCGGGCCTGCCAACCGGATAGGCGCCGGCCAGCCCGGTCGCACCGACGAGACCCGATCCGACGTCACGCTGAAGGAGCCGATGCGATTCGTCACCACCGATCATCAAAACCTCCCCCACCACGTCGGCAGTGACGGCCGCCCGAAAACCCGTGGCGACGTCACGTACGTCGACGGTGTTGATCCGTCCATCCGCGGGTAACGCCCACTCCATCAACAGCGCATCGGCATCGGTGGTCAAGGCGAACAGGTTCGTGTCGAGGACGGCGCCCAACCGGAGAATCACCCAATCCAGCGCGAACGACCGCACCAACGACTCCGCCTCAACCTTGTGTTGGCCATAGGTATCAATGGGACTGAATGGCGTCTCCGGACCCAGCAGGTCGCTGGTGAGGTACGGATTGCGTGGTCCGTACACAGCCACACTGGAGGCCTGTACGAACCGCGACCGCGACGACAATCGTTGGGCGGCGGCGATCAACGCCGCCGTCCCCTCGACGTTGACCTTGCGTGCGAGGGTTGGATTGCAATAACAGCTGGGCGGGATCACCGCGGCTAGGTGGACAATTGCCGACGGCTCGATGTCAGCGACCATCCGTTCGACGGCATCGGCGTCGGTCAGATCAGCCCAATAAGTCGATGCGCGCTTGGGCAACTTGCCAACCACTTTCCGGTTGGCATCGGTCAAGACGTCGGTGGCCACAACTTTGGTGCCGTCGGCTACTAGCTCCCGGACCGTCGTCGATCCGACGTGGCCAAGTGCACCTGTCACCAGTACCGCACCGGTCACCGATTACCTCCTGCGCGCTCTCCCACGATCCCAGCACCTCGAAGATCGCTAATGGCGTTGGGAACGTGATTGCCTGCTGACGATCGATGGTCCTGCCAACGGCGCAAGCACCCCCGGTGCGGCGTCGACGACTTCAGGTATTGAGTTGACCGCAGCCAGCGCTGTCACAGCCACGCCGGGATTGACTCGATCGGAGGCGGACTGCTCGAAGTACAGTTCCAAGCACATGCTGGGCCGGCCTTTGACGCGGATCACCATTCCGCCTTGGTCGTCCCTCGAAGGCCGGGGCCAACGCTGCGGCCAGGGTGTGGAACTCACCGTCGCGAAGTACTGGACCGCGACGGCCGGCCGCCCGTCGACAAAACCCGCGAGCTGCCAGCGGTGCGCACAAATCGTGCCCTCCGGTATCACTCCGATTGCGGTCTCCAGATCCGTTGGTGCGAGGAGCGTTTCCCAATCCAGTTCAACGCTGTCGAGTTCGAGACCGAGGATGTCGGCGATGTACCAGACCACCGTCTCCCAGTCGTGGTTGACCTTGCCCGAGGCGATTCGAGCAGGTACGTGACCATCGGGTTTACCGAAGCCCATGGATTCATGCAGGACGTCCCAGATCGGATAGGACTTGTCCAAGTCAACTGCATACTCGTCCATCCGATACGACTCGACGGTGCCTGCACCGTTAAGGAGCGCGGTGGGAATGTTCAAACTGATGAAACCCGGCTCAGCGCCGGTCGCGTAGAACGTCGAATTGCCTTTAGCCGCTGCGGCTTCTACGGCATCACGCCATTCCTTCGGTGCGGCCGGCGGATAGACCATCGGGATCGTCGATATCGTGACGACGTTGATCCCCGCCTCGAGATAGGTGACGATGTCAGCGATCGCCTCGGGTTCGCGGCGAACCGCAGTGGCACAATAAGTAACGCAGTCGGGCGCGAGCGCCAACACCGCGTCGAGATCGTCGGTTGCCGTTACGCCGACATCCGAAACACCACAAAGCTGACCCGCATCTGATCCGCTCTTCTCGGGCGTCGACACCTTTACCCCGACTAGTTCCAGCGCAGGATCGTCGATGACCGCGCGCAGCGCCTCCTTACCTGTCAACCCCGTGCCCACGTGAACGATTCGATACTTTCGAGACTTTTCAGACACCATTGTTCAAATCCTCTTTGTGCGTGTTCCTCAGAGCACCGAACTTCGGTTGCCCCAACCCGATTCTGATCATGTGATGCATCGCCATCGTCGGCATGAGGCGCGCGAGCACGGTAGAGCTTGGCGTCCACACCGGCACCACGGTGCGCAATCGGTTGACGATCCCGCTCCAACGCTCTCGCCAGCGAACGTGTGAACCGCTCAGGGGAATTCGCCAGTCGCACCGCCGCACGCCCGCGCTTCTCCATCCGCGGACGCTGCACGCCGTACGGACCTAAATCGTCCCGGTACACGGCTGCACCATTATGGGTGAGCTCGGTGTTGTAGGTGCCTGCAAGCAGGATCGTCACACCGAGACCGTAGGGAGCCGATGCGCCGGTGATGACGACGCTGCGACGTTCCGACGTCATGTCGATCCCGAGCGGACGGGCACGCGTCCCCAGCCGAAGACATTCGGCATCTTCACGCGCTTCAGGCCCGCGACGTCGACCTCGTACTCGGGAATGAGATCCAGCAGCACATCGATGGCGATGCGGCCCTCCATGCGCGCGAGTGCGGCACCAAGACAGCTGTGAATTCCGTAGCCGAAGCCGAGATTGTGACCGGAGTGGCCACGATGGACGTCGAAGCGATCCGGATCGGCGAACGCTCGCTCGTCACGCGTAGCCGACCCATTGAGAAGCATGACCGGCCTGTGCCTGGGTATCACCTTACCGTGTAGTTCGACATCGACATTGCTCCAACGGATGTCGTACTGCGAGGGCCCCTCGTAGCGCAGTAACTCTTCGAATGCAGCGGGGATCAGGCTTCTGTCCTGCCTGAGCGCCTGCCATTGGCCTTTGTGGCGCGCGAAGACGACCGCAGCGCTGGCGACCAATTTGGTCACGGTCTCGGCACCTGCGCCGCCGAGCATCGACGCGAAGGCCGAGATCTCTATGTCATCGAGGCGGGTGGTGGTCCCGTCGTCGCGTTCGACTTCGACCTGGGTGAGTCTCGATATCATGTCGTCTTGCGGGTTGGCGCGCTTGTCGACGACAAGGTCGTAGTAGTACTTCCACATGGACACCGCCGCGTCGCGACCTGCCGGCGTGATGCTGATGTTTCCGGGCTCGCGTAGAAGAAGCGCGTCAAGCCAATGCCGGATCTGCTGACGTCCGTCTGGAGGCACACCCAGCATGGTGGTGATGATCTCCACCGGAAAGATGGCGGAGAAGTCCTCGACCACGTCGAACGACGCTGAATCGACGGCCTGCGCGGTCTTTTCGATCACGTCCCGAATCGTCGACTCGAGCTTCGCGATGGAACGTGGAGTGAAGACCTTGTTCACAAGCGACCTCATGCGCGTGTGCTGCGGGGGGTCCATCATGATGATCACCCCCACGGGGGTCACCGGATCAGGGTCGATGAAGTCGTCGAGCGTGACACCCTTTGCTGAGGAGTAGGTTTCATGATCACGCATCGCGCTTGCGACATCTCCGTAGCGTGAAAGTGCCCAGAAGTCGTACTGCGCGTTGTGGTATACCGGCGCATGGTCACGAAGCTGGCGATATAGATCGAAAGGATCGTTGAAGAACTCATCCGAGAACGGATCAAAATGTACAGACTCCGGGCAACTGCCGGATTGATCGTTCATCAGGCGCCCGCGCCGCCCTCCCGCAATTGCAACCTCGTCCCGTCGGCGAGCGTCTCCGCGTAGGTGTCGCAGGACGAAAAACCCCAGTCGCCAGCGACACATTCGAAGGGGCTGACGAGGCTGTAGTCCGGCATGTGCTTCCACCACATCCGCCACTCCGGAGTGAGGATGTCGCCGTCCGGCGCCTGCTTGGCCATGGCCGCCGCCACCTCGTCCGACATGATGTCGGTGACCGATTGAGGGACGCCGTCGTTGAACAACGGGCTCATCATCACGTAGTTCGGCGCCCAGACGAACTCTTCACCGAATGTGACGTGGCGATTCCGTTTAATGGCCTTCGCATAACCCTCCCACTTGGTGAAGGCTTCTTTCGTGCAGGGCCACCCGGTCCTGAGTCATGCCTCTTTCCTTTTCACTAGCTCAGCTCAACGAATCTCTTCAGATACCGCCACGCGATGTCGGGTGGTATTCCGCCGCAAAGCGGCGAGATGTTGAACACCTCGCCTGCGGCGAGGCGCTGCCTTGCTTCGTCGATCGACAGGATCACGTGCGAGGACGTATTGCGAAGCTCATCGACGGTCTTGGCGGTGGTGATGTTGGCCGACACCGTGTTGTCGGGATTCCAGTCCGCGTAGGCCATGGCATCGTGCAGGAGGTAGCTGCCGATCTCGTCCCATGCCGCATCGACATCATCGGCGACGAAACAATTCGTGGCGGCATCCCGTTCGGGTATGACTACGAATCCGGGTTCGTGACCGTGTTCACGGCAAGCCGCCTCATATGCTTCCTCCATTCCGGGCACGCCACCGTTGGCCAATAGACCGAGCCCGTTTCGCCCAGCACGACGTGCCGCAGCCAGGCTTGCACCACCCCAGCTCATCATCGGTCCTTGGGGTGATCGCGGCGGCGGCCTCACCTTCATCCGGCGACCATCATGCTCGACCTCTTCACCGGCCAACAGACGGCGCAACAAGCCGAGCTTCTCGTCTGCGATCCGTCCGCGATCGGACAACGACAGGCCGAAGTGGTCGAACTCCGCAGCGCGGTAACCGATTCCAAACACATAGGTCGCTCGACCCGCGCTGATGTGGTCGAGTACCGCCATGTCCTCCGCCAGGCGCGCCACATCATAGAACGGGAGAAGAATAACCAGATTCAGCATCAGTTGCTTGGTCCGCGCGGCGATAGCCGAACCCAGCAGCAAGGGCGAGGGGAGATAGCCGTCGTCGGCGCAGTGATGTTCGCACAGCACCGCGGCAACACAGCCGTGAGTCTCCGCCCATTCCGCCATATCGCAAGCCGCGGCGTATAACTCTGTCGTCGGCGCGCCGATGGACGGTGTGCGCATATCGAACCGAAGCGTAAACATCGTCTATGAGCGCTCCGGTCCCATGGCCTGCGCGCTCGCCTCCATGACTAATCTCGAGGCGTCATTACGGCTCATCGACTTGAACACGTCCGCGGCCATCCGCATCTCGTCACCCACCATCAGCGTCGGTCCGTTCGTGAGATTGGCGAACGCTTCGTCGATCACCAGCTGGGCGGGCACTGCTCCTGACGGCACTTCATCCATCGACTCGATGGTGCCCCTGCTGTGCTCCAGCAACCGCAGTGCAGGTGTGTCCGTCTTACCGAGCACCAGCCCGAGCACATCGACACCCTTGCCATGGATTTCAGTCCACAACCCTTCCGTGAAAACCGTGTCAAAAGCCTTCGTGCCGCCGTAAACGACCATGTTCGGACCGCCGGCCAGCGCCGCACCTGAACTGAAATTCACGATGCCGCCGCGACCCCGCTCCACCATTTGCATCGCGTAGTGGTGGCACAGCTGCATCATCACCAGACAGTTACGGGTCAGCAATCCCTCGGCGTGAGCAAGCGGACTCTTGAGGAACGGCTTGTAGTTCGCATCACCACCTGCGCAGTACACGAGCATGCCGATCTCGAGATCAACTGTTGCATCGATGATCGCAGCCGACGCACGTGACGCAGTGAGGTCTAGAGCCAGCGTGCGCGTCTGCGCGCCGGTGCGCGCACCGATACCGGATGCCACCTCATCGAGCAACTGCTGCCGCCGCGACACGAGAACAACGTTGATCCCGTTGCGACCCAATTCTTCTGCGAACAGCGCACCGCAACCGTCGGAAGCGCCCACGACCATCGCCCATGGCCCGTACTTGACTGCGAAGTCGGGCGTCATTGGGCTGTGACCCCGCCGAGGCGCACCGAGGTGTACGTGCGGCTGCTGATGCGCCAGCCGTCGGCGGTACGCACCACATGATCGTCGTAGCAACCGACGGGATTTGCGCCGGACCCGTCCTCGAGAAGGATCAGCGCGTCCACATATGTGCGGACGGTCGCCGTATCGCCGTCGATGGTGATCGCCTGGTTCGTCATCCGGTGCAGGGTTTGCGCCGCGCCGAGGTGGGCCGCGTCCATGAACTCGGTGATCTCCGCGGCCGACTTCCAATGCCCGACCACGCCATAGTCGAGATCGGCTTCCTCGGTGAAAACCGTTGACAGCAATTTGTATTGACGACTGTCGATGGCTGTCGCGTAGCGGACGGTCAGGTCGAAGATATCGTCTCGGTCACTCACGCCACGTCTCCGTTCGGATGGATGACTATCCGCGGCGGGCCCTCGGATCGTCGTGCTTGATCCAACGCCTCGGGGACCTCGTCGAGTCCGATGACCTTCCCGACGCTGGGCAGCGGGTCGAGCTCGCCCCGCACCACTGCATCGAGCACGCCGAACCAATCCTGGGGCATCGGTCCACCGCCGAACTGCAGGGTCAGCCCGTTGCGGGTCGCTTCTGTGACACTCAACGTGTCGCTCGTGTACCAGCCACCCGCACAGTAGATGCGCGAGGAGAACTCCGCTGCGGCGACGATCTTGTCGATGAGGCCCGACGCGCCGACGCATTCGAACACCACCGCGGAACCACCCAGATGCCGCTCGGCGCGGACTTCGCGGAAGACGTCGAAGATTGACCGCTGCGCCGGATCGACCAAGACGTGAGCGCCAAAGCCGGACCGGGCCAGTTCGCGACGGTCTGGATTGAAGTCGGACACGATGATCGGTTCCACACCCCGCGCGGATAGCGCCGCGACGGCGGACAGTCCGATCGCTCCCGCACCGACGACGATAGGGATCTCTCCCGGCTCGAGTTTTGAGACGCGAACGTAGAATTCACCTACCGCGAACGCGTCGACCACGGCGACCGCATCGCTGGACACCGAACCGTCGATCACCTTCGCCGTCGCTTCGGGCACTACCAACAGTTCGCCGAAACTGCCCTGCGCCTCGGGGTGCTGGCCGATGATGCGCAGGCCGCCCGCGCCGCCGTCCACCAACCGGATCGGCATCGACGTCACCCTGGATCCGATCGGAAACGCATCGCTGCATCCAGGACCGTGTCCGATGACTTCGCCGACGAACTCGTGGCCCATGACTATGTCGCGGTTAGCGTCATAGAGCGACCGACCAGTCGGATCGTCTATCGCGAGGTCAGGATGGTCCATGAAATGAACGTCCGACGCGCAGATCGCCGTGCTGAGCGTCTTCAGTAGCAGGTCGCCGTGCCCGGGGACGGGGTCGGCAGTCTCCCGTACTGTCAATTCTCCTGTACGCAATACAACTGCGCGCAATTCGGGCAGCCCATCCTTACTGCTATTTTCGAATATTCGAAGTATGATTCTCGAACTTAAGAAGTACCGTAAGATCCGCGGCGATGGGAGTCAAGGGTGCGTAGGGCTAGCTCAGCACCGACAGAACGGGTGCTTGACATCGTCGAACTCCTCAGCCGGACCGATGGTCGCGGCATGCGGTTCTCAGATGTGGTGCGACACCTCGAACTTTCTCAGGCCACGGCACACGCCATCCTCAACAGCCTCGAAGACCGCGGCTGGGTGGTCCGCGATCCGGTGTCCAAAGAGTTCACCCTCGGCCCCGGTATGGCTGTGATCGCGTTCCGTCTACCAACCGCGCGCCCGACGGTTGCCGTTGCACGAGATGCCATCCGTCGCCTCGCTGATACGACCGGTATGGCGGCCTCGGTCGTCGAACGCATAGGAGACGACCTTGTCATCACCGCGTTCGAGAGCCCGGCGGAGTCTCCCCCAGCTGTCCTGCCCAATGATCACATTCCGTATGCACCACCTTTTGGAATCGCTTGTGCCGCTTGGGATACCCCGACCGAGCAAGAGTCATGGGTGCAACGCGGCTCAATGGGTGATACTTCGCTAGCCGAGCGCCTGCGCGCAGCATTGGCGCATACCCGCAACCGTGGCTACGACGTCGACTGGATGACTCCGGCACTGGCGGAGGCGGCGCATGCTATCGGCACGTTGTCCGGCGACTCCGTACCCGCCAACCTCCGTTCGGTGGTCGATCAGCTACGCGTCGAGTTCATCGCCGCCAAGGTACTACCCGACGAGAGCGTCCGTGGCTCGCACTCAATCGCGACGATCTCCGCCCCCGTTCTCGACCCCAGCGCACGAGTCCGCCTGATAATGGGTTTGCACCCCTTGCGGCGCATGACCATCAGCGAAGTGCGCTCTGCGGCGAAGCCGCTGCTTCGCGAGATCGCCCGCGTTAGCGACCCGGGAAGCCAGCCCGCAGCCAGTTCTTGAGCACTTGTCGGTGACGTCGTCTGGAATTTCTTACCGGTAGCGATAAAGTGCCCCGCTCAGCCAGCTTCCCGGGAATCAACGTAATCGCTAGTTTCGGAAAACCGTGTCGGCCGATCGCTGAGCATGACGCCTCTAGCAAACACCCGACCGGCCGCCACGCTGCTGGACTCGTGGTTCCAGCCGGCGACTCGCGACCCGGAACTGCGATGCGCCCTAGTCAAATTGCTGCGAGCGGCGCGTCCCCACGCCGCAATCACCGCCGCACAATCGACTCCATCGATTCGCGGGCCCCAACTTGATTGTCTGGATGCGCCCGGCAACTTCATCTTCCACCGCCGGCACGGACGACCTGCTACAAACATTGCTCGCGGACGCGCAACTCAAGCTGATCCCGCGAACCGTCAATCGCGATCCGGTCGTTCCGCGTGATCAGCGCCGCGCAGGGCAAAACTTGAATTTGAGTTCAAGTTCATATAGACAGGACGGGGATCCGCGGCGGAAGGAATGTCGGTGAAGGTTGCGCACAAGGTCGCCATCGTGACCGGTGGGGGCGGGGGGATCGGTGGTGCGTTGGCGGCCAGGCTCGCCGCGTCGCAGGCCAGGGTGGTGGTCGCCGACCTCGACGAGGCGGCGGCCAAGACGGTGGTTGACCGGATCACTGCCGATCATCCCGGCTTCGCCGTGAGTGCCGGCGCCGATGCGTCCGAGGCAGACGCGATTTCCGGGCTGATTTCGTTGGCGGAGAACAGCTTCGGCCCGGTCGACCTGTATTTTGCGAATGCGGGCATCACGGGCGCGGTAGGGCTGGAAGTCTCGGACGACGAGTGGGACCGGTCGCTCGACGTGAACCTGCGCGCTCACGTCCGCGCCGCCAGGCTGCTGGTCCCGAAATGGCTGGAGCGGGGGGAGGGCTACTTCGTTAGCACCGCCTCGGCGGCCGGTCTGCTTACCCAGCTCGGTTCGGCCACCTACGCGACCACCAAACACGCCGCCGTCGGGTTCGCCGAATGGCTAAATATCACGTACGGCGACAAAGGAATTCGCGTCAGTTGCCTGTGCCCGATGGGCGTCAACACGAAGCTGCTCTACGAGGGACAGGACTCCGGCGACCCGCTTGGCGTCGTCGCAACCCGCGCCGTCACGTCGGCCGGCGAGGTCATCGAACCGTCCCAGGTGGCCGACATCGTGCTCGACGCGCTCGACTCCGAACAGTTTCTGATCTTGCCGCACCCGGACGTGCTGGACTTGTATCGGCACAAGGGCTCCGACTACGACCGCTGGCTGCGCGGGATGCGCCGCTACCAAGCCGCGTTGCTGGCCGAAACCGCTGAACGTTAGCCAACAACCCAGGAGCAGCCATGTCCGTTTTCGAAGTGTCCGACCGGGCCAAGAAGTACCAGGAGGAACTGCTCGACTTCATGGATTCCCACGTCTACCCGGCCGAGGTCGTCTATGACCAGCAGATGCGCGAATCCGGCGACCCGCACTTCCAGCCGCCGATCATCGAGGAACTCAAGGTTGAGGCGAAGCGGCGGGGGCTGTGGAACCTGTTTCACCCGCACCCGGAATGGGGTCCCGGGCTGTCCAACCTGGAGTACGCGCCGTTGGCAGAAATCATGGGGCGCAGCCACATTGCCTCCGAAGCATGCAACTGCAACGCGCCCGACACCGGCAACATGGAGGTGCTCACGCTGTTCGGCAGCGACGAGCACAAGGAGAAATATCTCAAACCGCTACTCGAGGGCACCATGGCGTCGGCATTCGCGATGACCGAGCCCGCGGTGGCCAGCTCCGATGCCACCAACGTGGAGCTGTCCATGGTCCGTGCCGGCGGGACAGGCGAAGAATACCTGCTTAACGGTCGAAAGTGGTTCGCCTCCAATGCTATGCACCAGAACTGCAAAGTGCTGATCGTGATGGGCAAAACCGATCCGGATGCGGCGCCGCACAGGCAGCAGTCGATGATGGTGGTGCCGATCGACGCGCCCGGCGTTACCGTCATGCGTGGCCTGCCAGTGTTTGGCTACCAGGACCGCGAGGGCCACGCGGAGATCGATTTCAAGGACGTCCGCGTACCGGCTAAAGATGTGCTCAAGGGCGAGGGCGAGGGCTTCGCGATCAGCCAGGCGCGCCTCGGGCCGGGCCGCATTCATCACTGCATGCGCTGTATCGGAATGGCCGAGCGCGCACTGGAACTGCTCTGCAGACGTGCGCTGTCTCGGGTGACATTCGGAAAGCCGATCGCCGATAACGCCAACATCCAGGACTGGATCGCCGAGGCTCGCATCGAGATCGAGATGATCCGGCTGCTCACCCTGAAGGCCGCACACCTGATGGACACAGTCGGCAACAAGGCGGCACGCACCGAGATCGCAGCGATCAAGGTGGCCGCGCCGAACATTGCGCTCAAAATCGTCGACCGCGCCATCCAGGTGCACGGCGGCGGTGGGGTGACCGACGACTTCCCGCTGGCGCTGGCCTGGGCACACCTGCGCACGCTGCGACTTGCCGATGGCCCCGACGAGGTGCACAAGCGCGCCATCGCCCGCCAGGAACTGGGCAAGTACCGAAGTTGACCGACCCACTGCCGGTGGACGACGCCGAAGACACACCGCCCTCGATGGCGCGTACCTCCCTGCTGCGCGAGTTACCCACGACCGCCCGCGGTCAGCGAACCCGGTCCGCGTTGATCGCGGCCGCGCGCAACGTCTTCGAGCAACTCGGTTACCTGGACGCCAGGCTGGTCGACATCACGAAGGCCGCCGAATGCGCTGCCGGGACCTTCTACACCTACTTCTCCAGCAAGGAAGAGATTTTCGCCGCCGTCCTCGATGAGGTCCAGGAGGACATGATGCATCCGGGCATGCCCCACGTGGATGCCGAGGATGATCCGGCCGCGATCATCGAGGCAACCAACCGCGCCTACTTCGAGGCATACAAGCGCAACGCCAGGCTGATGTTTCTGCTCGAGCAGGTCGCCAGCGTCGATCCCGAATTCCGAAAGTTGCGGCAGAACCGGGCCAACGCGTTCATCCGGCGCAACGCACGCAGCATCGCCCACCTGCAGGCGCGCGGCCTCGCCGACCCCGACCTCGATCCGATGCTGGCGTCCACGGCACTATCCGGCATGGTCAGCCGCCTCGCCTTCAGCTACTTCACCGGGGTGAGCGAAGGCGTCGGCGGCGCGGTGCCCATCGACGAGCTCACGCACACCGCCACCCGCCTCTGGGTCAGCGCTCTGCGCATCCCCACGGCCGCTCGCATCATTGGGTAACGACGGGCAGAGTTGCCCAGCCCCGCACGCTGGAGGTGTGCGCCCGTTCGGCCTTGGCGTAGTCGACTTCCCAGTCGCGCCAACGCTTTAACACCTCCTCGAAGGCGACGCGGGCCTCCAATCGCGCCAGTGCCGAGCCCAGGCAGAAATGCAGTCCCTGGCCGAAACCGAGGTGGCCGCCCTGGCGGTGGATGTCGAACCGATCGGGATCGTCGTAGCGCCGCTCGTCGCGATTGGCCGAACCGTTCAGCAGCAGCATGAACGATCCCTCGGGCACGTCGTGACCGTAGTGTGACGCGTCGCGTGCGACGTAGCGAGCCTGCACCGGCGACGGCGGTTCGTAGCGCAGTGTTTCCTCGACCGCACCGGGGATCAGGTATGGGTCCGCGGCCAGTTCGCGGCGTTGGTCGGGGTGATCCGACAGCAGTTGGCCCATGAAGCCGATCAATCGGGTGGTGGTTTCGTTCCCGGCGCCGGCGATCATGGCGGTGTAGGCCAGCACCTCCGTCCGGGATAAAAGGCGTCGAGTGCCGTCGGGCTCCTCGACCTCGGCCCGGAGTAGATCGGTCATCAGGTCATCGGAGGGATGGGCGGCCCGCCAGTCGATGTACTCGGCGAACATGGCGATGGAGTCGGCAAACAGGTTCGGATTGACCTGACCCGGCGTGCTGTCCGCGGCCATCTCGATGAACGAAACGCTGGTCTCGCGGATCGATTCCTGATCCTGTTCGGGAATGCCCAAGAGGTAACCGATGGTCCGCATTGGCATCATCGCCCCCAAATGCGCGATGAAGTCGAATCCGTCCGCGCCGATCATGGGGTCCAGCGCACGTGTGCAGAATCCACGCACCAGCGATTCGACGGCGAGCATGCGCCGGGGAGTAAATACGCGCGACAGCAGACGCCGGTGCAGATCGTGCAGCGGTGGGTCCTCGAAGAGCAGAATGCCCGGCGGCACTTCGATGTTGTTGAACAAGATGTCGGCAGTGGTGCCGCGGCCGGAGCGGTAGGTCTCCCAGTTCGGCAGTTCACGGGCGACATCCTCGTACCGGCTCAGCGCGTAGAAGTGGAACTTCTGGTTGTAGTAGAGCGGCGCCTCGTCGCGCATCCGCTTCCACACCGGGTATGGGTTGTCGTCGATATCGAAATCGAATGGGTCGTAATACAACTCGGTCGTACTAGGCCCTGTCATCGTTGTCCTCCCTGTAACTGGGCGTTTTCGGCCGGCCGGGGTCTTGTCACGGCCGGGGTGCACGCGTAGCGGCACATCATGGGGGTTGGTTCGGCACACCGGGGAACAGGGCAGCGGTGGGTCCTGTGGTCACCCATCCCCCCAGCTTCGTGGCGAGGTGGGGCGCAAAGAGCGCGCCGTAGAGCAGGTTTCCGATCACAACGATCGCGACGACGGATAGCACCGCGGAGCCAACACGGCTCGCCGACCTCTCGCCGGCCCAGATCTCGATGACGTTGCGCCCTTCGGAATCTGTCCGTCCGAGGAGGTAGCTAAAGACCATCACCAGCACGCCCATCGCCAGCGCGTCATAGAGCGGGTACTGGTGCTTGGACCCCTCGAAGACCGCCAGTCCGGGTATCACGCGGCCGTAATAGAAGATGCCGAGACGGGCACCCAGGATCGCGTTGAAGAGAAAGGCCCAGACGAAGCCTGTGACGAGTCCGGCGATGAGCAGGGTAATCGGCCTGGGCCAGTTGAACTTTGAGCCCGCCCATCGTCCGAGCGCAGTGCCGATCACGGCGGGCAGGACAAAGTAGGAGATGTAGCCCGGGGGCACCGCCGCCGGCAAACCGCCCCAGGTCATGTTCAATGGCCACCAGGACGGCATGCGGGTGATCGCGGGTGCGAACTGTGCGTACATGGCCCAGTCGTAGGGTGCTTCGATCCAGGAGAACGAGATCGCGGAGATGCACAGGAGTAACAGCGGATGGAGCTGGCGGCGGCGATACGACAGATACACGCCGATGGCGAAGAAGGCGAACCCCCCGACATAGGCGAACCCGATGGCCGCCGTCAGCAAGGGCGTCAATTCGGTGTTCATTGCTCGCGCGGTTGGCTCGGAGCACGACGCGCTTCGGGATCGAAGCGAAGCACCAGGCCGAAGACGAGGGCGATCAAGCCGAACAGCGTGCCCAACATGATCACCGCGCCCATGGCCGCACTCCTTCCGAGGGGGATCCCAACTTCAAGATAGTGGACACTATCTTATAGCTACCGATGTTTCGTCAACCGCCGCGCGTGGTTCGAGGAGTAGAGATCGTGACCGAACGAACTTCCGCCAAGAAGCGGAGAGCAGCAGACGCGCCATCGCGGGCGACGCGGCGGCCGCGGGGTGCGCCGCGCAGACTCCTGCTCGACGCCGCGCGTGACCTCTTCGCCCGCCAGGACTATCGCAGCACCACCACGCGTGAAATCGCGGAGGCCGCTGGTGTAACCGAGCACCTGCTCTTCCGTAACTTCGGCTCGAAGGCAGTCCTGTTCCGGGAGGCCCTCGTCCTCCCCTTCACCGGTTTTGTCGACGACTTCAGCCGAACGTGGCGTTCGGTCGTCCCTGAGGAGACCGACGAGGAGCAACTGGCGAGGCATTTCGTCGCGCAGCTCTACGACGTGTTCGTAGAACGCCGGGGGCTCCTGGTGACGCTCATGGGGTCGGAGGCCCTGAGCGGGGACGAAATGTCTGAGGCCGGTATTGACGACATCAGGCGGGCGTTCACGCTGCTCGGCCAGATCGGCGCCGAAGGCATGCGGATGCGGGGCATGCGGTCGGGTGACCCCGACCTGGTGGCTCACTCGACAGTGGCGATGATCGCCGGCATGGCCGCCTTGCGGTCGACCTACTTCGGCATTGAGCAGCCATCGAGGGAAGCCATCATCGACGAACTCACCCAGGCGACCCTGCACGGCTTCCTGCATCGGAACGAGTGAAAAGCGACTCCGCGTCCGCCCTGCCGCGCACGATTCGTGAGCGGATGTGACGATCAGCGCATGGTGCCGTCAGCAGAGCCACCCCACACCGAAGCGGATCCACATATCGTGCTGGGGCTCGTCGGCGCGCCCGGGGCCGCCTTCGCTCTGGCCCGCGAACTCGCCGATGCGGGTTTGGGTGCGGAGCTCGACCGGCGGCTGCCTGGTGCCCGGTGGTGCGTCGAAGTGGCGGAGAGCCGCCTGGTGCAGCCGCCGGCGACGGACGCCGCGATCGTGGACGCCGCGCGCAGACTGCTGCTCAACAGTGCCTGGGATGTGGTGGTTTGCCTGACCGATCTCCCCTTGCACGTGCATCGACGCCCGGTCGTGGCCCACGCGAATCCGGTGCACAACGTGGCGATCGTGTCGGTGCCCGCCCTGGGTGCGGTGGGCGCGCGTCAACGGCTTCGCGAGACGATAGTGCGTCTGTTAGAGCGGCTGATCGGCTCGCCCGAGCACCGCGGTGCCGACGACCAGGGCTTGGCCAGCCCGTCGCGGCGGTTGCTGGTGGAGCGGGTGCGCCAGCTGGGCAGCGACCCCGCAGACGGAGCCTTTGCGTACACGGCGCGGGTCCTCACGGGCAATCTGGTGCTGTTGGGCGGGATGGTGGCGGCCAACCAGCCGTGGCGGTTGTCGTTGCGGTTGTCGCGGGCGTTGACCGGCGCGGTGGCCGTCGGGATATTCGGGTTGGTCACTTCCGACATCTGGCGGTTGTCCGACGCGTTCGGGTGGGTTCGGCTCGCCGGTACCGGGCTGCTGTCGATCGGCGCCACCGCGGCGACGCTGATCATCGGAGCCGAGCTGTGGGAACCCACGGTCGGGCACGCCGTGCGCAAGCAGGTTCTACTGTTCAACATCGCCACCGTGGTGACCGTCGTCATCGGGGTGGCGGTCTTGTACGGCGCCCTGTACGTGCTGGCGTTGCTCGCGGCGTTCTGGTTTGTGGTGCCGAAGATTTTCCTGGCCGCCGTCGGCCACCCGGCGTCACTGCGGGATTACTTCGAATTGGCTTGGCTGACTTGCTCGTTGGCGATGATTGGCGGCGCCCTGGGTGCGGCGCTGGAACCTGACGACGCGGTGCGCGAAGCGGCCTACGTCCAGCGCTCGGAGTCAACCGAGGTCGACGAAACGCCCTGATCCGCCAATGCTGGAGATCGTTTCAGCCGTGTCTCAGCAACATCGGATGTTGCGCTGGTAAAAGTCGTGTCAGATACCTAGCGAAGGGAGCGCGACAGTGGACACCGAAACCGTGGACCGCCAGTACGGCGCGTTGCAGCAACAGGCGCAACAAACCGGGGCGCTGATCCAACGGCTGGCCGACAAATTGTCCGCCGCGGCCGCCGGGGGCGATCCCAACGCTCGGGAATGGGGGCTGGACCTCAAGGAGATCGCGTTGGCTATTCGCGACGAGGAAAGCACGACCACCGAGCTCCTGCAGGCGATTCACGCGCTGGTGGATAACCATGTCGCGGCCAGCTCGCCGCCCGCGCCGCCGCCGCCGAACTACCCGCCACCAGCCCAGTACGCGCAACCCCCGCAGTATCAGCCCCAATACGAACCCCAATACCAGCCCCAGTATCAGCAGGCCGGTGGTGGGACGCTGCAGCGGTTTCTCGGCGGGCGGTTCGGCCAGGCGATCGTGACAGGCGCCGGCTTCGGCATCGGCGACGACATCGTCAACAGCATCTTCGACAGATTCTGAGCCGCGCCGGATATTGGGACCCTCGCGGCCCGACGAGGGCGACCATGACCAACAATGAGCAAGGTGTCTAGTGGTTTCGACGTCCGCGGGCGGACGCTGCAGGCCGGTGAGCTCGCTGCCTGGCTAGCAGAGCACAGTCTCGGGAATCGATTCGGTCTGGACGTCGTCGGCACGGGTAAGGTCCAGGCCCTTGCGATCGTTGCGGCCGACGGCGATGGCCGTTACATCGACGTCGACGACTTGATACCGGACGACGAAGCACCGTTGGCGTCGTGGCTCGCCGACCCTGGGCCGCCCAAAGCTGTGCACGAGGCCAAGCGGGCGATGCACGCTCTGGCGGGGCGTGGCTGGACGCTGCGCGGCGTTACCTCTGACACAGCGCTGGCCGCCTACCTGCTGCGTCCGCAGCGCCCAGGCGCGGACCTCAATGACTTGTTGGTGCGTCACATGCGCTGTGCTCTGCCCACGAAAGCTGTTGAACAACAACATCACTCGGCGATCCTCCGGGCCTGTGCGGTGCTTGACTTGGCGGACGTGCTGGACGAGGAGCTGGCACGAATTGACTGCTCGTCGCTGCTGGGCCGCGTGGAGTTGCCGCTTCAGCGGGCGCTGGCCAACATGGAGACCGTGGGCATCGCCGCGGATCGGGGGAGCCTGGCACGCGTTCGGGAGCAACTCGACAATGAGATCCCTGACATCCTCGGCAGCCGCGACGAGCTGCTGAATTCGATAGCGAACGACGGGCGCATCCACACCACCTTCCACCAGACGGTGAGCGGCAGATTGTCGTCGGCCGCGCCGAGCCTGCACAACATTGCGGTCGGGCGCATCCGCGAAGCCTTGATAGCCGGGAAGGGGTACGCCGAACTGATGACGGCGAGCTACGACCAGTTGGCGAGGCGGATTATGGCCCACCTTTCCGTCGATGCGCGGCTGCTGCCCGAGGTATTCGACGACGCGCGCAAGGTTGGATACGCCGCGACGGTGCTGGGCCGGCGGTACTACGTGCCCGCAGTGGAGAGTGGTGAGGATCAGGTCGCTATGGCGATCCAGGGCAGCGCTGCCGACATCATCAAGGTTGCGATGATCAAGGTCGATCAGACGATCACCGGTGCCGGCCTCGCGTCACGCATGGTGCTGCAGGTCGACGACGAGCTGGTATTCGAGGTGGCCGACGGCGAGCGGGACACGTTGGCCTCGCTCGTCCGTGAATGTATGCGGGACGCGTACGAACTCGAACCGCCGCTTGAGGTTTCGGTTGGATACGGCGCCAACTGGGCCACCGCGGGGCACTCCTGACGAGTTGATCCTGCGCTCCTGGTGAACTTTTTCGAGTAACCTCCACCCTCACCGCAGAGTGAACGCCCCAGGGCGCAAGGCGCTGTGTGTCACCCGACGGACGCGCATTGTTCGTCTTCTGGACATCAGCGGGCGGGCTGGGTCTGCGAATGTTGGGGCCGGAAAGGGCCCAAATGACAGAACACTTGCGCGCGTACAACAGCCTCTGGCAGGTCCGCGGTGACTCGTGGTGCCGATTGGAAGAAGCGGCTGATCGCCTCACCCGCCCGACCACCACCGGCGCGCTGAAGGATAAGTACGTGGCTACGTGCCAGGAGTTGCTGGCTCGCCTCAGCACGCTCGAGCCGTACTGGGCCTATCCCGGTTCGCCGCAATTCGCGCGAATTCAACGAATTTTCGCGGCAGCTAGCTATGACAAGTTCGCGCAGGCGGTCGCGCAGATCAACCGCGCGCTGACCACGGAGTCATACCGCTCGGGAGACGTCGACAACGCCGGCGCCGACGAGCTCGACATGTTCCCGGCCGACCCACGCCAGCTTCTCGAACACCAGCCGGCGACCCAGCGCGACCGGCCCTATTTCGAGGTGCTCGTCGTCGAGAAGATGACCGAGGACCAGGAACGCGCGCTGCGCAACGATGTTCGCAAATGGCGGCGCCCCGACGACGAATTCGTCTACGAACTTGTCGTGGTGGCCAGCGGAGACGAGGCCCTCATCGCGGCACGGCTCAACGTCAACCTCCAGGCGGTGGTGATTCGGCGGCGCTTCTCTCACCAGTCAACTCGGGACCTCGAAGCCCTGTCGGAGTTCGTTGACACCGAGGTGTCGCACGAGTTGGCCGATCACCAGTCGCCGGAGGAACGTGCGCAGATCCTCGCTACGTCGATGGCGAAGCTGCGTCCCGAACTCGATCTCTACCTCATGACCGAGATCGACGTGGAGGACATCGCCGGGCGCTTGGGCCAATACTTCCGCAGGGTATTTCATGCCCGGGAAGGCATGCTCGAACTGCACCTGTCGATTCTGCAAGGTGTGGAGGCGCGCTACCGCACCCCATTCTTCAGCGCGCTCAAGCAGTACAGCCACCGCCCCACGGGTGTCTTTCACGCCCTGCCGATCTCGCAGGGCAAGTCGATCGTCAACTCGCACTGGATCAGGGACATGGTGGGCTTCTACGGCCTGGACGTGTTCATGGCCGAGACGTCGGCGACGTGCGGTGGTCTCGACTCACTGCTGGAACCGACCGGCCCTCTGCGTGAGGCGCAACAACTGGCGGCGCAGGCGTACGGATCGCGACACACCTACTTCGTCACCAACGGAACGTCGACTGCGAACAAAATTGTCACCCAGGCGTTGGTGGCGCCCGGCGACATCGTGCTGCTTGACCGCAATTGCCACCAGTCGCACCACTACGGGATGATGCTGGCCGGCGCGAATGTCGTTTACCTCGAGGCTTATCCGCTCAACGACTACTCGATGTACGGTGCGGTGCCGTTACGCGAGATCAAGTCGAAGCTGTTGGCGCTGAAACGGGCCGGCAAGCTCGACCGCGTCAAGATGATGTCGCTGACGAACTGCACCTTCGACGGGATCGTTTACGACGTCGAGCGCGTCATGGAAGAGTGCCTCGCCATCAAGCCTGACCTTGTGTTCCTTTGGGACGAGGCCTGGTTCGCCTTCGCACGCTTCCATCCGGTGTATCGCACGCGGACCGCGATGGCGTCGGCGCAAGCGTTGCGCGAGCGGCTGCAGGGTGACGACTACAAGCGCCGCTACGAGGAGTACCTGGCCGCTGAGCCCAGCGAAACACTCAGTGACGAAGGACTTTTGGAGCGTCGCCTGATTCCGGACCCGGCCAGGGCCCGGGTGCGGGTGTATGCCACCCAGTCGACGCACAAGACGCTGACCGCGCTACGGCAGGGATCGATGATCCATGTCTTTGATCAGGATTTCGACCAGAAGGTCGCGGAGTCGTTCCACGAGGCGTACATGGCGCACACGTCGACCTCCCCCAACTACCAGATCCTCGCGTCTCTGGATCTCGGTCGCCGGCAGGTGGCGTTGGAGGGCGTCGAGCTGGTGCAGCGGCAGATCGAAAATGCGATGCAGTTGCGCGACGCGATCGACAACCATCCCTTGCTGAGCAAGTACATGAGCTGCCTCACCACCTCGAATCTGATCCCGGAACCCTTCCGTCCATCGCACATCGCTCAGCCGCTGCGCTCGGGACTGCGCAATATGATGGCCGCTTGGGAGCAGGACGAGTTCGTGCTCGACCCGTCGCGCATCACCCTGTACATCGGGCGCACCGGTTATGACGGCGACACGTTCAAGCGTGAGCAGTTGATGGACCGCTACG
This sequence comes from Mycobacterium sp., assembly GCF_019247635.1. Classification (GTDB taxonomy): domain Bacteria; phylum Actinomycetota; class Actinomycetes; order Mycobacteriales; family Mycobacteriaceae; genus Mycobacterium. The sequence goes on from NZ_JAFBAR010000075.1 coordinate 85,679, forward strand.
GAATTCAGATCAACAAGACATCACGCAACAGCGTGCTGTTCATGACCAACATCGGCACCACCCGCAGCTCGGTCGCGTTCCTGGTGGAGGTTCTGGTCAACATCGCCCGCGAGCTCGACCAAGATATCTCCGAGATGAGCCTTGGCGAACGCGAACATTTCGAGAAGGCCGTGTACCGGCTTACTGAAATGTCCTTGCCGCTGCCCGATTTCAGCGGCTTCCATCCCGCGTTCCTGGATCACAGCGGAGCGGAGCCGACGCCCGAGGGTGACGTCCGGCGGGCCTTCTATCTCTCGTACAACGACACCAACTGCGAATACCTTGGCGCCGAGCAGATCGACGAACGGCTGGAGGCGGGAATCGACGTCGTGTCGGCGACGTACGTTACGCCCTACCCACCGGGATTTCCGGTCCTGGTGCCCGGCCAGGTGTTCAGTCGCGGGATCCTGCAGTTTATGCGCGATCTCGACACGCCCGAAATCCACGGCTATACACCCAATTTCGGCTATCGGGTGTACACCGAGAAGGCCATCGCGATGGTGAGCGAGTCTATCGGACTGACGACCAATGGCCACCGCTCCACAGCCGACGCGGTGTCCCCGGGCACGCCCGCCGCCGAGAAGCCGTCGAAGAAGAAGGTGGCGCGGCGAGGTGCGGACAATGGCGAGCAGAATGTTCCCGAGGTCGGCCAGGACGAACTCGTTAATTGAGCGGATTTAGTGGTCCAGCGGACCAGGGCGTAGTTTCAAACTGTCTTTCAGACTGCCAATGCGCAGCGAATGATCCGCGTGCTTGGACCGCGGGGCGCTCTCGAATTTCTCGACGTAGCTTTCGGGATCGACGTCGGTGATCGACAATCCCCGGGTGGTCGGATGCTCGGTCATGAACTCGCGGTACTGCTGGCCAAGCGCATCACGGAGTCCGATCGGGGCATGTCGGCGGAAGTCCGAAAGCCCTTGCCGCTCTTCCTCTCCCATGTGGTCATCGTTGGCCACACGGGTGCGGCCCACCGCCGACCACCACTCTTCGGTGCCGACCCTGGCCGCATTGGCGTCGCGCACCCCGTCGCGGATGTCGTTGTGGTCACCGATGGCATCGAGGGTCTCGCCGTCGGGATCGTCGGCGCCCCGCTTCAGCAGTTGGGGATAGAAGATCTTCTCCTCGATGTAGGCGTGCACGTCGAGCTTGTCGGCAAGCGGGCGCCATACCCTTTCGAGCGCGCGACGGTCGACCGGTGTCTGCGCCTGCAAATCGTCTAACCTGGCGAATTGTTGGCGGAACCAGTCATGGTCAGCGAGGATCAATTCGGTGATGTCAGCCATTCCGACTCCCAGTCTGCCCCGGAGGCGCCTTACAGCGATCGTGTCCGACACTGGTTGTGCCCGTCAACTCGCAACACCGTGAAGATCATTGGACCAGCCGCGGCCGATTATCCTGGCGACGGCAGCCACGACCACCCCCGGTGACCGAGACAATCGAGCGCCCGGTAAGCACACACCGCCACACTGGCCGCAAAGGTCCTCCTCGCACACGCATCCTCGCTCAACTACTTGGTCGGATTCAGTTGGGAGCCAAGCGGTTCTGTTATCTGAGACAACCGGACCACGTGGCACTTTGCGGTCAACGACTCCTAGGGGCCCACGACCTACCGCAAGGTCATCGGCGGCTGAGTTTGCGAGGTTGCTCTCCGCGAGCGCAATCGCCGCTCAGTGCTGCCGGGGCGCGACATAGGCTCGAGAGGTGACCATCCCGTACGACGACGCGCTGCGTCAGCGGATCAGCGATCACTTGGCGGCCCACGACCGCCGCGTCGTGACCGACCCGAGTAAGCGGCACGCGGCCGTCGCGGTGGTGCTGGTCGACTCCGAGGTCGGCGAGGACAGGGTGGATCCGGCGCCGGTGGACGAATGGAACGCCGGGCGCCCGATACCGACGGCGGGTCTGGACGGCCGGATGGTCGATGTGTCCGGCGGCGCTTCGTTCCTGTTGTGCCGCAGGGCATCTCGTCTTTCATCACACGCGGCGCAGTGGGCACTCCCCGGCGGGCGCCTAGACCCGGGTGAGACCGCGGTCGACGCGGCGCTGCGGGAATTGCGCGAGGAGGTCGGCATCGAACTGCTCGACTCGACCGTGCTGGGCTTCCTCGACGACTACCCCACCCGGTCGGGATATGTCATCACCCCGGTCGTCATCTGGGCAGACGGGCGGCTCGATCCCCGTCCCGCCCCCGACGAAGTCGTGGCGGTGTACCGAGTCGGGCTGCACCAACTTCAACGCGCGGATTCGCCGCGGTTCATCACCATCCCGGAGAGCCCACGACCGGTCGTCCAAATCCCGTTGGGCAACGACCTCATCCACGCGCCGACGGGTGCGGTGCTGCTGCAGCTGCGGTGGTTGGGTCTGGAAGGTCGCTCCGACCCGGTCGACAAGCTGGAGCAACCGGTCTTCGCCTGGCGATAGCACAGACGGAATATCGCAGAAACGGGAATAGTCCCGCCGACCGACCGTGTTCCGCCGGACATGAAACCGTTTTCGGAAACAGAACGTCAGGAGTTCCTCGCAGGAAACCACGTCGGCGTGCTCGCAGTCGCCGCCACCGACGGCCGGCCGCCGGCGGCTGTGCCGATTTGGTATGACTACACACCCGGCGGGCACATCCTGATCAACACCGGCGCATCGTCGCGCAAGTCCAGGCTGATCGAACAGGCCGGCGCGGTGACGCTGGTCGCTCAGCGCGAAGAGCCGCCGTATCAGTATGTGGCCGTGGAAGGCTCCGTCGTCGAGACCACCGCGCCCACGCCGAGGGATGTTCGTGAAGCCATCGCCATCCGTTACCTGGGCGAAGAACTCGGGCGCCAGTTCGTCAGCAGCCTTGAGGATCAGGCCAGCGTGTTGTTCACCGTTCGCCCCGACCGCTGGGTTACCGCCGACTTTTCCGACGGTATCTGAACTGGTTGGCGGCGACCCGCTGCGCCCGGCTGCGCCGCACTTGCGATCGCCGAGCTGGTTGGCGGCGACCCGCTGCGCCCGGCCGCGCCGCACTTGCGATCGCCGCTGCTCAGACTTGGTTGAAGCCGCCGTCCGCGGCGATGGCGGACCCGGTGATGAAGCTGGACAGGTCGCTGGCCAGGAAGACCGCGGTGTTGGCGATCTCGACCGGATCGGCGAAACGGCCTAACGGGATTGTCTGGATCCGAACCGCGCGAAAGTCAGCGACCGGCACGTCCGGATCAGTCTGGGCGGCCAGGTTGTCGCTGCCCGGCGTGGCGGTGGACCCGGCGACGATCACGTTGACCCGGATGCCGCGGGGAGCGAGTTCGCTGGCCCACGCGCGCGCCAGCGACCGCACCGCGGCCTTGGTGGCGGCATACACGCTCAAGCCGGGCCGGCCGCGGTCGGCGGTGCTGGATCCGATCAGGATGATCGATGCGCCATCGTTAAGCAGTGGGAGCGCCTTTTGCACCGTATTGACGACACCCTTGACGTTCGTGGTGAGCAGGGCGTCGAGATCGTCGTCGGTGATGGCACCAAGGCGCGCTACTCGGGTGGATCCGGCGTTGGCCACCACGACGTCGACACCGCTGCCTGAGTCGCCCACAACGGAATACAGCCGGTCGAGATCTTCCGTCGACCCGACGTCACCACGCACGGCAACGGCGCGTGAGCCCAATTGCGTTGCGGTCGCGACGAGTTCGTCCTGACGCCGGCCGGTGATGAAGACTCGATCTGCGCCCTCGGCCAGGAAACGCCCGGCGGTGGCCAGGCCGATGCCCGAGTTGCCGCCGGTGATGACCGCGATCTTGTGGTCGAGCAGTCCCACGATTTCTCCTCAGGAAAACAGCGCCGCGGCCAATTCGATCAGTGTCGAACCCGAAACGTCCCATGCGCCAGACGGTGCCAGGTCAGCCTTCTGGTCCGGTCCGTGCTCCTCGGGCCTGGCCACGAATCCGGTCGCCAGCCCGCAGTTCTGGGCCGCTTCGAGGTCGGAATTGTGCGCCGCCACCAGCATCACCTCCCCGGGCTCGAGGCCGAGCAACCGAGGGGGTGTTCGGTATGCGGACGGGTCGGGCTTGTAGGCCTGGCTGATGTCCGACCCGAGAACGACGTCCCACGGCAGGCCCGCATATTTCGCCATCTCCACCAGTAGGCCGGTGTTCCCGTTGGACAGTGGTCCGACGATGACGTGCTGTTTCATGGCCGAGATGCCGTCGATGCTGTCCGGCCACGCCGGTAGCCAGCGCCATGACCGGGCAAGTGCCTCCACGTCGTCATCCGGAAATGTTTCCAAAGTGGCACCGAACTTTGCGAGTGACGCCTCGAGGTTCTCGCGATGGAGCACGTCCAGCGACACGAATTCCCGACGGCCCGAGCGCACCTCCGCCATCGCCGGCCGGTAGCGACTGCGCCAATCGAGAGCGAATTCGTTTGCTTCGAGCGCGATTTGGTGCCGCCGCGCGAACTGCCGGACCGCTTCGGCGATCCCCGATCGCCAGTCCACGACCGTGCCGAAGGTGTCGAAGAGAACGGCACGCACCCACCGGCCAGTCGTAGGCGAACGGTAATCGGGCATTGCTCAAACCTAGCGTCCCGGACCTAACACGCATGGTGTCCGCCTCGGAGCGCCCGGGGTGTCGAAGCGGCGACACGCGTCGTCTCAGTGAGGACACGTACCCTCGCGCAAAAGCAGGCGCGACTGAGAACCGAAGGCTTGGGAAGGCTTGGAACAAGTGCAGTCCACGCGAGACGAATTCCGCTACGTGATCGTTGGTGCCGGCGCCATCGGCGGAACCTTGGGTACCGTGCTGGCTCGTGCCGGCATCCCTACGGTGTTGGTGGCTCGTGGGCGCCACGCAGGGGTTCTGGCGGCATCGGGGATGACCCTGAGAACGCCCGACGGCACATTCCGCACGACGGTCACCGCGGCTTCCCGGCCGCAGGACGTCCGGTTGACCGAGCGTGACGTGCTGGTGTTCACAACCAAGACACAGCAACTCGACGCGGCCTTGTGCGAGTGGGTAGATGAGCCAGTGCACACCCGGGATGGTGTGGTCGGGACGGCAGGCGAGCGACTGCCGGCGCTAACTGCGCTCAATGGCGTTGCCGCAGAGGAGAAAGCGCTGCGTTATTTCCGTCGAGTGTTTGGTGTCTGCGTCTGGTTGCCCGCGGTGCACCTCGAGCCCGGGGAGGTGATCGTACGGTCGTGGCCGGTGGTCGGCCAGTTCCATATCGGACGATGGCCGGCGTCACTTCGCACGCAAGCCGACGCCGAGCTGTTGGCGGCTCTCGCCCAGACATGGACCCCGGCGGGCATCCGGGTGCGCACTCCCGATGACGTCGCCCCCTGGAAGTACAACAAGTTGCTGAGCAACCTCGGCAATGCCGTCGGCGCATTGTGTGCCGAGCCGGCCGACGCAAGCCAGGTGGTGGCCGCGCTGCGCAGCGAAGGCGAAAATGTGTTGCGACGCGCGGGAATCGAATTCGTGTCGTTCGAAACGTCCAAGGCGATGCGGACGGACGGACCGACGATACGACCTGTGCCCGGATGGAAAGGCGGTCCGAGCAATTCCACCTGGCAGTCGTTGAGCCGTGGCACGGGCAACGCGGAGACCGACTTCCTGAATGGGGAGATCGTCCGGCTCGCTCACCGACACGGTATCGGCGCGCCCGTCAACGCCGCCTTGGCACGTGCGGCGCGCGCGGCGGTGGTGCAGGGCAATGGGCCGAGCCAGTACTCGGCCGCACAACTGGCGGAACTGCTGGGAATTAACGCTGAGACGTAGCCGAGCAGCGACTCAGTTGCCAAAGCCCCCGCTCTGCGGCGTCGGCGTGGGCCCTGGAGCACCTGGAGCCGTCGCCGGCCCGAGCCGACCGGCGGCAAATGCCGCACCCTGATCCACGAAGCTGGCGTCGTCCGCGTAGGTATCGTGCGCGGCGAAGTTCAGCCCGTCAGAGCAGACGGGATCCTCGGGCACGCAGACTTTGACGGTCTTAGCCGCATAGGTCGGGCCGATGACCACGGGGGGCTCTCCCAAAAAGTTCATGGCCCGGACGTTGGGCATGCCGTACAGGACGACCGCGGCAACGTGGTTGGCGATGTCGGGGGACAGCGGTTTGGGTACGGTCGCCGGATCGACCCCGTCGGGCACCGCGGCTGAGGTGACAAAGCCCATCACGGCCGCACCTTGCGAGTAGCCGCCGAGCACCATCTGGGTCTTGGGGCAACTGGTCGCCGTGGACTCGATATGGGCTCCCGCATCCCGAATTCCGTCGAGGCCGGTCGACCACTCGTTACTTGCGGGGTAGTTGACCGGATACACGTCGAGCGACTTTCCGCCGATTCGGCCGCGTAGGTCGTCGACGAACGCCTGACCGGTCGGACCCACGCCATCGGGCTCACCGGTACCGCGGGCGAATATGACCTGTACATCGGGGCACGGCTGGGCGGATGCGGAGGGGACAGCAACGGCGAGAGCGGACCCGGTCAGGCCCGACGCAGCGACCAGTGCTGATCCAAGGAAACGGACGACGTGACCAGCGTTCATGCCGCGTAAAATATCCACATAGGAAAGTTTCAAACCGAGAGTTCCGACACGGGCGTCAGTAATCATGCCAGATACGGCACCGTCCTGCAGCGCCGCGAGACCGCTTGAGGAGTGCGACGAGATTGCCGTGGGGGTCGTAATCCAGCCGGAATCGCAGCCGCCACGGCAATCTCGGCGCCCTACTTGGGCGGCATCCGGATACCGCCGTCGACGCGCACGACCTCGGCGTTCATGTAGGAGTTGGTGATCAGCTCGAGGACCATCGATGCCAGTTCATCAGGCTTGCCCAGCCGGTGCGGGAACAGCACCGACTCGCCGAGCTTGGCCTTGAACGCCTCCGAGGCCTCGCCCTCCCCGTAGATCGGGGTGTCGATGAGGCCGGGGGCGACGGTGTTGACCCGGATGCCCACGGCGGCGAGGTCGCGCGCCACCGGCAATGTCAGCCCGACCACGCCACCCTTGGACGACGAGTACGCCGCCTGCCCGATCTGTCCGTCGAAGGCCGCGACGCTGGTCATGTTGACGATCGCCCCGCGCTCACCGGTTTCGGTGGGGTCGAGCCGGCTCATCGCCGTCGCGGCCAGTCGGATGCAGTCGAACGTGCCGACCAAGTTGATGGCCAGCACCTTCTTGTAGGCGTCCAGGTTGTGCGCGGACGCGAACTCGCCGTCCTTGCCGATCGTGCGCTGAGCCCACCCGATGCCGGCCGAGTTGACCAGGGCGCGCAGGGGGCCAAGGTCGACCGCGGTGTTGACGGCGTCCTCGATCTGTTCGGTCTTGGTGACGTCGACGGTGACGAATGCGCCACCGATCTCGTGCGCGAGCTCTTTGCCGCGCTCGGCCTGCAGGTCGGCGATGACGACCCTGGCGCCCTTAGCGGCCAACTGGCGGGCGGTGGCCGCACCGATACCCGATGCGCCACCTGTGACCATGGCACTAGCTCCGTTGATATCCACGTCGACAGACTAGCGTTCGCCAGTGCAGCGCTCGGCACAGAACCGCCAGCCAGCGGCGGGCACCTCATCCGCGTGAGTTATTCCCGCGCCGTGTCCTGACGTGCCTTGTGGCGTCGCCTGCCATACGATGCGCTTCATCGAAACGGATTGCGAGCGAATTACCGTAGGACACGACTCGAATGGACCTCGAACGCATCACCCACCCGTTGCGACTGGCGCGGGGATCCCACCAACCGGGATCGGGCAAAGGTTGCGCCATGAACGCGATCTCATACATCAACGGCGACGAGCAGATCACCGATTTCCCGTCGACCTCCGCCCGCCCGCTGGCCGCCTTCGTCCAGCTGTGCAACGACATGCTGGCCGAAGACGACGGGTACCTGTCACCGGACAACGCCCTGGTGGTGCTCGACCTGGGTTGGCTGACGGTCGGAACGGCTGATGTCGCCGATACCGTCATGCACATGTGGGTGACCAAACTGTTGATCAGCCCACCCTGGGGCGTGGTGCGATACGCGAAAGGCGCTGCGGCCCAGGCGATCTCCGACATCGCCGAGCTGCATCGCACGCTCACCCCGGGGGTTATGCCGTCGATCGCCGCCTGGGACGGCGCCGCCCGTGCAGCCAGCGCTGTCTGCCCGTCGGAAACCGGCCCCGAGAAGTACGCGGTCCGGGCCGCAATGCAATCGACCGCGCTGGTCGAGACCGACGACTGGGACACGCTGGATGCCGTAGCCGGCAACGCGTTGCGTGCCCACCGGTTGGCGAACCTGGATGCCGGGGCCGACGGGATCGTGAATGTCACGCGCAACGCGATCCGGTCCTGGCGTCGCCTGGCCGGCCTCAGCGTTGTCGACAACATCCCGCTGTCGGTGGCCAATGCCGTGCGGCGCAAAGAGGCGGCGGCGTAGGACGCTTGCCCGGCCTGTGCCTGGTGTGAATCGTGATCAACGGCTGTGCCGAAGGCTAGTACGTGTAATTAGCGCGCGGCCCGCCGGGGAAAGCTACCCCACTGGGCCTGGGGTCGGACGGGTTAAACCCGCCCAGAATCCAACTTGTCGTCGGCGCGGCGGGCACCTAGCGTCGATGCGAGATGTCTGCGCGCTTTTTCTGGTTCTTGCCTACGACCGGTGACAGCCGCTCGATCGTCGGCGGCTCGCATGCTTCATCCAACCGCGACATACCCCACGGATTTCGTCCGCCCAGTCGCCGCTACCTGGCCGAGGTGGCTCGCGCCGCCGACCGGCTGGGCTTCGAGGGTGTGCTGACGCCCACGGGGACCTGGTGCGAAGACGCGTGGTTGACCTCCGCCGCGCTACTGGCCGAAACGGAAAAGCTGAAGTTCCTGGTGGCATTTCGTCCGGGGCTGATCCCGCCAACCCTGGCCGCCCAGCAGACCGCGACGCTGCAGCGGTTCTCCGAAGGCAGGGTGCTGCTCAACGTCGTCAGCGGCAGTGACGACGCCGAGCAACGCCGTTTCGGTGATTTTCTCGGTCACGACGAGCGTTACGCTCGCACCGCCGAATTCCTTGAGATAGTGACGTCGGTGTGGACTCGGGGTCCGGTCGATTTCGTCGGCAAGTACTACCGGGTTACCGATGCGCGAGTTTCAGCTCCGCCGGATCCGCTGCCGCAGATCTATTTCGGCGGTTCTTCGGGGCCCGCGTTGCCGATCGCTGCGGAGTTTGCGGACGTTTACCTGACGTGGGGTGAGCCGCCACAGGCCGCGGCCACCAAGATCGACAAGGTGCGGGCCGAGGCGCAAGCCCGTGGCAGGACAGTCCGATTCGGCATTCGACTCCACACCATCAGCCGCGACACCTCGGCTGCGGCCTGGGCCGTCGCCAATGAATTGCTCGCCGAGCTCACTGCCGAGCAGATCGCCAAAGCAACTGCACTGCAATCTAGTTCGGAATCCGAGGGGCAACGACGGATGACCGCGCTGCACGGCGGCAGGGTCGACAACCTGGAGATCTACCCGAACCTGTGGGCCGGGGTGGGCTTGGTCCGTGGCGGTGCCGGCACCGCGCTGGTCGGCAGTCACCAGGAAGTGGCGAATCTGATCGGTGAATATTATGCGCTGGGCTTTGACGAGTTCATCCTGTCGGGCTATCCGCATCTGGAGGAGGCGTACTGGTTCGCCGAAGGCGTACTGCCGCTGCTGACCCAGACGGTGTTGAAATCCCGATGATTTCAGCCTTGCCCCGCTGCGCCGGGTCATAGCAACGCGCTCAGGCTTTTCGCAGTTCGGCACGGTCAGACCCGCGTCATTACACTCCGGAGTCACAGGGGTTGAGCGACAAGGCAGGCACGTTCGGCGGCCTGAGTGGAATCGACTGGCGCCTTCCCTCGTTAGAGATATCTAGCCGCCACTGCTGTTCGAGCGGCGGGTCTGCCGGGTCACATCCGCCAGGAAGGAAGGTCTGATGCCTGATTCGTCGGGACTCCTGCACCTCGCCGTTGCGTTGGACGGCGCCGGGTGGCACCCGGCAGCGTGGCGTGCGGACGACGCTCGGCCGGCTGACCTGTTCGGCGCCGCGTACTGGGCCGACCTGGTCGCTGAAGCCGAACGGGCGGCACTGGATTTCGTGACGATCGAAGATTCAATGGCGCTGCAGTCCGACGATCCCTTCGAGCCCGACCAGCGGATCGATCGTGTTCGTGGCCGGTTGGATGCGGTGCTCATCGCCGCCCGGATTGCGCCGCGCACCAAGGGAGTTGGGCTGGTGCCGACCGCGATCGTTACCCACACCGAACCGTTCCATATGTCGAAATCGATTGCCACGCTTGATTACGTCAGCACGGGAAGGGCCGGGGTCCGGGTTCAGGTTTCGGGACGCCGGGATGCGGCGGCCCACTTCGGACGCCGCGAACTATCCAAACAGGTCGGCGATTATTTCGCGGAGGCCGCGGATTACGTCGAGGTGCTGCGGCGCCTGTGGGACAGCTGGGAGGACGACGCTGAGATCCGCGATCTCCCCACGGGACGTTTCATCGACCGAGACAAACTGCACTACATCGACTTCGAGGGGCGCTGGTTCTCCGTCAGAGGGCCCTCGATCACACCACGTCCGCCACAGGGCCAGCCCGTCGTGGCCGCGCTGGGCCACGGCGGTGAGTCCTACGAGTTGATCGCCGCCAGCGCCGACGTCGGGTTCGTGACCCCGCACGACGTCGCGCAGGCCGGTGGAATTGCCGATGAGGTCGACGCGCTGCGGGCGGCCGCCGGTCGTGGGACGGTGCACGTCTTCGGGGACCTGGTGGTGTTCCTGGATTCCACCGCACAGGGTGCGCAGGAGCGGCGCCTCCGACTTGATGAGCACGCAGGTGCCGAATTCCGAAGTGACGCAGAGGTTTTCGTTGGCACCCCGGTGCAGCTGGCCGAGCTGCTGCAAGAATGGTATGCCGCCGGGCTATCGGGATTTAGGCTACGCCCCGCGACACTGCCGCACGACCTCGTCCAGATCACCGACGGACTGGTGCCCGAGTTGCGTCGCCGGGGCCTGTTCCGGACCACCTATGAGGCCGACACGCTTCGCGGCCTGCTCGGATTGTCACGTCCCGCCAACCGCTACGCCATCGTCTGACACCGCTCCCGAGGGTTATTCCAATGAACAAGCCGTTAAAGCAGATTCACCTGGCCGCGCACTTTCCGGGCGTCAACAACACCACGGTATGGAGCGACCCGTCGGCCGGCAGCCATATCGAGTTCAGCTCGTTCGCCCAATTCGCCCAGACGGCCGAGCGGGGCAAGTTCGACTTCCTGTTCCTCGCCGAAGGACTGCGGCTGCGCGAACAGAACGGCCGGATCTATGACCTCGATGTGGTCGGCCGTCCCGACACCTTCACCGTGTTGGCCGCCCTGGCGGCGGTCACCGAGCGAGTCGGGCTGACCGGCACGATCAACTCCACCTTCAACGAGCCTTACGAGGTGGCCCGACAGTTCGCCTCGTTGGACCACCTGTCCGATGGCCGGGCCGCCTGGAACGTCGTGACTTCCTGGGATGCCTTCACCGGCGAGAACTTTCGCCGCGGCGGTTTCCTGGCTGAGGACCAGCGCTACGAACGAGCGAAGACCTTCCTGCAGACCGCGCACGAGCTCTTCGACTCGTGGCGCGGCGACGAACTCGTCGCGGACAAGGCGAGCGGGAAGTTTCTGTCCACCCCGCACGCAGGCCAATTTGCGCATAAAGACGCACATTTCGACATTCATGGTCGATTCAATGTTCCACGCAGTCCACAGGGGCGACCGGTCATTTTCCAGGCCGGCGATTCCGACGAGGGCCGTGACTTCGCGGCCGCCGGCGCAGATGCGATCTTCTCCCGGCACAGCACGCTCGAGGCCGGTCAAGCTTTCTACGCCGACGTCAAAGGGCGGCTCGCCCGCTACGGCCGCCGCCACGACGAGTTGCTTATCCTGCCTGCGGCGACATTCGTGATCGGCGACACCGACGCCGAGGCCGAGGACATTGCGCGCGAGGTGCGGCTCGCGCAGGTGTCTCCTCAGACCGCGATCAAGTTCCTCGAGCAGCTCTGGAACCGCGACCTATCCGACCATGACCCCGACGGGCCGCTGCCCACCGTGGATCCCGTCGTCGGCGAGAACACCATCTCCCGGGGGCGGGCCAGCGTCCGCATGTTCCGGGACGCCGTCGCGATCGCCAACGACTGGCGGGCCAAAGCCGAGGCGGAGAACCTGACCACCCGCGAACTGATCGTCGAGGTCACGGGGCGTCAATCCTTCATCGGGTCACCGCAGACCGTCGCCACGACGATCAACGACTTCGTCCAGGCCGATGCCGGCGACGGCTTCATCCTGGTCCCGCATATCACCCCCGGCGGGCTCGATCCGTTCGTCGACCAGGTGGTGCCATTGCTGCAGGAACGCGGCGTGTTCCGCGCCGATTACACCGGGACCACCCTGCGCGATCACCTGGGCCTGGCTCCGTTGCCGGCGCCACCGCGATCCGCCGACCCGGGCGCCCCCACCTGGGCGGCGTCGTAACGGTCATGACGACGCCTTTGGCGGTGCTCGACCTGGTACCGATCTCGTCGGGGTCGACCGCAACGCAAGCCCTGCGCAACAGCATCGACCTCGCCCGGCACGTCGAGCGGTTCGGCTACACGCGGTACTGGTTCGCCGAGCACCATCTGAATCCCGGGGTGGCCGGCACCTCACCTGCCGTTCTGCTGGCGTTGACCGCCGCCGAAACCTCGACGATCCGGCTCGGCTCGGGCGCCGTACAAATGGGACACCGCACCGCGTTGTCCACGGTGGAGGAATTCGGCTTGCTGGATGCGCTGCATCCCGGTCGGTTCGACCTCGGGTTGGGACGCTCCGGCGGTAAGCCGCGCGAGCCGATGCGGGTGGCCGCGCCATCGCGGGAGTTGTGCGCTGGACGCGCGCCAAACGGGCTGCGGATCCCGGCGGCTTTCGATGCCACGCCGCTCTTGAAATCTCCCCGCTTCGCGTTGCACAAGGCATTGCTCCAGCTACCGGGTGCGCAGTCGCAGAATTACACAGAACAGGTGGACGACATTCTGAGGCTGCTCGCCGATACCTATCGGTCTGACGACGGACAAGAGGCCCGCGTCGTGCCCGGGGGAGGCGCTGACTTGCAGGTCTGGATCCTCGGCAGCAGCGGCGGCGAGAGCGCCGCCGTCGCCGGCAACCGAGGGCTGCGGTTTGCTGCCAACTACCACGTCGCCCCGGCCGCGGTGCTCGAGGCGGCCGACGGCTACCGGGCCGCGTTCAAACCCTCAGTCGAGCTGGACCGCCCCTATGTCGCGGTCTCGGCTGACGTCGTCGTCGCCGAGGACGAAGCCACGGCTCGCGATCTGGCAGCGGGTTACGGGCCCTGGGTGCGCAGTATCCGGACCGGTGAAGGTGCGATACCGTATCCCACCTCTGCCGAGGCGCGCGGCTACGCCTGGACGGAGGCTGACCGCCAGCTTGTCGCGGATCGAGTCGAGACCCAATTCGTCGGGACCGCAAGGCAAGTGGCCGACCAGCTGGAGCGGTTGCGGGATGCCACCGAGGCCGACGAGCTCATCATCACGACTATCACCCACGAACACGAGGACAGAGTGCGCTCCTATCGGCTGCTGGCCGAAGAATGGGCGCGCCGTTAGACGTCGGACCTACTGCGACGCCGGATCATGGGGCAGCTCTGCGGTCGCAGGCGTCCGCAACCGTCAGCCCCGCGCCTCCTCCAGCACGGTGTTGAATGTTTTGCTCGGCCGCATCACCGCCGTCGTCTTCTCGCGGTCCGGCGCGTAGTAGCCGCCGAGGTCCACCTCGTCGCCCTGTGCGTCGTTCAGTTCGCGCACAATCACGTCTTCTTTCTCGCTCAATGCCTTGGCCAGCTGGGCGAAGTGCTCCCGAAGCTCCTGATCCTCCGTCTGCTCGGCCAGTTCTTCCGCCCAATACAGAGCCAGGTAAAACTGGCTGCCGCGGTTGTCGAGTTCGCCGGTCTTGCGCGACGGACTCTTGTTGTTGTCCAACAGCTTTCCGATCGCGCCGTCCAGCGTCTTGCCCAGGATCTTGGCCCGCGCGTTGTCGGTTTTGATACCCAAGTCTTCGAAACAGGCGCCCAGGGCGAGGAACTCACCCAGCGAATCCCAGCGCAGGTGGTTTTCCTCCACCAGTTGGTGGACGTGCTTGGGGGCCGAACCGCCCGCCCCGGTCTCATACATGCCACCGCCGGCCATCAGCGGCACGATGGACAGCATCTTGGCACTGGTGCCCAGCTCCAGGATGGGAAACAGGTCGGTGAGGTAGTCGCGCAGGATGTTGCCGGTCGCGGCGATCGTGTCCAGGCCGCGGATCAGGCGTTCCAGCGTGTACCGCATGGAACGCACTTGGGACATGATCTGGATATCGAGCCCGCTCGTGTATTCGTCGTTGAGGTACTCGCGCACCTTTTTGATCAGCTCGTTCTCGTGTGGCCGGTACGGGTCCAGCCAGAACAGAACCGGCATGCCGGAGTTGCGTGCACGGGTCACGGCCAGCCTGACCCAGTCGCGGATCGCCGCGTCCGTGACGATGCACAAGCGCCAGATGTCGCCGGTTTCGACGTTCTGCGTCAGCAGCACTTCGCCGGTTTCGAGGTCCACGATGTTGGCGACGCCGTCCTCGGGCACCTCGAACGTCTTGTCGTGCGAGCCGTACTCCTCGGCCTGCTGCGCCATCAGGCCGACGTTGGGGACGGTGCCCATGGTGGCCGGATCGAAAGCGCCGTTAGTCTTACAGAAGTTGATGACTTCCTGGTATATGCGGGAAAAGGTGGACTCGGGGTTGACGGCCTTGGTGTCCTTCTGACGCCCGTCGGCGCCCCACATCTTGCCGCCGGCACGGATCATCGCCGGCATCGACGCGTCGACGATCACGTCGCTGGGGGAATGGAAGTTGGTGATTCCCTTCGCGGAATCGACCATGGCCAGCTCCGGCCGATGTTCGTGGCAGGCATGCAAATCCCGGATGATCTCGTCATGTTGGGATGCGGGCAGCGACTCGATCTTGTTGTAGAGATCGACCAGCCCGTTGTTGACGTTGACACCGAGTTCATCGAAGAGCTTCTGGTGCTTGGCGAACGCGTCTTTATAAAACGTCTTGACCGCGTGGCCGAAGACGATGGGGTGGCTGACCTTCATCATCGTCGCCTTGACGTGCAGCGAGAACATCACGCCGGTCTTGTACGCGTCCTCCATCTGTTCCTCGTAGAATTCGCACAAGGCCTTCCTGCTCATGAACATGCTGTCGATGATGTCGCCTTCGCGTAGCGACACTTCCGGCTTGAGCACCAGCGCCTGGCCGCTCTTGGTGACCAGCTCCATCTTGACGTCGCGCGCGCGGTCCACGGTCATCGACTTCTCGCCGTGATAGAAGTCGCCACGCTTCATGGTCGCCACGTGTGTGCGCGAGGCCATCGACCACTCGCCCATGCTGTGCGGGTGCTTGCGGGCATACTCCTTGACCGCGTTGGGTGCGCGACGGTCCGAATTTCCTTCCCGCAGCACCGGGTTCACCGCGCTGCCAAGGCATTTGGCGTAGCGGTCCTTGATGGCCCTCTCTTCGTCCGTCTTGGGATCCGCCGGATAGTCGGGAATGTCGTAGCCCTTGTCCTGCAGTTCCTTGATGGCGGCGCGCAGCTGCGGAACCGAGGCGCTGATGTTGGGCAGCTTGATGATGTTGGTGTCCGGCGATTGAGTCAGCCGGCCCAACTCGGCCAGGTTGTCCGGCACCCGCTGGTCTTCGGTCAGGTTGTCGGGGAACTCCGCGAGGATGCGGGCGGCCACCGAAATGTCACTGGTCTGGACGTTGATGCCGGCCGGCTCGGTAAACGTTCGGATGATCGGCAGAAACGCGTAGGTCGCCAGCAGCGGCGCCTCGTCGGTCAGCGTGTAGATAATGGTCGGCTGCTCGGTGCTCATGGTTGTTCTCCCGGCGTCAACTGTCGGTCAGATTCGGCGGCTCCGCGGTACACCGTTACCAGTATTGCGTCGGTTGACGGGCGGCACGCGCTGGGTCCGCCTTGTCTCGCGCGGCCGTGCGGCCCGGCCGGTCAATACCCCCGCGCAGGCCGCTCCGTTGCCGAGCCAGTCATTGGTTAGTGTCCAGATCCGTCCAACGCCATATCTCATCAAGGCCGCGCTCCACCACGCACGAATCCGCACCCTCCAATTGGCCGACTTGGCTCACGGTTCGTCGCAGTGGGTTGCTGCAGGCCGATGATCTGCGGCTTTGCTTACTGACTCGCCGAAGGTTGTGCGAACGTTGTCGCGCAACAGAACTCAATAGGGTTTGGTGCCACCCCCGCCCGCACCTGCCGGAGTCCTCGGCGGGTGTCGTGCTCGCAGGGCACCTCACGCCCGCATATCGCTACCTCCGGCCGCATCCGCTACAGAGGCCTCTGTCACACGGACACCCGCCGTGCCCGGCTCTGCGCGACTTCATTCGCGGCACGGCGTCGCCAAAACTGTCGCTCACAGCCGGGCACATCGGGTGTCGCCGCTGCAGAGGCGTGTGACAGTTTGGCCGACGTGGCCGCCCACGGTGTGCACGAACCCCTACCTCCGAGCATCCCGATGACAAAGGGTCGCGAGTTATGTTGTGGCACCGCCGTCGTTTTCAGGGCACGAACCAACCCGAGTAGACACAGCCCGGCCGTCACGGTCAACGAAGCGCTTCCGGTAGGCACCGAGCCGGTCGGCAATCTCGTTACGGTCGAGTCCCAAGTCGTCGGCGTTGTATAGGACGCCGCCGTGGCGGCCGCGGGGGTGCTCGACACGGAACTTCGCCATGGCCTGGCGCGCGGGGTCGTCGAGCGGTTGCCCGGCCAGATCGTAGATCCGCGCGATGGTGCCCTCCTCGTCGGTCATGAAGTCGTCGAAACGGACGTCGATCGACTGACCGGGCGGCAGCAGGTCGCGGTCGCGAAGACAGCCGTTGAGCAGATCTTCGGCCCGGGACAGCCAGTACTGCGCAGTCTTCGCCGGATCGGGCCTTGCGGCGGCCATCCGCGACGCGTAGCTGATCATCGTGGCCATCGACAACGTCACCTCCACCGGATCCCGATGCGTCACAACGAAAGTCGCGTCCGGGAAAGTGGCCAGCAGGATGGGGAACTGCTCGAGGTGCTGCGGCGACTTCAGTACCCAGCGCGTGCCGCCGCGCAGCCACTGCATCGCGCGCAGCGTGCGCTTGAGGTAGGCGTAGCTGGGCGTCTGGTCGTGCGCCTTATAGTAGGCAGCGAAACTCGGTATGTGATAGACGGTTTCGAACAGCATTCCGGAGATATCGTTAGCCAACAGCTGGATCTCTTCGTGCGCGTGCTCGACCGTCATGTCGTGCATGCGCTTGAACTCCGGCATTGACGCATTCGTCAGATCGAGGCCCATCGCACATCGGTCGCGGCGCGGCTGGGGGTCTGGCTCCTCGGGCGCGGGAAACGGTTCCAGGCTCTCCCAGTACGGCAGGTGGCGCAGCGCCGGATCGGCGGCCAGCATGTTGTGCAGGTGCGTGGTCCCCGTGCGTGGCAACCCGCAGATGACGATCGGACGTTCGACGGCGATGTCCTCGATCTCGGGGTGCGCGGCGGCCAGCGCCTCCAACCGCAGCCGATTGACCAGGTTCTGGACCACCTGCTCGTAGGCCACCGCGACGCCGGTGTCGGACAGACCCGCCTCGTCACGCAGCGAATCGCACAGCACGTCCAGCCGTTCCCGAAACCCGGGATCACCCCAGTCACTCAGGCCGGTGCGCTGCTCGGCCGCGGCGATCATGTCCTCCGGTTGTAGCCGCAGCGTCGCGCCGTAGGCGGCGAAGCCGTCCCGGATCGGTTGCGCCGCAGGCGGATAGACGGGGTCCGCCAGGTCGGTCAGCCGGATGTCGGCGGGCCGGTCGGTCATCTCACTAACTCGGCGACGTCGACGACCCGGCATATCGGTTGCGTCGGCGTCTTGTCGGGAAGGAACCAGCGCAACCAGATCAGTCCGCGCGCGCGGCCCGCCGTGGACACCCAGTTGGGGTGACCGGGGTCCTGGTCGCTGATCACGATGCGCCACGAGCCGTCGGGCTCGTAGGTGACGTGCGCGCCGTTGATGGTGACGCGCTCGTAGGTGTAGTCGTAGGTGTGCAGGAACGGGTTCCACAGGCACAGGTTCCAGAACACGCACTCCGGTGAGGTGCCGTCGATGACCAGCGCCTGACCCGGTGCCAGGTCGTAGGACCCCATGGCGTACGCGGCGTCGGCCGCCGACCACCCGTAGGCGTGCTGCGGGACCGGGAAGGGTTCGGCGATCTGGTTGGGCGGGTCGATTCGGGTGGGCAGGAACGACATCTGCTCGCGCAGCCAGGTGCGCGCCGCGCGGAGTCGCCGGGTCAGGTCCGCGGGGCTGTCGTGCTTGCGCGCTGGAGGATCAACCGCCTCGATCTTCCATTGCGTGCGCCGGCCGGTGACCGGTTCGGCCAGATAGTCGCGGGTCAACGCATGGACGGCATCGGGGTCGAGTTTGAGCCACGTCCCGGGCTGTGGATCGGGGCTGAGGGTGAATTCGAAGTTGCCGTCGTCGTCGAACTCGAGATTGCGGTCGTTAATGGTCCCGACGATGCGGTTGCTGTAACTGCCGTCGTCGGGACCGCCGTAGACGGTCATCGACATGTAGACGGCATCACCGCGGTTTCCGCTGACGCGGTAGGTGCGGTTCGGGTCGAGCGGTGCGACCTGGTAGAACGCATCCGAATTGTCGCCGCCCCATTTGAGGTAGGGGCCGATGACGTCGACCAGGATCGGGTTGTCCTTATCACCCCAGACGTAGGTTTCGACCGCCACTCGAAGGAGGCTGAACGGCAGGCGGTAGCCGTCGAGGATGTCGGGCCCGTCCAGCGGGGGATCGGCCGCGAGCATCTTCTGCTCGACGGCGCGCACCTCGTCGAGCAGGCCGTTAAACGCCTCGGACACGTCGGTTGTCATCTGTTCTCACTTTCGTTTCCGGCTCCCTGAATCACCAAGGAGCACAAGCGTTCCGCGGGATCGGCCAAATCGCTGTGCTGCACCTGCGTGAGGTAGAAGGCGGTGCCGATCAGCAGGTGGTAGAGCATGTCGACGTCCACGTCCGCGCGCACCAGCCCTTGGGCGACACCGCTGCGCATCAGGGTTCCGAATTCGGTGCGGGTCCGTTCGTCGAGCAGTTGCTGGGTGCGGATGTGTAGTTCGCGGTCGCGTTTGCGGTCCGCGAGGATGCCCAGCGCGGCGGCTTCGACGACCGGCTCGCGCCAAAATTGCAATACACCGCGGACGAACACCACCAGGTCGGTCTCGAAGTCCCCGGAGTTCTCGATCAGCGCGGCGTCCGGCGGCTGGCCGAAGGCCGCCTCGAAGACCACGTGCGCCTTGGACGGCCAACGCCGGTACACGGTGGGCCGGCTGACACCGGCCTCGCGGGCGATCGCGTCGATGGTCACCTGCTCATAGCTGTCGCGGGCCAGCAGCCGCCGCGTCGCACGCATGATGTCGCGTTGCGTGCGCGGGTCGCGAGGGCGACCGCGGGCAGGGGTGGGCGCGGGCATGTAAATAGCGTTACACTGCGTAACGTAAATTTGTCAACGGTCACCCCAAGCGCAGTTCGGGTCATGCGTCGAGATTGCCGTGTGGGTCGTGAAACGGCCCCGAGCACAGCCATGACGGCAATCTCGGCGAACCGCCGATCCTTACTGAACGTGCTCAGCGGGTCAGGTCGAGGACCGCTCGATGAGCCGGAATATCTGGCCCGGTGGCGATGCCGCTTCGTCCGGATGACCCAGTTCGGCGAGCACGCCGGCGACCGCCACGTCGGCCACGGCCTCGGTGTTGAACTCGACGGTGGTCAGCGGTGGCGCGCTCACTTCGCTGGTGGAGGTCGCGTCGACGCCGATCACGGCGAGGTCGTGCGGGCAGGACAGCCCGGCTTCGCGGATGCCGTGCAGGATGACGAACGCGATCTCGTCGCTCTGCGCGCACACGGCGGTGACGCGACGGTCGAGCCATTCGGTCACGACCCGCACGATGTTGTCGGCGGTCACCTCTGCCACCTGCAGCGGCGGCAGGCCTCGAGCGACGGCGGCGCGCTCGACCCCCTCGAACCAGAAGTCACCCAGCGGGCGCCAGCGCGGGATCGCGGCGTAGGCAAAAGCCAGTTGGCGGTGTCCGCGGGAAACGAGGTGTTCCACCCGTAGCTCGCCGACGGACAGATGCGGTTCGCCCAGCGCGGGCAACGTGCCGATCTCGATGAGCGGGATGCCCGCCGCCTTTACCGCCTCTCGCACAGGGTCGCTCAACGGGAAGAGACTGCTCACGGCGATGGGGTTCAAATCGGCCACCGCATCCACGATGTGTTTGTCGCTGTCGGTTTCGAAGACTTGAATCTGGATGATGCCCCGCCGCGCCAGCGCCGTGGTCATTCGGCTGCCGGCTTTCAGCGGCATCTCCCCGACCGCCACCCGCGGGACCACGTACAGGATGACCCCGCTGCCGCCGCGGGCAAGGTTGCGGGCGGCCAGGTTGGGGCGGTAGCCGAGTTCCTCGGCGGCACGGCGCACAGCGGCCTGCGTCGGCGCCGATATTTGCCGACCGGTGGCGTTGTTCAGGACATAGCTCACCGTCGCGGTCGACACGCCGGCCAGCCGGGCCACGTCGGCCTTGGTGGCTCGTGGAGTCTTGCTCGCGCTCAAGCCGGTTCCCACCTCGTTGCACCCTTCTGGCACTGGACATCCACAAGTTACGCGCGTAACTTGGCCGACGCGAGGGGTTCGTGGAACTGAGATCCACGCTGAACACAATCCGATGAGAAGCGAGAAGGATAGCTATGACGGTGCAGTCTGTGCTGGACGAGATCCGCGAACGAGCCGGTACGGGTGAGTCGATCAAAATCTTCGATCCCGCTACCGAAGAGCAGATCACCGAGTTCAGGGATTGCGGCCCGGAAGCCGTCGACGACGCTGTCGCGCGCGCGAAGGCGTCCTTCGAGTCGGGCGTGTGGCGGGACAAGCCGCCCAGCGAGCGGGCCAAGATTCTGTGGCGGGTCGGTGAGTTGATCGACCAGAACGCCGAGCTGCTGGCCGAGCTCGAGTCGCTCAACGCCGGCATGACCCCGCTGCAGGCGCAGGGCACCGTCACCGTCGGTTCGGAGTTTTTCCGGTACTACGCCGGCTGGTGCACCAAGATCGAGGGCATCGCGGCCGACGTGCACACCGGCGGTCTGACGGGCATCGACTCGCATCAGCACGCTTACACCCTCAAAGAACCGTACGGTGTGGTGGGGCTGATCTTTCCGTGGAACGGACCGGTTTTCAATTTCTGTGCCAAGCTCGCCCCTTCGCTCGCGGCAGGGTGTAGCAGCGTCGTCAAACCGGCCGAGGAGACCCCGTTGTCGGCGTTGGTCCTGGACAACATCCTGCACGAGGCGGGGGTGCCAGAGGGGGTGGCGAACCTGCTGCTGGGCTACGGCCACACCGCCGGTGCCGCGATCACCGCACACCCCGACGTCGAAAAGGTCGCCTTCACCGGATCAACCGAAGTCGGCAGGGCGATCGTGCACGCGGCGGGTGAAAGCAACCTGAAGAAGGTCACGCTGGAGCTCGGCGGGAAGTCGCCGGTGGTGGTCTTCGATGACGCCGACCTGTCGAAGGCCGTCCCGATGGCGGCGTTCGGCACTTTCATCCACTCTGGCCAGGCATGTGTGTGCGGATCGCGCATCTTCGTCCAGCGCGGTGTCTACGAGCAATTCGTGGAGCAACTGGCGAACGTCGCGAACGGTCTGCCGCAAGGCGGCCCCAAGGACGAGGGCAGCTTGATCGGCCCGCTGATCAGCCAGAAGCAGCTCACCCGGGTGCTGGGCTACCTCGACCAGGGCAAGTCCGACGGCGTCGACATCGTCACCGGCGGGCACCGGCTGGACCGCAAGGGGTACTTCGTGCACCCGACCGTGCTGACCAACGTCGCCTCCACCAGCAGGCTGTTCCAGGAGGAGATCTTTGGGCCCGTCGTCGCGGTCATCCCGTTCGACGA
Source organism: Mycobacterium sp. (assembly GCF_019247635.1). Lineage (GTDB taxonomy): Bacteria > Actinomycetota > Actinomycetes > Mycobacteriales > Mycobacteriaceae > Mycobacterium. Next base: position 107,723 of record NZ_JAFBAR010000075.1, read on the forward strand.
CGAGGACGAAGCGGTCGCCTTGGCCAACGACAGCACCTACGGTTTGGCCGCCACGGCGTGGACCAAAGACCTCGGCCGCGCCCACCGGATTGCCAAGCGGCTCAAGGCCGGAACCGTGGGGCTGAACTGCCAGATGCAGTTCGATCACTCCATGCCTTTCGGGGGTTACAAGCAATCCGGTTGGGGGTACGAGTCCGGCAAAGCGGGCCTGGAAACCTACCTGCAGACGAAAATCGTTTGGGCGCAGATGTAGTCAGCGCGCCACGCGGCCGAATCGCCGGCCCCGCTCCTACCGGAGGTGGAAGTGCGCGAGTTCCGGCTCGGCCAGCATGGCCCGCAATGTCGCACGGTCGAATGGCCATAAGTCGATGGTGTTGTTTTCGGTGCGGTACCAGGAGTTGCACCCGGTGTTCCAGACGGTCGGTGTCATGGCCGCCGCCACGGCCGCGTTGAAGTCGTCGGTCGCTTCCTCCGTCACCTCGATCGACGTCGCCGTCCCGTCGCGCAGCAGCTCCAGGAACCGGGCGATGTAGTGGGCGGTCCGTTCTGCCGAATACTGCAGCGAGATGGATGCGGTGGGGGAATTCGGTCCAAGGACGGTGAACAGGTTGGGGAATCCGGGGATGGCCGTCATCCGGTATGCCCTTGGGCCACCGGCCCAGGCTTTGTCGATCGTCAGGTCGTCGCGGCCAGTGACCTCCATCGGCCGCATGTAGTTGTGTGCTTCGAATCCCGTTGCCAGCACGATGATATCGGCCGGCCGGTGGCGCCCGTCGGCCGACCGGATTCCGGTGGACGTGACTTCGAGAATCCGGTCGGTCACCAGCTCCGCGTTGTTGGATTGGATTGCGCGGTAGTAGTTTCCGGACACAACCTGGCGCTTGCACAGCGGTTGGTAATCGGGGGTCAATCGGGCCCGCAGCGCGCGGTCACGCACCTGCAGGCGCAGACACAAACGGGCATAGGCCTGGAAAGCGCGCCGACGCCATGTCGGGCGAGTGGTGATGTCGACCAGGATGCCCGATCCCCATAGCAGCATTCGATACAGCCGATCATGGGCGGCCGGAAAGCGTTTCAGTGCAGCCCCGAAAATCACGCTCTGGCGCAACGACATTGGGGCCCACACGATCCATTGCGCGGAACGGACGTAGTGCGCGATCGATGATGCGTGCGGTTGCAGGGCCGAGACGATCTGTACGCCCGTCGAGCCGGTCCCGATGACGGCGACTCGTTTTCCGTCCGTGGTAATCTCGTCGTCCCAGCGCGCGGTGTGAACCACCGGGCCGACGAAGTCGTCGAGGCCGGGGATGTCCGGTATGGCTGGGTGGTGCAGCACGCCGGTGGCACAGACGACGACGTCGGCCTCGATCTCCTCCCCTGCGCCCGTGAGAAGCGTCCAACTGGCGGAGTCCGCACACCATTGCGCCGCAACGATTTCGGTGTTCAGCCGGATGCGATCGGTGAGACCGAGCGAATCCACCACGTCACGGTGATACCGCTGGATGTCACCGCCGTCGGCCCAGATGTGTGACCAGTCGGGCTTCGGGGCGAAAGCGAACTGGTAAATCTGAGACGGCACGTCGCAGGTCAGGCCCGGGTACCGATTCCAGTGCCAGACGCCACCGACGTCGGATCCCTTTTCGAGGACGGTCACCTCGGAGAAGCCGCGTTCGATGAACACATGCAGCGCGGTGATCCCCGCGAGTCCCGCACCGATGATCGCCACGCGTGGTCGCTCATGCCGGCCCACTCCACACCCCCTCACGGGCCAACAGGCACACGGCGTCCGACGATCGTGAGCGCCTGCTCACCCCAGCGAATGTTTTCCTGTTCGAACGATATTCCACGCAGCAGCGTCAGGTTAGGGGCCAACCCGCTCGGCTTCGGAGAAAAAAGACCGGTTCCCTGCATCTGCGCGGGAACAGGACCAAGCCCAGCCACGTCCACCGAGCCTGCGGCCGCTAATGCTATTGCGCCGAAATAGCTCTCGTGCTAGACCCAGTTCGTGACAGAACCAGCGGTACTTCTCGAGCGTGACCAGCACGTTTTGACCATCACCCTCAATCGTCCGGACAAGCGCAACGCGTTCAACGCAGAGGTCCTGTGCCGGCTCGCAGACGCGTGGGATCTGCTGGACTCCGATCCGGACCTGCGCGTCGCGATCATGACGGGCACGGGTGGAAACTTCTCCGCCGGTGCTGATTTGGATCGTCTGGTGGGAGCGCTGATGGCCGGAAAGCCGCCTCAGGACGAGTTCGAGGAACGCGTCATGGCGGACTTCTCGTTGATCTACAAAGGTTTTCTCAAGGACCACTACGTCAAGAAGCCGATCGTCGCCGCGGTCGAGGGCTACTGCTACGCCGGCGGGATGGAGATCTTGCAGGCATTCGACATCCGGGTGGCCGCCGAGGACGCTCAGTTGGCGGTCAGCGAGGTAAAGCGTGGATTGTTCCCGATGAGCGCCTCCACGATTCGCTTGCCGCGTCAAATTCCCTACACCGTGGCCATGGATATGCTCATCGTCGGTGATCCAATCACCGGACGCCGTGCCTACGAGATCGGTTTGGTCGGACACGTCACTCCCCCAGGAGGGGCGCTGGGTCGGGCTCGTGAGATCGCGGGGCAGCTGGCCGCGAACGGCCCACTGGCCGTCCGCAACATCAAGGCCTCGGTGATCGAGAACCTGGAGAAGACCGAGGCCGAAGCCTATCCGCGGGAGCAGGAACTCGGGATGGCCGTGATGGCTTCGGCCGACGCCAAGGAAGGACCGCGCGCCTTTCTGGAGAAAAGAACCCCGAACTTCACCGGCGCCTGATGCCGTGGGCCGGCGCCGCCGCGGTCAGTGCGTCGGAGGCCGCCACATCTCGACGGTGCTGCTGGCTCCCCCGGGCAGTTCGATGAACTCGATGGGTGTGCCGTCGGGGTCATTGACGAACAGCATCCGCACCCCCGCGATGGATGTCGGCGTGGTACAGGTGAGGTCCGCGTGCGCAGTGAGCCGTTGATAGGTGTCGTCGAGGTCGCGGACGCGAAAGGAGATATTGGTGTAACCCAGGTGCGGCCCTCGCGGGCTGGCGGGAAGGGTGCCGAGATCGAGCAGTTCGACCATGGTGCCGCCGATCAGGCCGCCGACCATCCTGCCCTGCGCCCCGCTGCTACCGGTGACACTGTCCAGGCCGTCGCCTTGGAGGCTGACGTCGAAGACGACGTCCATGCCCAGGACGCGGGTGTAAAAAACCAGGGCGGCGTCCATGTCGGAGACACCTACGCACACATGTGAGAAACTCTCTACCTCAACACCTTTGGGCTCATCCATGGCCGCACACTAGCCGAACGCGGCGGTTACGGTGCCCATGTCGAAGTAGTCACGCCACGCGGCGATCTTGCCGTCGTGGACCTCGAAGACACCCATCACCGGCAGTGGTACCTCGCCGCCGTCCTTCTTGCGGAGCACGTCGGTCCGCTCGTTCATGACCACGGCGCCGCGGCTGACTTGGCGGTGGATCACGAAGTCGACACCGTCAAACGCGGCAAGGAACCCGGCGATGAAGTCACGGATCTCCGCGCGGCCGGTCAAGACGGGCATCGGGATGTTGTGATAGATGCCGTCTTCGGTGAAGGACTCAACGATGGCATCTATGTCGGCCGTCAGCCACAGTTTGCAAAATTCCTTCACCACGACTTCGGGGTCGGTTTGGATCGCGCTGTCTGTCATGGGCTCAATCATTTACCGGTCGTCGGGGCCAAACAAGTACCTGTCGGCAATCGTGTGCGTCTCGCAGACGACATTTGCGGGGACTCAACGCTTTCCGCGAGGCGGTTGGATGCGATAGGACGACCCGAGGAAGCGTTCCACGATGGCGCGTTCGGCAGCGGCGTCCTTCAACGGCCAGCACCACAGGGCCAGGAAGACGCGGATGAGCCACTGCGTGGCAAGCGGGTCGGGGTTGTCCTCACCGAGCATCTCGGCGGCAAAGGCCGTAACCGCGGGCGAGGTGGTGAGCCATTCGCTGCCCGGCGCCAACTGGATCGACCGCATGAGCGCAATTAGCGGATCCGCATTCATGCGTTGCAGGGCCACGATGGTCGCGGTGACCACTCGGTCGGTGCCGCTGAGATCCTGGATCGCGTCACGCACCGTGTCGAGGATTCGCGTCGCTTGCAGAGAAACGACCGCATCTCGGATGGCTGCCTTGCCGCCGGCATGGCGGTAGATCGTCGCGGGCGAGCAATGGACCTTAGCGGCCAGGGCGTCGATCGTGAATGCCTCGTACCCCGCACGGTAGATGAGGTCGGCGGCCGCGGCATAGATCCGTTCGGCTGCTTCGCTGCGGCGATCACGCCCCAATAGCCAATCGTCTTGAGGCATCCGACTGCGCTCCTTCGGGCTGCAATCTGGCGAAATATTTCTCGCAAGATGAGAACTTTGCGCGATCTTTCTCAGATTAACGCGCTGGTCATGCCCCGCAAGCGATTTCGGGCACGTCGACGGTGCGGTCGGTGGCTTATCAACCTGGTTGCCGAGTATTGACGCTGCCCGAGACGGCACGCAGCCTGAAAGCCATGACGGTCTTGGCTGATCCGATCCATTTCTTCGGTGCCGAGGCTTTGCAGGATCCGTATCCGCTCTACGAGCGCATGCGTGCGGAAACCCCGGTGCACCGCATTGGTGATTCGGCGTTCTACGCCGTGTGCGGCTGGGACGCGGTGGTCGAAGCGGTGAACCGGGTCGATGACTTTTCCTCCAACCTCACCGCGACCATGGTCTATCACGAGGATGGAACCGTCACGCCATTCGAGTTGTTTGAGCCCGGAAGCCCCAGCAACGTGCTGGCCACCGCCGACGATCCGGTCCACGCGCTCCACCGCAAGATTCTGCTGCCGCATCTGTCGGCCAAGCGCGTCCGGATCATCGAGGAGTTCGCATCACACACCGCGGATCGGTTGTGGAATGAGAATCTGCGAGACGGTCAGATCGAGTGGATGAGCGCGATGGCGAATCGGCTGCCCATGATGGTGGTCGCCAAGCTGCTCGGCCTGCCCGATGCCGATGTCGACGACCTCATTCGGCTGGGCTTCGCAACCACCACGCTGCTGGACGGCGTGGTGACACAGGCGCAGCTCGAGGCGGCTGGAGTTGCGGCGTTCGAACTTTCGACTTACGTCATGGGACATTTTGAAAGGGCAAGCGCCTCGGCGGAATCTGGCCTGATTTCGGACATGGCAGCACGCTATGCCCGCGGCGAGGTGGACCAGGTGGCGGCAATGGGCATAATGCTCACGCTGTTCAGCGCCGCCGGTGAATCCACGGCGTCGCTGTTGGGCAGCGCCGCGTGGATTCTCGCCGAGCGCCCCGATGTCCAGCAGCGGGTGCGAGACAGCCCCGAGACGCTCAACGCATTCATCGAAGAGGCGCTGCGCTACGAGCCGCCCTTCCGGGGCCACTACCGGCACGTCTGGCGTGATACGACGCTGGACGGGGTGCAGGTGCCCGCCGATTCCCACCTGCTGTTGATGTGGGGAGCGGCCAATCGTGATCCCGCGCAATTCGAGGCGCCGAACGAATTCCGTCTCGACCGCAGCGGCGCCAAAGGTCACGTCACGTTCGGCAAGGGCGTGCACTTCTGCGTCGGCGCCGCGCTCGCGCGACTGGAGGCGCAGATCGTGTTGCACATGCTGCTGAACCGCACCACGTGGATCGAGGCGACCGACGTTGGCGAGTGGCTGCCCAGCATCCTGGTTCGCCGGCTGAGCCGACTGCAGTTGACCGCCGATGGTCGGCACCGCCCGCAGCGGTGCTGAGCTCGGCCCGGGTGCGCTCAGAGTTCACGTCACCGGCACCGCGATGTCGGTCGAATTGTCTCTGCCCCGAAGGACTTTAGAGTCGACGACGCGCCACTTTTGCGACTCCGATTCATCCGCCCGGCTCAGAGCGACACCCGATGCTGCGACACCGCCCGACAGCTTGGCGACTTCAGTGAGCCGCGCCGCCTCGTTGACCGGGTCGCCGATCACGGTGTATTCGTAGCGGCTGGGGTCGCCGATATTGCCTGCGACGGCGGCGCCGGCCGACACACCGATGCCAACCTTGATGTCCGAACGGTTGAACCGCAGGTGCAGCTCGCGCGCCGTCGCCAACGCGTGGTCCGCGCCATCCGGGTCTGGGATCGGGGCGCCGAAGATCGCCAGCACGGCGTCGCCCTCGAACTTGTTGATCATGCCGTGATTTCGCTCGACCACGCCGACAACCTCTGTGAAGAATTCGTTGAGCATGGTGACCAATTCACCCGGGTCGAGGGTGGTGGCCAGTCGGGTGGAGCCCACCAGGTCGATGAAGAGGACGGCTACCTCGCAATTCACCCCGCCCATCTCGATCCGCACGTCGTCGCGGGAGGCCAGTTGTTCGGCGAGGCGGGCCACGTCGCGACCGACGTGTCGGCCGAACAAATCGCGGAGTCGTTCGCGTTCCCGAAGTCCGCGGGCCATCACGTTGAAGCCGGATTGCAGCAGGCCGAGTTCTGAGGCGTCAAAGACCGGCACCGACACGTCGAAGACGCCGCGTTGGACTTGTCGCATGCCGCGCCTGACCTCATCGATGGGATCCGCGGTGGTGGCTGCGGTGAATGCTGCGACCGCCAGCCCGCTGGCGAGGGCGCAGGCACCGAGCCCCAGCACCACTACGGCCAGGCGGTGGCCCGGATAGTCAACTACGAGCGCGCTCGCGGCGACCAACATCAGCCCCAGCAGCGGAACCGCGGTTCCCACCATCCACGCGCTGACCCCACGCATCCGTAACCCCGGCCGGCGTGGTCGGGTAGGCGGGTCCTTAGTCAGTAACTCCGCCACCGCGGGCCGCAGCGCGCGGGTGCACAACCAGTACGACACCGCCGTCGTCACCGTTGCGCCCAACACGGTGTTGACGCCCAATGTCGTTGCCAGCCAGGGGCTACGGACATTGATGAGCACGAGCAGGAATGTCGCAGCCATCCACACGGTGCCGTGAATGAATGCCATCCGATTGGGCGCTGTCAGCAGGGTGTGCCGGCCGGAGTCTTCGTCCGCCCCGGCGGGGAATGTCAACCAGAAGTAACCCCAGATGACACCGGCGGGCACCGCGATTGCCGAATAGATCATGGCGGCAACGATGTTCAGCACCAATACGTGATGCTCGCTCAAAGCGGCGCCGGTCGGCAGTGCCCAAAACGTCATCACGGCGATCACCACCGACCCGAGGACTGTCGGTACAACCGCGCCCGACACCATTAGTGCTCTGCTATTTCGCTTCAATGGATACTGCCGTCGGCCACGTTGGCGGAACATCGTCATGGCAACGTGCTCGAGTACGCGGTCGCCGCGGCCAACGGGCTGCTCTCGGCCGCAATCGGGCGCGCAGTTGAGGCAAGGGTCATGAACAACTTTCGTGTCGGCTTGAAAACCGTAACATCGGCTAACACACCGGGGCCGAAGCCAGACGGAACATATCCAGTCGCTTCCAGACTGGTGCCGCGATCGACGCTGGCGGTATTGGCGGTATTGTCTACGGATCTGTCTCCGGCCGCCGTGGAAAGCTAATGGATATCTCGTCAGCCGTTCCCTGTCCCGAGCTCGAAGCCCTCTCCCGTAGGTACGCGGCCGCAGTCGATCATCGAGACCGCGCGGCGCTCCTTGCGGTCTTTGCACCTGATGCCACCATGCTCGTGGAGCGACCGGGACGCGAACCGGCCATGATGACGGGTCACCGCGAACTCGAGCGAATCATCGCCATTGTCGGCCGGTGGCCCCGCACGGTTCATCTGCTGGGCCAGGGCCTCTATGTGATTAAGGGCGACACCGCCACCGGTGAAGTCTATTGCACCGCAAACCATTTCGGTAGTAGCGAGACGGGCCCCGGCCACAACCACGTCATGCACATCCGCTACCTCGACCACTACTCACGAAACACCGCCGGCCGGTGGCTGATCGAGCACCGTATCCTCGTTGTCGACGCTACAGAAGACCGTACGGTCTCGATTGTGCGAACCACGGAGTAACTTGATGCAGCTATCAATGGGAATCCCCTCGTTTTCGGCTGAGGCCCCGGTGAGCTGGGACCATCTCACCGACTGGACGCAACTGCTGGAACACTCCGGATTCGACCGCGTCTTGGTGTCCGAGCACATCGCGTTCGGCTTGAACATGGAGGCTTACGCAAATCCCAAGACAGGAGGCACCGAAGGCGGTCGCCAGCCCACCGGCCCCGATGGGCACTGGTTGGAGCCGCTCACGGTCCTGACGTATCTCGCGGCGCGGACCGAACGGATCCGGTTGGGCACCAACATCCTGCTGGCCCCGTTGCGTCCGGCCGCGGTCCTCGCGAAAACCGTTGCCACCATGGATGTCTTGTCGGGCGGTCGTATCGATCTCGGCGTGGGCGTCGGCTGGCAGCGTGAGGAGTACGACGCCGCCGGAGTCGACTTCGACCGCCGCGGTGCCATTCTGGACCAGACGCTCGAGGTGTGTCAGCGGCTCTGGCAGGAGAACGAGGTGAGCTACACAGGGACCGGACTGAGTTTCGACCGGATCCACCAAATGCCGAAACCCGTTCAGGCCGGCGGAGTGCCGATCTGGGTGAGCGGCACGGTCAACCGCGCGGTTGCTCGTCGGCTCGCGCGTTTCGGAAAATACTGGATCCCTTGGGGTTCCGATGCCCGGGATATCGCCGCGGGCATTGAGCGGATGCGTGCTGCCGTCGAGCATGCCGGCGGCGACCCGGATGGATTCGGCATCACCGGCGCGCTGCGGGTCAAAGCTGGCTCGGACGGCCGGCCCGACCTGGCCGCCGTCGCGACCGCAGCGGTGTCGCAGGCCCAGGCCGGGGTGACCGATCTGCGAGTGACGCAGTGGCCGCTTCCTGCCGAGAACCGAGAACGCGTCGTCTCCGCAGTTGTCGACGCGGTGCGCGACGCCGTCGGGGGTTGATGCGGTCAGCTGGGCCGCAACGTAATCGGGAGCGATTCGTACACCGTCATGTTGGATGCCATGTTCGGGTGCTGGATGCGCGGTTCACCGGTTTCGATGTCGCGGGTGTTGAGCAGCAACTCGTCCAGCGCGGCCCGGATCTCCGCTCGTGCCAGCATCGCGCCCAAACAGTGGTGGGCTCCTCCACCGCCGAAGGCTACGTGCGGGTTGGACTCACGGCCGATGTCGAAGTCGAACGGACCGTCGAACACATCCTCGTCACGGTTGGCGGAACGGAGCATGGTCACCACTCGTGCGCCCTTAGGGATTCGGGTGTCGCCGAGTTCGACCTCGCGGGTGGCACCGCGAACCCAGAACATGATCGGGGTCGAGTAGCGCAGAACTTCTTCGACGGCGTGCACACGCAGATCGGGCTGGCTGCGATAGCGCGCAATCTGGTCGGGGTTGGCGACGAATGCACGGATGCCGTCGCATAGTGCGTTGCGGGTAGTGTCGCTTCCGGCGAGGCCCAGGATGAAGAAGAAGATCTCGAGCTCGTTGTTGGGCAGCAGAAATCTCTCGCCGGATTCGTCTTCGATCTCGGTGGTGCACAACGCACTCCAGATATCGTCCACCGGATTCGCGCGCTTCTGCGCGGTCAGCTCGCTGGCGTATTGGAACAAGGTAAGGAAGGGAAGCATGTCGTTGCGCTGCGGCATCGAGATCCCGGCGCCGGCGAGCCTGAGAACGTCGGCGATCAACGCGAAGACGCGGGGGCGGTCGTCCTCGGGAATGCCGACGATGTCGCCAATCACCGAGATCGGCAGGCCCGCAGCGAGATCCACGAACTCGCCACCGCCATTGCCGAGTAACGCGGCCGCCATTTGATGAGCACGGTCGCGGATGCCCTCCTCCAGTTTGGCCACCGCTCGCCGGTTAAAGGCGCCGGCGATGATTTTTCGTCGCTTGGTGTGGTCGGGAGGATCGAGGTTGACGATCGCGGGGTAAGCGGCGAACAGGTCCGTCCGTTGAATCAAGGGACCATCCGTGGCCGTGAAGGTTTCGTGATCGCGGTGCACCTGGCTGACCTCGTCGTGTTTGGTGCAGACCCAGAATTCACGGCCCAGCTGGTCGGTGACGGCGGGGGTTGGTTTCTGGTGGTAGACGGGGGTGGTGCGACGGAGTTGCGCGAACAACTCGTCGGAGAAGCCGGCCGCCCACACCGAGGGATTCGTGAGGTCAATAACTGATTGAGTCATGTTCTCCTCCTATCGAAACGGCGGCCATGCAGCGTCTGCCGCGAATGAGACCGCAGCGGCGATACCGGCGAAACCGGCGCCGATTATCGTGACCGACGGGCCGCGGTCCGCCCCGTCACGCACGGATCGTCTCGATGGTCCAGGCTGGCAAAACCGGTGCGCGAGTGAGGAAGTGATCGGGCTGACCGATGGCCCGCAGCAGCACCTGGATGCGCAGCGTGCAGCAGCCGATTCGGACCGCCGCGAATTGCTCGTACCAGGCCAGGTCGCTGAGGCGTCGTCCGAGCATGTCCTGGTAGCGGCCGATGATCCGGTCCCGCGTGTCGAATCCGGGCAACTCGGGGTCGGCCGCGATGCCGAACACTGCGCACATCTGCCGCCGAGTGGCCAGCCACCACCCGAAATCGGCCTCCGCGGGACACAGGCAGGCCTGTTCCCAGTCCAGCACACCGACGATGTCGCCCGAATCGTTGAAGACCGCGTTGGATATCCGCGCATCGCCCCAGCAGACGCTGGGCTCAGGAGGTTCCGCGGGCAGGTTGCGGCCCAGCCAGTCGAAGGCGTCTCGGATCAGGTCTGGGACTTGGTTGTCTGTGCCCCAGTTGACGTACTCCCACCACCAGGTGACCTCGGCCTCGTTGCCGACCCCGGTCGGCCGTCGCAGCCACGGCGCGTCGCTCGGTGGAACATGGTGCAGCGCAGCCAGAGTCGCCAGAAACGAGTCCTGCGTACGGCGCTGAATCTCGGCGGAGGCGTCGTGCAACCATCCTTTTCTGGCGTAGGCCATGTCGCCGGGAATGTGCCCCGGAATCCGTGGCATCACAAGAAACTTCGAGCCGATCCAGGTGGGGTCGGGTTCGTAGATCTGCGGGCTCGGGGTTGCCACGCCGTAGCCGCGCACCAGCTCCTGGGTACGGGCCTGCCCCTCGAGGTCGTAGTCGGCGAAGATCCCGCCGCCCGCCGGCGGGATCCGTACCGCATACTCACGAAGGCCTTCGGCGTCGGTGACGGACGCGAGCAGACTCTCGCTCGAGAAGCCACCCGACGTGTTGGCCACGGCCAAGTTTGTCAGCGCGACCGACGGGCCGAATTTGTCGGCGAACCACCGGTCCAATTGTTGTCGGGTCACCACCAGGTCGCGCTGGGCAAGGGTCAGGCCGGCCATAGCCAACATTTACATACCAAGGACTCGATGTAAAGTACGTCACGAGTTACGCTACGCCCCGAGTATGTAAAGTGCGGCATCACGAGGAGTGCGCTTTGCAAGGGGCCGGCTTAGGCGCTGACCGCGGGCCGGGCCGCCCGGCCGCGCACCGGTTCGAGCCCGGCCGCGTAGCGCAGCTCGGCCAAAAACCGGTCCCGGTTGTCGTCCCCGATCAGGTAATGACACACCGCGACGCGTACCACCGTCGCTGCTGCGATGTCAGCATGATCGCCGGGAATGATGCGCGCGATCCGATCGTGCAACAGCGGCATGACCCGACGCATCTGACCCAGCACGTGCTCGGGCTCGACGTCGGACAGCGAACCCAGCGAGTAGGCGTGCTGGAAGTCGACGATGAACTGCAGCGCGGCGTCGAGCCGTTCGTGACCGCGCAGGCCGGCGACCGCGGCGGCGATACCGGCATCGAAGTTGTCCTGCTCGTAGAGTCCGAACGCTTCGAGCAATGCCTCTTTGGACGGAAAATAGCGGTACAGCGTCGGCCGTGATAAACCGGCCTCCGCGGCGACTTCCGAGAGCATCAGTTTCTTGCGCCCACTGCGGGCCAACACGACAAACGTTGCGGCAAGGATGCGTCGACGAGTCGATCGCTCAGCGTTGGGGGGCACCCGGGTTGACATTCCTAACCTTTACATAGATGAGCACAAATGTCACACTGACCCATGCCTGGTGCCCGGAATCTCGGTGAATCGACGTGACGCATGGGTGTGTGAATGTTACTCCTGCCGTGCGCCGACGCCGTCCGTTCACGCGGCGCGGACGGGTCACCGCCCACGGAGGTAGCAGCTGTGCTGGATTCGGCGCGACCGTGCCGTTCATGTGGCAGCCGGTCAACTCGAGGGCAACAAGTGGAGGGTGAAACGTTGCTGTCCACCAACTACGGGGGCCTGGTGCCCGAGGACGAGCTCCTTACCCACCAGATCGTCGACACCTTCGCGACGGTGAGCCAGTCGGACCCGTCGTGGACGGAGAAGATCTGGACGACGGCACACGCGCGAGACAATTCCCTGCAGATTGTGCTGGGCGTGGGTAAGTACACGAACCGCGGAGTTTTCGACGGGGCGGCCGGCGTGTGCCGCGGCACCGAGCAGTGGACGGTGCGCGCGGGCCGTCGCCTGTCGTCCGACTCGGCGGGCACCGACGTCGGACCGATCCGCTACAGCGTCGTCGAACCGCTGCGCGCCGTCCGGGTGAGCCTGGACGAGAACGAACACGAGCCGATCGCCTTCGATGTCGTGCTGCGCGGCTCGTTCGGCGCCGCCCTGGAAGATTCGTGGCCCGACCGCAGCCCCGATGGCTACCGGGTGACGCATAACGTGTTGCGCTACCACCAGATTGGCGTCGCGTCGGGTTGGGTCCAGCTGCACGGCGAGCGCTTCGATGTTAACCCCAACGAGTGGATATCCATCCGCGACCATTCCTGGGGTCTGCGCCCCGGTGTTGGAAAGCCCATTCCGGGTCTGCCGCGTGGCGGCAGCAAGATCCGGCAGATGTACATGACGTGGCTGCCGATGAGCATGGCCCGGTCCGACGGGTCGAAGTACTCGCTGTTCGTCTTCCTGCAGCACGAACGGGGACAGGGCTTCGAATCAATCCGCTCGCAAGCCGAACAGCAGGAAGAAGGCGGCGGTTCATACCGATTCGCCGCGGTCGAGCAGGACCTGCGCTTCCGTGACGACAACCGGCGCTTCACCCAAGGAACGATCACGCTGATCGAGGCGGACGGAACCAAGCGTCCGCTAAGCATTTCGGCTGCCGGCGACGGTGGCTTTCACCTCGGCACGGCCGGCTATTACGGCTGGAACGACTGGGTGTACGGGGAGTGGGTCGGGGAGCTGCGGGTGGAAGGCAACCACGTCACCAACTGCGATGACCCGGCGACCGCCCGCAAGGTACACCAGTTGCGGGATCTGCTTGTGCGGGTGGATGATCCGGTGGGCGGTGGGAGCGGCGTCGGCAACATGGAGACGTTCGCGCTCGGGGC
>NZ_JAFBAR010000061.1 GCF_019247635.1 Mycobacterium sp.
CGATACCGAACTCCGGGCCCCGGTCGTAGTAGATCTCCGACGACGGGCCGCACGGACCGGGGATGCCCATCGACCAGTAGTTGTCGGCCATGCCGCGCCGCTGGATCCGCTCGACCGGCAGGCCGGCGATCTCCTGCCACAGCGCTACGGCCTCGTCGTCGTCCAAATAGACTGTCGTCCAAAGCTTTTCGGGGTCGAGCCCATAGCCGCCGTCGGCGAGGCTGTTGGTCAGCAGACCCCAGGCCAATTCGATGGCCTCGCGCTTGAAGTAGTCGCCGAACGAGAAGTTGCCGGCCATCTGGAAGAAGGTGTTGTGCCGGGTGGTGATGCCCACCTCGTCGATATCGGGTGTGCGGATGCACTTCTGGATGCTGGTGGCCGTCGCGTATGGCGGCCTGCGCTGACCCAGGAAGAACGGCACGAACTGGACCATGCCGGCGTTGACGAACAGCAGGTTTGGGTCGTCGAGGATCACCGAGGCACTGGGCACCTCGGTGTGGCCCGCCTTCACGAAATGATCAAGGAACCGCTTCCTGATCTCGTGTGTCTGCACTCTCTTTCGCTTCCTTAGCCTTCTTGTACTTCCGGGGTGCGCCCGGGTTCAGCCTGCCTAGCCTTCCACAAAGCTCAAGCGGACCGACCGACGCGGATTGTCCCGGTTGAGGTCGACCAGAACGATGCTCTGCCAGGTACCCAGCGCCGGCTCACCACGGCAGACCGGCACCGTCACCGACGGCGAGACGATCGCCGGCAACACGTGGTCCGCGCCATGGCCGTGCGAGCCGTGCGCGTGCCGGTAGCGGTCATCACGCGGCAACAGCCGCTCGAGCGTGTCGACCAGATCGTCGTCGGACCCGGCGCCGGTCTCGATGATCGCGACGCCGGCCGTCGCGTGCGGGACGAACACGTTGAGCAGACCGTCCCCGTAGGAGAAGCAGAACCTGCGAATCGCGTCGGTGAGATCCACAATGCGGCGACTGGCGGTATCCACATCCAGCACATCGGTTTGCACCCGGTCAAGCCTACGGCGGCAGTTCGATCACCTGCCAACCGGCGATGTGACCATTGCCACAGGTAGTCGGCCGGAGGAAAGTATCTGTTGGGATCGGCGGCGCCCCAATCCAGCCCGCGGCGCCGCCCCGATATAAGAGGGGTCGGCTGTGTACGCACGCTCTACCACCATCTCGGCACAACGGTCGTCCGTCGACATGGGGATCGCGCATGTTCGCGACGTCGTCATGCCCGCCCTGCGCGAGGTCGAGGGCTGTCTGGGGATGTCGTTGTTGGTCGACCGCGAGTCCTGCAGGTGCATCGCGACCAGCTCCTGGGAGAGCGAGGAGGCGATGCGGGCGAGCGCCGAGCGGGTGCGGTCGGTGCGTTACCGCGCGGCCTCGGTCTTCGGGGGCAGCGCGGTGGTCGACGAGTGGGACATCGCGGTGTTGCACCGCGATCACCACTCCGCACCGGGTGCCTGCGTGCGGGCCACCTGGCTCAAGGCGCGGCCCGAGCAGTTCGCCCCGGCCATCGAGTTCTACCGGCTGGCCGTGCTGCCGGCCGTCGAGGAGTTTGACGGCTTCTGCAGCGCCAGCCTGCTGGTCGACCGGGCGTCTGCCCGGGCGGTGGCCTCGGTGACCTACGACAGCCGGGACGCGATGGAACGCAGCGAACTCCCGGCCCGCTCGTTGCGCACGGCCATGCTGCGTGACCTCAGCATCGACCAGGACGACGTCGGCGAATTCGAGCTGGCAATCGCCCACCTTCGGGTGCCCGAACTGATCTGAGCCCGCTCAGGGCAGCGCGTCCCCGGGGAACCCGCGGCAGGGGTGCACCTCGTAGGTGAAGACCCCGGCCGCCACCCCGGGATCGTCGTTCATGATCTCGGTGGTGTCCTCGACGGTCGCTGCGAACACCCCGATGCCGCACACGTCGGACCCATCGGTGACCGGCAGGACCACCGCCAGCACACCGTCGTCGCGCAGCCCGAAGTTCCGGCGACCGTGTTCCCAGACGATCGCGGCCGCCTCTTGGTCCGCGAATTTAGGCCCCCGCGTGAGGATGACGACGCTGTAGGCCTTGGCAGCGGGCAGCAGTTGGCCCATCTCTTCGTCGGTGAACGTCTTCACGGGTGGCCGCCCTTCTCGGCTGGTGCGCCGAACGTAACGCCGTGGCGAAACCCCAGCGAGCCCGCGGGTGGGCTTGCCGTCATCCGCGCCGCCCGCGGATGATCGCCCGCAGCCGATCCAGCCGGCCGGCGATGTGCCGCTCCGCACCGTGCTCGGTGGGCTGATAGTAGTCCACGCCGACCAGCTCGTCCGGCGGATATTGTTGGGCCACAACGCCATCCGGGTCATCGTGCGCGTATTTGTAGCCCTGCGCGTTGCCCAGCGCCGCCGCACCGGAGTAGTGCCCGTCGCGCAGATGGGACGGCACCAGCCCGGCCTTGCCCGCCCTGACGTCGGCCATCGCCGCGCCCAGGGCGGTGGTGACGGCGTTCGACTTCGGCGCGGTGGCCAGGTGGATGGTGGCGTGCGCCAGCGTCAGCTGGGCTTCGGGCATCCCGATCAGCGCCACGGTCTGCGCCGCGGCGACGGCCGTTTGCAACGCGGTCGGATCGGCCATCCCGATGTCTTCACTCGCCAGGATCATCAGCCGACGCGCGACGAACCGGGGATCCTCTCCGGCGACCAGCATCCGCGCCAGGTAGTGCAGCGCGGCGTCGACGTCCGAGCCGCGCACCGATTTGATGAAGGCGCTGATGACGTCGTAGTGCTGGTCGCCGTCGCGGTCGTAGCGCACCGCGGCCTTGTCCAACGACTGCTCGATGGTCTCGACGGTGACCTGCTCGTCCGCTGCCCCTGCCGTTTCGGAAGCCACCTCCAGCGCGGTAAGGGCGCGACGGGCGTCGCCGGCGGCCAATTGCACCAGCAGGTCGACGGCGTCGGGCGTCACCACGACCCGCCCATCCAGGCCGCGGGGATCCTCGATCGCGCGCCGCACCACTGTGCGGATGTCGTCGGGGGTCAGCGGCCGCAACTGCAGGATCAGCGAGCGGGACAGCAGCGGGGCGACCACCGAGAACGACGGATTCTCCGTGGTCGCGGCCACCAACAGCACCACCCGGTTCTCCACCGCGGACAGCAGCGCGTCCTGTTGCGTCTTGGAGAACCGGTGCACCTCGTCGATGAACAGCACCGTCTGCTCGCCGGCGAGGACGCCTTTGCGCGCTATTTCGATAACCGCCCGAACGTCCTTGACACCCGCCGACAACGCCGACAGCGCCTCGAAGCGGCGGCCGGTCGCCTGGGAGATCAGCGCCGCGAGCGTGGTCTTGCCGCTTCCCGGCGGGCCGTAGAGGATTGCCGACGCCACGCCCGACCCCTCGACGAGGCGGCGCAGCGGCGATCCCGGTGCCAGCAAGTGGTCCTGCCCCACCACCTCTTCGAGCGAGGCCGGACGCATCCGCACCGCCAGTGGCGCTCCGGCCGACACAACCGGCCCGAGGGCCGAGTCGCTCGCCTGCGCGGCGCCGGGCAGGTCAAACAGGCCGTCGGACACGGTTTCAGGCATACCACGCAGCCCGGACATGTCGCCCACCCCGGCGACCCAACAATCACCGCGGCACCAATGCGCGCGCTCCCGCGGCGCATTTGCTAAGTTGCGGTTTGCTAAGTTCCGCGCGTGTACTGACCGAGCGAGTGAGGACGGCAATGAGCCAGCCCCCAGACTATCCAGGCACCCCGGGCGAGTCCCACGGTTCCCATGCGAAACCAGAGGGCTACCCACCATCACCCGATTACGGCACGCCGCCCCCGGGCTACGGCACGCCTCCCGGGCCGCCCGGGTACGGAGCGCCGCCCCCGCCGCCGCCTGGTTATGGTCAGCAGCCACAACCGCCGGGTGGGTACGGTCCACCCCCCGGGGGCTCGCCGCCGGAATACGGCACACCGCCCCCGCCGCCCGGCCCGTCGGAACACGGAACATCACCGGCACCATCGGGATACGGAGCACCTCCCCCGCCTGGCTATGGCGCGCCCCCGCCCGGCTATGCGACACCACCCGGTTACGGCCCGGCGACGCCGCCGTTCAGCGTCGGTGACGCGTTCAACTGGGCGTGGAAAAAGTTCACCGGCAACGTCGCAACGCTCGTCGTGCCGGTCGTCGCATACATCTTGCTGATCGGCGCAATCGTAGGCATCGGGTACGGCATCTTGTTCGCGAACACCACCACCACGAACTCCACCGATGACTACGGCTATGCCGTGCACACCACCCACACGGGCGCCTTGGGGATCATCGCTGTGATCGCTGCCTACCTCGTGTGCTTCCTGGTCGGGGCCTACATGCAGGCCGCAATGATTTCCGGCGTCCTCGACATCGCTGACGGAAAGCCGGTGAGCATCGGCACGTTCTTTAGGGCGCGCAACCTGGGTCCGGTGTTGGTCACCTCGCTGCTGCTCATCGTCGCGACCGGTCTCGGGTCGCTGTGCATCATCGGCGGTCTGATCATCGGCTTCCTCACGCACTTCGCCGTCGCATTTGTGGTCGACAGATCGCTGTCGCCCGTCAACGCCGTCAAGGCCAGCTACGAGCTGGTGAAGAACAACTTCGTCCCCGTGCTGCTGTCCCTGCTGGTGCAGTACGCGGTGATCGCCGTCGGCGAAATCGCTTGCTTCGTCGGCCTGTTCGCCGCGGTGCCGGTGGCCTTGCTGATCCAGGTCTACACCTATCGCAAGCTTTCGGGCGGCCAGGTCGTTCCGCTGGAACAGGCCGCATCCCAGCCGGGGCCCCCGGCTGGCCTCCCGCCGGCGCCACCACCGGGCCAACAGCCGGCCTAGCTCGACCGGAATCGATCTCGCGCGCAACGCGCGATCAACGGCGATAGTTCCGACGGCCTGCGCATTTAAAGCGGGCGCTGGCGGGCCGTGGATGCTAAATTCCGGATGCTCGGTTCCGCGCGAATGCCGACCGGAATGAGGACGACGATGAGCCAGCCCCCCGGCCCTCCGGGTTATCCGGGTGAGCAGAACCCTCCCAGTTACGGTTACGGCGCCCCGCCCCAGCCTCCCGGGTACGGCGGCACGCCCGGGTACGGGGGCGCACCAGGGTACGGCGGGCCGCCCGGCTACGAGGGCGCACCAGGGTATGGCGGGCCGCCCGGATACGGCGCGCCTCCCGCCGGCTACCCGCCGCAGCCGGGCGAGCAGTTTAACGTGGGCGACGCGTTCAAATGGGCCTGGAGCAAGTTCGGCGAGAACGCGGTGGCGCTCATCGTCGCGTATGTGATTTACCGCGCGATACTGGGTGGCCTCAATCTCGTGTACCGGCTGCTGGACGGCGTGCTCGAGTCGGCCGGCACCACCACGACCGACTCCGGCCACGTCTCTACCTCACCGGGCTGGGCCATCGTCTCGGCGGTCATCCTGCTCATCGTCTACCTGGTGACTCTCGCAGTGGAGTTCTTCACCTGGACCGCGTTGATCACCGGGTGCCTCGACATCGCCGATGGCAGACCGGTCACCATCGGTTCGTTCTTCAGACCACGCAACTTCGGCCCGGCGATCCTCGCGGGGCTGCTGGTGGGCCTAATCACCACCGTCGGCTTCATCCTGCTCATCATCCCCGGGGTTATCTTCGCTTTCCTCGCCGCGCTGACCTTCTTCTTCGTGGTCGACAGATCGCTGGGGCCCGTGGACGCGATGAAGGCCAGCATCGCGACGGTCAGGGCGAACGTCGGCCAAGTTCTGCTGGCGCTACTGGCGACAATCGGGACGACAATCCTGGGTTTCCTGGCGTGCTGCGTCGGTCTGATCGTCGCGGTGCCCCTGAATACGCTCATCTGGACCTACACCTACCGCAAGCTGTCCGGCGGCCAGGTCGTCCCGCCGCGGCAGCCGAATTATCAAGCGGGGCCGCCGCCGGGCATGCCGCCCGGACCGCCGCCGGGCACGCCGCCCGGGCCGCCGCCGGGCATGCCGCCGGGGCCGCCGGCCTGGGGCTGACGGTCGGCAACATCGACGCCGCGCGCACCCGGCAAGAAGCAGCGCGATTGCGCTGCCCTGCGCCCTCGCCGCCCTTGTGATGTGATACGCGATTATGAGCATCAAAGTTGCGCTGGAGCACCGCACCAGCTACACCTTTGACCGGCCGGTCCGGGTTTTTCCGCACCTCGTGCGGCTGCGCCCGGCACCCCACTCACGCACGCCAATCGAGGCCTATTCGCTGCGGATCGAGCCGGCCGACCACTTCATCAACTGGCAGCAGGACGCGCTGGGCAATTTCCAGGCCCGGCTGGTCTTCCCGGATCCGATGAGCCGCCTCAGCATCACCGTCGGGCTCATCGCCGACCTCAAGGTGATCAATCCGTTCGACTTCTTCATCGAGGACTGGGCCGAGATGTGGGCCTCGAATCAAGGCTCCGGATGGACCTACCCCAAGGAGTTGGCCGAAGACCTCAAGCCGTACCTGCGGCCGGTCGACGAGGAAGGCGAAGGGTCTGGGCCCGGCGAGCTCGTGCGGGCGTGGGTACGCAAATTCACGGTCCCGGACGCCATCCGCACCATCGATTTCCTGGTCGCGCTCAACCACGCGATCAACGCCGACGTCGCCTACAGCCTGCGCATGGAGCCCGGGGTGCAGACGCCGGATCACACGCTGCGCACGGGCGTCGGGTCGTGCCGCGACTCCGCGTGGCTGCTGGTGTCGATTCTGCGCCAGTTGGGACTCGCGGCCCGCTTCGTGTCCGGATACCTGGTCCAGCTGGCCTCCGACATCGAAGCCCTCGACGGGCCGTCCGGCCCCACCGCCGACTTCACCGACCTGCACGCCTGGACCGAGGTGTACATCCCCGGCGCGGGCTGGATCGGGCTGGATCCGACGTCGGGGCTGTTCGCCGGCGAGGGGCACATCCCGCTGGCCGCCACGCCGCATCCCGCAAGCGCGGCGCCCATCAGCGGGGGCACCGAGCCCTGCGAATCGGTGCTGGAGTTCTCCAACACCGTGACCCGCGTCCACGAGGACCCGCGGGTCACGCTGCCCTACACCGACCAGGCCTGGAAAACCATCTGTGCTGTCGCCCAGTCGGTCGACGAGCGCCTGACCGCCGGCGACGTCCGGCTGACCGTTGGCGGCGAGCCCACCTTCGTCTCGGTGGACAACCAGGTCGACGAGGAGTGGACGACGGCGGCCGACGGCCCGCACAAGCGCCGCCTGGCATCGGATCTGGCCGCCCGCCTCAAGTCCGTGTGGGCCCCACAGGGGCTGGTCCAACGCGGACAGGGCAGGTGGTATCCCGGAGAACCGTTGCCGCGCTGGCAGATTGCGCTGTACTGGCGCACCGACGGGCACCCGCTGTGGACCAACGATGCGCTGCTGGCCGACCCGTGGACTCCCGACACAAGCGAGCCGCGCGACCCCGTTGACGACGATGCCGCTTACCAGGTGGTGGCCGCGCTCGCCGAGGGCCTGGGCCTGCCGCTGTCACAGGTGCGACCCGCCTATGAGGACCCGCTGTCCAGGCTGGCCGCCGCGGTGCGGATGCCTGAAGGGGATCCGGTCGCCTCCGGCGACGACCTGGCCGGCGACTCCGACGCGGACCGCTCGGCGCTGTTGGCCCGCCTCGAGGCGGCCGTCGCAACCCCCGCGGCGTTCCTGCTGCCCCTGCACCGGCGCGCTGACGACCTTGGCTGGGCCAGCGCGAACTGGCGGTTGCGCCGCGGGCGCATCGTGTTGCTCGAGGGGGATTCGCCGGCGGGCCTGCGGCTACCGCTGGACTCGATCAGCTGGCGGCCGCCGCGGGCATCGTTCGAAGTGGATCCGGTGACCGTGGTGTATGCCCTGCCGTCGCCGTCGGCCGCCGGGTCGGGTGCGCCGGCGGCGGTCGTGGAGGACCCCGAGCGCGCGCCGACGACCGCACTGCTGGCCGAGGTTCGTGACGGGCTGCTGTACATCTTCCTGCCACCCACGGACGCACTCGAACACTTCGTCGACCTCGTCGCGCGGGTCGAGGCCGCCGCGGCCAAGCTGGGCTGTCCGGTCGTGGTCGAGGGCTACGGCCCACCGCCGGACCCGCGGCTGCAGTCGACGACGATCACCCCCGACCCCGGCGTCATCGAGGTCAACGTCGCGCCCACCGCCAGTTTCGACGAGCAACGACAACAACTGGAAACCCTGTACGAGTGCGCCCGGTTGGCCCGGTTGTCGACGGAGTCGTTCGATGTCGACGGCACGCACGGCGGCACCGGCGGCGGCAACCACATCACCCTCGGCGGCATCACCCCCGCCGACTCGCCGCTGCTGCGCCGTCCCGATCTGCTGGTCTCGCTGCTGACGTACTGGCAGCGACACCCGTCGCTGTCCTATTTGTTCGCCGGGCGGTTCGTGGGCACAACGTCACAGGCCCCACGGGTCGACGAAGGCCGCGCGGAGGCGCTCTACGAGCTCGAGATCGCGTTTGCCGAGATCGCCCGGCTGTCGGCGGGCGGCCCCGGGGAAAACCGGGCCAAACCGTGGGTGACCGACCGTGCGCTGCGCCACCTGCTCACCGACATCACGGGCAACACCCACCGCGCCGAGTTCTGCATCGACAAGCTCTACAACCCCGACGGCCCCCGCGGCCGGCTCGGTCTGCTCGAACTGCGCGGCTTCGAGATGCCGCCACACCTGCGGATGGCGATGGTGCAGTCCCTGCTCGTACGCGCGCTGGTGGCGTGGTTCTGGGATGAGCCGCTGCGTGCCCCCCTGATACGCCACGGCGCCAACCTGCACGGGCGATACCTGTTGCCGCACTTCCTGATTCACGACATCGCCGATGTCGCGGCCGACCTGCGCGCGCAGGGCATCGCGTTCGAGACCAGCTGGCTGGACCCGTTCACCGAATTCCGGTTCCCGCGCATCGGGACCGCCGTGTTCGACGGCGTGGAGATCGAATTGCGCGGGGCGATCGAGCCGTGGAACACCCTCGGCGAGGAGTCCACGGCCACCGGCACCGCCCGCTACGTCGACTCGTCGGTGGAACGCCTGCAGGTCCGCATCATCGGCGCCGACCGGCACCGCTACCTGGTGACCTGCAACGGTTACCCGGTGCCGTTGCTTGCCACCGACAATCCCGACATCCACGTGGGCGGGGTGCGGTTCCGGGCCTGGCAGCCACCCAGCGCGCTGCACCCGAGCATCACGGTCGACGGCCCGCTGCAGTTCGAGCTGATCGACCTCACGGTCGGAACGTCGCGCGGCGGTTGCACGTACCACGTCGCGCACCCCGGCGGACGCTCCTACGACGAGCCGCCCGTCAACGCGGTCGAAGCCGAGTCGCGGCGGGCTCGCCGCTTCGAGGCGACCGGCTTCACCCCCGGCAAGCTCGACCTGTCCGACATCCGGGAGAAGCAGGCCCGGATATCCACCGACATCGGCGCGCCGGGCATCCTTGACCTGCGACGCGTGCGTACCGTACTGCAGTAATGGCACTGGGCACGGATAGCTCGTCGGCGGTCTCTCCCAGCACCGGAGGCCGCTACGACGTCGACCGTCTCCTGACGGGCTACCGCGCCGCACGCGCGCAGGACACATTGTTCGACGTTCGTTCCGACCGCTCGGCGGCCCCCGGAATCGGCTACGACGAATTCGTCGACCAAAACGGCAATGTGCGACCGGCCTGGACCGAGCTCGCCGACACCGTCGCCGAGCGTGGCAGGGCCGGGCTGGACCGACTGCGCTCGGTGGTGCACAGCCTGATCGACAGCGACGGCATCACCTACACCGAGGTCGTCCCCGACATTGACGTCCCCCGCTACGGCGCGACCGCCGCCCACGGACTCGAGCCGGGTCCGTGGATCCTGGACACCCTGCCGCTGGTGGTGTCGGCCGCCGACTGGGACGCACTGGAGGCCGGGCTGGTACAGCGCTCCCGGCTGCTCGACGCCGTGCTCGCCGACTTGTACGGGCCGCGCAAATTGCTGACCGAAGGCCTGCTGCCGCCGGAATTGCTGTTCGCCCACCCGGGTTACGTGCGCGTCGCCAACGGCATCGAAGTGCCAGGACACCACCAGCTCTTCATGCACGCCTGTGACGTCAGCCGACTGGCGGACCACAACTTTCAGGTCAACGCCGACTGGACCCAGGCGCCGTCCGGGGCCGGTTACGCGTTGGCCGACCGGCGCGTTGTGGCGCACGCGATCCCCGACCTCTACGAGCGGATCGCACCGCGGCCGACGACCCCGTTCGCCCAGGCGCTGCGACTGGCGCTGATCGACGCGGCGCCCGACGTCGCCCAGGACCCGGTGGTGGTCGTGCTCAGTCCGGGCATCTACTCCGAGACGGCGTTCGATCAGGCGTATCTGGCCACGCTGCTGGGTTTTCCGCTGGTGGAAAGCGCGGATCTGGTGGTGCGCGACGGCAAGCTGTGGATGCGCTCGCTGGGCACGTTGAAGCGCGTCGACGTCGTGTTGCGCCGCGTCGACGCGCACTACACCGACCCGCTGGATTTGCGCGCCGATTCCAGGCTCGGGGTCGTGGGTTTGGTGGAGGCGCAGCACCGCGGAACGGTGACCATCGTCAACACGCTGGGCAGCGGCATTCTGGAAAGCCCTGGGCTGCTGCGGTTTTTACCCAGGATGGCCGAAAGCCTGCTCGACGAGGCCCCGCTGTTGCGCACGGCGCCGGTGTACTGGGGCGGCTTCGCCAGCGAATGCTCGCACCTGCTGGCCAATCTCTCGTCGCTGCTGATCAAGTCCACCGTCGGTGGGAGAAGCTTTGTCGGGCCGGCACTTTCGTCTGCGCAGCTAAGCGAGCTGGCGGCGCATATCGAGGCCATGCCGTGGCACTGGGTCGGTCAGGAGTTGCCCCAATTCTCCTCTGCGCCCACCGACCACGCCGGCGTGTTGACATCGGCGGCCGTGGGAATGCGGTTGTTCACGGTCGCCCAACGCAGCGGCTACGCCCCGATGATCGGCGGCCTGGGCCACGTGCTGGCATCGGGTTCGGACGCCTATGCGTTGAAAACCGTTGCGGCCAAAGATATCTGGGTGCGTCCCACGGAACGCGCGCGAGCCGAGACGGTGACCCTCCCCCTTTTGGAGCCGATCAAGGAGTTGCCGCCGGCGAAGACCGGTGCGGGCACGTGGGGCGTCAGCTCACCGCGTGTGCTGTCCGATCTGTTCTGGATGGGCCGCTACGGCGAACGCGCGGAGAGTATGTCCCGGTTGCTGATCGTCGCCCGCGACCGCTACCACGTCTACCGCCACCACCAGGACACCGAAGAAAGCGAATGCGTGCCGGTGCTGATGGCCGCGTTGGGCCGGATCACCGGCACCGACACCGGGGCCACCAACGACCAAGCCGAAATCATCGCCGTCACCCCGTCGACGTTGTGGTCCCTGACGGTGGACCCCGGCCGACCGGGGTCCCTGGTGCAGTCGGTGGACGGGCTGACCCTGGCCGCCAGGGCGGTGCGCGACCAGTTGTCCAACGACACCTGGACGGTGCTGGCCAACGTGGAGCGCGCGGTGGTGCAGCGGTCCGACCCGCCGCAGTCGCTCACCGAGGCCGACGCGTTGCTCTCGTCGGCGCAGACACAAACCCTGGCGGGGATGCTGACGCTGTCCGGGGTGGCCAGCGAGTCGATGGTGCACGACGTGGGCTGGACCATGATGGACATCGGCAAGCGCATCGAACGCGGCCTGTGGCTGACCGCGCTGCTGCGGGAGACGTTGACCACGGTCCGCAGCGCTCCTGCCGAGCAGACGATCATCGAATCGACCCTGGTGGCATGCGAATCGTCGGTCATCTATCGACGCCGCACGGTCGGCAAGTTCAGTGTCGCCGCGGTGACCGAGCTGATGCTGTTCGACGCCGACAATCCGCGGTCGCTGGCGTACCAGCTGGAGCGCCTGCGGGCCAACATCAGGGACCTGCCCGGCTCGTCGGGATCGTCGCGCCCGGAACGGATGGTGGACGACATCAACACCCGCCTGCGCCGCTCGGATCCCGCGGAGCTGGACGGGGTCTCCGCCCGGGGCGAGCGCGCGGAGCTGGTCGAGCTACTCGAGGCGGTCCATGCCGCACTGCGCGATTTGGCCGAGGTCATCACCGCGACCCAGTTGGCACTGCCGAGTGGCATGCAACCGCTGTGGGGGCCCGACGAACGCCGGGTGATGCCGTGACCGTCAGCCGGTGATGTCCACCGGCCCTTTCGCATCCGCGGTCACCTCGGTGACCACCGTGTGGACGAACTGCATTTTCTCCAGCACCGCAGCCGGCAGCACAAAGGGGTAGAGGTCGTCGTGGCCCATCGACCTGTTCACCATGTTCAGCGACCACGACACCGGCAGCCACATGTCGATGATGGTGGGAAAAGCACTGGGGCCCAACGGGGTTCGGTCGAATGTGCCCGAAGCCGGCGCGAAGCCCGACCAGGCCGCGGTGTCCAGGGTGTCGCGGATGTGCAAGTAGTGGGCGAACGTCTCGGCCCAGTCCTCGGCGGGGTGCATCGTCGCGTACGACGACACGAAGTCTTCCTGCCAGCCCTCGGGTGCGCCTTCTTTGTAGTGCCGATCCAGCGCGGCCTGATAGTCGGCGTCGGGGTCGCCGAATAGTTCGTTGAACCGCGTCACGTACTCCTGCGACGGGGTGATCAGCCGGTAGAAGTAGTAGTGCCCGATCTCGTGGCGGAAGTGCCCGAGCAGGGTGCGGTAGGGCTCCTCCATCTCCACCCGCAGCTGCTCGCGGTGCACGTCGTCGCCTTCGGCCAGATCCAGTGTGATTACCCCGTTTTCGTGGCCGGTGAATACCTTCTCCTGCGCGCTGGACAGCAGTCGGAAGGCCAACCCGTAGTCGGGATCCTGGTCACGCCCGATGATGGGCAGCTTCAGCTCGTAGAGCTCGGCGATCAGGCGCCGTTTGGCCGCCTCGGCCCGGGCGAACTCCGCCAATCCGGCCGTGTCGTTGTCGTTGGGCCGTTCAATGGTCAGCTCGCACGACGTGCACAGTCCGCCGGGGTTGTCCTTGGCAACCAGCCAGTTGCACTCGGCGAGATACAGATTGGCGCACAACTGGTATTCGGCGGCGTCCACGGCGCCGGCGTGATCGCCCTCGTCTTCGTCCTTGGCAATCACCAACAGAGCCATCTCACCGAGCGAAAAGCCCAGCGCGCTCCCGCAGGACAGGCACGCCGAGTTCTCAAACGTCAGACGCTGCCCACAGTTGGGGCAGTGGAAGTCACGCATGCAGCACCCCGTCTTCTTCGGAGTCCTCATAGGGCGCCACGTCAACGGCGACGTCGATCACGCTGTTCTTCGAGTTGGTGTAGATGATGCCGCGCAGCGGCGGCACGTCGGCGTAGTCGCGACCCCGCCCGACGATGATGTACCGCTCGTCGATCAGCTGGTCGTTGGTGGGATCCAGCCCCAGCCACTCGAACCGCCCGGGTTCCTGCGGCGTCCACACCGCGGCCCAGGCATGGGTTGCGTCGATCCCGATCATTCGATCCTTTCCGGGGGGCGGGTCGGTGGCCAGATATCCGGATACGTAGCTGGCCGCCAGACCGTTGGCGCGCAGGCAGGCGATCGCTAGCCTCGCAAAGTCCTGACATACCCCTTCCCGGGCGGCCAGAACCTCTTTAACGCCAGTGGAAATCGTGGTCGACCCCGACCGGTAGGTGAAGTCGGTGAAGATCCGCGACGTCAGGTTACGCAGCACCTCGACCAGTGGGCGTCCGGGCATGAAACTGGGGGCCGCGTAGTCGCGCACTTCGTCGGTGATCTCCGGCGGGTCCAGGTCCAAGGTGAACTCGGTCGCGAGCGCCCCCGTGCGTCCGGCCGGCCTGGCGGCCTCCCATGGCTGCGCCGCGGGACCGCTGGTGTACAGCCCGGGCTGCGGCGGATCGACGTCGACGATCGACTCGCCGGTGATGGTCAGCGCGCGGTGCGGCACGGTGACGTGGAAATAGGAGCTGATGTTGCCGTAGGCGTCCACGCTGGTCGAGCTGTCGGTGGGGGTCGGTTCGATGCTCAGCCGGTGCGCGATGCATCGCTGCCGCAGCGAGTCGCGCGGCGTGAGGAAGCCGCGGCCGTAGGAACTCGTCACGATGTCGGAGTAGCGGTACTCGGTGCGGTGCGTGACCCGGTAGCGCCGGGTGGCCACGGGACCGGACGCCATGACGCACCTCCTGACCAGAAATCGACCGCGCGAATGCGGCACCAACCGCACGATAGCCGGAGCACAATCATTTCGTGGCCGCGTGGAACGACGTCGCCCGCATCCTCGGTGGGTTGCCACTCACCGCAGAGCAGTCACCGCACGACTGGCGCGTCGGCAAGAAGCTGTTGGCGTGGGAGCGGCCGCTGCGCAAATCCGACCGCGAAGCGCTCTCCGCGCAGGGGCTGCAGCCACCCGATGGCGACATCCTCGGTGTCCGGGTGTCCGACGAGGGTGTCAAGTTCGCGCTGATCGCCGACGAGCCGGACGTGTATTTCACCACCCCGCATTTCGACGGCTACCCGGCGGTGCTGGTCAGGCTCGCCGAGATCGACGTTCGCGACCTCGAGGACCTGGTCACCGAGGCGTGGCTGACGCGGGCGCCGCGAAAGCTGGTCCAGGAATTCCTGGCGGGGTCATCCTGATCACGTTTGCCGCAAATCGATCACGCGCTGCAGATCGTCAACGCAACTCTGCGCGACACCTGCCAGCATCACCTCGTTTGGCTCGCGGGACTCGGCTTGCAGCGCGAACGCGTGGTGGCGCGCCGCGGCCAGCTGCGCGGCCGCCGCGGCGGGGTCCGCGTCGGTGAGGCGCGTGGCCGTCGCGAGATCGGCGAGCAACGCGGGCACGTGTGGGGGAAGCCAGTCCGGTTCGTGCAGGTCGGGTGCGACGGCGCGGGCCAGTTGCAGCACGCTGCCGGCGAGCAAGGCCACGTGCAGCGCCTGATGGTCGGCGCCGTGCACCGATCGGCGCAGTCCCCAGCGCCGCGGTGCCACCAGCACCACCTGACGGGCCGTTGTTCGAGCCTGGATGAGGGCGCCGAGCTGATCATGCACCGGGTCGACGGCCGATAGCGGCCAGTCACGCGGCGCCGCTTTGCGGCCGGCCGCGAAATCCGCGGTGCGGCACAGGACGCCGTACAGGGCGTGCAGCACTCCGGCGCGGGCGTTGCCCAGTACCGTGAGCGGGTTGGCCGGGAACAGCACGACGGCCACGAACATCGCCAGCCCGCCGCCGATGAGGGCATCGGCCAGCCGTTCAAAGCTGACGCCGTTGCGAAACAGGGCCAGCACCAGCACCGCCGAGACCGTGGTCTGGTTGACGAACATCAGACCTTGCCCGATGTAGCCCCGCCCGAGAAACACCGCCGCACACAACGCGAACAACGCCGCAACCGCGATCGGGACAGCCCCGGTACCCATGATGTGTTGCACGGCGGCCCCGATCGCGATCCCCAGAGCCACCCCGATGATCATCTGGATGGCGCGCTGCGCGCGTAGCACGTTGCTTGCCGACAGGCACACGGCGGCCGCGACCGGGGCGAAGAACGGCTGGGGGTGATCCAGCGCATCGTGCGCGACGTACCAGGCCAGGCCCGCGGTAGCCGACGTCTGCACAATCGGGAACCAGACCCCGCGCACCCGTTGCAAGCCCTCGAGGGTGTTGTCGGTCGCGTGGGTCAGCAGCGTCGGCAGCGAAGTACTCACCACGCTTGCTTACCGTACGACCGCGGACCGCGCCCAACGGCAACTGCCCACCAAGGTTTAGGACGACCCGGGCTGGCCGTTCGCGCCAGGAACACCGCCGTACCGCCCTCCGCGGGCTGGCCGGCGGGTCTAAGCGCGCTCGAGTTCGAACAGCGGAATGACCCGGCTGGTCTTGGCCTGGTATTCGGCGAAGCCCGGCGCCGCCGCCGTGACTTTGTCGAACAGCTCGTCGCGCTCCTCGGCTGGCAACTCGCGTGCGGTCACGTCGTAGGCGTCGGTGCCGACCTCGATATGCGCCTGCGGGTGCGCCCGCAGATTGTGCACCCAGGCGGGGTTGACGGGAGCGCCAGCAAAGGACCCGATGATGATCAGCTTGCCGTCAACGCGGAAGTACGCCAGCGGCGAGACACGCTCCTTGCCGGATTTGGCACCCGTCGTGGTGAGCAGCAACAGGTTGGCGTTGGCGAATTGCCCGGTAACGTTGCCGTCGTTGGCCCGGAACTCCTCGACGATATCCTTGTTGAACGCGTTGATCGTTGCGGTGTCAGGAATTTCTGTCATGCCTCGTGAACCTGTTTGGGCTTGGCGTCTATTCCGGAGTCCTTGCGCTGCTGGGCGGTGATCGGTGCGGGCGCGTCGGTCAACGGGTCGACGCCGCCGCCGGTCTTGGGAAACGCGATCACCTCGCGGATCGACTCCACGCCGGACAGCAGCGCGTTGATCCGGTCCCAGCCGAACGCGATCCCACCGTGCGGCGGCGCACCAAACGTGAACGCCTCCAACAGGAATCCGAACTTCTCCGCGGCCTCGGCCTGATCCAGCCCCATCACCGTGAACACTCGTTCCTGGATGTCGCGGCGGTGGATACGGATCGAGCCGCCACCGATTTCGTTGCCGTTGCAGACGATGTCGTATGCGTCGGCCAGCACGCTGCCGGGATCGGTGTCCAGGATCTCTCCGAATTCTGGCTTGGGCGAAGTGAAGGCGTGGTGCACCGCGGTCCACGCGCCCGAGCCGACCGCCACGTCACCGGCTTCCACGGCGTCCGCGGCGGGCTCGAACAGCGGCGGGTCCACGATCCAGACGAACGCCCACTCCGTCGGGTCGATCAGGCCGAGCCGGTGGGCGATCTCACCACGCGCCGCGCCCAGCAGCGCGCGAGACGCCTTGGCCGGGCCCGCCGAAAAGAAGATGCAGTCTCCCGGCTTGGCGCCCACGTGTGCGGCCAGCCCGGCGCGTTCGGCGTCGGAGAGGTTCTTGGCCACCGGCCCGCCCAGCTCGCCCCCGGATGACTCGTCGCCGACCAGCACGTAGGCCAGCCCGCGGTGGCCGCGCTGTTTGGCCCACTCCTGCCAGCCGTCCAGCGTGCGGCGCGGCTGCGAGGCGCCGCCGGGCATCACCACCGCACCCACGTACGGGGCCTGGAAGACACGAAATGTGGTGTCTTTGAAGAACTCTGCGCACTCGACGAGTTCTAGCCCGAAGCGTAGGTCGGGCTTATCGGAGCCGAAGCGGCGCATCGCGTCGGCGTAAGTCATCCGCGGAATGGGGTTGGGTATCTGGTAGCCGATCAGGGCCCACAGCGCGGTCAGGATCTCTTCGGAGATGGCGATGATGTCCTCGGCGCCGACGAAGCTCATTTCCAAGTCGAGCTGGGTGAATTCGGGTTGCCGGTCGGCACGGAAGTCTTCGTCGCGGTAGCAGCGGGCAATCTGGTAGTAGCGCTCCATCCCGGCCACCATCAGCAGCTGCTTGAACAGCTGCGGGCTCTGGGGCAGGGCATAGAACGAGCCGGGCTTCAGCCGCGCGGGCACCAGGAAGTCGCGCGCCCCTTCCGGCGTCGAACGGGTGATCGTCGGCGTCTCGATCTCCACGAAGTCGTGCCGGGCCAGCACTGCGCGGGCAGCCGCATTCACCTTGGAGCGCAACCGAATTGCCGCGGCCGGGCCCTCGCGGCGCAAATCCAGGTAGCGATACCTCAGCCGCAGCTCCTCGCCGGCCGGCTCGTCGAGCTGGAACGGCAGCGGCGCGCTCTCCCCCAGCACCGTCAGCGATGTGGCGTTGACTTCGATGTCGCCGGTAGCGATCTCGGGGTTGGCGTTGCCTTCCGGACGGATCTCGACGATCCCGGTTACCGCGATGCAAAACTCGGAGCGCAGCCGGTGTGCCTGTGCCAGGACGTCCGATTCGCGGAACACCACCTGCGCGATACCGGACGCGTCGCGCAGGTCGATGAAGATGACGCCGCCGTGATCGCGGCGACGAGCCACCCAACCGGCCAACGTCACCTGCTGCCCGGCGTCGCTACTCCTGAGCGCTCCGGCGGCGTGGCTGCGCAGCACAAATACTCCCTTCACCCGAGGTTTGGCCCGCTCTGAAAACGAGTGCCCAGTCTAGATGGCGACAGGACGCACGCGGCTGCCGCCGGTAAGTTGTTCGCATACCCACGGACATCGCTCTGGTCGGTCCCGGCGCCGTCGGCACGACGGTCGCCGCCCTGTTGTACGCGGCCGGCAACCCGGTGCTGCTGTGCGGCCACAGCCCTCGCGACAGCATCGAACTGCGGCCCGACGACGCGGACCCCATCGTCGTGCCGGGCCCGGTGCACACCGACCCCGACGATGTCACCGGGCCGGTCGAACTGCTGATCCTGGCCGTCAAGGCCACCCAAAACGCCGATGCCGCCGGCTGGCTGGCTCGGCTGTGCGCCGAACACACCGTCGTGCTGGTCCTGCAGAACGGCGTCGAGCAGGTCGAACAGGTGCAACCGCTGTGCCCGTCGTCGGCCGTGGTCCCCGGGATGGTGTGGTATTCGGCCGAGTCCCAGCCGCAAGGGTGGGTACGCCTGCGCGGCGAAGCCGCGCTGGTGTTGCCCAGCGGACCCGCGGCGCATACGGTCGCCGAACTGCTGCGGGCGGCGGGTTGCCGGGTGGACTGCGACCCCGACTTCATCACCGCGGCGTGGCACAAGCTGCTCGTCAACGCGCTGGCCGGCGTCATGGCGCTGTCCGGGCGGCGAGGCGGAATGTTCCGCCGCGACGACGTCGCGGCGGTGGGGCGCAGTTATGTCGCCGAATGCCTCGCCGTGGCGCGCGCCGAGGGCGCGCGGCTGGGCGACGACCTGGTCAGCGGGTTGGTCGACATGTTCAGGGCCGCTCCCGAGGACATGACCACCTCGATCCTCACCGACCGGGAAAACCACCGGCGACTGGAATGGGACATCCGCAACGGCGTGATCATCCGCAAGGCCCGGGCGCACGGGCTGCCCACCCCGATCAGCGACGTGCTGGTGCCCCTGCTGGCCGCGGCCAGCGATGGTCCCGGTTAGGGTCTGGTGCATGTTCCCCTGCGAGCGCGTCGACCTCAGCTTCATCGACACCGCACCCCATCGATTCCGCAACAGCGTCGACCTCGCGATCACGCCCGAGCAGCTGTTCGCGGTGCTTGGCGACGCCGAGTCGTGGCCGCGCTGGGCGACGGTGATCACCAAGGTGACCTGGACCAGTCCAGAGCCACGCGGTGTGGGCACCACCCGCACCGTCGAGATGCGCGGCGGCATTGTCGGTAACGAAGAGTTCCTGTCCTGGGAGCCGTACACCCGCATGGCATTTCGATTCAACGAATGCTCGTCGAAAGCTGTTGCCGCCTTCGCCGAGGATTACCTCGTCGAGCTCATTCCGGGTGGTTGCCGGCTGACCTGGACCATGGCCCAGAAACCCGCCGGCCCGGCGCGGTTTGCGATGGTCCTGGTAGGCCCGCTGCTCAACATCGCCCTACGTCGGTTTCTGAAGAACCTGCGCTCCTACACCGACGCGAATGTGAAAAGCTGACTCATGACCTTCAACGAGGGTATGCAGATCGACACCAGCACTGCATCGTCGTCAGGCGGAGGCGGTGGGCGGGTCATGGCTATCGGCGGCGGTGTCGGCGGCCTGATCTTCGTGGTGGTAGCGATGCTGCTCGGCGTTGATCCCGGACGCGTGCTGAACCAGCAGCAGACCAACACGAGCGACTATTCGGCACCCGGTTTCGACCTAAGCCAGTGCAAGACTGGCGCCGACGCCAACAAGTACGTGCAGTGCCGCGTGGTGGCGACCGGCAACTCGGTGGACGCGGTGTGGCATCAGCTGATGCCCAGCTACACCCGCCCGCACGTGCGCCTGTTCACCAGCCAGGTCAGCACCGGCTGCGGACAGGCGACCACCGCGGTGGGGCCGTTCTACTGCCCGGTGGACCAGACGGCGTATTTCGACACCGACTTCTTCCAGGAACTGGTCGACAAATTCGGTTCCAGCGGTGGACCATTCGCCCAGGAGTACGTGGTCGCCCACGAATACGGCCACCACGTGCAGAACCTGAAGGGCGTGTTAGGCCGCGCCCAGCAAGGGGCTCAGGGGGCTGGCGGTAACGGTGTCCGCACCGAGTTGCAGGCCGACTGCTACGCGGGCATTTGGGCACACTACGCATCGACCGTAAAGCAGGACAGCACCGGCGTGCCCTACCTTCAGCCGTTGAGCGACAAGGACATTCAGGACGCTCTCTCGGCAGCGGCGTCGGTGGGCGACGATCGCATCCAGCGCGAGACGACCGGGCGCGTCAACCCCGAATCGTGGACGCACGGTTCCGCGGCGCAACGGCAGAAATGGTTCACCATCGGCTACCAGACCGGTGACCCGAGCCAGTGCGACACCTTCAGCGCACCCGACTTGGGTTAGCTACGGCGAGCAGACGCAAAAGCACCCATTTCGTGCCGAAATGAGGTGCTTTTGCGTCTGCTCTCCCTCTTACTCGCCCTCTTACTCGCCCTCTTACCAAGGCCGCGTCGAGCACGTGACGCCGGTGGTGGCGTTCTGGGTGACCACAACCTGGCCGTCCACAGCGATCTGGCACTGGATTTCGGGAGTGGCCCCCGAGCCACAGTCGGGCCAGTGACATCCGCCGCTGGCGGCGACGTACGCCCACTGGTTCGGGTCTGTGAGAGTGGCGGTGTACACCAGCGGCTGGCCCGCGCTGAACGCCGTCTGCACGGTGTTCATGTACTGCGCCGAGTTCGCGTTGAAGGCCGCCTGGCTGGGCGGGTCACTGTTCATGTACCGCACGTTGCCGGTGAGGTTGCCCGTGGCCGTGATGGTGTAGGTGATCTGGTGGCCGGCCGGGTCCGCATGCGAGACCGCGGGCGTCAGCGCGATTCCGGCGACTCCAAGAGCCAACGTTGCCGCCGCAAGCACGCATGCCACTTTTTGCACGTTAGTCATAGCCAAAACGCTACCGGATCCATTACCGACGGTCGGGGTCTCGGTGGGCTCGGTTAGTCCCTCGGTTTAGCCAGGATCAGAACAGCGTCGGCTGCGCGGCTGGGGCCACCGTCACTTCGGCGGCGACCGGAAGCGGGCGCGAACCGCCGGCCAGCCGATACTTCGCGATCAGCGGTGCCACCCGTTCCCGCAGCATGTCGCGGTAGCTTGGCGGCAGGTAGGCTCCGCGGCGGTACAGCTCGCGGTACCGGCCGACCAGTTCGGGGTGCGAACGGGCCAGCCAGGACATGAACCAGCCGCGGGTCGAGCTACGCAGGTGCAGGCCGAAAACCGTTGCCCCGGTGGCACCCGCTGCGCCGATCTGGCCTAACAGTCCGTCGAGGTGCTCGACGGAGTCGGTCAGGTGCGGCAACACCGGCGCCACCATCACATGACAATCCAGGCCCGCCTCGCGGATCGCGGTGATCAGCCCCAGGCGCGCCTGCGGCGTCGGCGTGCCCGGCTCGACGTCCCGGTGCAACTCCTGGTCGCCTATCGCCAACGAGACCGCCAGCGACACCGGAACCTGTTGCGCTGCTTGGGCAATCAGCGGCAGGTCGCGGCGCAGCACCGTGCCTTTGGTCAGGATGGACAGCGGTGTGCCCGATGCGGCGAGGGCGCCGATGATGCCCGGCATCAGCGCGTAGCGCCCCTCGGCGCGCTGGTAGGGGTCGGTGTTGGTGCCCAGGGCGACGGCCTCGCGCCGCCACGACGGCCGGCGCAGCTCACGCCGCAGCACCTCGACTACGTTGGTTTTCACCACCACCTGGGTGTCGAAGTCGTTGCCGCAGTCGAACTCCAGATACTCGTGCGTGGGACGCGCGAAGCAATAGCGACAGGCGTGGGAGCAACCCCGGTAGGCGTTGATGGTGTATTGGAACGGCAACGCGGAAGCGTTGGGCACCCTATTCAGTGCGGACTTGCACAGCACCTCGTGGAAGGTGATGCCGTCGAAATGCGGCGCCCGCACGCTCCGGACTAAGCCGATCCGCTGCAGCCCGGGCAGCGCTCCGTCGTCGACGGCCTTGCCGCTCACCGCGACGACCTGGTTGGCCCACCGCATTGCACTATTCGAACACTCGTTCGACTCCGAGTCAAGTCGCGGCGCGTCCTCGCGGCGCGTCCTCGGGTAAGCAAGCGACAGGCCGGCGGCACACCCGAGTCGCTATTAGGTGGGCAAATCGTCCCGTCCTGCAGACAGGCGGCAGGTGTTGCAGATGTGCCGAACCGCCAATCGCCATGCAGCTTGCACCACCGGTGCTGTCCGCCAATTCCGAGGGCCGGCCTACTTAACCGCGTAACATCGAAAGCACTTCGGCGACAACGGAATCCGTCGGCACCGACACCTGTTCACCGGTCGTCATATCCTTCACCCCAACGGTCCCGGCCTCGATGTCCCGGTCGCCGGCGACCAGCGCCAAACGCGCCCCCGAACGGTCGGCCGCGCGCATCGCGCCCTTGAGCCCGCGGTCGCCGTAGGCCAGGTCCACCCGCACGCCCGCCGCCCGCAACTGCCCGGCCAGCACCGCCAGTCGCAGCTTGGCCTGCTCACTCAACGGCACGCCGAACACGTCGCACCTGGCGGTCTCCCCCACGATCTTGCCCTCGGCACGCAACGCCAGCAGGGTCCGGTCCACTCCGAGCCCAAAACCGATGCCGGACAAGTCTTGTCCGCCGAGTTGCCGCATCAGGCCGTCGTACCGGCCGCCCCCGCCAATGCCCGACTGCGCGCCCAAGCCGTCGTGCACGAACTCGAACGTGGTCTTCGTGTAGTAGTCCAACCCGCGCACCATGCGCGGGTTGAGGACATATGGCACCCCGAACGCGTCCAGGTGCGCCAGCACGGTGTCAAAGTGTTGCTTGGCGGCATCGGACAGGTGGTCGAGCAACACCGGCGCCTCGGCCGTCAGCGCCCGAATGTCCGGCCGCTTGTCGTCGAGCACACGCAGGGGGTTAATTCGTGCGCGCTGCTGGGTCTCCTGGTCCAAATTTAGCCCGAACAGGAACTCCTGCAACATTTCCCGGTATTGCGGACGACAGCTCTCATCGCCCAGCGAGGTGATCTCCAGGCGGAACCCGTCGAGGCCGAGCGAGCGGAAGCCGGCGTCGGCGACGGCGATCACCTCGGCGTCAAGCGCCGGGTCGTCCACCCCGATCGCCTCGACGCCCACCTGCTGCAGCTGGCGATAGCGGCCGGCCTGCGGACGCTCGTAGCGGAAGAACGGGCCCGCGTACGCCAGCTTCACCGGCAACGCCCCACGGTCCAGGCCGTGTTCGATCACGGCGCGCACCACCCCGGCGGTGCCCTCGGGCCGCAGCGTTACCGATCGGTCCCCGCGGTCGGCGAACGTGTACATCTCCTTGGACACCACGTCGGTGGATTCGCCCACGCCGCGGGCGAACAGGGCGGTGTCCTCGAAGATGGGCAGCTCGATGTCGACGTAACCCGCACGCCGAGCGGCGCCCAGCAGCCCGTCGCGCACCGCGACGAACTGCACCGAGTCCGGCGGGACATAGTCCGGTACGCCCTTCGGGCCAGAAAACGACGTAAATTCCGTCACCGGCTCAGGCCTTCGAGGAACGGATTGAGGCGACGCTCGGCGCCGATGGTGGTCGAGTTGCCATGTCCGGGAAGTACCACGGTCGCATCGTCGAGCACCAGTAATTTGTCGACGATGGAGCGCAGCAGATCGCGGCCGCTGCCGCCGAACAGGTCGGTGCGGCCGATCGAACGCTCGAACAGCGTGTCGCCGCTGAAGACGACGTCATGGTCGCCCTTGCTGGCCCGAAGGACACGGAAGCACACCGACCCGCGGGTGTGCCCGGGCGTGTGGTCAACATTGATGGAGATGCCGCCCAGGTCGATCTTGTCGCCGTCGCGATCCAGCTCGACGACCTGCCTGGGCTCCCGGAAGAAAGCGCCCGCCATCAGCTGCGCCACCCGCGGACCCATGCCATAGATCGGGTCTTTCAGCATGAACCGGTCCTCGGGGTGGATGTACGTGGGGCAGCCGACCGTGTCGGACACCTTCTGGGCCGACCACATATGGTCGATGTGCCCGTGCGTGATCAGCACCGCCGCCGGCGTCAGCCGATGCTGGTCCAGGATGCGCCGCAGCGGACCCATGGCGCGCTGCCCCGGGTCGACAATGATGGCGTCGGTTCCCCGCCGTTCGGCCAGCACGTAGCAGTTGCACTGCAGCAACCCGGCGGGGAATCCGGTGAGTAACACGGTCCCCAGTTTCCCATCCCAGGGCACCGGCCCTACGCACCGGGCGATCATGGAAAGATATCGGCCGTGCCGACTAACCAACAGCGACGTGCGACAGCCAAGCGCAAACTCGAGCGACAGTTGGAGCGCCGCGCCAAACAGGCCAAACGACGCCGGATCTTCGTGATCGCCGGCGGCGCCACCGTGGTGGTGGCGTTGATCGTGGCGATAACGCTGCTCGTGATGAACGACAAGGACAAGAACAAGAGCAACACGGCGGCCACGCCGACGATCCCAAGCGCCGCGGAGACCACCACGACCACCGGACAGCCGCCACCGGCTCCGCCAATGCCGGCATTCAAGCCGTCGGCCAGCGTCGGTGCCAACTGTCAGTACCCGGCGTCGCAGGACAAGCCCGCCAAACCGGTGAAGGCGCCGCGCACCGGCAAGGTGCCGACCGATCCCGCCCAGGTGAGCGCCAGCATGGCGACAACCCAGGGCAACATCGGGCTGATGCTGGCCAACAACGAATCACCCTGCACGGTCAACAGTTTCGCCAGCCTGGTCAGCCAGGGCTTCTTCAACGGCACCAAATGTCACCGACTGACCACCTCGCCGGAACTGGGCGTCCTGCAATGCGGCGATCCCAAGGGCGATGGAACGGGCGGGCCCGGGTACGAATTCGCCAACGAGTACCCGACCGACCAGTACGCGGCGAACGACCCGAAAGCCCAAGAGCCGGTCCTGTATCCGCGCGGCACACTCGCGATGGCCAACGGCGGGCCGAACACCAACGGCAGCCAGTTCTTCCTGGTGTACCGGGACTCCGAACTGCCGCCGCAGTACACCGTGTTCGGCAAGATTCAGGACGACGGGCTGGCGACCCTGGACAAGATCGCCAAGGGCGGCGTCGCGGGCGGGGGCATGGACGGCGAACCGGCGACCGAGGTCACCGTGAAGTCGATTCTGCTTGACTGACCTGCCCGCGCTCGCACCGAAACTGCGCTGAGGGCGTACTTTTCGCGAAAAACCAGCCCTGCGCGCAGGCTCGACGCTCTCACCGCAGACTCGGCGCGATAACCGCCCAGAGCGCGTGTGCGCTAGGCCGCGGATGTCACCCGGTAGACGTCGTAGACGCCCTCGACGTTGCGCACCACGTTGAGCAGGTGCCCGAGATGTTTGGGGTCTCCCATCTCGAAGGTGAACCGGCTGATCGCAACCCGGTCGCCCGAGGTGGTGACCGACGCCGACAGGATGTTCACCTTCTCGTCGGCCAGCACCCGCGTCACGTCCGAGAGCAATCGATGCCGGTCGAGCGCCTCGACCTGGATCGCCACCAGGAACACCGACGACGGTGACGGCGCCCACAGCACGTCGATGATGCGTTCGGCCTGTTGCTGCAGCGACGCGGCGTTGGTGCAGTCGGTGCGGTGCACGCTGACCCCGCCGCCGCGGGTAACGAACCCCATGATCTGGTCACCGGGCACCGGTGTGCAGCACTTGGCGAGTTTGGTCAGCACGCCCGGAGCCCCGGGGACCGAAACCCCGACATCATCGGTACTGCGCGGGCGCCGCAACATGGTCGCCGGCGTGGACCGCTCGGCAAGGTCCTCCTCGGCCTGATCGATGCCGCCGAGTTCGGCCAGCAGCCGCTGCACCACATGGCGCGCCGAGACGTGGCCCTCACCGATGGCGGCATAGAGCGCGGAGACGTCCGTGTAGTGCAGTTCTCGCGCCACCGCGCCCATGGAGTCGCCATTGACCAAGCGCTGCAACGGAAGTCCGCCGCGGCGCACCTCGCGCGCCATCGCCTCCTTGCCGGCGTCGAGCGCTTCCTCGCGTCGCTCCTTGGCAAACCACTGCCGGATCTTCGTCTTGGCGCGCGGTGACACAACGAACTGCTGCCAGTCCCGCGAGGGCCCGGCGTTGGGCGCCTTGGAGGTGAAAACCTCGACGACTTCACCGTTTTCCAACTTGCGTTCCAGCGCCACCAGGCGGCCGTTGACGCGCGCGCCGATACAGCGGTGGCCGACCTCGGTGTGCACGGCGTAGGCGAAGTCCACCGGCGTCGAACCCGTGGGCAGTGTGATGACGTCGCCCTTGGGGGTGAACACGAAAAGCTCTTGCACCGCAAGGTCGTAGCGCAGCGACTCCAAGAACTCGCCGGGGTCGGCGGCCTCCCGTTGCCAGTCGAGCAGCTGACGCATCCAGGCCATGTCGTCGATCTCGGCAGCGGCGTGCGGATGCGGAACACCGTTGCGGCCCTTGGCTTCTTTGTACCGCCAGTGCGCGGCGATGCCATATTCGGCGGTGCGGTGCATGTCGCTGGTGCGGATCTGCACTTCCAGCGGTTTGCCTTCTGGCCCAACCACAGTCGTGTGCAGCGACTGGTACACACCGTATCTGGGCTGCGCGATGTAGTCCTTGAACCGCCCCGCCATCGGCTGCCAGAGCGAGTGCACCACGCCGACAGCGGCGTAACAGTCGCGGATTTCGTCGCACAGGATGCGGATGCCGACCAGGTCGTGGATGTCGTCGAAATCGCGGCCCTTGACGATCATCTTCTGGTAGATCGACCAGTAGTGCTTGGGGCGCCCTTCGACACTCGCCTTGATCTTCGACGCGTTCAGGGTGGAGGTGATCTCGGCGCGGACCTTGGCCAGGTACGTGTCGCGGGACGGCGCGCGGCCGGCGACCAGTCGGACGATCTCCTCGTATTTCTTGGGGTGCAGGATCGCGAACGCCAGGTCTTCTAGTTCCCATTTGACGCTGGCCATGCCCAGCCGATGCGCAAGGGGGGCAATGACTTCCAGTGTTTCGCGGGATTTGCGGGCCTGCTTTTCCGGCGGCAGGAAACGCATGGTCCGCATGTTGTGTAACCGGTCGGCCACCTTGATCACCAGCACACGTGGGTCGCGGGCCATGGCGGTGATCATCTTGCGGATGGTCTCGCCCTCGGCCGCGCTGCCCAACACGACGCGGTCCAGCTTGGTCACCCCGTCGACCAGGTGGCCGACCTCCTCGCCGAATTCCTCGGACAACGCCTCAAGCGTGTAGCCGGTGTCTTCCACGGTGTCGTGCAGCAGCGCGGCCACCAGCGTGGTGGTGTCCATGCCCAACTCGGCCAGAATGTTCGCGACCGCCAGCGGATGGGTGATGTAGGGGTCACCCGAATGGCGCAGCTGCGTGGCGTGGCGCTGGTCGGCGACCTCGTAGGCGCGCTGCAGCAGCGACAGGTTGGCCTTGGGATAGATCTCGCGGTGCACCGCGACCAGCGGCTCGAGCACCGGGTTGAGGGCGCTGCGCTGGGCTGTCATGCGCCGGGCCAACCGGGCCCGGACCCGCCGAGAGGCGCTGCTCGTGGTCTTGAGGGTTTCGGCGGGCGCCTCGGGTATCTCGTTCAACGGAGGCGGAACCGAGGGCGAATCCGGGGGCGACGCGACGGCTTGGGCCGTGCTCTGGTCGTCCGCCACGTTGGTCACCTCCGAGTTCGAGGATATCGCTGAATTTCATCGGCCCGCGCCCGTTGCGGCCGGCATCGTCGCCGAGCGTAGCGCCACCGCGACAAATCCAGCCGAAATCGCAGCCGCGGTACGCCCGCGGGGCGACCCACCGACCTAAACCAGGCTCAGGCTGTGTACGGGCAACGGCGCGACCGCCTCGCGACCTCCCAGCCCCTCGAGTTCCAGCACCACCGCCGCCGCGGTCACCTGGGCGCCGCTGCGCACCAGCAGCCGATTGGCCGCACGGACGCTGCCCCCGGTCGCCAGGACGTCGTCGATAATGACCACGCGCCGCCCCGCTAACTCGATGCCGTTCGCGGGAATCTCGATGCTGGCGGGGCCGTACTCCCGCTCGTAGTCCTCGCTGAGCACCGGCGGCGGCAGCTTGCCACCCTTGCGAATGGCCAACACCCCGGTGCGCAGGCGCGTGGACACGGCCGCGGCCAGCAGGAACCCCCGAGAGTCGATGCCGGCCACCAGGTCGGCACCGGATGCGATGTCGGCCAGCGCGTCGGTGACACCGGCCATCGCATCCCGGTCGGCGAAGACGGGGGTGAGGTCCTTGAACTGGATCCCCGGCTGGGGGAAATCGGCGACGTTGCGCGTCAGCGACGCAATGAGCTGAGTCAGGTCCGCCGTCACTGAACCAGCGCCCATCGGTCCATGTTCCAGCCCGCACCCCAGCGGGTGGGATTCATGCTCACCGCGTACATCTTCTTCGACACGAGCAGCGTGCGCTGCTGGCGGTACAGCGGCAACGTCGGCATGTCGGCCCACAGTACCGGGGCGGCGTCGGCGAGCAGCCTGACCCGCTCGGCGGGGTCGGCCGACACTGCCAGTGCAGCGATGACGTTGTCGACCTGCGTGTTGGTGTAACCGGACAGATTGTTTCCGTTGCCGGTGTGCAGGTCGTAGGCGTCGATCGCCGACGATCCACTCGATCCGCTCCCGGTAGCCCCGCCGGTGCTGGCCACCAGCACGTCGAGCTTTCCGTCGCGCAGGGCCTGCGGTCCCGACGAGTCGACGATGACGTTGGTGACGGTGATACCCGCGGGCGCACAGGATTTGGCGATGGTCCCGATGGTGGTCGCCAGCCGCGCATTGGGTCCGCGATAGCCGATCCGCACCGTCAGCGGCGCTCCACCCAGCGCATCGCGGGCGGCGGCCGGATCCGCCTTGCTGAACTGTGCGGCCTGTGCCGCGCCGTCAGCCTGGGCGGCCGCGTCCTCGCTGGCCGGGTCCAACCGCGAATTGGCGATGCCCACCCCGGCGTCGCGCGCGATGGCGTCGCGCGGCGTGCACAGCGCCAGAGCACGTCTGGCTTTGGGCTGTGACGGGCCGGACAAGGGCCACTGCCCGCTGAAGATCAGTTGTTCGATGCCCGACGACGGCGCATCGCTGCGCTGGTAGTTGTCCGGGGTGGCCAGCGAACCCGACGACCCGGCGGCCACGTCGACCACGTCCACGCTGCGGCTGTTCACCCGGTCCTGGATGTCGGCGCCCTGCGCCGCCACCGTGATCCGCTTGGTGATCGGTTTGGCGCCCCACCAACGGTCGTTGGCGACGAGCACGACGGCGCCGCCATCCAGGACGGACTCGATCTTGTAGGGGCCCGACGACGGAAAGCGCTTGAGTACTTCGTCGGATTTGAGACCGGGCTTGAGGTCCCAGGTGGTGTTCCACAGTTTGGCGATCTGGTCCACCACCTGTGCATTGTTACCGAGCAGCGCCGCGGTGAGGTCGATGTTGAGCTGGTCGGCGATGACGTGCGACGGCATGATCGCGGTCGCGGAGAACAACTGCGCATAGTCCACGACGCTGCGGTCCGGGACGAATGACACGCGGGCCTTCTTCTGCCCCGGCTGGCACTCGATGTTGGCGATGTCGACGTAGCCGGCCTGGCTGGCGGCGTCGAAACCGGGGAATCGCCCGGAGGAGGCCGCCCAGGTCAGCACCAGGTCGTCGCAGGTAACCGGCTTGCCGTCGGAGTAGACGGCGTTGTCTGCGATCTGATAGTCCAGCACCAGCGGGGCGCCACCCACCACGGAGACGGTTCCGAAGTCGTGGTCGGCGACGACCTGCCCGTCGGGACCGTGGTACGAGAAGCCGGTGAGGGTTCGGGCGAAGGCCTGCGCCCCGGCCGACGCGGCGCCGACGACCGTGTTGGCGTTATAGGTGACCAGCGTTCCGTCGACCACATAGTCGATCTGGCCGGAGGCGGTCCCGGAACACGCGGTAAGCACGCAGGCCGCCAGCACTGTCCCAGCCACACCCAGGGCCCGTAAGCGACGCCAGGTGGCCATCGACAACTAGTCCCGGTTACCGCTTGCCGGCGTTTCGCTTGCCGGTGGGACGGCCCGAGCGGGTACCGGTGGGCCGCACCGGCCGCGCGCCGGGTGCCGGCTTGTTCGACGCTCCCGGTTTGCTGGTCTCAGCTGACTGCGTGACGGCCTCTGCGGCTTCTGCGCTTTTGTCCGGCGCCTCGTCGCCCGCTTCGGGCGGCTCCACGCCTTTCGGCGTCTCGTCCTTGGCGCTTTCCGGTTGGCTTTCTTTAGCGGTTTCTTTTGCGCTTTCTTTTGCGCTTTCTTTTGCGCTTTCCGATCCGCCCGGCGCAGCCTGACCGCGGCGTCTGCTCACCCGGCGGGTGTGCGTGCGCACCAGTTCCGTGCGTTCGCGCAGCGTGACCAGCAGCGGCGTGGCGAAAAAGATCGACGAGTAGGTCCCAACGAGGATGCCGACCAGCTGCACCAGCGCCAGGTCCTTCAGCGTGCCCACCCCCAGCAGCCACACCGCGACCACCATGAGCGCGAGCACCGGCAGCACCGAGATCAGGCTGGTGTTGATGGAGCGCATGAACGTCTGGTTGATCGCCAAGTTGGCTTGCTCGGCGAAGGTGCGCCGGGTGGTGTGCTGGAAGCCGTGGGTGTTTTCCTCGACCTTGTCGAACACGATGACGGTGTCGTACAGGGAGAAGCCGAGGATCGTCAGCAAGCCGATGACGGTGGCCGGGGTGACTTCGAAACCCACCAGGGAATAGACGCCGGCGGTGACCGTGAGGTCGAACACCATGGTCAACAATGCCGACACCGTCATGTACCGCTCGTAGCGCACGGTGATGTAGAGCGCGACCAGCCCCAGGAAGACCACCAGCGCGATCAGCGCTTTCTTGGTGATCTGATCACCCCAG
This sequence comes from Mycobacterium sp., assembly GCF_019247635.1. GTDB lineage: Bacteria > Actinomycetota > Actinomycetes > Mycobacteriales > Mycobacteriaceae > Mycobacterium. The sequence continues at coordinate 30,873 of NZ_JAFBAR010000061.1, forward strand.
GTCTCCGAGACCGCCGAGTCGCTGATGGCCTTCTTGCTGGCCTTCCCATCGGCGCCCTTGGGCTGGAAGGTGTCGAACAACGCGGTGCGCAGCTTGGACGTCTGATCGTTGGAAAGGGTCTCGGAACGAATCTGCACCGTCGCCGAGCCGCCGTTGCCGACGATCACCACCGATTCCGGGGCGACACCGAGGGTCTTGGTGAAGACGTCGGTGACCTGCGCCGTCTCCGCGTTGCCTTTCCCGCCCGCGGCGGGCATTGACACCGTGGTGCCGCCCTTGAAGTCGATCCCGAACGTGAATCCGCGGATGAGAATGCTCAGGACCGCGATCGCCACGATCGTGCCGCTGATCGCGTACCACATGCGACGACGTCCCACGACTTCGAACGCGCCCGTGCCCGTGTACAGGCGGGACAGAAAGCTGTGGTGCGGCAGCGCGGTGCCGGTGTCGCCGGCGGACAGTTCCGTGGCACTGGTTTCGGTGACTTCGGTGACTTTGCGAGTGCCCTTGGCGGCCCCGGTGCCGGTCTTGGCTTTGGACGCCATGGCGTTATCCCCGTCCCGTCTTTGCGGCACCCGCATACGCCGTCCGGCGTTCGCGGGCGACCTGCTGAACAGCACCCAGGCCGTTGTAAGCCGGCTTGGCGAGCCGCGACGACTTGGACGCCAGGTACACCAGCGGCCAGGTCACCAGGAACACCACGACGAGGTCGAGGATCGTGGTAAGGCCCAGGGTGAAGGCGAAGCCCTTGACCTGACCGATGGCCAGGAAGTACAGCACGGCGGCGGCCAGGAAGGTCACGGCGTTGCCCGACACGATCGTTTTGCGTGCGCGCACCCAGCCGCGCGGCACCGCCGAACGGAACGAACGGCCTTCGCGGATCTCATCTTTGATGCGCTCGAAGAACACCACGAACGAGTCGGCGGTGGTGCCGATACCGATGATCAAACCCGCGATGCCGGCCAGGTCCAGGGTGTAGTTGATATAGCGACCCAGCAGCACCAGGATCGCGAAAACCATTGCGCCCGAGGCGGACAACGACAGCAACGTCAGCAATCCCAGTACCCGGTAGTACAGCAACGAGTACACCAGGACGAGGGCCAGGCCTATTGCGCCCGCCATCAGTCCCGCCCGTAGCGATGTCAAACCCAGTGTCGCCGAGACGGTTTGGGCCTCCGACGATTCGAAGGACAGCGGCAACGACCCGTATTTGAGGACGTTGGCCAGCTGGCGTGCCGTTCCGGCGTTGAACGGCGGATCGCCGCCGCTGATTTGGGTGCGGCCGCCCGGAATGCCCTCCTGGATCTGGGGAGCGCTGACCACCTGCGAGTCCAGGGTAAAGGCGGTCTGGACGCCGATGTGAGCGGCGGTGAAGTCGGCCCAGGTGTTGGCCGCCGCGGGCTTGAATTGCAGGTCGACGACGTAGCCTACGCCGCGCGGGTTCATGCCCGACGTGGCGTCTTGGATTTGGTCGCCGCTGATGATCGAGGGTGCCAGCAGGTACACAGTCTTGTGGTCTTGCGAGCAGGTCACCAACGGCAGGTTCGGGTCGTCGTTGCCGGCCAGGATGTCCTGTTTGTCGCAACTTCTTGCCAGTACTTGCAGGGCGAGCATCTGTAGGTATTGGTTGTTGCTCTGCCGCAACTTCTTCTCATAGGCGATGCGCTCGGCGAGATCCTGGCGGGGATCGGGCGGGGGTGCCTGCTCCGGAGGGGTCTCGGCCGGGGGTTGCGCACCGGTCGCCGGTGCCGTCGCGCTGGGCGCCGGGGTTGGGCTGGGCGCTGGGGTTGGGCTGGGCGCCGGGGTTGGGCTGGGTGCCGTCGCGCTGGGCGCCGGGGTTGGGCTGGGTGCCGGAGTCGGGTCCTCCGGGTACGGCCGCGGTTGCGGCGCCGGTTGCCCAGTCGGCGGCGCCGGAGTCGGCGCTGGCCCTCCAGACGGGGCTCCGGTCTGCGTCGGCGCGCCTGGTGCCGGTTGGTCTGTCGGCACAGGTGCTCCAGGCGCTCCGGGTGCTGCGGGCGCTCCGGGTGCCGGCTTGGGCTCAGCGCCCATTGCAGGTTCCGCCTGGATCACTGGCCGGATGTAGAGCCGCGCGGTCTGTCCCAGGTTACGGGCCTCGTTGCCGTCGGTGCCGGGCACGGTGATGACCAGGTTGTCGCCGTCGACGACGACCTCGGAACCGGAAACTCCCAGCCCGTTCACGCGCGCGCTGATGATCTGCTGCGCCTGCGCCAAAGCCTCCCGGCTCGGGGCGGAGCCGTCGGGCGTGCGCGCGGTCAAGGTGACGCGGGTGCCGCCCTGCAGATCAATGCCCAGCTTCGGGGCGGCCTTCTTGTCCCCGGTCAGGAACACCAGCAGGTAAACGCCGATGAGCAACAACAGGAACACCGACAGGTAGCGGGCAGGATGCACCGGCGTCGAAGACGATGCCACGTTGCTTGTTTCTCCTTGAGAATCGGTCTTTTCCTCGGCGGAGCTTCCAGAGAGCCTCCAAAGAGACTACGTGTCGCGTCCGGCTGGACTTCGCCGGTCAGGAATCCTTGATCGCCCGGTCGGCGTCTTCGTCGGTTTCGTCCGCGTCTTCCAGCTCATCCACGTCGTCGGAATCCTCCGGCAAGATCCGGTCGCGGATCGCCAGCTTCATCCACGTGGTCACCACGCCGGGGGCGATCTCGAGCTCGACGTTGTCCTCGGTGATGGCGACGAGGGTGCCTATCAGGCCGGACGTGGTGTGCACCCGATCGCCGGGCTGCAGGGATTCGTGCAGGTCGATCGTGGCTTGCATCGCGCGCCGCTGGCGCCGCGACGACAACACGAAGATGCCCAGCATGATCAGCACGAAGGGCAAGAACAAGACCAAGTTATTCATCGACGCGCCTGTCTTTCATCTCGGTGGTGCTGCGTATTGCGGTCCAGTCTGTCAGGCGCCAGGTCGTTATCCGACCGGCAGTGCGGACGGCTTACAGCTACGCTTTACCCGCGACGCGTCTTCGGACGCGCAAAGCGCCACAGTGAGGAGGATTTCGTGGCCAGCCTCGAGCAGAGTCGGCACCTGGTCACAGAGATTCCGGGACCCGCATCGCTGGAACTGACCAAGCGCCGGACCGCGGCCGTGTCGCGTGGGGTGGGCAGCACGATGCCGGTGTTCGTGGCGCGCGCCGGGGGCGGCATCGTCGAGGACGTCGACGGTAATCGGCTGATCGACCTGGGTTCGGGCATCGCGGTGACCACTATCGGCAACTCGTCACCGCCCGTGGTGGAAGCGGTGCGCCAACAGGTGGCCGAGTTCACCCACACCTGCTTCATGGTGACGCCGTATGAGCAGTACGTTGCAGTCGCTGAAGAGCTCAACCGAATCACCCCGGGCTCGGGCGAGAAGCGCTCGGTGCTGTTCAACGCGGGCGCCGAAGCCGTCGAGAGCGCCATCAAGGTCGCGCGGTCCTATACCCGCAAGTCGGCCGTCGTCGCCTTCGATCACGCCTACCACGGCCGCACCAACCTGGCCATGGCGCTGACCGCCAAGTCCATGCCCTACAAGAGCGGCTTCGGCCCGTTCGCCCCGGAGATCTACCGGGCGCCGCTGTCCTACCCCTACCGGGACGGCCTGCTCGACAAGGAACTGGCCACCGACGGGGAACTCGCCGCGGCGCGTGCCATCAGCTTCATCGACAAGCAGGTCGGGGCGCGCAACCTGGCCGCGGTCATCATCGAGCCGATCCAGGGCGAGGGCGGCTTCATCGTTCCCGCCGAGGGCTTCCTGCCCGCCCTGCTGGACTGGTGCCACCACAACGACGTGGTGTTCATCGCCGACGAGGTGCAAACCGGGTTCGCCCGCACCGGCGCGATGTTCGCCTGCGAGCACGAAGGCATTGAGCCCGACGTCATCTGCACCGCCAAGGCCATCGCGGGTGGCTTGCCGCTGTCGGCGATCACCGGCCGCGCCGAGATTATGGACGCTCCGCATGTCGGCGGCTTGGGCGGCACGTTCGGCGGCAATCCGGTCGCCTGCGCGGCGGCGCTGGCCACGCTCGAGACCATCGAGAGCGATGGCCTCGTCGAACGGGCCCGGGAGATCGAACGGGTGATCACGGAACCCCTGCTGCGGCTGCAATCCACCGATGACCGGATCGGCGACGTCCGTGGTCGCGGCGCGATGATCGCCGTCGAGTTGGTGAAGTCCGGAACCGCGGATCCCGACCCCGAGCTGACCGACAAGCTTGCCACCGCGGCCCATGCCGCCGGCGTGATCATCCTCACGTGCGGCATGTTCGGCAACATCATCCGGCTGCTGCCTCCGTTGACCATCAGCGACGAGCTGCTGACTGACGGCCTCGACGTCGTATGCGGCCTGCTGGCTGAGCTCTAACCCGGCGTCTACCGCCTCGCGCCTTTGGCGCCGAGCGTTGACGTATCGCCGCCTCGCGCCTTTGGCGCCGAGCGTGACGTGAGGGCGAGATTTTGGCCAAAATCGCGCCGCCAGTGCACGCTCGGCGAAGGGCGATGGGACACCCGCACGGCCATCGTGCGCTCACTGAGCGACCCAGGAAAGCACGTCGGGCGCCCAGGAGCGAACCGTCGGGTAATGCATTTCACATCGCACCCAGGCGGCCTGACCGTTGAGGAATATCGTTACTTTCGCTAACGTTCTAAGCATTGAGCGCAACGTCGCGCTACTCGGATTTCTAATTCTTAGTCAGTTCAAAGGGGATCTGTTATGCCGACTGCACAACAACAAGAGGAGCGGCTCGCGCGCCGCGTTGACGACCTAGTGGCCAACGACCCACAGTTCGCCGCCGCCCGCCCGGACCCGACGGTCGCCGCGGCCCTGGAGCAGCCCGGACTGCGACTGCCGCAAATCATCCAGACCGTCGTGGAGGGTTACGCGGACCGGCCGGCACTCGGCCAGCGCGCCGTGGACTTCGCCACCGACCCAAAGACCGGACGCACCGCGCTCACACTGCTTCCGCGCTTCGAGACCGTGAGCTACCGCGAGCTGGGCGAGCGCATCAGCGCCTTGGGACGCGCCTTGACCGCCGACTCGTTGCACGCCGAAGACCGAGTGTGCGTGCTGGGCTTCAACAGCGTCGACTACGCCACCATCGACATGGCGCTGGCCCAGATGGGCGCGGTGTCCGTTCCGCTGCAGACCAGCGCCGCCGTCGCGCAGCTGCAACCGATCATCACCGAGACCGAGCCCGCGCTGATCGCCGCGAGCGTCAACCAGCTGCCCGACGCCGTCGAACTGATCCTGGGTGACCCAGCGCCTGCGCAGCGCGCTGAAAAACTCATCGTGTTCGACTACCACCCCGAGGTCGATGACGAGCGCGACGCCGTAGCGGCCGCCCGCACGCGGTTGTCGGACACCGGCGTCGTCGTCGAGACCTTGGCCGAGGTCGTCGAGCGCGGTGAGGGCCTGCCGGCCATCCCGCTTGCGGACGTGGCGCAGGACGCCTTGGCGCTGCTGATCTACACCTCGGGCAGCACCGGCGCGCCCAAGGGCGCGATGTATCCGCAGGCCAACTTCGGCAAGATGTTCCGCCGGTCGAGCAAGAACTGGTTCGGCCCGACCGCCGCGTCGATCACCCTCAACTTCATGCCGATGAGCCACGTCATGGGCCGCGGCATTCTCTACGGCACGCTCGGCAACGGCGGCACCGCTTACTTTGCCGCCAAGAGCGACCTGTCCACCCTGCTCGAGGACCTCGCTTTGGTGCGGCCCACCGAGTTGAACTTCGTGCCACGCATCTGGGAGACGCTGTTCGGCGAATTCCACAGCGAGGTCGACCGGCGGCTGGTTGACGGATCGGACCGTGCGGCCATCGAGGAGGAGGTCATGGTCGAGCAGCGGCAGAACCTGCTCGGCGGGCGCTTCATCTTCGCGATGACGGGTTCGGCGCCCACCTCCCCCGAACTCAAGTCGTGGGCCGAGTCCCTGCTGCAGATGCACCTGCTCGACGGCTACGGCTCCACCGAGGCTGGCATGGTCCTCTTCGACGGCGAGGTGCAACGTCCGCCGGTCATCGACTACAAGCTGGTCGACGTCCCGGACCTGGGCTACTTCAACACCGACCGGCCCCACCCCCGCGGCGAACTGCTGCTCAAGACCGAGAACCTGTTTCCGGGCTACTACAAGCGTCCCGAGGTCACGGCCGGCGTGTTCGACGAGGACGGGTACTACCGGACGGGCGACGTCGTCGCCGAGGTGGGCCCGAACCGGGTGGTCTACGTCGACCGTCGCAACAACGTGCTCAAGCTCGCGCAGGGCGAGTTCGTGACCGTCGCGAAGCTGGAGGCGGTGTTCGGCAACAGCCCATTGGTGCGCCAGATTTACGTCTACGGCAACAGCGCGCACCCCTACCTCCTGGCCGTTGTGGTGCCCACCGAAGATGCGTTGGACCGTTACGCCGACGACGGCCTGGACGCCCTGAAACCGGTGATCGCCGACTCGCTGCAGAACGTCGCCAAGGAGGCCGGCCTGCAGTCCTACGAGGTGCCGCGCGACTTCATCATCGAGACCACGCCGTTCACTTTGGAGAACGGTCTGCTGACCGGCATCCGCAAGCTGGCCTGGCCGAAGTTGAAGGCGCATTACGGCGAGCGGCTGGAGCAGCTCTACGCCGAGTTGGCCGCCGGCCAGGCCAACGAGCTGAGCGACCTGCGTCGCAGCGGGGCCAATGCTCCGGTGCTGCAGACGATCAGCCGGGCCGCGGCTGCGATGCTCGGTGCGGCGAGCACCGACCTGTCACCCGATGCGCACTTCACTGACCTCGGTGGAGACTCGTTGTCGGCGTTGACATTCGGCAACCTGCTGCACGAGATCTTCGACATCGAGGTGCCGGTGGGCGTGATCGTCAGCCCGGCCAGCGACCTGCAGGCCATTGCCGACTACATCGAGAACCAGCGCCAGGGCACCAAGCGGCCCACCTTCGCCTCGGTGCACGGGCGGTCAGCCGAACAAGTGACCGAGGTGCACGCCAGCGAGCTGACGCTGGACAAGTTCATCGACGCCGACACCCTAGCCGCGGCGCCCAACCTGCCCGGGCCCGCCACCGAGGTGCGGACGGTCCTGTTGACCGGTGCCACCGGCTTCCTGGGCCGCTACCTGGCCCTGGAGTGGCTGGAACGCATGGACCTGGTCGACGGCAAGGTGATCTGCCTGGTCCGGGCCAAGTCCGACGAGGACGCGCGAGCGCGGCTGGACAAGACCTTCGACAGCGGTGACCCGAGGCTGTTGGCCCACTACCGCGAGCTGGCCGCCGACCACCTCGAGGTGCTGGCCGGCGACAAGGGCGAAGCCGACCTGGGCCTCGACGCCGCGACGTGGCAGCGACTGGCCGACACCGTCGACCTGATCGTCGACCCCGCCGCCCTGGTCAACCACGTGCTGCCGTACAGCCAGCTGTTCGGTCCCAACGCGCTGGGCACCGCCGAGCTGATCCGCCTGGCGCTGACAACGAAGATCAAGCCCTACACCTACGTGTCGACTATCGGTGTGGGCGACCAGATCAAGCGCTCCGAGTTCACCGAGGACGGCGACATCCGGGTCATTAGCGCTACCCGCAGCATCAACGACGGCTACGCCAACGGCTACGGCAACAGCAAGTGGGCCGGCGAGGTGCTACTGCGTGAGGCGAACGACCTGTGCGACCTGCCTGTCGCGGTATTCCGCTGCGACATGATCCTGGCCGACACCAGCTATGCGGGTCAGCTCAACGTGCCGGACATGTTCACCCGGATGATGCTGAGTCTGGTGGCCACCGGGATCGCGCCCGGTTCGTTCTACGAGCTGGACGCCGACGGCAACCGGCAACGCGCCCACTACGACGGGCTGCCCGTCGAGTTCATCGCGGAGGCGATTGCCACCCTGGGGCCCACCCAGGGCGGCGACGGGTTCCAGACGTACCACGTGATGAACCCCTACGACGACGGCATCGGGTTCGACGAGTTCGTCGACTGGCTGATCGAGGACGGTTGTTCGATCCGGCGGATAGCCGACTACAGCGAGTGGTTGCAGCGGTTCGAGACGTCGCTGCGGGCTCTGCCGGACCAGCAGCGTCAGGCCTCGCTTCTGCCGCTGTTGCACAACTACCAAAAGCCCGAGGTGCCGGTGTGCGGGTCGATCGCTCCGACAGACCGATTCCGCGCGGCCGTGCAGGACGCGAAAGTCGGCCCGGACAAGGACATTCCGCACATCTCGGCGCCGGTCATCGTCAAGTACGTCAGCGACCTGCGACTGCTCGGGTTGCTCTGACGCGATAGCAAAAGCCGATCGCCGGCGCGCCGGCGATCGGCTTTTGCGTGCGCAATTAGGGGGCGTGCCCGACCGGTGCGCGGTGGCGACGGAACAAGCCGCCGCCACGGTGCGGCTCGGTTTCGGTGTTATAGGGCGGCGCCGGCGTGGTGAGCGCGTCGGCGGGCTCCTCCAAACCTGAGTATTGCTGCTGGGCCGGCACAGGTTCGGCCGGTTGCACCGGTTGCACGTCGCGCGCCAGCCGGACAGCCAGGCGCGCCAGGACAGCTCCGGCCAGGAAGACGATCAGCACGCCCAGGCCGGAGAAGTAGGCAAGCTGCAACGCCGCGTGCTTGCGCTGCGTGACGGCAACCGGGTCGCCGACGGAGCCGATCCCCAGCAACGGGGCGAAGACGGTGCCGACGACGAACCACGCGCCGCCGAGCGCGGCCAGCCAGCCGCCGAGCATCGCGCTCGCGCGATGTCTCGAAACGATTAGCAGCAGGCCGCCGACCGCGGTGGCGACGCCCGGCAACACCTCCAGCCAGCCCCGGGCGGCGGTCCACGTCTGACCGGGCGTGTAAGCGAATTCGAAGGTCGGGCCGATGAAGGGGATCAGCGCTCCCCAACCACCCAGAACGACCAGGAGCAATCCGGTAAGCGCGCCGCGGGTGCGTGGGATGCGCATTCTGGCGACACGAGTGTCTGTGTGTTTCATGGCGTCACGGATACCCGAAGGCCGCGGTGTTGAAGCATCAGGTCAGCTCTTGAGGCCCAGTACCAGCAGAATGATGGCGATTGTCGGAAACAGGCCCTGCACTACGGCAGCGCGGGCCTTGTCGCGCGCCGAGATCAGCAGCACCACCGCCGCCGCCGCCATGGAACCGACGCCGGCGAAAATCAGCGCCGCGCCAACGGCCCTGCATCCCATGGCAACCGCGCCGACGCCTACGCCGGTGACGATAGCGAGAAACAGGTTGTAGAAGCCCTGGTTGAGCGCGAGCAACTTCGTGGTCTCGGCCTCCTCGGGCGTGGTGCCGAAGGTCGCGCGGGTACGCGGCGAAGTCCAGGTCAGCGATTCCATGGTGAAGATGTAAACGTGCACCAGCGCGGCGAGTGCGGCGACTATTAGCCCGGCCGTGATCATCGTCATCCTCCAGTCGAACTACTCGAACAGCCCCGGTTGGCTCGCGCCGACCGGCGGCGTCAGCCCCAGGTGAGTCCAGGCTTGCGGGGTCGCCACCCGCCCGCGCGGGGTACGGGCGACCATACCGGCGCGCACCAGGAACGGCTCACACACCTCCTCAACCGTGGCGGCTTCCTCTCCCACGGCCACTGCCAGCGTCGACACCCCGACCGGTCCGCCGCCGAAGCTACGGGTCAGCGCCGACAGCACCGATCGATCCAGCCGGTCGAGGCCGAGTTCGTCGACGTCGTAAACCTCCAGCGCCGCCTTGGCCACGTCGCGGGTGATGACGCCGTCGGCGCGCACCTCGGCGAAGTCTCGTACCCGGCGCAGCAGCCGGTTTGCGATTCGCGGCGTGCCGCGCGAGCGTCGGGCGATCTCCGCGCCGGCCTCACCGCCGAGCTCGATGCCCAGGATCCCGGCGGACCGCGCCAGCACCCGCTCCAGCTCAGCCGGCTCGTAGAAGTCCATGTGCGCGGTGAAGCCGAACCGGTCGCGCAGCGGGCCGGTCAGCGCCCCGGACCGAGTGGTGGCGCCGACCAGCGTGAAGGGTGCGACCTCGAGCGGAATCGACGTCGCCCCCGGCCCTTTGCCGACCACCACGTCGACCCGGAAATCCTCCATCGCCAGGTACAGCATCTCCTCGGCCGGCCGCGCGATGCGGTGGATTTCGTCGATGAACAGCACATCGTGCTCCACCAGGTTGGACAGCATCGCGGCCAGGTCGCCCGCGCGCTCCAGCGCGGGCCCGGACGTCAACCGCAGCGAGGTTCCCAGCTCGGCGGCGATGATCATCGCCAGCGACGTCTTGCCCAGCCCCGGCGGGCCGGACAGCAGAATGTGGTCCGGTGTGCCGCCGCGGTTCTTGGCTCCTTCGATGACCAGCTGCAGCTGTTCGCGAACCCGCGGCTGGCCGATGAACTCCCGCAGTGAGCGAGGGCGCAGGCTGCCGTCGATGTCGCCCTCGCCGACGTTCAGCGCCGGGCTGACGTCCCGGTCCGCGAAATCCTCCTCGGTCATCGGGCCTTCCCCAGCAGTGACAGGGCGGCACGCAGCGCGCTGGACGTCGTCGCGCCATGATCCCCGGCCAACACCTTATCGGTGGCCTCCTCGGCCTGTTTGGCGGCGAACCCGAGGCCGACCAGGGCCTCCACCACCGGGCTGCGAACCCCGTGACCGTTGACGGTTGGGGCCCCCGAGCTTGCGGCGACGGCACCAACTTTGTCGCGCAATTCCAGCACCATTCGTTCGGCACCGCGCTTGCCGATGCCGGGCACCCGGGTCAGCGCGCCGACGTCGCCGTCGGCCAGCGCCTGTCGCAGCGCCTGCGCGTCGTGCACGGCCAGTGTCGCCATGGCCAGCCGCGGCCCGACACCGGAGACGCCCAGCAATGTCAGGAACAGATCGCGGGTCTCCCCGTCGGGAAACCCGTACAGCGTCATCGAATCTTCGCGCACGATCATCGCGGTGACCAGGCGGCCCTCACTCCCCTGCCGCAGCGTCGCCAACGTCGACGGCGTCGCGTTCACCCGGTATCCGACGCCGGCGGCCTCGATCACCACGTGGTCGAGCGCGACCTCGAGCACCTCACCGCGGACCGCGGCGATCATCGGGCGGCTTTCAGCTTGGCCTGATAGTCGCGTCGATGCTGGGCGGCCAGCGCTTCGGCCTTCGCACGAGCCTGAGCCATCCGCGTCAGCATCGGCGCGCGCCAACAGTGGCAAATCGCCAGGGCCAGCGCGTCGGCCGCGTCGGCCGGCGTCGGTTTGGCTTGCAGCGCAAGGATTCTGGTGACCATCGCGGTAACCTGCGCCTTGTCTGCCGAACCGTTGCCGGTGACCGCGGCCTTGACTTCGCTGGGAGTGTGGAAGTGCACGTCGATCCCCCGTTTGGCCGCCGCCAGCGCGATCACACCACCGGCCTGCGCCGTGCCCATCACGGTGGAGACGTTGTGCTGAGAGAACACTCGCTCGACGGCCATCACGTCGGGTTGATGGGTGTCCAGCCAATGCTCGACGGCATCGCTGATGGTGAGCAACCGCTTCGCCAGCGGCACATCCGAGGGGGTACGCACCACGTCGACATCGAGCGCTATCAAATGGCGACCGCGCCCGTTCTCGATGACCGACAGCCCACATCGCGTCAACCCGGGATCGACACCCATTACTCGCACCGCATACTCCCACCTAGGTAGAACAGTTGTTCGATACCTTAACGGCTGGGTCCGACATCGGCGGGTAGGACACGCGGTGACGTCCTGGCCAGCGCAAAAGCTGTTACCTTAAAGCGCACTACGGAAGGGTTGGCGTGGGGTCACTGTTGATCGTGCTGGCCGCGGTGCTGTTCATCGCGTCGATCGTCGTCCTGGTCGTGGCGCTGCGCCGGCCGAAAACGCCCAAGGCGGGCGGGGGGCGCCAGGATCCGCTGTTCTTCAACGCGATGCCTCAGTTCGGGCCGCGCCAGCTGGGCCCGGGCGCGATCGTCAGCTACGGCGGCATCGACTACGTAGTCCGCGGATCCGTCACCTACCGCGAGGGGCCGTTCGTGTGGTGGGAACACCTGCTGGAGGGCGGCGACCAGCCCCTGTGGTTCAGCGTCGAGGAGGACGACGGGCGCCTTGAGCTGGCGATGTGGGTCGCCCGCAAGGACCTCGTCACGTTGCAGCCCGGCGGCCAGCATGTGGTCGACGGGGTGACGTTCCACGAGAAGGAGCGTGGCGGCGCCGGCTACACCACCGAGGGCACGACCGGCCTCCCGGCGGGCGGGCAGATGGACTTCGTGGACTACGCCAACGCCGACGAGAGTGCGCTGCTGTCCTTCGAACGCTGGGCACCCGGCATGCCCTGGGAGGTGTCGACGGGCAAAACCGTGCTGCCCGGCGAACTGACCCTCTACCCCGCACCGTCTCCGGGAAACCCGGGAACCTAGGTGCCCCTGCATCGGCTCGCCGTGGCTCCAGCGGACGTGTCTGGGGCGCGGCTGGGGCTCGCGCTCAACGCACCGGCGCCACCACCGCTGGCCAGCTGCCGGCTTGACCACCCTGCCGGCGGCGCGCTGTTGCTCGGGGTGCTGGGCGCGTCCCACGTCGTCGTCATCGAGCACCTCGATCGCCGCTTCTCCGAGCAGGTCTCGTGCACTGCCGGCCCCGCCCTGCCCGAACACACCGACGCCCCCGGCTACCACCTGGAGACGCGCACCGACGCAGTCGAGGAGGACGCGTTCCGCGCGCTCGCCAAGGAGCTGCGCGAACAGTGCGCTCTCGAGGCCGGATGGCTCGGCGGAACCTTCCCCGGGGACGACGCCGCGCTCACCGTACTGGCCGCCGAACCCGACGGGACAGGGTGGCGCTGGCAGACGTGGCACCTGTACCCGGCCGGCTCGGGAGGCACCCAAGGCGGGACGGTCGTCCACACGGCCAGCCGGTGGCGGCCGTGAGCCGCAACCGCCTGCTCATGATCGCCGGCGCGCTGGCCCTCGCGGCGATTGCGTCGTTGATCGGCGGAATCGTATTGCTAAACAAGGACATCGGCTCGTATATCGCAAGCCACTATCACGAGTACTCCCGCGACGCCAACGGCACACGCTACGTCTGCAGCGGATCCCCGTCGGACGTCGCCGACACGCTGGCCGACTACCAAGCCCCGCAGGCGCGCGCGGACAACGGCAACAACGAGTACCTGCGTTACAGCAACAACATCGTCATCGTCGGGCCCGACGGCAATTATCCGTGCAGCATCCGCGTCGAACCGCTGAGCGCCGGATACAGCCACGGCTCGTTCATCTTCCTCGGCCCCGGTTTCACCCCCGGATCTCCTTCCGGCGGCGCGGGAGGCAGCCCCGGCGGCCCCGGCGGAACCAAATAGCGACCCTCCAAGAAAGGTAAGGACAGTCATGTACCAGGCGGCCATCGATTTCGGAAGCCTCAACGTCGCTTCAATCCTGCGCGGAGTGGTCGCGACGATCTTGTATTTCCTGGTCGGCGTCATCGTGCTGATCGCCGGCTTCGTCATGGTCGACGTGCTGACCCCGGGGAACCTGCGCCGGCTGGTGTTCATCGATCGCCGCCCCAACGCCGTCGTGCTCGCCTCGGCCATGTATGTCGCACTGGCCACCGTCATCATCGCCGCCATCAACACCAGCTCCAACCAGCTGGGGCAGGGCCTGCTCGGTGTCGCGATCTACGGAACGGTCGGCGTCATCCTGCAGGGCATCGCGCTGTTTATCCTGCAAATCGCGGTCCCGGGCCGCTTCGACGAACACGTAGAGGAACCGGCGTTGCATCCCGCCGCGTTCGCTACGGCCACGATGCTGCTGGCCGTGGGAGGGGTCACCGCAGCAGCACTGTCATGAGGCGCTGGCGGGCACTGCTGTTGGCGGCGGTGGCGGCGTGCGCGGCGTGCGGAATCGTGTACGAACTGGCGCTGCTGACGCTGTCGACGAGTCTGAACGGCGGCGGGATCGTCGCCACGTCACTGATCGTCGCGGGTTATGTGGCCGCGCTGGGCGCGGGCGCGCTGCTGGTCAAGCCGCTGTTGGCGCGCGCGGGCATCGCCTTCGTCGCGGTCGAGGCGCTGCTGGGTGTCATCGGCGGCCTGTCCGCGGCGGCGTTGTACATCAGCTTCGCGTTCTTGGACGAGGCGGGCGGGTCGATGTGGGTGCTGGGTGTGAGCACGGCCCTGATCGGCGGACTCGTCGGCGCCGAAGTGCCGTTGCTGATGACGCTGCTGCAGCATGGCCGGGCGGCGTCCGGCAAAGACCCGGCCGCCGACACCGGGCGCACCCTGGCCAACCTCAACGCCGCCGACTATCTGGGGGCGTTGATCGGTGGGCTGGTGTGGCCATTCGTGTTGTTGCCGCAGCTGGGGATGATTCGCGGCGCGGCGGCCACCGGCATGGTCAACCTGGTGGCGGCGGCCATCGTGGCGGTTTTCCTGCTGCGGCGCGTCGTCTCGACCCCGCAACTGGTGACGGCGCTGTGCGCGGTGGGCGCGGCCCTGGGTCTGCTGGCCACGCTGCTCATCAACGCCCGGCAGATCGAGACCACCAGCCGGCAGCGGCTCTACGCTGACCCGATCATCGCCTACCGGCACACCGCCTACCAGGAAATCGTGGTGACGCGCCGCGGCAACGACCTGCGCTTGTATTTGGACGGCGGCCTGCAGTTCTCCACCCGCGACGAGTACCGCTACACCGAAAGCCTGGTCTACCCGGCCGTCGGTACGGGTGCGCGCTCGGTGCTGGTGCTCGGTGGGGGCGACGGCCTGGCCGCCCGCGAGCTGTTGCGCCAGCCCGGCGTGGCAAGGATCGTGCAGGTCGAGCTGGACCCGGTGGTGATCGAGTTGGCGCGGACAACCATGCGCGAGGCCAACGGCGGTTCGCTGGACAGCCCGCGCGTGCAGGTCATCATCGACGATGCGATGCGCTGGCTGCGCGGCGGCCAGTCCGGCTTCGACGCCGTGATAGTCGACCTGCCCGACGCCGACACACCTGTGCTGGGCCGGCTGTACTCGACCGAGTTCTACGCGCTCGCCGGGCAGGCGCTGGCTCCCGGCGGGCTGATGGTCGTGCAGTCGGGCAGCCCGTTTTCCACCCCGACGGCATTCTGGCGCACGGTTTCGACGATCCGGGCCGCCGGGTTCGCGGTGACGCCGTATCACATGCACGTGCCCACGTTCGGCGACTGGGGGTTTACGTTGGCTCGTCGCGGAGACGTGCCACCCGCGCCCACGGTGCCGCCCGATGCGCCGCCGCTGCGCTTCCTGACTCAGCGTGTGCTTGACGCCGCGACGGTGTTCTCCGGCGACGTCGGACCGCGGGACCTGGAGCCGTCGACGCTGGACAATCCACGCATCGTCGAGGACATGCGGCACGGGTACGACTAATCGGAGTCGATCAGCGTGGATCCCGGGCGCTGGCACAGCCGCGCTACATGCGCATGCCATGCGCATGTAGAGTTCCAGGGATGAGTGTCGCAATTCAGATCAAGGACGTTCCTGAAGAAGTCCGCGACGTCATCGCGGCGCGCGCGGCTGCCCGTGGCCAGACCACCCAGGCGTATTTGCGTGGACTATTGGAGCGCGAGTTTCGCGCCGAACGTAATAAGCAGCTGCTTGAGAACCTTGCCGAGCATCGCAGCCTGGACCTCAGTGCCGAGGAGGTGGTCCGGGAAATCCGCCGCGGGCGCGAGGGAGACGACGATTGATCGTCATCGACGCGAATGTCGCGGTCATGGCGTTGGCCAGCCCGGCAGCGCAAGGTGACGCTGCACGTGCCGCCTTGTACGCCGACGACGCCTGGGTTGCTCCTGCGCACATGCCTTTGGAGGTGTTGCGCACGTTGCATAAGGCCGTCGCGGCTGATCGCCTCACCATCGCCGACGCCGACGCTTCCGTACAGATGCTGCTAGCGATGCAGATCGAGTACATCGGGACGGATGTCGTACTGCTACAGGCGGTCTGGGGGATGCGCCACAATATCTCGGTGTATGACGCCGCTTACCTTGCCGTCGCCGCGATGCACGATTCCCCGCTCCTCACCTTCGATGAGCGACTCGCCCACGCGGCCAGCCGGGTTAAGCCCGATGTCCGGGTCCGTCGCCTATGACGACGACCCGGACTCGTTCGCACGCAGCGGAGCGATCGAGTTAGCTTATGGCGCTTGAAATCGCGTCGCGGGCGCGGTCGAGCAGCGACGCGAACGGACCCAGCGCGAAATTCAGCTTCGCCGACTCCACGCCGGGGTGCGGCCTGGTCGGTGCGATCGCCTCAGCCGCCTGCACCGCTTTTGTCAGGAGCTTGCGTTCGTTGGAGTCGAGCTCGCGCTGCAGCTTGGGGAACTCTTCGTTCTCCTCGTGCTCAGCGTGGTCGATCACGGCTTGCTGCAGCTTGGTCAGCTCGTCGAGGAATTCTTTGGAGGCGATGTCGAGCTTTTCGATGGCCGCCAGCAGTTCTTTGGCGTCGTGCTCCTCCTGCAATCGGGCATCGACAATGTCATCGCCGTCGGCTATCTCGCGACGGACGCGGGGATGGACGAACATCTCCTCGGCCGTCTCGTGCACGGCCAGCAGCTGCCGCAGGTCGTGGAACGCCTTTTCGCGGGCCTCGGGCGCCGACGCGTGCAGCACTTCCTCGAACATGTCCTTGATCAGGTCGTGCTGAGCCTTCAGGAACTTGACGACCTCATCGGGGGTCTCAACCAGCATTTCGGCCATGTGAAATCGCCTCCGTTAATCGGGTATCGCGAGCAAATACGCGCAGTGGGCTGTGCGCGGACCTGAGCGGCCGAATACCCGAGTTCAGGGGCCGCGAAACGGGTCGGGCGGTTCGCCGCCTTTGGGCGCCGTCGCCACGGCGACGTAGCGCTATTCCTCGTCGAGTGCGGCCAGCACCTCGTCGGAGAGGTCGACGTTGGTCCACACGTTCTGCACGTCGTCGCTGTCCTCCAGCGCGTCGACGAGCTTGAACACCTTGCGGGCGCCGTCGATGTCGACGGGCACGCTGACCGAGGGCTGGAAGCTGGCTTCGGCCGATTCGTAGTCGATGCCGGCGTCCTGCAGCGCGGTGCGCACCGCGACCAGGTCACCCGGCTCGGAGATCACTTCGAAGCTGTCGCCCAGGTCGCTGACGTCCTCGGCACCGGCGTCGAGCACCGCCGCTAACACGTCGTCCTCGGTGAGGCCGTTCTTTTCCAACGTGACCGTGCCCTTGCGGGTGAACAGGTAGGCCACCGAGCCGGGGTCGGCCATGGCGCCGCCGTTGCGCGTCATGGCCACCCGGACCTCACTCGCCGCGCGGTTGCGGTTGTCGGTCAGGCACTCGACCAGCACCGCCACACCGTTAGGTGCGTAACCCTCGTAGGTGATCGTCTGCCAGTCGGCGCCGCCGGCCTCTTCGCCGGCGCCGCGTTTGCGGGCCTTCTCGATGTTGTCGTTGGGCACCGAGCTCTTCTTCGCCTTTTGGATCGCGTCGTACAGCGTCGGGTTGCCCGCTGGGTCACCGCCACCGACGCGAGCCGCGACCTCGATGTTCTTGATCAGCCGGGCGAACATCTTGCCGCGGCGGGCGTCCACGACGGCCTTCTTGTGCTTGGTGGTGGCCCACTTGGAATGGCCGCTCATAGAAGTCCTAGCTGTCCTGTCTGAAAGTCCTCTTGTTTTCTAGCCAGACGAGTCTACGTGGACCCTTGATGTGGATCGCGAGCCACTGCACGGCCGTCTCAGAGGCCCCACAAGTCACAGCAAGCACCGGGGCATGCGGCTTCCGAAAGCGATAGCGCATCCGCTAGCGGTTTTCGTAACCGGCATGACCACCTGGTGATGGTGCTGCTGAGGCTGCTGCGACCGGGGTGGTCAGCTGGGGCGTCGGACCAGGTCGACGAACAGGTGGTGGATGCGCCGGTCGCCGGTCATTTCGGGGTGAAACGCCGTCGCCAGCTTCCGGCCTTGCCGCACCGCAACGATGTGCCCGGCCGCGCTGGCCAGCACCTCGACACCGGCACCGGCGCGCTCGACCCAGGGTGCGCGGATGAACACCGCGCGCACCGGATCAGTCAGGCCCGCGAACGGGATGTCGCCTTCAAACGAGTCAACTTGGCGTCCAAAAGCGTTGCGCCGCACCGTTATATCGATCGCTCGCAGGGGCAGCGCCGCGCGCCCGCCCGCGCCGGCGTCGAGAATCTCGGTGGCCAGCAGGATCATCCCGGCGCATGCGCCGTAGGCGGGCAGCCCGTCTGCCAGCAGGCGCCGCAACGGCTCCAGTAGGTCGAGGTCGAGCAGCAGGTGGCTCATTGTGGTGGATTCCCCACCCGGAATGACCAGCCCGTCGACCTTCTCCAGCTCGCTGCGTCGCCGCACCGGCATCGACTCGGCCCCGGCTTCGCGCAACGCAGCCAGGTGTTCCCGGGTGTCCCCCTGCAGCGCCAACACCCCGACGCGCGGCGCAGTCACGGCCGGTATCCGCGCTTGAAGCGGGTCAGCCCCTCCTGCATCACCGCCGCTACCAGCTCGCCGTCCTGGCTGAAGATCTTGCCCTGGGTCAGCGAGCGACCACCGCTGGCCGACGGCGACGACTGGTCGTAGAGCAACCATTCATCGGCCCGGAACGCCCGCATGAACCACATCGCGTGGTCCAGCGAGGCCACCTGCAGGTGCTCGCGCACATCCAGGTGGGTGACCTGCGCCGATCCCAACAACGTCAAGTCGCTCATGTACGCCAGCGCGCAGATGTGCAGCACCGGGTCGTCGGGCAACGGGTCGTGGTGGCGGAACCACACCTGCTGCTGGGAGGCCTTGCCCGGCAGGCGCCGCAGCTGCTTCTGCGGCACGATGCGGATGTCCCACTCCTCGAACTGCTTGAATCCCGCGTCGTCGAACACCCGCACCGACTGCAATCCGGGCAGTCCGTCGGGCAGCGGCGCGGTCGGCATGACGTCCTGGTGGTTGATGCCGTCCTGGTCGCTCTGGAAGGAGGCCCCCATGCTGAAAATGATTTCCCCGTGCTGGATTGCGTTGACGCGCCGGGTGGCAAACGACCCGCCATCGCGAGTGCGCTCGACGAGAAACACGGTGCGCGCCTTGGCATCTCCGGGCCGAAGGAAATAACCGTGCAGGGAGTGGACCCGATAGCGCGGGTCCACGGTGCGCACCGCCGAGACCAGCGACTGGCCCGCGACGTGGCCACCGAACGTGCGCTGCAGGAAACCCGAGTCCGGGCTGAACACGCTGCCGCGGTAGATGTTGACCTCGAGTTGTTCGAGATCAAGGATCTCTTCGATCGCCACGAACGGTTTTTACCAGCCGCGTTCGGCTAATCGATGCGACTGCGCCAGCTGCTCGACGTTGATGCCCACCATCGCCTCGCCCAGCCCGCGCGACACCTTGGCCAGCACATCGGGGTCGTCGTAGAAGGTGGTGGCCTTGACGATCGCGGCGGCGCGCTGCGCGGGATCGCCGGACTTGAAGATGCCCGAGCCGACGAACACGCCCTCGGCCCCGAGTTGCATCATCATCGCCGCGTCGGCGGGGGTGGCGATGCCACCGGCAGTGAACAGCGTGACCGGCAGCTTGCCGGCCCGGGCCACTTCGGCGACGAGGTCGTAAGGTGCCTGCAATTCCTTTGCGGCAACGTGCAACTCGTCGTCGGGCAAGGACGTGAGCCGACGGATTTCGCCACCGATGGCGCGCATGTGTGTGGTCGCGTTGGACACGTCGCCGGTGCCGGCTTCGCCCTTGGAGCGGATCATGGCCGCGCCCTCGCTGATGCGACGCAGCGCCTCGCCCAGATTGGTCGCCCCGCACACGAACGGCACGGTGAACTTCCACTTGTCGATGTGGTGGGTGTAGTCGGCGGGGGTCAGCACCTCGGACTCGTCGACATAGTCCACGCCGAGGCTCTGCAGGATCTGCGCCTCGACGAAATGCCCGATGCGGGCCTTGGCCATCACCGGGATGGTGACCGCGGAGATGATGCCCTCGATCATGTCGGGGTCACTCATCCGCGACACCCCGCCCTGGGCCCGAATGTCGGCGGGCACGCGTTCCAGCGCCATCACCGCGACCGCGCCGGCGCCCTCGGCGATGCGGGCCTGCTCCGGCGTGACGACGTCCATGATGACGCCACCCTTGAGCATCTCGGCCATGCCGCGCTTGACCCGCGCCGTTCCGGTTTGCCCGGAGCCGTTGTGCGCTGCGCTATCCACTACAACCTCTATCGTCCGTGTCGGGTTTGCTGTTCAGTGTAGTGGTCGGCCACCAGCCGATTTCCGCCCGACGGCTCGGCGCTCAGCTCGGCAACGGCGTCGCTCAGCGGATGGACTGCAGCTGGGGTAGCCCGCCCGAGGGGTGGCTGGTGGCCAGCCGGTTGGCGGCGGGCAGCAACTCGCCGAGCTGCACCGGATACACCGTCTCGCCGGCCGCGGCCAACTCGGCGATGTCGTCGGGATGACACCAGCGGGCACCGTGGATGTAGCGGCGCTCCAACTCGGTGCGGCCCGTGTCGGACGGCTCGAACCGCCGCGTGCGGTGCACCAGGTAGAACTCCTCGCTGTCGATCAGCGAGCCGTTGAACTCGAAGACCTCGTCGCGGCGCCAAATGGGTCCGTACATGTCCGCCGCGGTGACCCGCAGGCCGGTCTCTTCGGCCAGTTCGCGGGCGGCGGCCTCGGCCAGACGCTCGCCTGGACGGACCTCGCCGCCGACGGTGAACCACCATCGCGGCGCGCGGGTACCGGAAGTTGGTGTGATCGCCGGATCCGAACCACACAACAGCAGCACGGCACCGGATTCGTCGAGCAGTACGACCCGCGCGGAGGTGCGATGGTTGAGTACCGGATGATCCCCGTGCGCGAGCGCGTGCGGGTGTTCGGCGATCTCGAAATAGCTTGGCAGCGCGGCGGTTCCACCGAGCCGGAACAGGCGAACCATGCGGCGCTCGCGCAGCGTGAGGGTGTCACGGACCGCGTCGTTGTGGAACCTGCGCGCCAGCAGGACCCGGGCCTCGGCGTCGGCCAACTCGGCGATCAACCCGGCCGGCAGGGCGGCCGGCTCGACCATCGCCAGCGCGGCCGAAAGCTCGTTTTCCGCGGCCTCGCGCGCGTGCCGGGGCGCCGCCTCGGCGGCGTCGGCCAGCGCCGCCAACCGCCGCCCCTCGGGGGCGCCGCCGTACGCGTCGATCGCGACCGCGCGGGCCACGACGGCGCGGCGCGCCAACGCGCCGTCCAGCGCCTGCCAGGACAGGTCGTAGCGGACATGCAAGCGGTCCAGCCGATTGGCCCGCTGGTAGCCCCAGGCCCCGAACAGTGCAAGCGCCAGCAACAGCACCGCGGCCAGCACAATCAACGTCATGTCCAGCCAGGACATCAGCTGGCCACCTGGACCTTCGCGCCGGATCCGGCGACCGTCTCATAGACCCGCATGATCTGGCTGGCCACCACCGACCAGTCGTAGCGGCCGACGGCCTGGGAACCGGCTGCGACGTAGCGCTCGCGCAGCAGGTCGTTCTCCAGCACCGTCATGAGCGCGTCGGCCAACGCGTCGCCGTCGCCGACCGGCACCAAGCGGCCGACCTCGCCGTCGCGCAGCACGCGGCGAAACGCGTCCAGGTCGCCGGCCACCACCGCGGTGCCGGCCGCCATCGCCTCGACCAGGACGATGCCGAAGCTCTCGCCCCCGGTGTTGGGCGCGCAGTAGACGTCGGCGCTACGCATCGCCGAGGCCTTGGTGGCGTCGTCCACCTGACCAAGAAAACGCAGGTGCTTGGCCAATTCGCCGGTCTGGTTGCGCAATTCCTCCTCGTCGCCGCGACCGACGATCAGCAACTGCAGGTCCACGAAGCGCTTCGCCACTTTCGGCAGCGCCTCGAGCAGCACCGTCATGCCCTTGCGGGGCTCGTCGTAGCGGCCCAGGAACAGCACCGTCTTGCCGGGCCGCGGATACCCGTCCAGCGGCGGCGCGGCGGCCAGGGACGCGACGTCGACACCGTTGGGAATCTCCACCGCGTCGGAGCCCAGCGCCTCCATCTGCCAGCGCCGGGCCAGGTCCGAGACGGCGATGCGGCCGATGATCTTCTCGTGCCACGGCCGCAGCACGCCCTGAAATACGCTCAGGGTCAGCGATTTGGTGGTCGACGTGTGGAATGTCGCCACAATCGGCCCCTCGGCCACCCGCAGGGCCCACATCGACAGGCTGGGCGCGTTCGGCTCGTGCAGGTGCAGCACGTCAAAATCTCCCTCGGCCAGCCAACGCCGAACCCGGCCGTGCACCGCCGGACTGAACTGCAGCCGCGCCACCGACCCGTTGTACGGAATCGGGATCGCCTTACCGGCCGACACGACGTAGTCGGGCAGCGACACGTCCGGCGAGGCCGGCGCCAGCACGCTGACGTCGTGGCCGCGGGCGCGCATCACCTCGGCCAGCTGCAACACGTGCGATTGCACCCCGCCCGGCACATCGAACGAGTAGGGGCAGACCATCCCGATGCGCATCAGGCTTCCCTCAGCCGCGCCTGTCGCGCTTCGGACAGATCGGCCAGCCACTGCGGCTGCATCATGTGCCAGTCGGCCGGGTGGGCGGCGATGTTCTGCGCGAACTGATCCGCCAGCGCCTGGGTGATGGCGCCGACGTCTCCGCTGCTGCAGTCGAGCGGCGGGTGGATCGAGACCGGCCACGCGTCGTCCTCATACCAGCAGTGCGCCGGCAGCAGTGCCGCCCCGGTCGCGATGGCGAGCTTGGCCGGGCCAGCCGGCATCCTGGTGGGCTCGCCGAAGAATTCGACCTGGACCCCGGTGCGGGTAAGGTCGCGCTCGGCCATCAGGCACACCGCCCGGTTGTCCCGCAGGCGCTCGCCGAGCACCTCGAAGGGCGGCCGCTCGCCGCCCGACAGGGGTGCCACTTCGAAACCCAGACTCTCCCGATAGTCGATGAAACGCTTGTACAGCGACTCGGGTCTGAGGCGCTCGGCGACGGTGGTGAAGGTGCCGTAGTACTGCACCAGCCACACCCCGGCCATGTCCCAGTTGCCGCTGTGTGGCAACGCCATAATCACTCCGCGGCCGGCGGCGAGCGCGGCGTCGATATTCTCCGCGCCCAGAAACGTCTCGTTGATCCTGGCGGCCAGCGTGCCGTGGTCCATCGTCGGCAACCGGAATGCCTCCCGCCAGTAGCGGGCATAGGACGCCACCGAAGCGCGCATCAACGAGTCGGGCACCTCGGCGGGCGGCACCCCGATGACGCGGGCCAGGTTCTTGCGCAGCTGCTGAGGTCCGCCGTTGCGCGCGGCGTAGCGCGCTCCGGTGTCAAACGCGTTGCGCGCGGCGAACTCGGGCATTGCCCGCACCAATCGCCAACCCGTCGCGTATGCCCAATCCGTCGCGGCGCCGGTCATCAGACGACGAGGGGCCCCGATCAAGCTCAGGTCGGCCCTACTGGGGATCACGCCTCATTCTTTCCCGCGGCGCCGGGTGCCACAATTCGATCAGTCGCGCCGGGCGAGTTACGCACCGCATACAACCGTTGCGCGCAGGTGATCAGGCTGGCCGCCGCAAGCACCCACATCGCCACGGCCAGCGCCGGCGGCCAGCGGACCCCCGGAAAGTCCGAAACGCCCGCGCCGCTCAGGACGATGATCAGCCGTTCCGGCCGTTCGATCAGGCCGCCGTCGCCGCGCAGCCCACTGCCCTCGGCGCGGGCCTTGATGTAGGAAATCACCTGCGAGGTCACCAGGCAGATCAGGGTCGCTACCACGAGCAGCCGGTCGCGCAGCCCGAACGCTATCCACCAGAGCAACCCGCAGAACACAGCGCCGTCGCTGACCCGGTCACAAGCGGCGTCGAGCACCGCACCGAACCGGGTGCCGCCGCCGCGTTCGCGTGCCATCGCGCCGTCCAACATGTCGAACACCACGAAGAACCACACGACCAGCGCGCCGACGAATAACTTGCCCATCGGGAACAGCGTTAGCGCCGCTGCCACCGTGGCGGCGGTGCCCAGGATG